>NZ_CP068418.1:0-600000 GCF_019873825.1 Mycoplasma sp. E35C | reverse complement strand
GGATTAATTAAAGACATTAAATTTAATGGTGACTTTTTAAGTGTTGCTCAAATTGAAGAAATTCAAAATGAACTGATTAACACTAAGTTTGATTATGAGAGTGTTTCACAAGTTTTAGATAAATTCAATCTACCACTATACATCGGAACAATCACTAAAGAAGAACTATTAGGGTTATTGTTTGATAACAAATAATTTATTATAATTAGCACTAAGGATTATAGGTATTTCTATGGCTATTAAAACGCAACGAATTGCGATTTTAACTTCTGGGGGAGATTCTCCTGGAATGAACGCTGCGATCTATGGATTAGTTCAACAAGCGTTATTAAATAATATACAACCATACCTAGTTTATGAAGGTTATAAGGGTCTGGTTGAAGACAATATAAAATTAGCAGACCAGCAAGAAGTAATTGATCATTTCTTTGATTCTGGAACATTCATTTACTCAGCAAGGTTAGTTGAATTCAAAGATTTAGAAGTACGCAAAAAAGCAGTTAGCAACCTAAAAGCTAAAAAAATCAACACCTTAGTAGTAATTGGTGGTGATGGTTCATATATGGGTGCAAAATTACTATCAGAACTAGGCATTAATGTTATTAGTATGCCGGGAACGATTGATAATGATGTAAGCTCATCAGACTATACAATTGGTTTTTATTCAGCACTAGAACACATCACAAGAACAATTCAAGAAATTTCATCAACATGTGTTTCTCACAACCGTGCTTCAATTTCTGAAGTAATGGGTCGTCACTGTGGTGATTTAGCAGTTTATGCAGCACTAGCAACCAGAGCAGATTTAGTAATCACACCAGAAAACATTAAATCAACCCAAGAAATTGTTGATTTAGTAGCAAAAAGAATGCTAGAAGATAAAAAACGCACAATCACAATTATCGTGTGCGAACATATCTATGGCGAAGAAGGACGTGATAGCTTAAAACAAATTGCTAAACAAATTAATGATCAACTAAATATTAAAACCAATGTTAATTACTTAACTTATGGTCAACGTGGTCAGGTGCCAACACCATTAGAACGCATTTTAGCAATGAAATTTGCAATCAAAGCCTTTGAACAAATTAACAAGAAAGAATACAATGTCGTATTAGGACTTGATGGTGATGAAATTAAGGCTTATAGTTTTGATGAAGCATTAAGTAAGAAGAATCCTTCAAGAATTAAACTAATTAATTTAATTAATCGTATCAATGGGGAATTCAATGAATAAGAAGCATAATAAATTTGATTTAAACTTTCTAAAAAGAACAAAAATTGTTGCGACATGTGGTCCTTCAATTACCTATAAATTATTTAAATTAGCTGATTTAGAAGATCCAGCTAAACAAGAGATTGTTGCCAATGCAAGAGAAAATCTAAAAGAATTATTCTTAAACGGAGTTTCAACAATTCGTTTAAATTTTTCTCACGGTAATCAAGAAGAGCAAGCAGTAAGAATAATCTTAGCTCGCAGTGTAGCTAGGGAATTGAACTTACCAATCTCAATCATGCTTGATACTAACGGTCCTGAAATCCGTGTTGATCAGATGAGTGAAACTGACAATGTTGTGAAAAAAGACCAAATTGTTAAAATTCACACCAACCGTGAAGTGTTGGGAACTAATTTAGAATTCTCAGTATCTGATTCATCTAAAAAATACAATATGGCTAAGGACTTATCATTAGGTTCTATTGTTTTAGTTGATGATGGTAAATTAACACTTCAAGTTATTGAAATTGCTCATGACTTTTCATACATCAGAGCGATTGCTAAAAACGAACATAAAATTATTACTAAAAAACGCATTAACTTACCAAATGCGAAATATTCAATTCCATTCTTAAGTCAAAAAGATTATAACGACATCGTTTTTGGTTTAAAAAATAACATTGATTACATTGCTGCTTCATTTGTTAATAGCGCTAAGGATATTGAAGAAATCCGTAATATTCTAAAACAACACAAAATGGAACATGTTCAAGTGATTTCTAAGGTTGAAACTCGTCATGCCATTGAAAATTTAGATGAAATCATTGAAGCTAGTGATGGTATTATGGTTGCTCGTGGTGATTTAGGATTAGAAATCCCTTATTACGAAGTGCCTTATTGAGAAAAATACATCATCAAAGCATGCCGATTTGCTAATAAACGTGTAATTGTGGCAACTCAAATGCTAGATTCACTTGAAAAGAATATTCAACCAACAAGAGCAGAAGTAACTGACGTTTTCTTTGCTGTTGAAAGAGGTTGTGACTCAACTATGTTATCAGGTGAAACTGCAAATGGAATGTATCCAATTATTGCAGTAGAAACAATGAAGAAGATTAACAAACAATCTGAATTGTTATTCGACTATAAACGAGCAATCACTCACTACTTCCCAATGACTGAAGTATCAAAAACAACTTTTGGTGAAAAGATTAGTGAAATTTGCAAGAAGATCTGTCCTAACCGTGAAATTGGTAATGATGAATTCTCAACTCATTTCTTAGTTCATTTCACAAATAACCGTGATGAAATTTTTGCCTTAGCCAATGCTAAACTAGCTGCTAGTGTAATTATTATTACTGATGACAAAGTTGTTCATACAGGTCATGGTATTGATTATGGAATCTTCACTTACTATGTTGATGATTTAACAAAAGCATTAGAAAATTACCAACTAATAGCTAAAAAAGCAATCTTACACTACTCAGAATTATTTGAAATTAAACCTGATAATAAAAATAACTTCGTATTAATGAAATAATAGACTATGAACATCAAACCATTACATGACAATGTTTTAGTAGAAGTTTTATCTGAACAAAAAACTTCTAAACTAGGAATTATTACTAGTATCAATGAAGAAGATAAATCAAACTCAACCAAAGGTAAAGTAGTTGCACTAGGTGATGGTTTGGTTTATAGCAAACAACAACAAATTGAATTTAAAATCACAATTAATGATGTTGTTTATTTTAAAGAATACGCAGGCACAACGATTAATGTTGATGATAAAACCTACAAGATGTTAGGTTATGATGAAATTATTGGAGTAATTAAATAATGGCAAAAGAACTTAGTTTTGAAAGCGCAGCAAGAGCTAAATTATTAAAAGGAATTAATAAATTAGCAAAAGCAGTAAAAATCACAGCTGGACCAAAAGGTCGTAATGCTTTAATTGAAAAAAAATACGGTGCTCCACTAATTACTAATGATGGAGTAACGATTGCTAAAGAAATCGAACTAGCTGATCCAGTTGAAAACATGGGAGCTAAATTGATTGCAGAAGCTGCGATTTCAACTAATGATATTGCGGGTGATGGAACAACAACAGCAACCATTCTAACCCACGAAATTGTTAATAAAGCAATCGAAGCAATCAACGATGGTGTTAATCCTGTTAATTTAAGAAAAGGGATTGAAAATGCTTCAAAATTGGTTTGTGAATACTTATCAAGTATGTCAAAACCAATTAAATCAATTGAAGAAATTACCCAAGTTGGGGCAATTTCATCAGGTTCAAAATACATTGGTGAATTAATTGCTAAGGCTATGGATATTGTTGGTCCAAATGGTGTGATTTCAATTGATGATGCTAAATCATTTGACACAACCCTTGATACAACTGATGGATTAGAATTCAAAGGTGGATATTCTTCACCTTACATGGTAACTGATTCTGAAAAGATGCTAAGTGAATTAAGTAATCCAAAGATCTTAGTATCACAAAACAAAATTAATACTGTTAAAGAAATCCTACCCCTTCTTGAAGCTAGCATTGAATCAAGTGCTCCGTTATTAATCGTAGCTAGTGATATTGCAGAAGATGTAGTAACTGCTTTAGCAATTAATAAACTACGTGGCACTTTAAATGTAGTAAGTGTTAAGTGTTCAGAATTTGGTGAAGCTCAAAAAACTACCCTTGAAGATTTAGCAATCAGTGTTAATACTGTTTTAGTTGATAGCACTGCTGGTGTTGAATTTAAAGATGTTGATTTAAACAAACTAGGTTCTGCTGAAAAAGTGGTGATTTCAAAAGATAAAACCACAATCATTAATGGTGCTTGTCAAAAAGATGTTTTAGCCAAGTACTTAAACAGTTTAGAAGCTAAATTAGCCAACACAACATCTAAATATGACAAAGAACGCATTTCTAAGCGTATTGCTAACTTATCAAACGGTGTAGCTGTAATCCATGTTGGTGGTGCTACTGAAGTTGCTCAAAAAGAACTGAAATTAAGAATTGAAGATGCTTTAAACTCAACCAAAGCAGCCGTTGAAGAAGGAATTGTTGCTGGGGGTGGTGTTGCTTTAATTAATGCTATTGAAGTATTAAAACAAGTTAAAGAATCAAATGAAGAAATCGCATTAGGTTATGAAATTGTTAAATCTTCATTATCAGCACCTTGTCGTCAAATTATTGAAAACGCTGGACAAAACAGTTCTAAGATCATTAACAACATCTTAAATAGCAAACAAAAAGGCTATGGTTATAACGCTGAAACTAACGAGTTTGTTGATATGATCAATAATGGAATTATCGACCCAACTAAGGTAACAAAAACTGCATTAGAAAAAGCTTGTTCAGTAGCTGCATTATTAATTACAACCGAAGTTGCAATTAATGATGAAAAAAATAAAGAAGATCATAAACATTCATCTGGATTAAACGATCTTTAATAGTTAATTTAATTAGGAATTAATTAATTTATAAAAAATCAAAACACAAGGATTTAATTCTTAGAATCTTGGTATTTTAAGAATTATATCTTTTTGTTTAATTACTTAATTTAATATGAAAAAATATACAAAAAAACCAATTGAAGTTCTTAAAAAAGAACTAACACCATTACAATTTGAAGTAACCCAAAACTCAGCTACAGAACGCCCTTTTGTTAATGAATATGATAAACATTTTAAGAAAGGAATTTATGTTGATCTTACAAGCAATGAACCATTATTCTTATCAACAGATAAATTTGATTCAGGTTGTGGCTGACCAGCTTTTTCTAAACCAATTAGTAAAGATATAATTCAAGAATTAGAAGATTTATCACACAATCTAGTCCGAACAGAAGTAAAAGCCAAAAATTCTGATAGCCACCTTGGGCATGTTTTTAATGATGGTCCTAAACAATCTGGCGGATTAAGATATTGCATTAATTCAGCTTCTTTAAAATTCATTGCCTATGAAGATTTAGTTAAAGAAGGATATGAAGAATTCGTTGCCATCTTAGATAAGCAAGAAAGCGATAAATAATAAAGATATTTACAACAAATAAAATAAAGTCCCAAAGCAGAAGCATAAGGACTTTATTTTTTTATTAAACAATTTTAATTAAGTGGTTAATTAAATATTATTAATTATGTATTTTAAAGATAAGCATTAGTAAATTTAAAGCTTGAAACTGTTGCACTTCATAAATTATCTTTTCCGTTAAGAACAAGATCCATAGTTATTGATGAACTTTCAAAGTTAACGTTCTTGATTGTTAATGTGAATTCTACACTCTTATCTTCTGTTTGCATTCCGTCATATCTATAGAAAACTGGATTGTTAGGAATTCCTTTAGTAACTTGACGAATTACTACATTTTTACCGTTGATTTTGATCAATTTAGATAAATTCTCAAAATCTTCTTTTATCACACCTCATTTATTTTCATTAAAGAATGAGTGTCTTCGTTGTCTTGAACTTGAACCACTATTTTCATACATTCAGTTTATACCTTCAAACATGAATGGTGGGGTTCCTTTTTTCATTAATTGCACTGAATAGCTATCAATACCATTTCCAGATGAAATAGAAAACTTATTATCTGTTAATTCAATTTGATTAATTAATTTATTTTCATTTTTTTCAATCTTCTCAGAATTAATGATTATCTTTTGACTCTTATTTTTATTTAATGGATCATTATCGATTGGTGTATTTTGTTTTTTATTATTATCATCATTTGGTTTTGTTTCTTTTTTGATAGGTTCATTATTTTTAGGTTCATCAACCTTTTTACCTTGATCCTTTATTGGCTTTGGTTCATTGTTTCCATAACCACAACTTGCTAAAACTAACGGAGTTAAAATGACTGGTAAAAATACCAATCTTTTTAACTTAAGAAATTTAAATTTTTTATTCATATGTGTTGATATTTTATTTATATTTAAAAAATATCAAGTAAAAAAGCATTTATATAACTAAAAAGTTGTCTAATATTTTTATCTGAAATTAATGCATCTTTTTGCTTTTTAAATTTAAAACAAATATATAGCTTATTTTTTTAATTTATTAACTAAAAAATAAAATCAAAAAATATTTAAATTAATACAGAAAAACATTAGTTAATTTTTCATAAAAAATTAAAAATATACGGTAAATTTTGATAAAAATGCTGTATTAAATTAACTTTATAAATTTAAAAATAATAAAAAAACTGGCTTATTAAGCCAGTTAAAATTTATTTATCTTTAAGATTATCTATTTAATTAAATTAATCATTTATTATTTAAATTAATGATTTTAAACGTTAGTGATTTTAAAGTTAGATACAGTTGTTGATCAAGAATTACCTTTACCATTAATTACTAAATCCATAGTGATTGTGTTAGATTCGTATTTAGCTTTTTTGATCCCGAAAGTAAATTGAATGCTTCCATCTGCAGTTTGCATTCCATCATAACTATAAAAACCACTAGGAACACCTTCTGTAATTTGATGAAGAACAACATTTTGATCATTGATTTTGATTAATTTAGCCAAGTTTTGAAAATCTTTATCCATTACACCTAATTTATTATCGTTAAAGAATGTATGTCTTCTTTGTCTTATTCTATTGTTTTCGTGCATTCAATTTAACCCTTCGAATTTCATAGGGTCAGTTCCGTTTTTCATAAGGTTTAATGATATTCCATCAATTCCATTTCCTGGCGAAATAACCAATTTATTGGTAGCGAATTCAATTTTCTTAATTAGATTATCATTATTGTTATTAATCATGTCAGAATTAATAACTAAACTTTGACCATCAATTGCTGGATTTCTTATACCATCATCTTCTGGTTTATTACTACAACTAGCTAAAACTAACGGTGTCAAAATTACTGGTAAAAACAGCAATTTTTTAAATCTAAATATTTTTAACTTTTTATTCATATACACATATTTTATATGCAGATAAAAGATTATTGTAAATAAAGCTTTTTCATTTAAAAAATAATTAAAAGCATCTTTAAAATAAAGTAAAAAAATTTTGAAAGAAATGCTTAGTAATTTATTGAATTTTTCAATGACTAAACAATTTAATTTTTAATTAAAAACAACCTACTATAATTGTTATTCTAAATCTAAAAAAATTAAAAATTTACGGTAAATTTAGCTAGAAATATAAAAATTTATTATAATTATGACTATTTTTATTGATAAATTTTTTATTAATAAATATATAAAACAAATGCTATTAATAAATAATATTATTTACTTTTATAGTGAAATATTTTCATTATTAAGCTAGATATTTAATTTATTTGCTAAAAATTAAAACTATTCATTTTCAACAAATAAGTATAAATATATTTTTATAGCTTTTAATAAGCATTAAATCTTATTAATAATTTATTGAAAAAACAAATTGATTATTTGTTAATAATTATTTATTTAAAACTTTAAAAATAATTAAAATAAACGGTAATTTTGATAAAAATAATTAGCTAACTTTTAAACCATGACATTAAAATTGGATAATTTTTTTTAAACTTATTGTGTATTTATAGGGCGCATTCAATTTAGCTTCTCTTGGGTTCTAGTTTTTGTTGCAATAATTAAAGTATTCTAAACTAAAATGTTTTTTAATGATGAACGGATGGGATTAAGTGGTATGAGATATTGTATTAATTCTGCTTCATTAAAATTCATTACTTATGAAGAATTAGCTAAAAAAGGTTATGAAGAGTTTATAGCAATTTAAATCAAGAAGAAGATAATAAGTAGATAGCTAAAATTCAATAAATATGAATAACTCATATCAGCATAAGTTGTTTTTTAATGTTTCTTACCCACTAAAGCTACCTTTTCTTTTATTTATTTACTAAAATATAAATGATATCATACAAACAAAATGTTATGATCATAAACTTGTTTATGATCTATTATTTTGTAAATGTAATAAAGATTAAATTGAACGATGACAAAGCAAGAATTGGCAAGTAAGATTTGGGATTTTTGTAACACAACCAGAATGATGTTTGATTCCCACAATTATAAAGATGTTCTTTTAGGTTTAATTTTCTATAAATTCTTATCAGACGATTTAGAACGCGAGTATGAAAGAAGAGAATTAAGCAAAGAAGAAATAAAAGAACTAGATGAACCAAATAAATCAAAGGTTGTTAACAACACATATAATGCAATCTATGATAGAGTTCATTATTTCATTAGATATGATTACTTATTTTCAAGTTGAATTGAGAAAATGAATGAATTTTCGATCAACCTTATTACGGATTCTTTAAATTACTTTAATGAAAATATCCATCATAATTATTTGAAAGTTTATAAAGACATTTTCAAAAACCTTTATGATAACTTAAAAAAATTAGATGCTGATAAAGATAACAATCTTAGTAAAGTCAGACAAATGATCGAAATAATTAATGAAATTCCTACGCATAGAATTAATCAAAACTATGATGTTTTAGGTTATGTGTATGAATATTTATTAAATAAATTTAATACGGCTGGAAAAAAATCTGGGCAGTTTTACACCCCACATGAGATCTCAACTATCATGTCAGAAATTGCGATTGCTTCATTAAATAACAAAAAAGAAATCTCAATATATGACCCAACTTCAGGTTCTGGATCTTTATTAATTAATATTGGTACTAAATTAAAGTTTGCTACTGGATCAAAAGTTAATAGAACTAAAACCTCAAAAAAAGAAACTGTTAATGTAACTTATTACGCTCAAGAAATATTAGAAGCTCCTTATAACCTTACAAGAATGAATTTAGTAATGAACGGAGTAAACCCTTCACTTATTAATGTTAATAAAGGAGATACTCTAGATAAAGACTGACCATTTATTGTTGAAGGGAAACCAAAAACAGTTGATTGCGTTGTTGCCAACCCACCATATTCAATTAGTTGGATACCTTCAAATAAAACTAATGACCCTAGATTTAGAGGTTATGGGTTAGCACCAGCTAAAAAGCGTGCTGATTTTGCGTTCTTATTACACTGTTTATATCACTTAGAAAGTGATGGCATCATGCAGATTGTTATGCCTCATGGTGTGTTGTTTAGAGGTAATTCAGAATATGATATTAGAAAGAATTTGATAGAAAAAAATAATATCGAAACAATCATCGGATTACCTGAAAAGATTTTTGCCAACACAGGGATTCCAACTTGTATTATTATTCTTAGAAAGAAGCGAGATAATAAAAAACAAGATGTTCTATTTATAGATGCTAGCCAAGAGTTTGTTAAAGAAAACACAACCAATGTGCTTTTAGGTTGTCACACCAAAAAAATCGTTGATGCCGTTATTGCTAGAAAAGACATCCCTTATTTTGCTAGATTAGTTGATAAATCTGAAATCGTTAAAAACGATTACAATTTAAATATTTCTAAATATGTAACGACAACTAAATCTGAAAGTCCTTACGATCTTTACTCAACAATCTATGGAACAATCCCTAACAATGAAATTGATGAATTTAATGATTATTGAGATGTGTTTTATGATCTAAAAGATCTATTGTTTAAAAAGAATAACCAAAGATATTCTGTATCTAAAAATAGCGAAATTTACGATGCTATTGAACAAAGTGAAAGTGTTGAAAACTATAAGAATGAATGCTATAAACAGTTCGAAGATTTTGCTAGTTATTTAACCAAAAAAATAATCGAAGAAGATAATGATAAGTACAATGATTTAAGAGAAGAAATTGATAAAGAATTATTCACTTTTGCCGATAAAATTAAATTAATTGACAAATACAAAATCTTTAATGAGTTTGATAGTAGATGGAATGAAATCATAAACGATAAATCAGAATTGAAAGAATCTTTAAATAAGATTGATTGAACTTGAACTAAAAGCGTTAAGGATAAAAACCCAGATAAAGGTACACCGCAAGGAAGAATTTTACCTATTGATTTAGTTCAACAAACTTTATTAATTGAAAAGATTAACAAGATCAGAAGTAATGAAGAATTATCTACTGATATAAGCAATCAAATTAATTGCTTATTAGAAGAATTGGAATTAGAATATCGTGATGCTTTTTATTCAGAAGATGATAAGAAAATAGCTATTTCAGAACTAAATGATATAGTTCATGAAATCTTTACAGATAACAACATTAAGTGTGCTAAGACCAAGATTAAACAAACGTTTGATGATAAATTTGATGAAATAATTAAATCAGAAACATTATCAACTTCTGAAAGAAAAGTGTTAGAAATTTATCAACTGTTTTATAAGAGAAAAGATATTGATTCAATCAATAGTGGTTTACAAAAAGAATTAAAAAATGAAACAGTTACTAAAATCCAAGAAATAAATTATCAAGAAGCAAAACCAGTGTTTGTGTTTAAATGAATTGAACCAATTATCAAAGGAATGAAGGATTTAGTAGATGAACAAATCAATGATTTTGTTGCTCTTTTAACTAAATTAATAAATAAATATAACAATCCGATGAATGAGTTAAAAACTCAAATCGATCAGGAAGAAAAAGAATTGGTTGCTTTATTAAAAGAACTAGAAGCTGATAAATATGATCAAAAAGCGATCGATGAACTAATTAGCTTGTTGGATAAATAAGATATGAGTTCTGATAAGAAAATAAAGTTGTCTGATCATTTGTGATTGGAAAATGGTGAGACATGTCCTTCTCCGTTCTTTAACTATGCTAGCTATAGATATGTTAAAGGAGCAATTCCTTATCCTTCTCAAGCTGATGTTGATAAAATTACTAGAAAAATTAGTTTCAATAAATATTGGTTGTTGCCTAATGTTTGAAAAAACATCAAAACTTCTAAAAAAGGTGAATTAGTATTTTTTAGATATGGCGATGTTGGGATGGTTTCGGAATTGGATTTGGATTTTGCTTACATTGATTTTCGGTTTTTCAAAATCGTTTTTGATAAGGAAATATCCAAAGAATACATTAAGAATTTTTTTATTTACAACAAAAAAACCATAGAAAGATTTAGGAGAGGGTCTGTAATAAAAGGATTTGTTATAAACGAATTTAATGATTGGTTAAGAACTAAAGAAATACCTAGTCTAGAGTTCCAAATAAAACCTTCTTTGTTGTTTGAAAAAATTGAAAATGATATTTTACACAATCATTTAAAACTTCAAAAAATAGAAAAATTAAAAAACGCCTTGATAGTAAAGATGTTTGTTAGCGTAGCTAACACACACACACACACACACACACACACACACACCGACTATTAGATTTAATGGTTTTGAAAATAGTTGAACCCCTGTTCTGTTGAAGAATATAATTAAACTTTATAATGGAAGAGGCAAATTAGGAATTGTTAAATCTACTAAATATACAAAAAACACCCCTTACCCTCTTATTGGAAATGGAAAGGGCGAGAATTCAATATTAGGCTACACAAGCAAAGCTGTAATCACAAAAGAATGTGTTACTATTTCGGGTGCTGGAACGATAGGTTATCCAGAATATAGAAATTATTCATTTTACCCTTTAGATCATGTTGCTTGTCTTATACCTTTTTTAAATAACGATGCTAAGTTTATAAGATATGCATTAGATATTCATGATTTTATGCCAATGGTAGGCCTTATTCCAACTATAAACTCAAATTATATTAATAATATAAAGATATTCACCACATCTTTTACAGAACAACAAAAAATCGGCGAATTATTTAATAAATTTGATAAATTAATCGATAAAATCAATAATAAGATAAAGAAATTAAAAGATATAAAAGAAAGTTTTATGAATAGAGAATTTTCTAAACTAAATAATTAAGGAGTCATATGGAATACTTTGGTGAAGAAAAAGAATTGGTTGCTTTATTAAAAGAACTAGAAACTGATAAGCATAATCAAAAAGCTATTGATAAATTAATTAGCTTGTAGGATAAATAAGATATGAATTTAAATAAGAAAATAAAGCTATCTGATCATTTGAAATTGGAGCAAGGTCGATCACCAGGAGCTATTGATAAGTGTGCTTCTACTCGTTATGTTAAAAATTCAATTCCTTATCCTACGCAATCTGATGTAGATAAAAATACTGGAATTATAACTTCTAATAAATATTGATTATTGCCTAATTTTGCACCAAAAGATTCGTTAATTAAAAAAGGACAATTGATGATTTTTAGAAGTGGCAATGTTGGTGAGATAGTTGAATTAGGTTTAGAAAAAGCGTTTATCGATGAAAGATTTTTTAAAATTATTATCGATGATAATATATCAAAAAGTTACATAAAAAACTTTTTTATTTACAACAAAAAAACGATCCAAAAATTTAAGAACGGAACAGCAATTCAGATATTTGTTGTAAATGAATTTAACGATTGGTTAAGTACTAAACAAATACCCAGTTTAGAGTTCCAAATAAAACCTTCTTTGTTGTTTGAGAAAATTGAAAACAAGATTTTGCATAATCATTTAAAACTTCAAAAAATAGAACAAGTTAGAAAGGCGTTGTTAGCAAAGATGTTTGTTAGCGAAGCTAACACACACACACACACACACACACACACACCGACTATTAGATTTAATGGTTTTGAAGATAAGTGACACCGTGTATCTTTAAGTGAAATATTGGATGTTTTTAGAAGCGGTAAAAGACCTGGAATTATAAAATCTCAAAAAACAAAAAGAACCCCTTATCCGATGATTGGAAACGGAAAAGGTGAAAATGCTTTAATGGGGTATACAAATGAATTTATAATAAAGAAAAATTGTATTACTCTTTCAGGAGCTGGAACCATAGGTTACCCTCAATATAGAGATTATTACTTCTACCCTGTAAAAGATGTGGCTTGCTTAACCCCTTTTTCTAATAATGATGCTAAATTTATAAGATATGCATTGAATGATTATAAATTCGCTCCGACGATTGGCCCCATTCAATATATAAATTCTGCTTATATAAAAAGTATTCAAATCTTCACTGCATCTTTTATAGAACAACAAAAAATCGGTGAATTATTTAATAAATTTGATAAATTAATCGATAAAATCAATAATAAGATAAAGAAATTAAAAGATATAAAAGAAAGTTTTATGAATAGAGAATTTTCTAAACTAAATAATTAAGGAGTCATATGGAATACTTTGGTGAAGAAAAAGAATTGGTTGCTTTATTAAAAGAACTAGAAACTGATAAGCATAATCAAAAAGGGATCGATAAATTAATTAGCTTGTTGGATAAATAAGATATGAGCTCTAATAAGAAAATAAAGTTGTCTGATCATTTGTGATTGGTGAGAGGGCAAAGTAATCCGGTCCCTCTTAGTGAATACGCTTCAATAGGTTATGTTAAGAGTGGGATACCATATCCAGCTCAATCAGATGTCGATCGACTGACTGATAAAATAATTTCTTGCAAATATTGACTATTTCCAAATACTAATAAAAAATTTCATCTATATAAAAAAGGTGGATTATTCATTTTTAGCAAAGGTAATTATTCAGGTAGATTAGCTGAATTAGATTTAACTTATGCCTTTCTAGATGATAGGTTTTTAAAATTAGATTTTGATGATCAAATTTCTAAAAGATACATCAAGGATTTTTTTATTTATCATTTTAAATCGATTCAAAAATTAGCAAGAGGGTCTGTTACTCACAACCTTGAAATAGCAGAGTTTTCTAAGTGATTAAATAGTCAATGAATATCGGATTCAGAAAAACAAAAAAGACATTCATCATTATCTGAAAAAATAGAAAACGATATTTTATTCAATCATTTAAAAGTCACAAAGTTAGAACAATTAAAAAACGCTTTGATAGCAAAGATGTTTGTTAGCGAAGCTAACACACACACACACACACACACACACCGACTATTAGATTTAATGGTTTTGAAGAAGCCTGACAACTTACTTTTTTAATAAAAAATTTTTTAGTTCAAATTGGTGGCGACAAGCCTCATAATACTAGCAATGTAAAAACAAAATATTATCCTTTTCCTTTGGTATCAAATGGGTTAGGCCTTAATGCTATTGTTGGCTATACAAACTCTTATAAAATAAAAGGCAATTGTGTAACTATGTCAAGTAGAGGAACGATAGGATATCCAGAAGTTAGAGATTACCCCTTTTATCCTATATATAGAACTATTTGTTTAATCCCTAGAACATTAGCGAATGTTAACTTTATTAAAAATTCTTTGACTAAATATAACTTTTCTAAACAAGGTGGTGTAATTAAACAATTAACTACTAATGATATTGATGATATCCAAATTTTCATGCCTAGTTTTGCAGAACAACAAAAAATCGGTGAATTATTTAATAAATTTGATAAATTAATCGGTAAAATCAATAATAAGATAAAGAAGTTAAGGGATATAAAAGAAAGTTTTATGAATAGGGAATTTTCTAAACTAAATAATTAAGGAGTCATATGGAACACTTTGATGATGAAAAACAATTTCAAGATAATATTGTTGAAAAACTAACAAAGCAAGGTGGTTGGCAAGAGTTAAAAACATCATACAATACAAGTAAAGAGCTTATAGCTAACTGAAAGAAGATTATAGAAATCAATAATCAAGAAAAAGAAAAGCTAAACGGCGAAGAATTAACTGACGATGAAATGAAAGAGGTTATTGAAAAAATAAACGACAAATACACATCGCCGTATGAAATTAATCGATGATTAAATCAACCTTATGAATGTTCAATTTCAATAAAGCGTGATAAAAAGAAACACCCTGATAAAGGTGATGTTAATTTAACACTTTTTAAAAAGAATGATGTAGCTAAAGGTTTTAACCAATATCAGATTGCTAGAGAAACTTGACTCAGCGAACACAACGGGTCTCAAAAGCGCGGTGATCTTACGTTACTAATTAACGGGATGCCGTTAGTTCATATCGAACTTAAAAAAGAAGGTGTTAATATCAACGAAGCAATCGAACAAATTAAGCGTTATAAAACCCAAAAATCTTTTAAAGGGATCTTTTCTTTAGTTCAACTATTCATAGTAATGACTCCTAGTGAAATGAAATATTTTGCCAACGTTGAACGACCTGAACAATTCAATGATCTTTTGATCTTTAAATGAGCAAACTTTAATAATCAAAAGATTGAAAAATGGGAAGTTGTGTGTGATCAATTTTTAACAACCCAAATGATCCACACATTACTTACATTTGGTTCGGTTGCTGATAAAACTGATAAAACACTCAAGATCATGAGAAGCTATCAGTATCACGCAACTCAAGCGATTTGTAATGTTGTTAAGGATCATAATTGGTCTAACAAAGGCGGTGGGGGTGGTTATATTTACCACACCACAGGATCTGGTAAAACATTAACATGTTTTAAAGTAGCTCAAATTTTAAACACTTTTGATGAAAATATTCATAAGATTATCTTTTTATTAGATGCGGTTGAGCTGTATAAACAAACATATGTTAACTTCCTAGAGTTTTCTAATGGAATGGATATTCATAATACGGAAAACGTTAATAAATTAGCCGGTTTGTTAGAGAAAAAAACGTCTAACAAAAAGGTTATTGTCACTTCTATTCAAAAGATGAGTAGACTTGCTTTTAGCGAAACCTTTAATGAAGAAAACCATCCATATAAAAGTCTAATTGATGAGTTTAAAAATAAAAACATCGTTTTTATTATTGATGAAGCACACCGAAGCACTAACGGTCAGATGTTAGCAAACATTAAAAGTACTTATAACAGATCGTTATTCTTTGGATTTACTGGAACTCCTATTTTTGAAGAAAACAAAAAAGAATACATAATCACAACCAAAGGGTTATTTGGTGAACAATTACACCGCTATACAATGTTATCTGCGATTGAAGATAACAATGTTTTACCTGTAAAAAACGAAAAAAACCTATCAACTTACAATGACCGTGAAGTAATTAGACAATGAGCTAAAGCTAAGTATCCAGATAACCCAAAAGCTGAAGATGAATTCTTTAACAAACTAACATCATTAGACATTGAAAAAGATCCAAATTTAAGAAAATTCTTTAATGAACACTACAACAAAGAAGAACATAAACATAGTGTTGTTAAAGATATTTTTGAAGAATTTCATGATCGTAGTTCTCGTGGGTTTTTCAGACACATTTTAGCTACCACTTCAATTAATAATGCGGTTGAGTATTACAAATTATTTAAACAATACAATAAAGAAATTAACGACAAAGTACACGAAAAAGATCATTCTCATTGAAAAGCTTTAAATATTGCCATCACTTTTAACAAAAACGAAGGAGATGGTTTGGTTGATAAAGGTTCTTGTTCAAAAGAAATGGCTAAAGAAATTTTGGATGATTTCCGTCAAACTTATGATTCTCATGTCGCTAATTTCGAAGGTATGAAAGAAATTATCGCTAACAACTTAAAGCGTGAAAATCCACTAGAAAAAAACAAGATCAACCTTGTGATAGTAGTAAACCAATTATTGACTGGTTTTGATTCTAAATATATCAACTTTATCTATTTAGATAAAGTTCTAGATTATCACAGATTATTTCAAGCAATCTCTAGAACTAATCGTATTTTAACTCATGAAACTGAGTATAAAAAACAATCAGGTTTCATCAAATGTTATCAACGATCACATTTGATGAGAGAAAATTTAAAAAACGCTGCTAGATTATTCATTTCAGATAATGAATTAGATTTCTTTGAATCACGATTAAAAGAAATCATTTTAGAAATTAACGAAATTAGAGCTGAATTGGTAAAGCAAAAAAACATCTCAGAAGATCAAAGATTTTTAGCATCAGAGCAATCAGCAGAAGAAAGAGATTGGTTTGCTAAAAAATTCTCTAGACTTAGCAAGTTGAGATATAGAGGGATTCCAGAACAGTTATCTTTCAACAGAAAGATTTATGAATTTGAAGAAATCAATTCAACCACAGGTGATATTAGAATTGAAAAAGTAGAATACAAATTACAAAAAGAAGAATTTGAAAACTGGGAAAAAATTTATAAAAATCTTCCTAAAGAAGTTAAAGAAAAACATAAAGTTCATATTGAAATCAAATCTTACGAGGAAACAATTAGTGGTTATAGCTATGACCTTAATAATTTAACTGAATTATATATTCAATATAAAAAATCACTTGATAATAAAGATGCAGAATTAGCTAATAAAATTATTAAAGAAATTAATTCTAAATTAATTCGTTGTTCAAAATACGAACAAGAATTATTAATAAAATTAATTAACAAAATTGAATCTGGAGAGATAAAAATTGATGAAGAATTTAGTATTAAAGAATATATCCAAGAAGAACGCAGAGGATATTTAGAAGAAATTGATGCAATCCTTGGGATTGATGCTCAAAAGATCCAAGAATTATTAAGTAAACAATTCAACGATCATAAAGAGTATGATACTTATGCAGACACAATCAAACAATGAATTGATGATTGTAATAAAGAAGAAATATTAAGACAATTCCAAAGTATGTATGAGACTAAAGTTATTCGTAAGAGTAATGTGATAACTATTATGGAAAAATATCTAAAAGAAATCGCATTCAACGGCCTTATTAGTCTTTCAGCTTGACTTTCTAAAAACATTAATGAATATGCAAATGATAAAGCTGATAAAACAGCATAACTAAGTTTTTAATTTTAAAAAATACCAAATAAAGATACTTATAGGTTTTAAATTAACTTATAAGTATTTTTTGTTTTTTGTTTAAAACAAACAAAAAAATAGAGATTCAAAACTTTGGAATTGAATTGTTTTATCTATTGGTTAAAAATATATTGAGCAGTATATTACTCGGGATTGAACTAGGACATCTAAAATGGATAACACCATTTATAGAAGTCCTAGTTTTCCTAGATACCCTTATTTATTTAACATCGCACAAGATTTATTTTTCTTTGCTAGATAACGCAATCAACTTACAACGCAGATTTAGATACAACGAGCTTATACTAGAAGCAATCAAAGAACAGATAATTGTTAATAATTGTGTCATTGAGAAAATAAGAAAGAGTTTTAACCACAACATATCAAGAACGCAGTTTTCAAATCTACTAAAACGGATTTACTCTGACCCTATATATAATAAAGGAAGTAAAATAGCCCTTGATAGTTTTAAGAACTTGTATATTAATGTTGATGATACTTACATAAAATTCAAGGTTGGTAATAATAAAACTAAAAAACGCAGATTGCGATTGTTTTTCTTTCACCAAGGTAAAAATGAAAACAACGAGTTGATTAATGGTAAGTATATTGTTATCTTAAAAAATCACGATAGCTTAAATCCAGTCCAAAGAGCGATTGATAACAAAAACGAGACATTAAGACTAATTGATAAGTTTTATACCAACCAAGCTAAGAGTTTGATACTTTGTTCAGACGGAGCAAAGGAATTTAAGTATTTAGCAAAAGCACTTAACGCAAAGCAGATTTTAGACAAATACCATTTAATTCATCAGAACTTACATAAAGCAATCAATCCAACTAAGATACTTTATGACAATGTTGATAAGAGTGTTAGAAAAGATGCTTATGATGACATTAAGCAATGTTCTGAGAAAACCCCAGAGTTGTTAATAACAACAATTGAAAAATACCGACAAGAATTTTTAGATACCAATACCAACTCTGTGATAGCTAAAGCACTGAGTAAATTTAAAAGGTATGTAATTAATAATCTGGAAGGGATAATCAACTGACAAAGCGAAGATTATATTTATCCAATCACTGAACAATACATCTTTCATAAAATTAAGAGCGTTCTAGGGAATAAAAACAAGTGCTACAGTCTGAAAACTTTTATGACTTTCATATAAGTCCAGTCATATAATTACAATCATCAGACACTAAAAAACAGTGAAAATTTAATAACTATCAATTTATAAAATTTATAAAATTGCTAGCATAGAGCACTAGTGCTTTTTGAGCAGTCATTTTATACATTACTCTATTCTCTAAAATGAGATTAGCCTTTTTGTGTTCTATATACAAGTATATAGAACATTTTTAACCTTTTAATGTATTTATGGTTATTAGTATAGATAAAATATAGTTAAAAAACTAAATATAATAGTTATTGTTTTTTAGTTTTTAAATAACTGGTTTTTATATAACTATTAAATACATTACAAGGTTAAAATTATTCTTTACAAAAAACAAACTAGTTTTAAATAAAAAAGTTTCTCAAAAACCAACAGAGATAAAAAAATCAAAAACAAACATCTAGAGAATTAGTTGATTAGTTAGCAAAAAAATAGAGTTTTTATTTTTCAGAGCTTTTAAGAAGCTAAGCAACATCAATCAGTATAAAACCATAGCTAAACCAGTTTTAGCCTTCTAAAACCCCTTAAAATGCGTTTGAAGGGTATGTTTGTATTGTTTAGATATGGTTAAAACGCAAATAAAGCCGTATAGAAGCGTTAAAATGAGTTGGACAATAAAATCTATTAGTTAAACAGAATTAACGCATACAAACGATTTATGAGAGTTTTAAGGGTATGCGTGTGTTAATGGGTTTAAGGTTTTAGTGGTTTTTGTGATTTTAGGGTATTAGTGCTAGGGTTGTTGCTAGCATTGATGTGTTGGTTTTTAGTAGCATAGGGGTTTGGTTGTTTTAGAGCATAAGGGCTTTTTTGTTCAAAGCATTGGTGTTGAAAAACAAAGAAGCATAAGGGTGCTTAGAGTGTTTTTTAAGCGTTATCGTAGTAGAAATGGTCTTAAGTTTGGGTGGTTTAGAACCTTGGAAAACATTGGGTTTTGATGTAAAAAATTAGTTGTAAGGCGTTGGATTAAAACCAATTTTAGCAGTTGTGCTTAACTTGTTTAGAGCATTACTGTTGGAAAAATCAAAAAGCACATATGCTAAATAATGCTTAAGCACGACTGCTTGCTGGTTGATAACAAAACCAGGAACAAAAGCTTTTAGATGTTAATTTAATTGTTCTGAACTATTGATTTTAGTTGAGAGCCAAGATTTTTAAAGCGTTAATGCTATTGGTTGGTAAAACATTGAAGCTAACAATCATTAAAGCGTTAGTGCTATCAATAGAAATTTTAACCAGAAAGCGTAAGTGTTAAAAGCTAGTTTTTGAGAGACTTTTAGCCTTGATTTTAGTATTCGGAGCACTGTAAAACTTGGTTTTGTTATTGAAAAATAGCATTAGTGATTTTTAAATAAGAAGCACATATGCTAGTTAAAAAGAATTCATCAGTGCTTTTAATGAAGATGGTTTAGTGGATTAAATAAGTTTGTTAAAAAAATGCGTTATAGATTTTTCTACTAAACCACTGAATTAAGCACTGGTATTAAATGCTTGAAAGCACCAATGAATTTCTTAAAAAAAGACTGGTTTTTACTTACAGAGTAAGAAAACAACGAACTCTAGCACGCTTAGGAAAATTGCTAGCAATTTTTAAAAAAGATCTATCTTTTTTAGTTTTGTAAAAAACCCAGAGTGGTAGGAGTTCCTTATCCTGCCTGCGTACGGACGCACATTGGGGCCCTTTTTTACCCCTAAAAACTCCTAACAATTTTTTTCAAAAACTCGTAGAATAATCCACACTCCTTAAATTTTAAAAATTAAATTTTTATTTTTAAAATTTTATGCTAAAATTAAACTAACGGAAAAGCCATACGACTTTAAACTACTTGTTAGTTCTTAAAATCGGAAGGCTCCAACCCTTATTCGTTTTACAACGCTCTTTTTTTTTTTTTTTTTGAAACTATAAAAAGCAATTTTTACCGTATTTTTTTAATTTTTTATTTAATTTTAATTAATAACTTTAATAAATAAATTTATAGTTTTAAATAGATTAAGAGATAACTCGATAGGTTTATTTTTCTTAACTAAATAATTTAAATATTTTTAATTCACCTTATTATTAATACTTTTATTATTAATAGAGATCTTTTAGTTTTAAAAATAATAATTAAGCTCTTTTAAAGCAAAACAGTTTAAAGTTCTAATTAATAGACTGAATTATTTCTTATTTTTATTACTAGAATATAAATAAACAAAACAACAATTTTTATTTAAAAAAATTTTCTTCTTTTTTAAGGATTTTTACATATGTTGAATAAAAAGAATTTAGAGAAATTTATGAACGAACTAAAAATTAAGAAAAATAACGAAAAAACAACTAATGCACAAATCCTTAAAGTTTTACAAGAAAAGTTTGGTAAATCTAATATTTACTTAACTGATAATGAAAAAATAGTTGAGGATGAATTTATTTCAACTGGAAGTATAAAACTTGACCATATTTTAGGTACTGGTGGTTTTATTAAAGGAAGAATTGTTGAAATTTATGGTAACGAATCCTGCGGAAAAACCACATTAGCTTTGTCAACAATTAATAAAGCAATTCAAAAGGATTATAGAGTTGCATTTATTGATGCTGAACATGCTTTGGATTTAAAATATGCCAAAAGTTTGGGTATTGATTTATCAAAACTGATTGTAGCTAGACCTGATTATGGTGAACAAGGTTTTGAAATTATTAAATCATTAATTAAAACTGAACTTATTGATTTAATTGTTGTCGATTCTGTGGCTGCTTTGGTGCCTAAGGTTGAAATCGAAGGTAAAATGGAAGATCAAACGATGGGTACTCATGCCAGAATGATGTCAAGAGGGTTATCACGAATTCAACCACTACTAGCTAAACATAATGTGGCTGTTATTTTTATTAACCAATTAAGAGAAAAAGTTGGTGTAATGTTTGGTAATCCAGAAATCACAACAGGTGGAAAGGCTTTGAAATTTTATTCTTCAACAAGACTGGAATTAAGAAGAGCTGAAATTCTAAGAGATGTTAATAATAATCCAATTGGAATTAGATCAAAAGCTACTGTTACTAAAAATAAATTAGCATCACCAATGGCTTGCACATTTATTGATATTTTCTTTAATACTGGAATTAGTGAAATTAACGAAATTATTGATTTAGCAATTGATTATGAAATTATCAAACAAGCTGGTAGTTGGTTTTCATACCAAGAAGAAAAACTTTGCCAAGGTAGATCTAATTTAATTACCAAATTAAAAGAATCGCCCCAAACATACGAACTAATCAAGAATGAAGTATTTGCTAAATTAAATGACAATAATCAGAGTTAATTAAAAGCAAATTGTTTGCAAAATTAAATGATAATACAATAATATAAAATTATTTATATATGAATACAACGGCTTTAATTTTGCTATATCTAATTGTTGGTTTACTAACCACATTAGCGATTTTGGTTATCGTTTTTATTACTTTAAAATATTATGAATTTAAGTTTCTAAAAGAAACTGAAGCATACCAAAAAAATCTTGAGAAAGAACTAGTTACGATCAATAAACAACATTTATTGGAACAAAAACTAGATGAGTATCATTTATTCAAAAGCAATTTAAAGTTTTTTACAAAAAAAGACTTCAAGGATATTAAGTCTTTTTTTCTTTCTGTACTTACAGAAAAAATCATTATTGAAGACCGCCATCAAAAATCACTAGGTGATTTAAAAGAAGCCAGAAATCAAATTCGTATTCTAGAAAAACGTTTAAATGACAGAAGAACTGAAGAGAAGTTCAAGATGTTAGAAAAAATGGAACTTAATGCTGATAAAGCAAGAGAGTTACTTTTAGATGAATATCGAACTTATATTAAAAATGACTTTGACAAAATGATCAAAGACGAAGAAGAGTTATATCGTTCAAAAGAAAAACGTTTTAAAGAAGATTATGCTTCTTTTGTTTTGCAAACATTATCTAATGTATCAAACTTTGGACCAACGGTTAGAGTAACTTCATCTACTGATATTAAATTTGAAGTAAGAGATAAAGATGGTAAGACGGATAAAAAAGCTACCAATGATATTTATGCTAAATTAATTGGTAAAGGTGGACAAACCAAAGAAATGATTGAAAGTTTCTTTACTGGATTAGCATTAGATATCAACCCTGAAAATAAAAAAATTACCTTATCTTCATTCAATAAAATTAGTTTATTTTTAATTAAAAGAACCTTAGAAGTAATCCTTAATGAAATGCTTGAAAAAGGTCCTTCAATTTTAGATCAAACTTTATTAAATCGTAAGTTATTCTTAGTTAAAAAAGATTTTGAAAAAGAATGTATTAAGATCGGAGAAGAAACCCTTAAGAAATTAAATTTAATTAATTCTAGATACATTCCAGAAGGTTTATATGAATATATTGGTAGATTAAACTACCGTGGTTCATGCACGCAAATGGTATTGCTTCATAGTGTTGAAGCTGCAATGATTGCTGAAAAGATTGCTGCACAATTAGGCTTAAATAAAGAAAAAGCTAAGGTTTGTGGTTTATTACATGATATTGGTAAGTCAATCAACCAAGAAGAATATTGAAAAAATCAAGATTTATTAGATCCAGACCATGTTAAAGCAGGGGTAGCAATTGCAAAATACTTTAAGTTGGATAATGACATTATTGATGCAATTAACTGTCACCACGGAAACCGCAGTTTATTTAAAAACGCAAAATCATTTTATGCATGAATAACTCAAATTGCTGATCGTTTATCAGCGTCAAGACCAGGAGTTAGATGAAATAACCAAGAAGATGAAGATTTAAAACGTAAAAAGTTAATTGAAATTTTATCGAAATATAAAGAACAATATTTTGATAGTTTCAAAATTTTAAAATCTGGTTATCGAATTCATATCGTTGTTAAATCTAAGGTTGCTGAAAATGATTTCAATCAAGTAGCATTAGACATCAAAAAAGATATTGAATTAGATGATATGCTATCAAAATTCCCAATTAGATTGCACTTCATTAAGCGTAATGAAATTAATTATTCAATTAAACCATCACTAAATGATATAAGTGTTGATACAAAGTTTGATCATAATAGCGATGAAGATGATGAATTTGATGATTCAAAAGTTTATGTGGATTCAGATAAGATAATTGAAGAATTAAATTTATCAAATACTGAAGAAAATTTTTCAATTGATCAAACTAATGAAGTAATCATTGAAAACGAAGATAAATAATATTAATATAATCTTTATTAGTGGTTTGTATTTTTTATGCAAAATAATAACAAAAAATATACGATTGATGACGCTTTAATTAATAGTACGGCTGATTTCATTAACGAATTAGATGATGATTTTGAAAGTGATGATTTGATTCAAACAACAAATCAAACTTTAGTTACGGCTAAAATTGATGAAGAAGAATTATCAAAAACACCATCTGAATTAATTACGGCTGATAAAACGACATCAACACCAGTTAAAGACCATCTTGACATCAATAACATTGATGATCTTTATTCAAACAATACTGGGACATTTAATACATTAAGTGTGCATGATGTTTCATACATCGAAAGACAAACGCCAACAATCATCAAACCAATACACAACCAACCAGCTAATAACATTAACCAAAAAAGCAACAATACAACTCCAAAATCTTATGGTGTATTTGGCAAAATGCTAGATAAACAAGATTTTGATAAACCAACTAATAAAATTCACTTTGATGAACCAACAAACCAACAAACTGATGATCAAGATGTTATATCAACATTAGATCAGTTTGAAATTAATCAAACCCCACCAGTTGATCGTTCTAAAACTTTATTTAAAAAAGAACATGAAATCAGAGAAGAAATTTATTTAGCTAAAAAGAAGAATATTGATGATTCAATCTTTGAACGCAACAAAGTTCATAACGGTTTTGAAGCTTCTTCATTATTTGAAGAAGTAACTAACGATCCACTTGATATTAAACCAAAATACCGTGATGATGAATTCCAGCACACCACTAGTGTAACAACAAATGATTTATTTAGTGATGATCAAGATGAAGAAGAAAATAAAATCACCCAACCTTCTGAAGAGATCTTAATTAATCAAACTGGTAAAGTTGATTATGAACTTGAAGAAGAAAAACAAAATCAAGATACAACTGATGAAGATATTGTTGCTAAAAAACAAACCGTAGATATTGAAAATATTGAAAATAATATCGACCAAATTGTTGAAGGTGAAAAGAAGAATTTTTATCAATACATTAAGAAGAATGATCATGATAATGTTTCAACAACAATGTTATTAAATACCAATAAAGATGAAGCATTACACCAACCAATCAACGAACAACCAAATCCAGATGTAATTAGAACTAATGCACAAAAAACATTAACAAATTCTAACTACAACAGTGCAACAATTCAAAAAACACTAACAAATTCTAATGCTATTAAATCTGAAGAATTTCAGATCACACGTCACGAACCAATCCATAATTACAACCAACAAAAACCTAAGAAAAATAATTACAAATTAGCCTTCATTATTGCGGTGGTAATTGTAATTTTATTAGCAATTGTTCTAGGGGTAGTTCTTAGTCTAACCAATATACAAAAACCAAATTAGTTTTTTGATCAAAAAATAACTAAAAAAACTTCAAGAAATCTAAAAATTCTAAAACTTCATAAAACCTTGATAAATAAAGGGTTTCATGAAGTTTTTTTCTTAATATTTTTAAAATGAAAACCATTTAGATAAAAAAAGATTTTTTATTTTGTATTTTTAATAAAAAAAACTTTATAATTTTGATTGTAAATTTTTATTAGAACATCGAAAGGATTAATCGGAATTGGAAGAAAAAGTTTTTATTCAATTAAGAAATGTTAATAAAACTTTTGATGATGGTTTTGTCGCTGTTAGAGACATGAACCTAGACATCAACAAATCTGAATTCGTGACCTTATTAGGTCCTTCTGGTTGTGGAAAAACTACGACCTTAAAAATGTTAGCAGGATTTGAACAACCAACTTATGGTCAAATCAAAATTGATGGCATTGATATCAAAGATATGCCAGTGCATAAGCGACCATTTGCTACTGTGTTTCAAGATTATGCATTGTTTCCAAATATGAATGTTTATAACAACATTTGTTATGGATTAAAAATCATGCGTGTTCCCAAAGAAAACACCGATCCTAAATTATCAGAACAAGCTGAAAAAATTAAGCAAGAAGCCCACAAGAAATCTGTGGCTAAAATTAACGATCTTAATAAGAAAAAAAACGATTTAACTAATAAGTTAAATAAGATTCGTAAAGAATACGAAAAAAGTTATTGGATGTATGAAAATGATGAAATGCGATTTGCTCAGTATCAACAAGCGCTGATCAAATTAGAATCAAAATTATCAGAAGCCATTAACCAAAATGACATTATTCGTTTGAATAGTGAAATTGATAATTTAAAAGAAAACTATAAAAAGAAACGCCCAATTGACTTAAAGTATGACAAAGTTTTAAAACAACTTGAAAATGTTGATGGGTGAATTTCGTATTGAGAAACTTATCCGATTATCAAAAAAGAAGCTTTTGAAAATAAAGTATTAACCAGAAGATTAACAAAAGAAGAAATCCACCAACGAGCAACTAAAATGATTAATCTTGTTGGATTAGCTGGTAAAGAAGATAAATACCCATCTGAACTATCAGGTGGTATGCAACAAAGAGTAGCACTAGCCAGAGCGCTTGTAATTGAACCTGAAACTTTATTATTAGACGAACCATTAAGTGCGCTGGATGCGAAGGTAAGAAAACAATTACAAAACGAATTAAAAAGAATTCATAAAGAATTAAATATTACGTTTATCTTAGTAACTCACGATCAAGAAGAAGCATTATTGCTATCAGATAAAATCGTGGTAATGTCACAAGGTGACATTGAACAAGTTGGTAAGCCTAATATTATTTATGACTCACCAATCAACGAATGAACAGCCAGATTTATTGGTGCTGCTAACATTTTTGATGGCACTTATTTAGGTGATTACAAAATCAAATTAAGTTCTGGTGAAATCATTGATACTGATGAAGAATACGACTTTAAAAAAGATGATAAAGTTCGTGTTTTAATCCGTCCAGAAGATTTTGACGTTGTTGAAAAAGATAAAGGAATGTTTAATGTTGAAGTTATCAAAGCTTCATATAAAGGTGTGTTGTGAGAAATTGAATGCTTAATGTCAGATAAAACCAAGATTACAGTTGATAACATTGACGAAGTTAAAGTCGGATCACATGTTGGTTTAAAATTTGACGAAATGGACGTTCATATGATGAGGCCACAAGAAGATGTTTAGTAAAACTTGACACTCATTTACACAGATCTTCAAAGGACCTAAAAAAACCTGATTGATCTTGCCATATGTTTTGATGTTGTTATTATTCTTCATCATTCCATTAATCATCGTTTTAGTTAACGCTTTTACACCATCAATTATTGATACGAATAATGGAAAAATTTCAGTAACGGTTGCTGATAACTTTTCAATTATTGATAATTTTACGGTACGTAAAATTGTGCAATCAGGATATTTAGCAATTGCTTGTACAATTATTTGTTTATTGATTGCTTTTCCTTTTGCTTATGTTTTATCAATATCAAAAAACAAGTTATTCCGTTTTAGTGTTGTTGCATTAGTAACTGCACCAATCTGAAATAGTTTTTTAATCAAAGTAATTGGTTTAAAAACCTTATTAGACTTATTTTTCCAAGAACAAAATAGCACATTTGGTGATGGTTGAACCTTATTAGGATTAGTTTATATCTTCATGCCATTGATGATCTTACCTTTATATACGGTATTGATTTCAATGCCTAAAAACTACATGTTAGCATCACAAGATTTGGGATATAACTACTTCATTAGCTTTTTTAAAGTGGTAATTCCTTATTGTAAAAACGCAATCATTTCAGGTGTTACTTTAGTATTATTACCTGCATTTACAACCGTGGGAATTTCAGTCTTTGTTAATAATGCTAATGACAACCAACTGATCGGAACTTATTTATTATCATTAGGTGCTAATGGTCTAGAATCAAAAGTAGCAATCTCACAAGCAAGTGCTTTAAGTTTAGTTTTAGCTCTAATTATTCTGTCATTTTATCTTCTTGTTTTTGTCTTACCAAAAACAATTAGTTACTTCAAAAAACGTGCATTGTTACGTAGAAAGATTAATTCGGTAATTGATAGTAATGCATAAATTAAAAACAATCTTACGCCAGGGATATATTTTTATTATCTTAGGCTTAATTTATTTACCATTATTAATCATTGTTATCCTTTCATTTAATGGTGCGACTGAAAGAGGTAATGTTAATTTAAACTTCAATAACGTTGATCCATCAAAAGCCTTTGATGCATACAAACAACTTGCTGAAGGTGACTTTTTAACGCCACTAACAACCTCATTGATTGTGGCATTTATTTCAACCCCAATTTCAGTATTTTTAGCAACAATTACTGCCTTTGGTATCTGGAGAAATAAAAAAGTATACCAAAAACTGATTATGTCAGTTTCTAATACTTCAATTGCGATTCCTGACATTATTTCAGCATTAAGTTTAATCACTTTATTTGTATTAATTTGAGTAAGTTTATTATTACAACCACTTGGATTATTTACGATCATTGTTTCACATATTTCAGTTAGCACCCCGTTTGCTTTGGTATCAATTTATCCAAGAATGTTAAAGATGAACCCAAATCTAATCTTAGCTTCGCAAGATCTTGGTTATAACCGTATTCAAACTTTCTTTAAGATTACTTTATCTTATTTAATGCCAGCTATTATTGTTGGTGGATTAATTGCTTTTGCAACTTCATTTGATGACTTTGTCATCACTTCATTTGTGCGTGGATCTTCACGAACAATTGCTACAGAATTATATTCAATTCGTAAGGGAATTAAAGCTTGAGCAATTGCTTTTGGTGCAATTTTAACTTTTGTTGGAATCTTTGCGACGATTATTGCTGTTATTAAAAAAGCATTATCTGAAAAAGTGAAATACAAAGAAAAAATTGTTCGTTCAATTAATAAATAGGCAGATAAATATGAAAAAACGTTTTAAATTATTATTTTCTGGTTTATTATTGCCAGCATTTATCTTATCTAGTTGTCAAGCATCAAACAACGAAAACTTATTAAATAAGAAGTTTGTGTATGCTAATTTTGAATCATACATGTCACCAAAACTAATGAGCAAAATTCGCAATGAAAACACCAACTTGCAATTTGATTTTGTTTCATCAAATGAAAATTTGATGACTAATTTTAAGAATAAAACTTATACGATTGGCACAGCTTCAACGTATGCTGTTATTGATTTAATTGAACAAGGAATCTTACAACCAATCGATTGAACGAAGTTTAATTTAAGTTATCTTAATGATGAAAATGAATTGATAAAAATTAATAATGCTAATGACGCGTTGGGATTATTTACTGATCAAGTTCAACAAATTTTAACGAGTTATTCGATTAAAAATCAACCAATTAACTTACTAGAATATTCAGTTCCTTATTTTTTTCAATCATTTGTTTTTGCTTACCGTGGTGAAGTAATTGATCAACTAGTTGATCATCAAAGCAATTGGTCTGATATTATTAAAACCATCAGTTCAGATCAATACAAAGATCGTTTTAGTGATAACAAATTAGGAATTGTTGAAGATGAACGTTCAATTTATTCAGTGGCTAATTTGATTAAAACCCAAAATGATGCTCAACCAACCGTTAATCCATTAGATACGCAAATTCAAACTAACGATTTTAGTGAAGTTTATCAATACATTGCATCAGCAGGATTGAATGCTAATAATTTTGTAACAGGTACTAGATCAACCGCATTATTAAACTCAGATTCAGCGGTTATTTTAAACAATTTAGCTTCTAAAAGAATTAATGGTGCAATCATGTTTAATGGTGATGCAATTTATGCTGCTCAAGGTGGTGAGTTTTTAAAAGATGAAGACAAACCAACCAGTGAAGATTTTCATATCGTTACGCCAAAACAAACACCATTAGCATTAGATTTAATTACGATTAACAAACTAAATATTGATCAATATCCAGAATTATTAAACCAAAGCTATGATGTGATTAAACAAGTAGCACTTGAAGGTGTTGATCAAACAAATGATGATTTTGTTGCTGAAGTTGAAGATAGTGATCCAGATGATCCTGAATACAAATACGGACCATTAGATAACTTTAATTTTGTGCAATACACTTCACCATTAAGAAAGATTTCTCAACCAGAAACAGGGATCGTTGATGAACAAGAATGGTTTGATGAAACTAATAGTGATGAAATAAAAGCGCTACAAACTCAAAACAAAGAAAAACAAGAAGAAATCAGAAAGCTTCAATCAGAGATTGAAAGCTTACAGAATGATCTAAATAACAATCAATTACAAGATGAATTAACTGCTGAACAACAAGATCAAATTGAACAAAAAATTCAAACTTTAATTGAAAAATTAGAACAACTAACTAACGAACTAAAAGAACTAACCACACACTTAACTAATTTAAGACAACAATTGCAAAAAGCAGAAGATAATAAAAAACTAAGTGAACTAATTAAGTCAGCATATTACATTAAAGATATAAAAAATGTTAATAACTTCATTGAAGCTCCAATTAATGATTTACAAAAAGCCAGTTTAATTAATGCTTATGTTCGTTTTAAAGAAACTAGCTGAAAATAATTGATTCTAAAAAATAATTCATTAATATAAAATTAGCAAGTATGGGCTCCAAAGTCATTTTAGGCATTGAATCTAGTTGTGATGATTTATCAATTGCTATAGCAATTGATAATCAAATCATAACTACCAAAACCAAATCATCATCAAGTGTACATGCTAATTACGGTGGCGTAGTGCCAGAAATTGCCGCACGCTATCACGAAGAGATATTGCACCAAACTTTATTTGAAGCATTAAATGAAGCAAAGGTTGATATTAATGATATTGACATCATTGCATATACAAAAAATCCAGGCTTATTAGGTTGTTTACATGTGGCAAAAGTATTTGCGACAACCTTAGGTTATTTATTAGATGTTGATGTTGTTGGCATTAATCATTTATACGGTCATTTGTTTTCAGCAACAATTGATGACAATTCACCAAACCATCGCCATGATGAAGTTAAATACCCAGCCCTAGGTTTAGTGGTATCTGGTGGTCATACTTCGATTTATCATATTCAATCAGCTAATGACATTAAGTTGTTAGATGAAACCTTAGACGATGCGATTGGTGAAGTGTATGATAAAGTTGGTCGTGAGTTGGATTTAAAATACCCAGCTGGACCAATGATTGATCAAATGTTTGATGTTAATAAAGCTAAAAGCATCCAATTTTTAAAGAATAACAAATTATCTTCTTTTAGTTACTCAGGTTTTAAATCTGCAGTTTTAAGATACATCCAACAACACAAAAACCAACCTGATTTTGATAAAGTAGCAGTGCTATCTTCATTTCAAAAATTCATTATTGATGACTTAATACAACGGGTTAAAGAACAAATCAAAAACCAAGCAGTTCAATATCAAACCATCTTATTAGGTGGTGGAGTAAGTGCTAATAGTTATCTGCGCCAACAAATTAATGAATTAAAGATCAAACCGTTGATTCCTAAAAAGATGTATACTGGTGATAACGCAGCCATGATTGTGAATTATTTAATTACCAACCTCATGGATAACTAAATTAATAAAATAATCACTTATATATAATTAATAGGACATTTTTGTATGAATAGTATTACTCTTAAACATAATAGAAAAGGAATATACACTGCTGAAAGTGTGGGCAGTGGTCATCCTGACAAGATCTGTGACCAGATTGCAGATAGCATTCTAGATGCATGTTTAGCTCAAGATAAAAACAGCCGTGTGGCTTGTGAAGTATTAGCTTCTAATCGTTTAATTGTGATTGGTGGTGAAATTACTACTAAAGCTAAGGTTGATTATGTAAATATTGCTTGAAATGTTGTAACAAAATTAGGATATGACAAATCTAGTTTTACGATTATTTCTAACATCAACCAACAATCACATGATATTGCTCAATCAGTAGATCAAAAAGATAATAAGATCGGAGCTGGTGATCAAGGGATCACAGTTGGTTATGCGTGTGATGAAACAACCAATAAAATGCCATTAGCCGTAATGATGGCTCATGATTTAGTGCGTTTAGCTAAACAACTAATTGATGATAAAAAATTCAACCATGCTAATTATGATATGAAAGCTCAAGTGAGCTTAAATTATTTAGATAACAACCAAGTTGAATTAAAAACAATTTTAATGTCAGTTCAACATGATGAAAATGTTGATCTAGGTGTATTTAAACTTTTTATTAAAAAGTTTATTATGGATGAAATTGCAACCAAATATGGCTTTGATAAAAAATATGAAGCACTAATCAACCCATCAGGTTTATTTATCAGTGGTGGACCAATTGCTGATACTGGATTAACAGGTAGAAAACTATTAGTTGATAGTTTTGGAATTTATGCTCACCACGGTGGTGGTGCTTATAGTGGTAAAGATTACACCAAAGTTGATCGTTCAGGTGCTTATTATGCACGTTGGATTGCTAAACACATTATTGAAGCAAAACTAGCTAGTGAATGTGAAGTAATCATTTCATGAGCAATTGGTGTAGAAAAACCATTAGATATTGTTGTAAATTGTTTTAATACCAACACAATTGATATTCAAAAAATCAATAAGATTGTTAAATCAACCTTCAACCACACTGTTTCAGAAATTATTGATCTTTTAAAATTAAAAGATACTAAGTATGCTGATTTAGCAGTATATGGACATTTTGGTAAATCTAAGTCTAAATACAATTTTGAAAACACAATTTATCTAAACGAAATCTTAGATAAGGTTAATAAGTAAATAATTAGCTAATAACTCTAATATTATTTAAAAACAATATTGAAGATTACTATCCGCCAAACGGATAGTAATTTTTTATTTACTGCTTATTTTAAGTATAATTTGCTTTATTAATAAGGGTTTAATCATAAAGTATGGGTTTAATAACTTAAAAACAGTTATTTTTTAATGTTGTTATACTGGTTTAGTTAAAAAATAGCATTAAAACCCTTTATTTTCCATACTAAAATAAGACGCAAACAAAAAAAAAAAAAAACGAGGTCGATGAAGCTTTAATTAAAAATATAACTAATCAGAATTATGTTGATTGTATTTGTTGAAAAGTCAATTTATATAAATTCTTAAATCGGAATTCTAGTTTAGCTAGAGTTTGATTCAAGTTAATTCTAGATGTTTCTAGAGTTAATGAAAATTATTAAATAATTAATTCTAGTGTATCTAGAGTTTTAAGTATTTTTTAATAATAATTCTATCTTTGCATAGAGTTTAAATTAATTAATTAAATCTTTATTTACTATATACAATGCGCAAGAAAAATATATTTAAACTATTTACTTTATTAGGTTTTGGTTCTATCGTTGGATTAGCAGCTGCAAGCTGTGCTAAAGATCCTAAAACAGGTGAAACACCTAAAGATCCAGGTAAAGGAGCCACTACTCCTACTACACCAAAAAAAGAAGATGATAAAAAGAACAAAAGTGGTGAAGTAACAAATCCTCCTGCTGCTGGTGCAGACCAAGGTAAAACTCAAACTCCTCCTGCTTCTGCTACTGGTTCAGACCAAGGTAAAACTGAAACTCCTGCTCCTGCTGAAGGTGAAAAAGGTAAAGCTCAACCAGCTCCTGCTGAAGGTGAAAAAGGTAAAGCTCAACCAGCTCCTGCTGAAGGTGAAAAAGGCAAAGCTCAACCAGCTCCTGCACAAGGTGAAAAAGGTAAAGCTCAACCAGCTCCTGCACAAGGTGAAAAAGGTAAAGCTCAACCAGCTCCTGCACAAGGTGAAAAAGGTAAAGCTCAACCAGCTCCTGCACAAGGTGAAAAAGGTAAAGCTCAACCAGCTCCTGCACAAGGTGAAAAAGGTAAAGCTCAACCAGCTCCTGCTGCAAAGCCTAAAAAATAAAATAACAACAATTATTTAAACTTTAATTAAACATTAAAGCTATTCTGTTTAGTTAAAAATGATACATACTATCAGGTTTGTATAAAATCTGATTAAAAACTATCAAGGTAGCATTGAAATTAAATCTATATATTAATAACAATAGAGTTTATATATAAGATTGAAATTTTAAAAATATTAATACTAAATAATATTAAAAATATCAATTATAAAATTGCTCTTCATTTAAGAAGTTTATAAAATCGGTTAAACAAAAAATAAGATAAATCTTTCATTCCTTTTCGAGTATTAAGGTAGTTTCATACTGCCTTAATATTTTTATTTTTATATTGGTTCGATTAAATAATTTAATTAAACATCATTGTTTTAGGCAATAAAATAAGAAGAAAACAAAAAAAAAAAAAAAAACGCCTTTCTGGCAAACTTTAATTAAAAATTTAACTAATCAGAATAAAAGTGATTATATTTGTTGAAAAGTCAATTTATATAAATTTCTTAAATCGTAATTCTAGTTTAGCTAGAGTTTGATTCAAGTTAATTCTAGGAAATCTAGAGTTAATGAATTTTCAAATTACTAATTCTAGTAGACCTAGAGTTTAAACATTTTTTAATGATAATTCTATCTTTGCATAGAGTTTGAATTAAATAACAATCACAATTTAATATATTTAATACAATGCGCAAGAAAAACATATTTAAGTTATTTACTTTATTAGGATTCGGTTCTATCGTAGGATTAGCAGCTGCAAGCTGTGCTAAAGATCCTAAAACAGGCGATACATCTAAAGATCAAGGTAAAGGAACTGGTGGTGGTAGTTCATCAACAACACCTGCTAAACCAGGAGCATCAGCAGATGACAAAGGTAAAAAAAGCGGAACAGTAAATCCTAACCAACCTGTAACTGGCAGCGACACAGGAGCTAAAGATCCTAAAGCTGGTGGGGACACAGGAGCAAAAGATCCAAAAGCTGGTGGCGACACAGGAGCTAAAGACCCTAAAGCTGGTGGTGATACAGGAGCTAAAGATCCAAAAGCTGGTGGCGACACAGGAGCTAAAGACCCTAAAGCTGGTGGCGACACAGGAGCTAAAGATCCAAAAGCTGGTGGCGACACAGGAGCTAAAGACCCTAAAGCTGGCGGAAAAGAAGGAGCTAAAGATCCAAAAGCTGGCGGCGACACAGGAGCTAAAGACCCTAAAGCTGGCGGAAAAGAAGGAGCTAAAGATCCAAAAGCTGGTGAAGGAAAAGAAAAAGGCCCTAAAGGTGGCGCTTCTGGAAAAACTAAATAAAAATAATATTAATAATTATTTAAAACCTTAATTAAACATTAAAGCTATATTTCTGTTTAGTTAAAAATGATACATACCATCAGATTTAAATAAAATCTGACTAACAACCATTAAGGGTAGAATTGAAAATTAATCACATATATTAATAAATAAGAGTTTATATATAAGATTTAAACTTTACAAATATCAAAACTAAATAATATTAAAAATACAAGATATAAAATTGCTCTTCGTTAAAGAAGTTTATAAAATCGGTTAAACAAAATAAGATAAATCTTTCATTCCTTTTCGAGTATTAAGGTGGATAAAACCACCTTAATATTTTTTTATTTTTACCGTCGATTTTGCAAATTTATTAATATTTTTTAACCTAAAAAATAATTGTTAAAAGAACACTAAATTAATTTAAAAATTAATAAAAAAACATCGAGATTTTACTCGATGTTTTTAAACAATTTAATCAATTAAATTTATTTAGAATTATCTGATTTTTTAGCCATTAATTTATTAATTAAATCAAAGTATTCTTCTAATGAATTATTGTTAGTAATTGCAGTTTGTCTAGCATAAGCTAAACTAGCAACCAGCTTAATAAAACTACGCTTTGTAGTTTTATCTTTTAACAAAGTTTTAACTATATCTAAATTAACATCAACCTTAATTATTATTTGATCAGTTATTGCATCAAATGATGTTGAAAACAATTGGTTTGCTTGTTCGCTGAATTCAATAATTGCTTTTGTATCATTGATTGCAACAACATATTTATTATCAGCTTCTTGATTAATGTCTTCTAGTTGATCATCATTAACTTCTTGTTTGTTTTCTTGTTCAGTTGTTTTTTGTTCAACTTCTTTTTTATTATTATCTTCTTTTTGATCAGTTGGTTCTTCTAGATTAATTTCATTGGTATGTTTAATAACACCACTTAATTTATCATCATTAAGGTATTTTTCATCACCAATGGTATCAATTAAGAATTTTAATAATTGTTTTTCAAACTTACTATCATAAACAAACGAATCATTAGAAATACTAATATCCATATTTGATAGTTCTAATTCACCAAAGATGTATTTATTATTTAAATGATGAACATCTCCAAAAACCATTTCAGGACGATAACGTTGGTATGAATTAATGCCTTTAATTAATTTGTTATTAGCATAAAGATATAAACCTGCTTTTTTAAAATCAGGTTTTTTTAATAAACCAATATAACCTTTAATATAAATATTCTTATTGTTCCAATTAATCGTATGATCAATAATAATTCTGGTTTGATCATTTTTTAATATTGCTAATTCTGGTTTTTTAGTTTTAGGTAGTGCTTTTGCATTAGCAAAAGAACTAATTGGAGCAATAATTGGTGTGGCTAAATCATAAAAACCATGGTTTTTCTTATATAAAACAAAGATGTTTAGTTTATTGGTATTAATGAACTTTTGATAAATTAGTTTCAAGCGATTAGCAATCACCTTGAATTCTTCTAATTCATAGTGTTTTTTTAAGTTCTTAATTCTAATTAACGTGCCATTATTAAACTTAGTGCGGTAATAATACTCACCCCGTTCAGTTTGTCTTAAATCATCAAGGTTTAGTTCGTTATTAACTTTATTAACTAAAAAATAATAACCATTTTCTTCACTGGCATTTTGATTAATAAATTCAAAACTATCACCTAACTTTAATAACGACCTGAAATAAGCATGGTATTGTTCGTTATTAGTTTGATAAAAATTAGCCAGATTCTTAATTTCATCAAAACTAAAACCATTCGTATTATCAAAGATTAATAATTGCTTATCATCTACGTCGTAGATGATAAAAAATAATAATGGTTCAGTTTTTTTATCAAAATTAATGTGGTTAATTAAAGCTGGATCAATTAGATTGCAAAACACATAACCAGTATCATAGTGAAGTTGTTCTGCTAATCTAATCCATTGTTGTTGATAATTCATAGCACCTAAAAAAATTTTAAATTATTTTATAATCTAGACTGTATAAAAATACTATTTTTGTATCCAAGATGCACAATACGGTTTTACTTTATATATTTCTAAAGATTCAGTCAGGACAATGAAAACCTGGTAAGCGAATTCCCTCTGAAAGACAATTATCAATCAAGTTTGGTATTTCTCGTAATTTAATCAGAAGAGTATTTGCAACATTGTGTGCTTATAATGTTTTAGATAATCAATCAAAACCGGGATATTTTGTTCATCCCAACTATAAAACTGGTTTTTTCATTAATTTCTTAGATTTTAACGAAGTTGTCAGTCATGATTATGAGGAACTATATCGCACTCCTTATACCCAGTTTGACATCAATATGTTTAAACAGTTATCTGGAAAAGAAGACTTTTTATCGTCTTCTTTTTCTAAGACTGATCAGGTTGTTTATTTTGATCAAAATAAACAAATCTTATACGTTAATCAGGTGTTATTAAATCGTAAGTTATTGGTTTATCATAATTCAAACACAATGTCTTTTAAGGACTTTTCAATTTTTGCAGATAATGGTCAGCCTGTTGTTAAACACAAACAAATTACGATGATTTGCAATGATCTAGCACCGATTAAATCAGCATTACCAAACCATAAGATTGATGATTGTTTAGTAACTTATGGGGTTTATTTCAACATCGAAGATGAGATCTTAGCCATTAGTAAAATCTTCCATCTAAAATCTGATTCAAAAATCAGTAGTTTAGACATCAAATTAGAATACAAAGATAACCAAACTAGTCTAGAACGACTAACAAGAAAATAACACTAAATAATCAACTTAAATTATTAAGCATATAATTAAGTTATTATTTTTATAAATCTTAATTAAAACATGTCATATCGAGTAGATGCCAAGAACGATCTTTTTGATCTAGTTATTATTGGTAGTGGACCAGCTGGAATTACAGCTGGAATTTATGCAAAAAGAGCAAACATTAATGTTTGTGTTGTTGAAGGTTCAGCACCTGGGGGAAAAATTTTAAAAACTGGTTTTATTGATAACTACCCTGGTTTTGAATCAATTAAGGGTCCTGATTTGGCCGTTAATATGTTTAGCCATCTAAATAGTTTATCAGTGCCATTCTTTTATTCAAAAGTAAGCACTGTTGAAAAACAAGATGGTTATTTCTTAACTTATCTAGAAGATGGTAAGACTTTAATTTCTAAAACAGTAATCGTTGCAACTGGAACAACTGAAAAACGTTTAGGAATTGAAGGTGATGAAAAGTATGAATCAAAAGGAATTTCATACTGCGCCATCTGTGATGGACCATTATATAAATCTCGCGATGTTGCTGTTGTGGGTGGTGGTAATGGTGCGATCGAAGAAGCGATGTATCTATCAGGATTCTGTAATAAAGTTTATGTAATTCACCGTCGAGATGAATTTAGAGCTGATAGCATTGCTGTTGAAAAACTAAAAGAAAAAGCTAACGTTGAATTTATCTTATCAAGCGTTGTTGATAGTTATATTGGTGATAAAACATTAACAGGTTTAAAAGTTAAGAGCTTAAAAACTAATGATGTTTCTGAAATCAAAATTGATTGTTTATTCCCATACATTGGAGCTAATCCCAACGCTAGCTTTTTAAAACCACTTAATGTTTTAAATGATGAAGGTTATATTGTTGTTGATAACAGTATGAAAACAAGCGTTGAAGGTCTATTTGGTGCTGGGGATTGTGTTCAGAAGAAAATTCGTCAGATCTCAACAGCCGTATCAGATGGAACTGTTGCAGCATTAGCTGTTAATGACTATTTAAAATTACATAAATAATGTTGACTTTCAGTCAAGAAGTTAAGAACGAAATTTGTAACCAAACACTAGATAAAAAAAGTGCAAAATTCTTTTTAAACGGAATTATTTTTAACAAACTAACACATAGCTTTGATTCTTATCAAAGCTATGTTTCACAACACCCAAGAACGATCATTTTTTTAAAAAAAATCTTAATCTTATTAGATCAAGAATTACAAAACCAAATTCAACATAATCGTTCAGAAAACCGTTTAAAAAAACAAGATTATGAACTAACATTTAAATTAGATCAACAGTTATTAAATATCAATGCTGATCAATTAGATGAAACTAATATGCGTGCTTTTTTTGGTGGACTGTTTTTAAGTGTGGGTAATTTAGCTTCACCAAAATCTAAAAACCAACATTTAGAATTGGTCTTTAATGAACAACATAAAGCGTTGTTAATTAATAATTTATTGATCCAAAATAATTTTGATCAATTCAAACTAACATCAAGAAAAAATAAATATGTTTTGTATGTTAAAAAAATTCAGGTAATCTTGGATTTTTTAGCATTCATTAATGCGTTTTCTTGTCGTTTTGAATACGAAGATATCAACATGAAACGCAAGATAATCAAACAAGCATATTCAAGTAATAATCTTGATATTGCCAACTTAACTAAAACAATAAATCTTAATGAAAAATTAAAACCCATGATCAATGCAATCATTGCTGATCAATGTTTTAATCACCAAACTGAAATCTTTAAAATCTATTGTTATCTTAAACTTGATCACCCTGATGCTTCACTAAATGAATTAAGTAAATTACTACAAACCAAAGGGTATTTAATTACAAGAACAGGGTTGGCTCACTATAATAAAAAGATAAAACAACTATACAATCAAATTAAAAAATAAAATTTATTATAAAATTACATATTAAATATATATAAATAAAAGAACTGTATGAGTGCTACTGAAATTGTCATGTTCGTATTAGCCATCGTTGCTCTATTAATCGGGTTAGGTTTATCTAACTCAGGAACAACAGGGGGCTTAGCTTCATTATCTGGACAAGATTTAGAAATCTTCAAAAAAACCAAAGACCGTGGGATCATTAAGATTCTGCAAATCGCGATGTTTATTCTGATGTTGATTTTTTTAATCATCGGATTAATTTATCACTTCGTGATCAAATAAGATTAAGGTTGATCAATTAATAAAAATTCTTGAGTTATGAACGATAAAAAACAAACCATAGTTAGTGATATCTTAGAAATTGTAAAGTTAGAAAACAAAAAACCAATTCCACCAGGTATCATTGTTAAAAAACTAAACCATAAGCACTCAAAATCTGCAATTTATAAAGAAATTGATGAGTTATTACTAAGGGGCGAACTAAAAAAACTTAATAACAACAAAGTGGTATTAGGTTATCAAAACTCAGCACCAGATCTAACCAACATTATGGTCGGAAGACTATCAATGGGTAGTAATGGTAATGGGTTTATTAAGATTGATGGTGATGAGCTATCAAAATATTATGTTCATAATATCAATCTAAATAATGCATTAAATAATGACGTTGTTGAATTTGCACCATTAAGCGTTCAAAATGAAAACTACCGTCATGAACTGATTGATGCTTGTGTTTTAAACATCAAACAACGCAATCGCACACAATATGTTGGAACTTACCAAGATACTGGTCATGAATATTTAATCTTACCAGATGATCCTAAGATCATTTATAAGGTTTTATTAGATAAGCATTATGCTGAACTAAATGAACATGATCGCATTTTGTTTGAAATCATTAAGGTTGAAAACCAAACCATTTATGCTAAATTAATTCAAAAGATTGGTTCAAAAGAAGATATTGGTATTGATATTGATGCCATTGCTTATAACCATTTAATTGAATTTGGTTTTAATCAAGATGCCCTAAATGAAGCTAAGAGCTTAAAATACGAATTAGATGATCACCAAAAAAATATTCGTAAAGATTTAAGAGATCTAGAATTCATTACAATCGACCCAGCATCAGCCCTAGATTTAGACGATGCAGTTTATGTAAAAAAACTAGATGATGGTAATTACAATCTAAAAGTTGCGATTGCTGATGTTTGTCACTATGTTAAATTTAACGGTCCACTTGATCGTTCAGCAAGAAATAAAGCGACATCAGTATATTTAGCCAACAAAGTAATTCCGATGTTACCAGAAGAATTATCAAATGATTTATGTTCATTAAATCAAGGTGTTGATAAGTTTGCTGTTGTTGGTGATTTAGTGATTGATGGCACTGGTAAGATGGTTAATTATGAATACTACCCAGCAATCATTAATGTTCATAAACGTTTTAGTTATGAAATTGTTAATGAATATTTCAAAGCTACAAACGATCTAAATGATGTTGAACCTAAAATCAGAACAATGCTGGATGATGCTAAGGTTTTAGCTAAAATCTTACGCCAAATGAAGATCAAACGTGGTTATTTAGCATTTGATGTTGATGAAATTGCCATCGAACTAGATGATAAGTTTGAACCAATCAACATTGTTAAAAAACCTCACGGTGAAGCACAAGAAATGATTGAAGACTTCATGGTTGCAGCTAACGAAGCAGTATGTTTATTTGCCGCTGATCATAAATTAGATTTTATTTATCGCATTCACCCAAAACCACCACTACATAAATTAAACAATTTCAGTGTAGCAGCTAAAATTCTTGGTTTTGAAATCTCAGGTGATTTAAGTAATATTAAATCAACTGACATCCAATCTTGATTAATTAAAAACCAAGATAATAAAGCAATTAAATTAATCAACAAGTTGTTATTACGTTCAATGAATAAGGCTAATTATTCACCTGAAAACTTACAACACTTCTCATTAGCTTCACGTAACTATACGCACTTCACTTCACCAATTAGAAGATATGCTGATAATATCGTGCACCGTATTTTGTGAATGAATATCTTTGATAGACAAGCATATACAGACGAACAACGCAACGAATTAAAAACTGAATTGTATAACTGATGTGAATTTATTAATAAGAAAGAACTTAACGCACTTGATTGTGAACGTGATGTTAATGCCTTCTTATCAGTTAAATACATGTCACGCTTTAAGAATCAATACTTTAAGCAAGTAACCATTAGCACGATTACTAATTTCGGAATGTTTGTTGAATTAGATAACGGAATTGAAGGTTTAGTTCGCTTAAATAATATCCATGGTGATTTTTATAAATATGACCCTAATACTGACACATTAGTTGGTAAAAAGAATAACAAGCGTTATCAGATTTCAGAAAAAGTTGATGTTAAACTTTTATCAACTGATAACCGCTTACGTCGTATTGATTTTGAAATCGAAGAAGATAAAAATATAAAATAGTAGTAATATAGTGTTATAAATGAATTCTGTCCTGCTGATCTTAATCCTTGTTGCTTTTTTAATCATAATGGTTGTAATATTGATCCAATTTACAATCTTTATCTTTTCTAAAAAAGCTGAAAATGATTCACTTTTTAAATCAATTAAAAAGATCTTTAAAAAGAAAGATGATCAGCGAACGATTAATGATTTTTATGATAATTTAAGCAGTTCGTTGCTTAAATTATCAGCTGACAAGATTGGTGGCATTATTGCGATTGAACGAGAAGACAATCTGGATTATTACATCAATGTTGGTTATAAGATTGTTGGTGATTTTTCACCTGAGTTCATTATTTCGGTCTTCTATAATAAGAAATCACCGCTGCACGATGGTGGCATCATTATCCGTGATATGAAATTAACATCAATATCAAGTTATTTCCCAATGACCAGACAATTATTAGATGTTTCATACGGTGCTAGACACCGTGCTGGTGTAGGGTTGAGTGAAAAAACTGATGCGATTGTGTTTATTGTTAGTGAAACAAATGGAAAAATTTCTGTAGCTCAAAAAGGTCGAATTAAACGGCTATCAAATAACCCAGAACGGCTATTTGATGAAGTAGTAAAGCTATTAGAAGATAAGAAAAATCGTGATTAGATTGGCTAAAATAGCCAATCTATTTTTTATCTATAATCCTGATAAATCCTAGGTTTTGATTGAAATTAATGCTTATTTTTATCATTAAGTTCACCATAATTTTTCATCGCCCATTTATAACATAAAAAAATATAAAAAATAATTAATATAACATAAAAACAAAATATAAGAAAAATAACACTCAGATTTTTAAAAATTTTTCAAAAATTTATTTTATACAGGTTTATAATTAAATCGTAAAAAAATTGCTAGGAGTTGATATGAAATCAGTAAGTAATTTACCTAAAACAATGAAGGCATTAGCTTTCTTTGAAAAAGGTAACATTAAAATTGTTGAAAAAGAATTACCTAAGATTGGTCCAAACGATGCTTTAATTAAAGTATCTACAACAACAATCTGTGGAACAGATATCCACATTTGAAAAGGTGAATATCCTGTTGCTAAAGGTTTAACATTAGGTCACGAAGCTGTTGGAACATTAGTTGCTTTTGGTGATGAAGTTAAAGGTTATGAATTAAATGAAAGAGTGTTAGCTGGTGCGATTACTCCAAGTGGTCACTCTGCTGCTTGTCAAGGTGGACAATCTTCACAAGATGGTGAAAATGAAAAATACGGTTACAAATTAACAGCTGGATGAAAATTTGGTAACATGATGGACGGATGTCAAGCTGAATACATTTTAGTTAAAGACGCAATGTATAACTTAGCTAGAATTCCTTCTAACTTAACAGACGAACAAGTATTAATGTGTCCAGACATTATGTCAACTGGTTTTTCTGGTGCTGAAAATGCAAGAATTAAAATCGGTGACTTCGTTGGGGTAATTGCTCAAGGTCCAATTGGTCTATGTGCTACTAACGGTGCTAGATTACTAGGTGCTTCTAAGATTATTGCAATCGATGGAAACGACAGCCGTCTAGAAATGGCTAAACAAATGGGTGCTACTCACACTATTAACTTCACTAAAGAAGATGTTAAGAAACGTGTTGCTGAAATTACTGATGGTAGAATGTTAGACTCTGCTATTGAATGTTTAGGTAAACAAGCTACATTCGCACAAGCTATGGAATTAATCAGACCAGGTGGAACTGTTTCTTCATTAGGTGTTTATAGTGATGATATTAAAATTCCTTTATCAACAATCGGTGCTGGTCTAAACGACGGTGTGATTGCGTTCTCTCTATGTCCTGGTGGAAAAGAAAGAATGAGAAGATTAATGGAAATTATTGAAACTAAACGTGTTGATTTAACTAAATTAGTAACTCACACAATGCCATTTGATAAGATCGTTGAAGCTTACAGCTTCTTTGCTAACCAAGAAGATGGCGTATTAAAAATTGCTATTAAATTCTAATCAAATAGTCAATAATCCCATATCATATTATTAAGTTCTAAGTTTTAATCAAACATTAAAACCAACACATAGCATATGCTATGTGTTTTTTATTGTAATTGTGATTGAATAGATGGTTTTTTGATTAGTTATTAAGTGAAGTAATGCCCAAGCAAAGTGCTAAATTAATAAGGGTTTAATGCCTGATATTTAATGCTTAAAATTTAATTCAATAAAACTGTATAAAAGCTAAAAACCCTTAATGATTTGATGCAAGCAAATGATTAATCTTGATGTCAAATTAATAAGGGTTTTAAAGCTTATTAAAACCAACCCTTATTTGTTTTTATATCCAACTATCATCCCAATCATAAAACTCTAATATATCACCAACAATAAGCTTTAAAAACAATTCTTATCACCCCTTAATGATTTGACAATCCAGCTTAAACAAACAATAAAAAACACCCAGATAATTCTGGGTGTTTGATCTTTAAATGTGATTTATGTGATTAACTAATTATTAGATTTATTTTTTATCACCATTTGCTTTTGCATCAAATGGAACTTCAACAACTTTATCACCGAATTGGTTTGATAAGATTTCAACATTGTGAGCTTTTGATAATAAAGCAATTTGTTGTTTTAATAAAGTGTTGTTTGTTTCTAATAAAGTAATCATTTTTTGTTGATCAGTTGGTTCAGCAGGTTTTTCTTCAACAACTTCAGCAATTTTTTGTTTTCTTTGTCTACATTCTTTAACGATTTCAACGATGTAATAAATGATGAATAAGAATGCTACTAGAATGATAGTAATGATTAAGAAGCTAATTAAAGCAGCTAAGAATTTACCGTATAAAATTCCATTTCATTCTAATTTATCGATGCTGTCTTTGCCATATAATTTAGCAATTGCAGCCATAATTACGTCATTAGCTAATGAAGCAACAACAGCATTGAAGCTAGTCCCTAATAATAGCCCGATAGCTAACATTAAGATGTTGCCGCGTTTAACTACTTTAGTTGCGTTTTTAATCGCTTTTTTAGATCTTGTTTCTTTCTTTAAAAATTCCATTGTTAAAATTTAATTTCAATAAATTCGTAATCATCCAATGACTTCTTTCTATGATCATCAGACTTAGGTTTGACTGCTTGGTTTTCGCAGTTAGTGTTGTTATTTGGCTCTTCGTTTTGGTTTTGTTGGTTTTGGTTTGCTTTTTGGTTTTTCTTCTTTTTACTTCTTTTTTGCATCTCACTTAAAAAAGCACCAGCAATAACCCCTGATGGGATGGCAACGATCGCGATCGCTAATAATGAAATGAAGCTAACAATCACTCTTGAAATTGGAGCATGTGGTGAAAAATCACCATAACCCACAGTTGTAAGTGTAATTGTGGTGAAGTAGAATGCTTCACCAAAGTTCTTAATATAACCAACTGATAAGCTATCTAAATTATTTTTATCATCAAGTGATAAAAGGTTTTTTGCATCTTCATATTGCTGATGGTTAATCTTATTAATTAAGCTTTGATAAGCACTAGAAGCTGGATCTAATTTATTTAATTTGATAAAGATATCAAATTCAGATGAATTAGCATAATTGTCACTAACACTAGCTAAATAAGCTAATTTTTGATTAAACAAATAGACAGTTTCTTGTGATCAGATTATCAAAGCAAATAAGATGATCAGAATAATAATGATGAAAAAAACTGATGTTAACAACTTCTTTTGTTCAACAAAGACATTCGTAATTGCTGCAAACGGCGAAAACAGTGACAACACCATAAACAACCGCACAATTCTTACTAGCCCTAATGAAGAAAAGGCTGTAAACACATATTCAGCATTCTTATCATTTGCTTCTAAAAAGTATTTAATTGCTTGTGCAGAAGATAAGATACACAAAATAATCACGATACTACTAAATGAAAAGATGTATTTAATTGTTAATTTAAATAAACTAACGTGCTTATTGTTATCTAAATAACGATAAGTAATTAAATGACCAATCCAGTCAGTAATAAAGACGAAAAAACTCAATAACGATACTACTTTAACAAAAGTAGCAAACCCTTCTCGTGATTCTGGTGAAGGGACGATAACTAGAGCAATAAAACTAACAATACAAGCAAAAACAATTAATGTTGCATAAAATGCTCTGATTAATCTAATTCGCTTGTGGTGTTTAAAACCATCATTAAGATCTGGTAGTGACCAGAAAACAACGGTCATAACTTTCATTAACCAAAAATGATTTGCCTTTAGTTTATGAATTGAATCCTTCATAAGAAAATTAACACCAGCAATAATTATATAATTATTGATTAAGATAAATCTATGATTTATCAAGAATTTCAATAACACTACCAACCAAATGTTGGTTTATTCTTATATAATAATAAAATGTATGTCGCCTAATTGAAGTTTATTTGATCTTAAACTTTGATTATAAGTATAAGATCATATTGTGGTCTTAATCAATAATATTTATTAGTAGTTTATTTAATTAATACGTATTTTCTTTATGAAGAAGCACAATCTTTTTAAAGTTAGTCAATTATTTAGTCTGTTTTTTGTATCAAGCATTTTAGTATCTTCATGCACAAGTAGTATTGGCATTGATAAAGATAGTGGTGAAAATAAAACCCCACCAGCATCAAGAACACAAGGATCATCTGATGGTTCATCAGATGATCAAGTGATTGATGATAATGTTAATCAACCAGTTATGACATTATCAAATGCTCAACGGTTAAGAAATTATGCCAATACCTTAGATCCGTCTAGTTTTATTGTTGTTGATACTAAAACGCATGATAATTTAAATAGATATACAACAAGACCCCAAGATTTAGTGCCTGATAATTTTCAATTAATAAAAACTAATGAATTAGCTAGGGGTTGAAACGTTCGGGTTGAAATTGTTAGTTATAGCAACATTAATGGAATGGCTACTATTAATGTTACTTTTAGTAAGGATAATGAAGCTGACATCAGATCTAATGAAATCCAATTTGACGGGTTTAAAAGTTTAGGTACTGAGATTGCTGACAAACTTATTAAAAGGGTTAAATTAAATGATAATGATGATTATGTTGTTGATATCTTAGATGGTGGTGATGCTAATTTTTCAACCCTAAAAGATCTGAATAACCAAATCAATTTATCTGAGGTGCTCGATCATGATCAAATGGATGAGAATGATGTTCAACAAGATAATGATCAAACTGATAACAACAACCGTTTTAAACGTTCAACGCCTAATAAATCAACAGGTTTAGAATTAACTAATGGTTTTTATGATTCATTTAAAAAAGCTAATCAAAATGCCTTAGATGAATTAAGAAATGAATTTAGTATTAATGATCTTTATTTAGAAGGTCAAGCTGTTATTGATAAAATCTATCGTCCAAATAGTAAGTCACAAGAATATGGACCAATATTTTATTATTTAAGATCTAAAACTAATCACCCATTAAGTATTAAGTCACCATCATATCCAGAACTTGAAGTTTATATCCCTGGAATGATTGTTAGAAACATCATTCCAGATGATGTTGAATTATCAGTTAGTTCAATTAATATTCCCAACATTATGTTTGATCAAAACAAACAATCAAACAAACAAGCATATATTGATAAGATCAAAAGTAATGATCATGGGTATTATTATGATGTTAATCATAATGAAATTAAGATTAAGATTAATGAGAACCAAATCTATAATGTTGATGCAATTAAGATCCCTTATATTGCACCAAACAATAATGACAAGATCTTATTTAAAGCTAGATACATCTTTGATGGAACCAAAGTTGATACAGACTTTTTTAGCACAACAATTCGTGCTAAAAAAGTAACAGCAACCAGTAGTTTAACAACTAATGCCATAGCTAGTCATGAACTAACAGCAATTGATACTAAACTTCCAGTTTATTATCAAATGCGTAAAAAACATACCGAAGGTAAAGAAACTTACTTCTGAAACGAAGATCAACAAATCAAAGGTGAAGCTAATAAAGATAATGGTAAAGGTGTTAGTGTTTTAATTAATAATAAAACAAATGCAGTTAATGCTAAGGATAGTTCTAAGAACTATCAAGAAACAGTTAACTCTAATTTAAACGAAGCAACTAATTACATATTATTATCTAGAATTCAATATAATACTAGTCAAAATAAGACTGAGTATTATTGACCTAATAAAGTAACAATCTTACATATTGATAAACCAACTAAATAAATAGAGTTGATTGTTAAATAAGTTTTAAATATACCAGCATTTAAAGATGCTGGTATTTTGTTTTATTCTTGTCTAGTTGTAATTGTTTTATGTATATTTATTAACTTTTATAAATATTCTTATTTTTTATGGAATATTGAAATAATTTAAATAAAATGCTTTATTTTCAATAATATTTTAAGAAGAATAATAAAAGTTAAAACAAAAAAAAAAAAAAATGGTTGTTTTTTTGAAAATCTCAATTTTTTAGAATTATTGAAGATTATTTTTGTTATTGATTTGATCTAACGCAGAAGTCTTTTCAATTTTATATTCTGTTGTTATGTCGAATAAAAACATATCTTAATTAGGAAATGAAAAAGAAAAATATTTTTAAATTATTTAGTCTATTAGGACTAGGTTCAGTAGTTGGGTTAGCTGCTGCTAGCTGTTCTACTGATGGTGCATCAGCTGATGCTAGCAAAACTGATGTTGAAGCTTTCATCAACGGTTTAGCACAAGACAAAATTGAAGCTTACAAAGGTGATGCTAAAGTTGAAAACAAAGCTCAAACTGAAACTAAAGATGTAACTAAGTTTGATTTAGTTCAAGCTGAAAAGAACAACGCTAAAGCTAAAGGTTGAACAATCGCTATTGCTAAAGCAACAGATGGAGAAAATGCTGCTGAAGGTAAAATTAAAGTAACTATTAAAGCTACTAAAGGAACTGAAACAGTTACAAGAACAACTGCTTTAGAAATTACTGGATTTAAAGCAGTAGCTAAAGAAGAAAACAAAACTGAAGATCAAAATAAACCTGTTGATCCAGAAAAACAACAAGGTGATGAAGCAAAAGCATTCACAAAGGATGATGCTACAAAATTCTTAGCAGCTCTTAAAAAAGAAAGCTTTACAGTTAAAGAAAACGTAACTGCTGAAACTGCAAAACAAACTGATTTTGATTTAGTAGAAACTGAAAAAACTAAGTTACCTACTGATTGAGTATTTAGCATTACTAAAGCTGAAAGAGATGGTGAAAAAACTAAATTATCTTTAAGCTTAGCTAAAAAAGATTCAAATAAAGACGACGAAAAAGCTAATTCAGAATTTACATACGAATACACTAAGAAATAGTAAATTTGACTTCATTAATCTAAGATAAATACCTTTCATAGGTATTTATTTTTTTATGTCTGTGAATTGTTTTGAATTAAATAATCTAAAAAAGATATATTATTTAATAATTTTTAATGGAATAACTAAATAATTTAAATTAAATGCTTTATTTTCAATAATATTTTAAGAAGAATAATAAAAGTTAAAACAAAAAAAAAAAAAAATGGTTGTTTTTCTGAAAATATCAATTTTTTAGAATTATTGGAGATTATTTTTGTTATAGATTTGATCTAATGCAGAAGTCTTTTCAATTTTATGTTCTGCATTATGTCGAATAAAAACATATCTTAATTAGGAAATGAAAAAGAAAAATATTTTTAAATTATTTAGTCTACTAGGACTAGGTTCAGTAGTTGGTCTAGCTGCTGCTAGCTGTTCTACTGATGGTGCATCTGCTGATGCTAGCAAAACTGATGTTCAATCTTTCATTGACGGTTTAACACAAGACAAAATTGAAGCTTACCAAGGAAACACTAAAGTTGAAAACAAAGCTACTGTTGAAACTAATGTTGTAACTAAGTTTGATTTAGTTCAAACTGAAAAGAACAACGCTAAAGCTAAAGGTTGAACAATTGCTATCACTAAAGCTGAAAATGGCGAAGTTGCAGCTGAAGGTAAAATTAAAGTAACTATTAAAGCAACTAAAGGTAATGAAACTGCTACAAGAGCAACTCAATTAGAAATTACTGGATTTAAAACTCCTGCAGCTGGTCAACAACAAGGCGGTGGAACAGGTGAACAAGGTGCAAACAAAGCTGGAACTACTAAAGAAGAAGCTAAAACTAAATTAGAAGCTTTAACAAAAGAAAGTTTTACTGCTGAAGAAGGAACAACAGCTGATGCAAATCTTGCTCCTGAAAAATTCCATTTAACACCTGATGCTCAAAAAACTTTACCTACAGATTGAACTTTTAAAGTTGATAAAGCTGAAAAGAAAGATGCTAAAGCAAAATTAACTTTAAGTTTAACTAAAGGTGATGATAAATTAACTCACGAAGTTGAATATGAATTTGCTACTAAAACTACTTCTGAAACATCAGGAAGTGGTAGCCAAGGTGGAGCAGGTGCATCTGGTCAACAAAGTGGTGGCGGTGCTGCTGCTAAATAAAAAAATAGATTTATCTATTTAAAATCAAAATAATATTAGAAACTTTTAATAATTAAAGGCAGATAACTAGATCAAAGTCTAGTTATTTGCTTTTTTGTTTATTCAATAAATTAATTAAATACATATAATTAATATTTTTTAATGGAATAACTAAATAATTTAAATTAAAAGCTTTATTTTAAATAATATTTTAAGAAGAATAACAAAACTTAAAACAAAAAAAAAAAAAAATGGTTGTTTTTCTGAAAATATCAATTTTTTAGAATTATTGAAGATTATTTTTGTTATAGATTGCGTATAGCTTATCTAATGTATTGCTATCAAAAACATAATCAAGCTATACAAATCAAAAACATATCTTAATTAGGAAATGAAAAAGAAAAATATTTTTAAATTATTTAGTCTATTAGGACTAGGTTCAGTAGTTGGTCTTGCGGCTGCTAGCTGTGCTGAAGCTTCTAAAGATGTTTCAAAAGTTGATGCTGAAAAAGTTGTAAACGCATTAGCTGAAGCTAACATTGAATCTTACAAAAAAGGTTCTAACAACCAAGACGAAAAAATCACTACAAAAGGTGAAGTTGAAACTAAAGATGTTACTAAATTTGATTTAGTTAAAACAGAAAAAGATAAACTTTCTGGTTGAACAGTAACAACTGCTGCTACAGCTAATACTATTAATGAAGCTGATGCTGCATTAGGTAAAATCAAAGTAACTGTTAAAGCTGTAAAAGGAAACGACACAGTTTCTAAAGAAATCGAAGTTACAGGATTTAAGAAAACTGTAAAAGCTGAAACTGATGACAAAAAAGATGACGGCAAAAAAGAAGAAGTTCCTCCACAAAAAGATGAACCTAAACCTGAAGCTGAAGTTTCAAAACAAGATGCTGAAAAAGTATTAAAAGAATTAACAACTAATGACTTTGATGTTGCAAAAGATACTATGGCTGAAAGTGCAACTAAAGAAAACTTCACTCTTAAGAACGAATCTAAAACTAAGGTTCCTAATGGTTGAACAATTTCAGTTGATGAAGCTAAACCAGACAAGGCAAAAAAACAAGTTACTGTTACTGTAAGTTTCACTAATAGCAAGAAAACTGATGAAAAAGTAACACGCACAGACTTAGTTTTCACATTAGAAAAATAATTATTTAATTAATTATTACAAACTCAAATACCTAGCTAGTCTAGGTATTTTTTTATATAAACACAAAATCAGTATAAATTTAAAATAATTAAACTTATTTTTTTATGGAATAACTAAATAATTTAAATAAAATACTTTATTTTAAATATCTTTTTAAGAATAAAAATAAAACTAAAAACAAAAAAAAAAAAAAACGGTTGTTTTTCTGAAAATCTCAATTTTTTAGAATATTTGAAGATTATTTTTGTTATAGATTTGTGAATTTACAGAATCATTTTTTCAATTTTAAGTTCTGTAATACACATGATCAAAAACATATCTTAATTAGGAAATGAAAAAGAAAAATATTTTTAAATTATTTAGTCTACTAGGACTAGGTTCAGTAGTTGGTTTAGCTGCTGCTAGCTGTGCTGAAGCTTCTAAAGATGTTTCAAAAACTGACGCTGAAAAAGTTTTAAACGCATTAACTGAAGCTAACATTGAATCTTACAAAAAAGGTTCTAATGGTCAAGATGAAAAAATCACTGCAAAAGCTGAAGTTGAAACTAAAGATATTTCTAAATTTGAATTAGTTAAAGCAGAAAAAGACAAACTTACTGGTTGAACAGTAACAACAACTGCTAGTGCAACTGATATCAACGCTACTGATGCTGCAGCTGGTGAAATCAAAGTAACTGTTAAAGCTGTTAAAGGAAGTGAAAATGCTTCTAAAGAAATTAAGGTTACTGGATTCAAACACACAGTTAAAGCTGAAACTGAAACTGGAACAGGAACTGGCACTGGCACTGGAACAGGCGCTGGAACAGAACAAGAACAACAAAAAGAAGCTACTAAAGATGATGCTGATAAATTCTTAAAAGCATTAACTAAAGAAAGCTTCAATGTTGCAAAAGAATTAACAGCTGCTAATGCTACAAAAGAAAGCTTCCCATTAACAGAAGATGCTAAATCTAAATTACCAAAAGATTGAGAATTCTCTGTTACAAAAGTAGATAAAGTTAATGACAATTCATCTAAATTAACTTTAAGCCTAGCTAAAAAAGATGCTACTGATGAAAAAGATAAAGCAAGCTTAGAATTCACTTACGACTTCACTGCTGCTTCATCTACACAACAAAGCGGAAGCTCACAAAAATAATAATTAAATAACAAGTTATTATTTGACTAAATACCTAGCTCGTCTAGGTATTTTTTTATATCTACCCCCAACCAATCAACTATCAATAATTCAAAAAAGATAATCTATAGAATTATCTTTCTTATATAATAGAAGTGATTTATTTTTGAAGTTAGATTTATATATTTCTAGGTAAAAGCCTAGATTTTATTTTCTAAACAAATGACAAAAAAGAAGAATATTTTTAAATTTATTAGTTTACTAGGTATAAGTTCAGTTATTACTACAACGATTGCTAGTTGTAGTAATAACAACAATAGATCGATTATTTCAGATGAAAATCAAGTTAATGAATTTTTCAATAATTTAAAAGAAGAAGATTTTGTTCTAACTGATAATCAAAACACGATCGACAAAACTAACACTTCAGTTAAAAATATTGATGCTAACCACTTTACACTAAAAGATGACAAACTAATTAGTCCAGAATGGACTAAAGAAATAAGCATTGTTTCAAAAGATCCATCAAAAGGTGAAGTTGTAATTAAAGTTGTTTATTCTAATAGAAAATCTAATCAATCTAAAACAACAAAGAATATTACTATTAGAGGTTTTCAAACAGAAGAACACAACAATCAACAAACTCTAAGTGATGCAGTTAACAAACTTAATGCTAATAGTTTTGAGTGAGTTGATAATAATCAAAAACTTGATATAGCTACTAAAAAAGCTAGTGAAGTTAAAAATAATATCGTTAAGTTAAAAGCTAACGCTATTGATGCTAAGTTATTAGCTAATTGAACAGTTAGTTATCAATTAACTAATGCTAATGACACTAAAGGTTCATTAGATTTAACTGTTAAATTTTCTCAACAATCTCAACAAGATATTACTAAGAAAATTACAATCCATGGATTCAAATCAATTAGCTTAGATATTGCTAATAAAATCTTAGTTAATACAAAGATTAATGAAGATCAAAAAACAACAGTTAAGGCTTTAAAATTAGATACAGCAGGATTTAAGAATTTAGTTACATTAAATAAAGAAGTTACATCTAACGGTGTTAAAACTAATGGCTTTAATGAGTTATTTACTAAGATCTTTAATGATAGTGCTAAGAAATTAACTCAAGATAAAGATGGTGTAGATTCATCTGATCTTTATTTATCTGGATCATTTAAAGTTCAATCAGCTTATAAAGAAAATAAAGATGACTGACAACTAACTTATCACCTTGTTTCAAAAGATGATAATAATCCAGTTCTTATTAAATCTAAGAAGAATGCAAACATTGAGATTGCGGTTGATAATTTAGTTATCAAAGACTTATTACCTGATTCAATTCATGTCTTTGTATCAAGTGTGTTTACTAATGAAACTACTTTTGATGCTAAGAATCGTGATCAATCAAACGTTGATGCTTATAAAGAATTAGCAAAAACTGATAGCACATATAAATATGATGCTAAAACTAACCAAATTAGCATTAATATTGAAGGCGATAAACCATATACGATCAACCCAATTAAGATTCCTTATATTGGTGCAAATAATACTGAACAAGTATTGTTTAAGGTTCAATACATTTTTGATGGAACTAAGATCTATATATCTGATATTTTTGGAACAAAATTAAGAGTTAAGAAAGTTTTAACTGAAAAAGATAAAAGTTCTGTTGCCATTAGTTCTGAAGAACTAACTAAAATTGATTCTAAGTTAAGTATTTACTGATTAAACACCGAAAGAAATCCTAGAGATATTGATGGTGGAGGTGACTTCTTCTGAAAAGGTGGGCTTGATGAAAATTTAATTACATCAACAGAAAAAAGCCTGGGAATTCCACAATTGCTTCATGTAACAGGTAACACCAAGTTCATTATTAACGATGATAAAGGAACAAATTACTTGTTATACCCAAGAATCTCATACAAAGAAGCAAAAGATCGAACTAACTATTTATGACTAAATGCTGTAACAATCTTACACATTTCAGCCAAAGAAAATAAACCAGCAGAAAGCACTGCTAAACCAAGTTAATTAATATCTAATTAATTATTTAAAATCAGTTTTAATCTTTTGTTGATATCAATAATATGATTTCTTCTTATAACGCTTAAGCGTTCCAGAACCATCATCATTACGATCAACATAAATTAATCCATAACGCTTAGACATTAAATTGCCAGAGACACTAACAACATCAATTGGACTTCACATCAAGTAACCAATAATGTTAATGTTATTGTCTCTGGCTTTGTTTACTTGATCAATATGTGCTTGTAAATATTCAATACGATAATCATCATTGATCGTATTGTTTTCATTTAATTGTTCAATTACACCAATTCCATTTTCAACAATAAAGATTGGTTTTTGATAACGATTATTAATTACATTTAACATGTAATATAAACCTGTTGGATCAATTGTTCAATTAAATTCAGATTGTTTTAATTTAGCATTCTTAAAGCGTTTTTCAGAATCACCAGGAATATAAAATGGTGTTGGATCACAATAATTAGCTTTATTCTTATCTGATGAAACCGTTCATGAAAAATAATAACTAATTGCAATAAAATCAGATGGATATTTATTAATAATATCTAATTCATTCTTAGTAATATTTAATTTAATCTTATTAGTTTTTAGATAAGCATCAAACCATGCTGGGTATTTGCCATTACCCATCACATCACTATATAAGAAGTTTTCTTCATTTTTTTGGTATGCCAATAAAATGTCAGCTGGATCACTACTATCTGGATAAATTGGTGTGGCTAATAACATACAACCAACCATAATTTCTGGATTAATTTGTTTGGCTAACTTTACCACCTTAGCATGAGCATACATCATGTTGTGAATTGTTTGTAATAACATCACATCATCAACTTCTGATTTTTGCTTAAATATCCCGCTAGCTAATAAGGGATATTTAAGCATCATATTAATCTCATTATGCGTAATGAAATACTTAACATCATTCTTAAATGTTGTTAGGATTGTTTTTGCATATTTAACAAATTGATTAACAACATATTTATCAAAAAAACCGTTATGTTTTTTTGCTAAATAAACAGGCATCTCATAATGATTTAAAGTAATCATTGGTTCGATCTTATATTGCTTTAATGTTTTAATTAATTTCTTATAAAACTCTAAGCCTTTTTGGTTGGGTTTTGTTTCATTACCATTAGGATAAATGCGTGATCAAGCAATTGAAAAGCGAAACATCTTTAAACCCAGTTCAGCCATCAATTTAATGTCTTGTTCGTAGGTATGATAAAAATCAATACCAACAAGTTTAAGATTATTCTTATCTGGTTTATTAGATAACATTCCCCCTGGTCCATTTAACATCAATTCTTGGATGTTAATGCCCTTATTATCTTTTTGGTATGCCCCTTCAATTTGGGTAGCAGCAGTTGATCCACCCCAATAAAATTCTTGCTTCTTATTTTTTGCCATAATCAAAACTAATTCTTATATCTTTATAAATATTTTATAAAGATAAGAATAAATGCTTAATAATAAAAAAGCATTATTAAGCATTTTTGGATAACCAGATAATGCTTTGGTTATTTTTAAGAGTTCGATCTTGATACACAAAAGGTTGATGATTTATTAAAATGTATAATTTTAATAACTGATTCTATGGAAACAAAATACAACGAACTCAATCAAGAATTAACTGACAACGATCAAGGTGTTAGTCATCCAATTAATCAACAAAATAAAAGTTATTTATTAAATCCAACACAAGTAACTGTTGATCCAATTAATAACTTTTATAAGAAGATTAACAACGATGTGCCATTAATTCTTGATGAGTATTTAAATAATTTATTAAATGCTAATAATAAAGAAGTAAATCAGCAAACTGATTTAAGAAATCAGATTAGCAATCTAGAACATGCAATTGAAAACGAGAAAAAAACCAATAAGATTCTTGGTAGAAAAGTTGCCAACTTCTTTATCTTTGTTTCGTTCTTTTTAATCTTGGGATTATTCTTAATGCCAATCTATTTAAAAAATAGAAAGATCATTAAAGAATTTGAAAACAACAAATCAGATAAGTTAGCTGAAATTAATTATTTATTTGATCAACATAAAAAGTTATCATTACAATTTACCAATCAATTATCGTGTCACACGATAATTGATTATGTATCTAAAAAACTAGGGCTTGGTTATGAGAATAATTGTAACCAAACATTATGGAATTTTTATAATCGTCAAGATGGGTTTTTAAGCATTAGTGCTTCGATGATTTTTAAGTATAAAAACACACCGATCATTAATTCTTATGTCAAGCTTTTAAACTTCAGAGACATCATAACGTTTAACACGATGACATTTCCATATCAAGCTGTTGAAACTTATTATGACGGTGATGGTCTAAGAACGAGAACAGTAACACGATATGAAACCTTAAAAGCCACTCATATTGAAAACACGCCGTTTGTTGATTTTGAACAAAGCTTGTTATTATTAACCAACTTTAAGAATAATCTTGATATTGTTACAGATCAAAAGAAACACTTAAAGTTTGAAAACTCAGAGTTTTCAAAACTTTATAAGATTAATACCAACAACGATATGATTGATGCTGATGTGATGGAGTTTTTCACAATCAAAGCACAAGAAGATTATGTTACTTGGTATCGCCAATTCCCGAATAATGCGTTGAATTTTTCAAAAATTGGCGATCATTTCAACTTAATGCCACCAGATGATTATGTGGTTGATGCGATTAATACTTCATATAATTTTAATTCAGTTATCAACGATCGTTTTGATGATATTAATGTTGCTGCTAACAAGGTTAAAAATATTATTTATTCATACTTTGAACAATTAGCTAGAAGCATGATGTCAGCCATGTTATCACCAACAATCAACCGTGAATGGTATAACTTTGATAACCAATACAAGATTGCTAATGAAAACAATTTTGCCACCAAAATCACCAACCAAAAAGAATTAAACTATAACTACATACTATCAAGAATTGATAAACCAGAAAATTTGTTCTTCATTAATGAAGAACCAGCAAGACGACCATGAATTAAGGTTTTAAAACGTCATAATAATGCTGATGGGTTTGTTGAATTTGATTGTTTATACCAATCATACCGTTCAGAAATTCTAATTGATTATGTAACCGTAGTTGGTGCGCACGTTGGACCTAAAACAATTCCTGTTGAATTTGAACGTTTCTTTGATATTACTGAACCTAAGAAGATTTTCTTCTTACCAAAAGAACAAAATAAGAACAATCATACCTTCTTGATTTCATCAAATTTAGATCAGAGTTATTATGATCTATATAATGAAATAACTAATAAGCAAGATAATCCGACATTTAATAATTGAACTAAAAAGATTAAGTTATGATTATTAAATCCTCATCAGATTATTAAACAAAACCAAGAAGATTATTATGCTGAAATCTTAGAACAAATTCGTAATAATTACGACCCAAGAATCTCGATCGAAGCTAATGATGATGGGTATTTCATTATTGTTAACCCTGTCAATAATGATGAATTAAAAAATGTTGAATTAAACGGTATCATTCGCAAATTAAAAAATCTTTTATTAGAATTAAAAGAGTTAAATGATTAATATAATGGAGATATAAATAAAATGTTAGTCGATCCAAATAAAAAAACTGAAGCAGGATTTAATCCTAATGTTGATAACACAACATTTTCTTCTCAAGCTAGTAGTGGTGATGTTGGTTTATGATGATTCTTATATATCCTTAGTTGATTAACAATTATTGGTGGGATTATTTTAACGGTTAAATGATACCAATGAGGTAATAGCTTTAACCGTCAACAAGTTGAAGTAAACCAAGCTGCCAGTGCGATTGATGTTAATCTAACTAAAAGAAAAGATATGTTAATCAAACTGTTAGAAGAAACTAAAGGTTATATGAAGTTTGAAAAAGAAACGATGGAAAACATTACCAAACTTCGTTCAATGACTAATGCTGGAACTGATATTACCAAAGCTAATGAAAATCAAAAAATTATTGATACATTAAGCCGTGATATCAGAATTAACTTTGAAAACTATCCAAACCTTAAATCTTCATCAGTAGTGGCTGAATTAATGAGTTCAAGTCAATATGTTGAAACTGAAATTGCTTCAAGCAGAAGATTATACAACTCAAAAGTAACAATTTACAACCAAGACTTAACAGTCTTTCCACGTTCAGTAAAAGCTAAAAAAATGCGTCTAATTTCTTTACCAATGTTTATTGCTAGTGAAGAACAAAAACAAGACGTGAAGATGGATAGCTTATCTAGTCTTTAATGATTAATTAAAACCACATTATATTAATCAATAAGTATTAAATAAACGATCTGAGTTTAATTGATTGCTATCAAATTAAAATAGCATCATATCATCTTTGTAGAAAAAAGAGGGGAGCGTCCCTCTTTTTTTAATTAAATAATAAAAATGACTAGATTATTATTTAAAAAAAGAATAAAATTAATATTATCCAATTATCTATAAATAGATAATTAAAAAGATCAAAAAAACATAATCATCTTTGAGTGAAATATGAAGAAAAAAGCTTTTTTAAATTTAGCTAATACTTTTTCAATAATTACAGCTGGTTGTTTAATATTATCTTCTTGCACAAATATTGCTAATAAAAAAGAAGAAAAACCAATTAATTCCAACCCACCAACTAAATTGCCAATTGATGGTGTTTCTAATCCTAATCTTACAAACCCATCGATTAATCCGCAAACCCCACCAGCTAGTTCAACTAATGATGATAACAAACCTCAAAACGAATTAGATGTTGAATATCAACAAGTTCAGGGTTTTATTAATTCTTTATCAGATAATTCATTTCGTGTTGTGCAAGCTAATACGAATAATATTCTTAATCGTGAAACGATTAAGGTGGCTGATGTTAGTGATAAAAACTTTATCTTATTGAATGCAAGTATTTTACCAGCTGGCTGAAAACAAAACCTTGAAGTTTCATCACGTAGTGAAGGTAATGGAACGGTATCAATTAAAGTAAGTTTTAGTAAGAAAAACAAAACCGTTCAATCAAATGAGATTATGTTTAGTGGTTTTAAATCGATTGCCACATCAATTGATGGTGCAATTTTTGATGAGATCACTGTTGGAGCTAAAAACAACCGACAAACTAAAAAAGCAATCAATCTAGGTAATGTTAATTACAAAACAATTATTGATCTAAATAAACAAACCCCAGTTTGACCAGATGGATCAGCTAGCACTAAGAATGGTTTTAGTGATTATTTTGTTAGCGCACTAAGCCAACAAAAGATTGAAAAAATTAAACAAACATATCCTGAATTTAAAAAAGAAGATATTTATTTAACAGGCTCTGCCTCTGTTAGTTTATTGTGAAGAGATGAAGGGCAATATCAAGTAAGTTTTTATTTAGTGCCTAAAAAAGGACATAGCTTAAAGATCAAATCAAAATCATCTGATTTTGAAGTTGATGTTCCAGGGTTGGTTGCTAAAAACATCTTACCTGATGATATTGATATTACAGTTGGAACATTAGATATTGATGGTTATGCTTTCTTTGATCCAAAAAACCAATCAAATCTAGATGCTTATAAAAAAGAAGCACACCAACCTAATAGTGCTTATGTTTTTGATGAAGTATCTAACCGTATTAAATTAAAAGTTGATAATGATAAAGAGTTTAAAATAAACTCAATTACAATTCCATACATTCCACCAAAAAATAATACCAAGATCTTATTTAAATCTCGATATATCTATGATGGTATTAAAGTAGAAGAAGATTTCTATCGAACTAGATTAAGAGCTAAAAAAATTGTTCGTGGTAATAATTTAACTAGTGAAGCTGTTAGTTCAGATGAATTATTACAAAGTGATAATGAATTAAAAACATATTACAGTAATACTTCTAATACCTTAAAAGATAATGAAGCATTCTTCTGGAACGAGTTTGCTTTACAAATCTTTGGATCTGATAATCGTGAAGATGGTAAAGGTAGAAGTCAATTAAAAGACTCTAGCACTGCACCTAGAGCTAATCGAGAAGAATTAATTGATTCAAATAGAGAAGAAGCAACTAACTATTTATTGTTTTCAAGAATTGCTTACAACAGTATCAACGAAGAATTGTTTGATAAATATTTATGATTAAACACAATAACTATTCTTCACATCAAAGGTCCAGCTGGTAAATAGAATAATCATAAAAACCACACTTATTTAACACGTTAAATAAGTATAAGAGATTTAAGAAATTCATCGTTTTTATCGATGATTTCTTAATTTTTTATTTATTATTTTTTAATTTAATTCAAATAATATTTACTTAAATATTTAAGTAAAAACTAAGCTTAAAATTGTTAATTGATAACAACTTTAATCAGTTTAAAAAAATCTTATTGTAAATAAATCAAAAAGGGTTTAAAATAGAATTAAATAAAATAATGATGTAAAATATAAATTTGATTAGTTTTGTTTTACATAAATATGGTATTTAATAAACAAAAATAATAAAGCTCATCATTTTATTTAAGAGATTAAGAACAAAACTATAAACACGATTTATTCATTAGTTAAACAGTTATTAAATATGAAAAAGAAAAATCTAGCAAAAGCATCTGCATTCTTATCTGTTTTTTCTATCGTAGGGATCATTGCTTCAAGCTGCACTAATGTTGTTTGAAAAGAGCAAGTTTTAGACAATAAAAACCCAATAGATGATTATAAAAACAAGAACCCAATAAATCCTAATCCTCCTGTTAGCAATCCCACTGAACCAACAGTTCCAGTTGATGACAATTCAAATTCAATAGTTGATCAAGCTAATGCGGTTTTAGCAATGCTAAAACCTCAAGATATTGTTATTGAAAACGGAACTAAGAATGTTAAGGCTAAAAGTTTAACTCCTGATAAATTAAGTGTTCATTTAGATAGTAAATTTGATTCATTTAATCAAGAATTCAAAATTATTTCAGCTAATGATGATGAAGGTATTGTTAATACAACATTAACATTACGTGACAGACAAGATGCTAGAAAAAGATCAAGAACTTTTTCATTTAAATTAGAAGGTTTTTCAAATAAAGTTAATGATGTTGCGATTGACTTTATTGATAATTTCTATTCAAGAGATATTAATATTGGTGATGCTAAATATGTTAGTTTTGAAGATCTAATGAAGCAAGAAGCAATCACTACTTCTTCATCAACTAGATTATTAGAAGATGGTGCTAAAACTTCTCATTTAAACAATTTATTCCACGAAAAATTCAAAGATGTTTCTAATTCTCAACAATTCTTTGTTGAAGGAAGAATGACAGTTAATGAATCACCAACCAAAGATGAAGCAGGTAATTCTGTTGTTAAATTAACTGGTTTAGATGGTGGCAAAATTACAGTTACTAACAACAAAGCTGGTGATGAATTAATCGAATTCCAAATTAATAGCATTACTGCAATTAACTTAAAACCATCACAATTATCTGTTCAATTAGCTTATGGTGATCAGTTCTCAACTAATAACTTCAATGTTTATGACACAACAAGCGAACTTAACCACAAAGTAGAAGCGGGCAAAGGTTTAGTTTTCCCTGGAGATCAAAAATCAAACAGAGGTGATAGATGAGGTGTTGACGGAGATGCTAACCGTTTATGGATTGAAAGAAGATTTTATCGAGTTGGCAAAGATAATTTAGGGGTAAAAATCGAAAATACAGATTGATCAATAAACCCACTTCAAATTCCTTATTTATCAACAAGAATTGGTGATTATAAAATTTGAGCAACTGTTAAATATGGCATTGATGGAAAATTTGTTCCAACTGATGCGTATGATTTTGAAATCTTTGCTAAAAAAGTTCACGCAAATGACTATGGTTATCCAGTAACAACAGAAAATGTTGGTAACGATAAAAGATTCTATGTTATACGTAATACAATCTTAACTTTATTGTTTAGTTATATCGGAACTTACAGAAACAACATGAATAAGTTCTTGGAAGAAACAATTGATCGATCAAAATTATTATCATTTATTACTTATGGTGATACCCTTGATGAAAAAACAGGAGCAAAAGCGACAGTTGATTCATTTGATAGTTCTAAGAACACTTATGAAAAAGGTGGTAACCCAATGGTTGATTCACCTCTTAAAAATGAACAAGGTAAATACGATGACTGAAGAATTAGTTTACGTGATGATGTGTCAACTAACTATGTCTTCGTTGTTGGTTTAAAATCTAAATCACAACCTGATGCTAAATGAACGGTTTATCCAAACATGACTTTCTTAACTGTTAATAGATAATCTGTTTTGAAATTTTAATAAATTTCTAACAAACAAAACAAAAAGACATCAACGCTTAATTGATGTCTTTTTTGTTAAAAATATCCGTAAATTTTGAACAAATTAAACTTTTTTAAGAGTCTTTAATTTAGCTAATTCATCAAGAATTTTGACCATCACATTATCTTGTTCAACATTCAACGAAACAGCAACTAATGCGCCTTCAACAATTGGAGCATCAGCCATAATTACTTTTGATTTATCAAATTGTTCATCTAAGAATTCTATTGCCATTTGAGCATTTAGAATTGATGATCCAATATCAGCAAAAATTAATACTCCTTCATCAGTTCATGCTTGTTGAATTGCTTGTTTAATTTTTAGTGGATCTGAACCAAAAGTATTTTCATCAATGCCACTCGCATTGATGATTTCAAACTTAGCAAACTTCATTTCATTAACGAAGTTAATGATTTCAGCTCCTAGTTTGTAATTATGAGAAACGATTACAATACCAACCATAGTTTTATTTTATAAAGACTCATAAACTGTTTTAATTATTAAATAACTAGAATAAGCACCTGGATCAATATGATTTTTTGAACGTTCATTAAGATAAGAAGCTCTACCTTTGGTTGCAATTAGTTCTTTAGTTTTTTCAACACCTAGTTTTGCTGCTTGTTCTGCATGTTTGAATGCTGTTTTAAGATCATTATTCTTGATTGCTAATGTATATGCTTCATAAGCTGGAATAATTACATCTAACATGGTTTTTTCATTAATCTTAGCATTACCCCTAGATTGAATTGCTTTGATCATTTCTTCTCAGATCATAGTGATTACATCATTATTTAATTGTTCAACTGATTTAAGATACATTCCTGCTTTAAGAAAAGCGCTTCCATAAATTGCTCCACTAGCTCCGCCAACATTTGAGATTAAAGTCATTGCCACTTTATTAAATATTTCAGCGATATTTTTATCATCTAAATTCTTTAATTCGATTTGAACTTTTTCAAAACCTCTGGCTAAATTAATGCCATGATCACCATCACCAATAGCACGATCTAGTTCAGTTAAATAGTCTTTATTTTCAATAATAACTGCGGCTATATTGTTGAATACTTTAATTACATTGTTCATAACTATACCTTAAAAAATCCTGCATCTGATTTGTGATCCAATAACGCTTTTGTGGTTTTATTTAACTTACATAAAGTAATTGAAAAACCTTCCATATCTAATGAAGTCATGTAGTTATTAATAAATGTTTTATAAACATTTATTTGATGCTTAGATAAGATGCTAGATACTTTGTTGTTTACAATAAATAACTCAGTATTAGTTGTAGCTCCCAAGCCATTAATCATAACTGCGATTTCATCGTTCTTATTAAATTCAAATTCAGTTAATAATTTATTCATCATATAAGCAACATGATCATCAGCTGAACTAAATTTTTCTTTTTGAATACCTGGTTCTCCGTGAATACCAACTCCCATTTCAATTTCATTATCATTTAGATCAAAACTTAGTTTTTGAGATGTCGGAACATAACAAGGTTTAATTGCCATACCAATTGTTTTGATGTTGCTAACTAGATTATTGCCAAGTTCTTCTAATTGTTCTAATGAATAATCCAATTCTGCAGCAGCACCTAAAATTTTATGAACTAATACAGTTCCAGCAACACCTCTTCTTCCGATTGTATATGTTGAATTTTCAACAGCAATATCATCATTAACAATCACTTTTTTAACATCAATATTTTCAGCCAGCGCTATCTCAGCTGCCATCTCAAAATTCATGACATCACCACTGTAATTTTTGATGATTAACAAAACACCTTTATTAGAATTTGTTGCTTTAATTGCTTCATAAATTTTATCAGCACTAGGTGAAGTAAAGATATCTCCGCAAACTGCTGCATCAAGCATTCCATAACCAACATAACCTAAGTGAGCAGGTTCATGTCCGCTACCTCCACCAGAGATCAATGCGACCTTATTTTGTTTTTTATTTTTTCTAATTACAATGGGTAAATTATCAAGTTGTTTTACTAAATTTTTATAACCAGCTACATAACCAGATATTGCTTGATTTAATATATCGTTAGGATTATTAATTATCTTTTTCATATTTAAATTTTTTAATTTGGATAAAATTTAATTTTTATTAAAATTTACCGTTAATTTTTAATATTTTAGTATTAATTAGATTAATAAAAATTATTAGTTTTTTAACTAAAATTATTCAATACTTTTAGTTCAACTAAGCGTTCTTTTAACAGCTTCGTTTCAACCTTTAATTTTCTTATTAATTTCAGCTTGATTTAAGCAGGGTTTAAAGGTTTTTTCAACCTTATAAATTTTCTTAATCTCATCAAGAGAATTTCAATAATTTACGGCTAAACCTGCAAAAAATGCTGCACCTAGTGCTGTTGTTTCTACACTAATTGGACGTTCAACATCTAGATTACAAATTGATGATTGAAATTGCATTAAATAGTTAGAATTACTAGCACCACCATTAACCCTTAGAACTTTAATGTTTTGTTCTAAATCTTTTTCCATAGCTTTTAGTAAATCATAAGATTGATAAGCAATGGCTTCTACTGTAGCTTTGATGATGTGTTCTCTTTTTGTGCCACGTTCTAAACCAAAGATAGCACCTCTTGAATATGAGTCTCAATAAGGAGCACCTAAACCAGTAAATGAAGGAACAATATAAACATTTTGTTCTTCTTGTTGTTCTGCTAGATCACAATAAAAATCACACTCAGAAGCGCTGTATAAAATTTTGATTGAATCTCTTAATCATTTAATTGCAGAACCAGCAATAAACACTGAACCTTCAAGAGCATAAATTGTTGGTTGATTTTTAATTCTTCAAGCAATTGTAGTTAATAACCTATTTTTAGATTGGATCGCTTTTGTTCCTGTGTTGATTAAAGCAAAACAACCTGTGCCATAAGTGTTTTTAACCATACCAACATCAGTGCATAATTGTCCGAATAATGCTGCTTGTTGATCACCAGCTACACCAGAGATTGGCACTTTGTGTTCTGATCGTTGTGATAAAAATCTTGGTTCACTATAACCATATAGTTCAGATGAAGATTTAACCTCTGGAAGAATTGATCTTGGAATTTCTAATAAATCTAAGATTTCTTGATCTCATTCTAATGTGTGAATGTTAAATAGCATCGTTCTAGATGCATTAGTAACATCGGTAGCATGAACTTTACCTTCGGTTAGTTTTCAAATTAATCAAGTATCAATCGTTCCGCATAATAATTTATTCTGAGCTAACTTTTTCTTAGCTGCTTCGGCGTTTTGTAAAATTCATCTAATTTTAGTTCCACTAAAATATGGGTTAATAATTAAACCAGTTTTTTCACTAATCATCTTTTCATGGCCTTGTTTGATTAGTTCATCACAATACTCACTGGTTCTTCTATCTTGTCAAACAATCGCATTATAAACTGGTAAACCAGTTTCTTTATCTCACATCACAATTGTTTCACGTTGATTAGTAATCCCGATTGCTGCAATTTCACTGGTATGAATTTCTGCTTGATTTTTAGCAGATTGCATCGTTCCTAATTGTGTTGTTCAGATTTCAATTGGGTCATGTTCTACCCAACCAGAATGTGGAAAAAATTGCGTAAATTCAGATTGACAAACTGAAACAATTTCACCCTTTTGATCAATGATTAAGGTTCTACATGAAGTAGTCCCAGAATCTAATGACATGATATATTTTTTATTGCTCATTTGATATTGTTTTTTTAATTAATAAAAGATCTTAAAGTTTGGATTATAATTTTTGTTTAAATCTAATTTTGTATCATTTTTACGCAGTAATTCTTCAATTTCTAGTGCAATAGCGGGTGCAGATGCAATAGCTGGTGATTGCATTCCAGCAGCATTAATAAAGTGATTATTTTGTTTTGCATAACCAATAACAAAATCATTAGTTTTAATATCAATTGGACGAGATCCAGCTAAGGTCATAATTGTTTTTGACATATCAAGTGATGGGATAATTTTTTTGCCAATTTCACCAATGTATTTAAACTTAGCTTCTGTTATTAATCTTGTGTCTTGTTTATCAATACCTTCTTCTGCAGTTGGACCAACTAGAACATGACCATCTAACATTGGAGCAACAACTACACCCTTACCGTGAATGGTTGGCACCATAAAACAAATTGAATTAACAATACCGTTCAATGAACGATCTAAAATCCGATATTCACCCCTTCTTGTTGTTTGTTTAAAGTCAGGATAATTAGCTAATTCAGCAATCTTATCAGCATAATGACCAGCGGCATTAATAATATTTTTTGAAGTAATTAGTTCATTATTATTAATTGTGATTTCAAATTGATCGTTGCTATATTTTATCTTTGTCACATTAGCATTTTTTCTTAACTCAGTTCCATTTTGTTGTGCTGCGCCTAAAAATGCTAATGTTGCTTTTACTGGATCAATTGCTCATGATGAAGTGCATAGCAAAGCACCTTTAACATTATGATTAATGTTAGGTTCTTTCTTTAAGACTTGTTGAGTGTTTAGAATTTGCATATCTTCTTTAAGCACGCCATTAGTCAACCCACGTTCATATAGCATATGAACATCATCCATTTCATCATCATTAAAAGCAAGAATTAATGAATCAACTTGTGCTCTTGGAAAATCTAGATGTTTGAAGATTTCTTCTCTTCACATCTTATTACCTAAAACATTAAGTCTAGCTTCAATTTTATGTGGATCTGGATCAAATCCACCATGAATTACTCCAGAATTTCCCCTTGTTGTTTCGTCAGCAAACACAGGATTTTTTTCTAATAAAACAGTCTTTAAATTATATTTTGCTAATTGATAAGCAATTACAGAACCAATAATTCCACCACCAATAATAACTACATCATATTTTTGTTTCATTTTTGATATACCTTATTTAATAATTCCGAATATTCCAACAATAATACCTGCAACCAACGGTGCTAATACAGGAACTCATGCATAATTTCAATTAGCAAACTTAGCCACCACATCATCCTTTCTGAATTTTTTAATCGTTAATCAATAAATAATTCTTGGACCAAAATCACGGGCTGGATTGATCGCATAACCTGTTGCTGCTCCTAGTGACATACCGATTGCTGATACTAAGAAAAATACGGCCACACCTTCTAATTTACCAAGTTGAATATTGCCAAAAACATTAGAACCAAGAGCTAAAATAACACCTAATAAAACCATGGTGCCAACTAGTTCATAAGCAAAGTTAAAAATCGTAGCTTTATCTTCTTTATTCTTATAAACAGGAGTAGTGCAATGCATATTTCTGATCGTGAAAATATCATTTTCTTTATCTTTTAAAAACTTAAAGTTAATGAAATTTAAAACGATCTGACCAAACATTGCGCCAGATAGTTGAAACATTAAAAAAACAAAGAAAACAATAATATAAGCACGGGTATAACTAACATTAAATGCTGCTACTGCTAACGTATAAATTGAATTATCTATAATCACTTCTTTTTTAGAACTAACAATAATATCCATCAATGTTAGTGCTGGATTTAAATGTCCATAACCATTCAGTGATGATGAAACTAATGCCCCTAAAAATACTGCAAGTCCTCAGGCAAATGCCACTAAAACATACTTACCTGGTTGGTTAGCTGACATTCTTTTAAAACTAACCGCAGCCACTACACCATTACCTAATAAGATTAATAAAGCAATTCCTAAAAATTCTGAAAACGAACGCATTCAGAATTCATATACATAGTCCATATTGTAAAAACTTCTCACCTTTCTTCTTACGCTAAGTAAGAATTAAACTAAAAGTGATTATGCATAAACTTAGTTATATTTTTTGTATCTAGATAGTTTATGTATGCAATAAAAAAATCAAAATCCAATCAATATCAAAATATTGATTATGATAATGGGTGACCAGAATTTTTTAAAAGCAGAGCTTTAAAAAAATAATGAGAAAAAATTCTGATTTATGACGAATAAAAAAATATTATTTTGTCCTAAAAAATGACAAAATAATCATCATTAATTTTTATAAAAATTAAATAGCTTTATTAGATAAAATAATTAATAAATAATGATAAAAATAATGTTGATAATATAAGTATTTATTCAACAAAATTATTTCAATAAATAATCAGTTGAACGATGATAAGGATTTAGTTCATCATTAATATGTTTGATGGCAACAACTGCTTCATTCATACCTGTAATAATTAGGTTTGGGCGTTTATTATAATTAGCAGCTAGACCAATTGCATAAACATTTTTATCAGAAGTTTGTTGGTAATCATTAACTTCGAAATTATTATTAAAATCCTGATCTAAATAATCAAAACAAGCCAATGACTTAATTGGTTTTAAACCATATTGGACAACTAAATAATCAAAATCAAGTGTTGTTTGATTTTGATTATTCTTATCAACAAAATTAATTTGATTATTGTTAATTGATACTACATCTTGATTTAAGTATTGGTTAATCTCTTTTTGATTAATTAAATCAACTAAATTTTGGTTGGCTCTGTATTTAGTGTTGCGGTGAATGATGCTTAGTGATTTGGTTATTTTTAAATCAGCCAGTTGGTTAATTAATTCGACCGCACTATCTCCCCCGCCTAAAAAAATAACTTTTTTATCTTGATAAAAACTTAAATCTTTGATTTGGTAATGAATTGATTGATGATCTTGATTTTGGATTAATTCTTCATTTAATTTAATTGGTTCAAAACCACCATTACCTGTTGCAATAATGATTTTTTTAGCACTAATTTCTTGGTTGTTTGATATTTTAATATCAAACATATTCTTATCTTCATTAAACTTAGTGTCAGTGATTAAACTATTTAAATAATAAGTAATTAAACCGTCTTTAATATAGGTTTTTTGTTGTTGGTATAGTTGGTCAATGAAGTCTAATGCTAAGATCCCATTAGTTGTGGGAAAATCATAAATCTTTTTAAATGGATATAAGTGCGTAGGTTGACCGCCAATCTGATCAGTCATTTCAATGATTGCTGAACTCAATCCTTTCATGCTAGCATAAGTTGCACAATACATACCACTAGTGCCAGCTCCTAAAATCAATAGATCGTAAGTCTTCATAATTTTTTGAATATAATATAATATTTTAGATACTTATATATTTATATAAAAATTAAGTTTTTAATGTCTAGTAGTGATAAAGTTTTTAGTCTTGATGAGAATTTCAAAGAACAAATTCTAGAAGACTTTGATGCCAACAAAGCTGAGTATTGTATTAATGCGTTTTTAACCCAACATCCAAACGCTAAAGAATATGATGTTTCTGACTTTTTAGAAAGTGCTAAAAAAAGTTATTTAAGAGCCAAAAAAAATAATATGCCTGATCATTTGTGAGTTGAACACTTACACAAATACATCAAGACATATAAGTTTGTTGCGCCGTTACAAAGAGAATTAGATAAGTTAATTCTGAATAAGAATTTTACTGATCTAGAATTAGAAAAAGCAGAATTAGCCAAACAAAAAGCTGAATTAGAAAAAGAACGCATTGCGTTCTTGAATGAACAAAATGAATTGATTCAAAACGGTAAATCAAAACACTTTGATCATATTGTTACTGTCTCTGAACACGAAGCTACTAAAAAAGACTTAGAACTAAAATTTTATAAAGAAGTAGAAGAAATCAAAAATAAACACCAAGAAGATTTTGTTAGAAGCCAAGAAGAAACTAAGAAAATCTTTGAAGAAGAGATCACAAAAATGAAAGATTTTTATGATCGTAAGATTGAAAAGATTTCTGATTATTACAACAAACTAAAAGAAAAAGTAACTCAGCTTAAAGAAGAAAATAGCAACTTAATGCACGAAATTTATGAACGTGATGTCAATACTGAAAACCAAATTGCATTAAGAACTCAGGATTATTATGCTGAAATTGATAAGATTAAAAAAGTATTACGTAATTATGAAATCTTATCATTTGAACTAAAAACTAAGGTTAAAGAAAAAGATCTTTTAGTAAACCAATTAAAAACTAAAATTAAACACAAAGATGATGAATTTAAGAAATTCATCAAAGATCAACCTGACATCGTTAACCAATTAATTAATGATGGAATTAAAGAAGGGGTTAAGATTAAGTTTGCTCAATTAGAACAAAAACTAAAACAAGAAGTTAAAGAATACGAAGAAACAGTTGAGCGCACTTATGAAAAACATAAGAACGAAGTTGATAAGATTTTAATTGCTAACGAAGCTAAAATCGAAGTAATGAAGAACGCTTTATTACAAGCAGAAGAAACAGCTAAACTTACAACTAATGAAATGAAGCGCATTAAATCTGAATATGATTTAATTGTATATACCAATCGTGAGTTAAACGAAGCAATCAAAGTTGAACAAGAAAAAAATAAAGAATTAGCAGCTCAAGTTGAATTATTAACAGCTGAAAATACTGATCTTGATAAATTAAATAATTTATTGGTTAAAAAATACAACGATAATGACCATTTATTATCAGTATCAAAATCAATTTCAGACCAACTAGATAAAATTAATGCTTCACAATTATCATTACAAAAAGTTCTAAAAATCAGTGATGATGATCGCACTAATAAAAAAATCATGGACTTAGATAAGGCAATTAACCAAGTTAATGAGACCTTTCAAAAGTCTAAAGAAATTAACAATCAACCATTAGAATTAACCAAAAAAACACCATCAAATGGTAAGATTATTGAATACTTAGATGATGATGAAGGATTAGATTCAGCTTGAGCTAAACAGTTTTCAGAAGCTAAAAAAAGAATCAAAGAAAAGAAGGATCACAAAAAGCAAAAGAAAACTCAAAAACTTTTAGATAAAAAAAATCCTGAATTTAAATAATAGATATATTAAAATTATTTAGTCATTGCAACAATTAACGTGAAACATGTCAGGTCAGAAATGAAGCAGCATTAAGCAATTTAATTGTGTGTGATGACTTTTTTATTTATTTAATATTTAATTTAAAATAAAAGCATACTTTTAGATTAGCGATGGATAATAAAGACAATAAAAGAAATCAGTTTTATTTTAATAAGCGACAAAGTGCTAATAAATTAAAAACTAATAAGTTTAATGATTTTGATTCAGATTTAATCAAAGAATTAAATTTGGATAATGATAATCAAAACCGTTACACTAATAACAATAAAAACAAACAATCAACTAAGGATGATTTAGCATTCTTGGATGATGTGATTAGTGATTATGAAAACTGATCAAAAAACCGCACGGTTACTAAACAAAAAAGTATTTTAAACGACATAAACGATCAAGAAGATGATCTTGATTTAGATTTTGAAATCCACCGCTCTAGTTTTATTAATGACAATGAAACTAAAAATAAAGCTAATCTAAAAGTTGATGACGAGATTAAAAAAACTCGTTTTGTTGGCGATGATCCAACCGAAGATTCTGATAATAACTTAATAGAAGCGTTTACTAAAAATTTAAGTTCATACATCAGCACACAAGATGATACTAATGAACCAATTAAGATTAATCAGGATAATAATAAAAAAATAGATAAGGATGATATTAAAGTTGATGATATCAATCCAATTAAGCAATCAATATCAAGTGTTTTTGAAGAAGATTCAACACATAAATTTATTAATGAAAAAACTGATATTATTACCAAAACCAAAGATGAAGAACATCTAACAAATGGTAGTAATTATGATTTTGAACAAACAGATGATCACGAAGAACAACAAGTTGATCTAACCAACATTCTAGATGTTCAATACGAACCCAATGATGATACTAACAATCTGATTTCAACTAATGAAGTATTAAATTCAATGCCTGATCATACCAAAGATTATCTAAAAACTAATCTTGATGATCGTGAAATTAAAACTGATAAAACCCAACCAATCAAACAGCCAACAGCGCAAAAAAACACTGCTTTTGATGATTTCTTAATTGAAGATATTACCAAAGAAGAAATTGAAAATGCCACTAAGGTTGTTGATTTTGATCAGGTTGAATCAAAACAGCCTGAGTTATCTAATCAAGAAATTGATATTAACAAAGTAACAAAATCAGCGCTAAAAGATGTTGAAGAACATTACTTAAAAAATATTGCTAAACTAGAAGAATACAAAGAGCATCTAGAAAAACGTTCAAAAGATTTAGATGAACTAAATGATTCATTAAACAAACGCCAAATTGATATTGAATTGATTAGTGATGATATGAAAAAAGAAATCCAAAATCATCGCAGTCAAATGGAACTAGCTAGATTAAATCTAGAAAAAGAACGTGAGCAAATCTTAAAACAAGCTAGTGAACAAGCACAAGAAATTATTAGCAATGCTTATAAACAAGTTAATGAATATAAGCAAATTTTAGAACAAAACCAAAACGTTCAAAACCAAGAACAATCACTAGTTGAAATCAACCAACTAAAAACTGGTATTGAAACCAAGTTCAACCAACTATCAACCCAAATCAACCACGATCTAGAAGTGCGTTTAATTAAAAAGGATGAACTAGTTACCCAACTTTTAGCACAACTAAAAGTGATGGCAGAAACTACGCACTCAAACCAATTAAGAATTAATGAATTATTCTTAGATGTTAATGCTAAGGATAAAGAAATTCAGACCTTAAAACGTGATATTGCGATATTAAAATCATCAACTAACCAGGTGATTAATATCCAAAACCAACCAACCAGAGAATTAGCTAAAAAACACTTTGAAGACTTTGAACTAGGTGCTAACTCATTTAATGATCTAGCTCTTGAAACAAAATTACAAAGTTTAACATCTGAACTAACTTCATTATCTAATGAAGTGGTTTATGAAGCTGTTAATGAAAAGAAGGATGAACTGACTAAAAAAACCTTACGTTCATTTAATGTTAATGATTTAAACGAATCACTAAAAGAAGATAAGAAGATCTTTGAATCTATTAACAATCATTTCGAAAAAAACATTAACCAAATTAGAGCTAAAAACCAACAAAATAACCACAAAACTAAAATTTATAACCCTAACTTCATTAATAAATACAAAACTGAAATCAACGAAGAAATTGAAGAATGAAGTCTGAATGATATAGACAACACACTAACAGACGAATACAACAGTTTATTAATGAAAACTAAAAAGATCGAACTGAAAGATCAAAAGAATAATAATAAACAAAGCACCAAACGTGTGCAATTAGTTTTTGATAAGAAAAACTAAGAATATAACTGATTAACTAAAACCAATGCAACAAAAAATTGAACTATTAAGTTATGAACAAAAAATTAAGCGTTCTAAATATAATGCTGTTTTTGTTCATGGTTTTAGTTCATCACATGCCAGACATACTGAAATCTTTAAAGCATTTAAGAATGATCAAATCAATTATTACACCTTTGATCTGCCTGGACATGGAAATAACCTTTTATTAGATCAGGATAATAAAAAACAATTAAAGCTAGAATTATTCAGCGATCTAGTTGTTGATTTTATTAATCAAAAACAACTAGATAACGTAATATTAATTGGTCATTCCATGGGTGGTGGGATTTGTAGTGTTGTTAATTATTTAATTCCCAACAAAATCAAAGCATTAATTCTTGAAGCTCCCTTGAATCCATCAATCTATAGTTTTGATAAAAAAAGAATTGTTGATTCTTTAAAATCATTTGGATTCAAATCATCCTTACAAAAACTGAGTGATGAACAAACAACTAACGATCAAATTTCTTTATTTAGTTGGCTTAAAAAGATCTATAAGGATAATAAAGAAAAACTACCGTTGTTTTTTAATCTCTTATCAACTAATGCCAAACAATTGCTAACCAATGCTTATAGTGCGTTAAACAACAAACCCGTATTATTGATTTTTGGAGAAAATGATGCAGTAATCCCACCCCATAAATCAATTGAATTTATTAGTAAATTTACCAATAAACTCACAACCAGAATTATTGATGAAGCAGCTCATTTACCCCATCTAATTAATAAGTCACTTTATTATCACTTTATTAAAGAATTTATTGATAAGCTAATGATTGAATAAATCCGTTCAAAAAATAAAAATTAATTAGTTATAATTTAAACAGAGTATATACTAGACATTTTATTGATCTTTTATAGATTAACATAGGTTTTTATGGCAGAAAAGCGCGATTATTACGAAGTATTAGAGATAGACAGAGACGCAGATGAACGAGAAATAAAGCGCGCGTTTAGAAAGCTGGCTAAAAAATATCACCCTGACACAAACCAAGGGGATGCTGACGCTGAACGACTGTTTAAAGAAGTAAATGAAGCGTATGAAGTGCTTTCAAATGAAGAAAAGAAGGCACGATACGATAAGTATGGTCATGATGGTTTAGATCGTGAAGGTGATCTAGATATTGACCCTGATATTTTTAATTCGTTCTTTGATACGATTAATGCCGCTGACGAATTTGATGACATCTCATTTGACGATGATTGATTAGATGATGATGAAGACTTTGGCAAAAAGAAGAAAAAGAAGAAAAAAGACAAAAAGGGTGGGTTCTGAGCCAAGTCAAAAGAAGCGTCAAAAACAATTGAAACTGAACCAGAAATCATTGATGTGGAAGCAGCTACTACTAGTGCTGATGAACCACGTCTGTTTGACGATACTGTTGAAAAAGTTGATGAAACACCATCATCAGGCTTTGATGAAAAACTATTTGATGATAGTGAAAAACCAACTGAAACAGTTGAAGTATCACCAGAAATAACTAGTGATATTGATCTAAATGAAAAACTGTTTGATGATAATAAAGAAACAACAGAACAAACAGTTCAACAAGATCAAGAAGATGAAGACATGTCATGGACACGCTTTATTGGTGATCCTGATTATGGTTATTATAATGATGCCAACGAATGAATTTGAGAAGGTTATTTCGATGATGATAATAACTTCATTTCAACTCGTGGTGAAGAAGAAGCAATCCTTGAACAAGAAGAATCAGAAGTTCCAGATGTTCAAGCATCTTCTATTGAAGAAGTTCAACCAACACAAACAACAGTTGAAGATGATTATGTGGTAACTGAACAAGCGCAAGAAGAATTAACAACTGAACCAGAAGTTGAACTAAGCCAAGAAGTTCAAGCTGAAGTTACAGAAGAAAAACCACAAACAACAACTGAAGCGATTGAAGAATTAATTCGTCAAGAAGAAGAAGCACAAAAAGCAGCTGAACAACAAGAAGAACAAGTTGTTGAAGAACAACAAACTGCTAGTGAAGAAGTTCAAGCGCAACCAACCCAAGAAGAACAAGCTGAACAAGTTCAGGCAGAAGAATCAACAGTTGAACAACCAACACAAGTTGAAGAAGTAATTGAAGCACAACAAGAAACTCAAGCACAAGAAGAAGAACAAACTGAACAAGCAGCGCCAGAATTAGAAGAAGTCAGTGATGATGACTTTGACGAAGCCAACATGCCTGAAATTGTTGACTTCTCTAAGAAGAAAAATGCTACTTCAACTTTACGCAGTCCGTTTGATCTATCATTCTTAATTAAAAACCGCACAACTCAACAAACAACTTCTGAAGTTAAACAAGAAGAAGATAAACAAGAAGTTAAAGAACAACCAAAAGTTCAAGCTCCAGAAATTAAAACTACTGAACAAGTTGAACAACCAACAGCTGAACAAACTGAATTCACAACTGAACAATTAGCTGCACAACAAGCAACACCAACACAAGAAGAAAAAGAAGTTCAAGAAGTTTCACAAGAACAATCAACTAAACAACAAACGCAAGAACAAACTGAATCAGAACAACCAATTTCTGAGTCAACTGATGAAGTTAAACTTCAAACTGAACAGCAACCAGTTGAACAACCAAGTTCAGATCAACCACAAGAAGAAGTTCAACCAGAAGTTGAAAAAGCTAAACCAAAAGTTTCAGCACCACAAACTAAGGTTAAAGAAATTCCAATCGTTACTGTTGATTTTTCTAATTTACAAGAAATTAAGTTTGAACTGGCTGAAATTAAACCAGAAAAAGTTCCAGCTAAATCAGAAGCTAACTGACCACAAGAATATAACCTAGTTGAACCTGTTGCTTTTGAAAAGAATTGGTATGAAGAAGAAAGTGCTGATGATCTAGAAGAATTACTACAAGAACAAGCAACACTAGAAATTAAAGAAGAAGCACAACCAACTAATCAACAAGTCGAAAAAAAAGACGACGAGATCAAAATCGAAGAAGCAATCATCGAAGAAGAGCTTCAAGAAACAAAACAAAAAGAATTAATCAACGAATTAAAACAATCAGATAACCAACAAGAAGACTGGCAATTAGTAGAAGAGCAAAACCAAAAAGCCCTTGATAAGGTTGTTGAAGTTGAATCGTTAGAAGCTAACCGTGCAATAAACGCTCAAATTAATCAATCAGAAGAACAACGTAGAGAAGAAGAATTCAAAGCGTTATTTGGTGAAGAAGAAGATAATAAAAAATCAACTTCTTTTGATACCAAAGAAGAAGACGACTTCTTATCAATTGAAGATCTATTAGGCGAAGATAATCAAGTTCAAGCTAATAAGAATGATAATGCAACCGACATTATCATTGAAAACAACGATGATAACATCATCGTTAGTGATGAAAACAATTACGAAGTTGTTGATGATAATAAAGAATTTATCAACATCACAGAACCAACGATCGTCAATTCAAACCTAAACTTAAACGATAACTTAATCAATCAAATTGAAAGTGATGATGCGATTAAAGAACAAAGTGACGATCATAAAGTATATGAACAAACTGATTATGACCCTTTACAACAACCAGTTCGCCCAATGCACACATCAATTGATCAAGCATATGATTACAGCATTAAGTTGTTGCGAAAACAAGCAGGTGTAAAAATGGAAGATAACGATAATTCGAAAAACCTTGCCAAAGCAATTAATGATTTAAGCAATTTCAAATCAAGATTATTAAGACGCTTGGGTGAAAATGAAACAAATCAAGCTACTGGCAAGAAATATCAAGAACCGAACTTAATTCAAATTGAACGCTTAAACGAAATTAATGTCATTAAAGAAGTTGAAGTGCATCAAGTGTTACTATTCAACAATGCAATTAAGCGTATCAAATATACTCGCCACACTCCATGTAATCATTGTTCAGCAACAGGAATTGATCTAACTGCTAATGAACCATACAGATTATGTCCAGCATGTCGTAATGTTGAAGGTAATGTTGAATCGTGTGCTGTATGTAACCGTTATGGTAAGTTAATCAGAATTGCATGTAAGAACTGTTTAGGTAAATCATATACAAATGAAGCGATTACATTAGATATCAAACTACCAATCACTTCACAACTAAATATCTCAGTAAACTACCCAGGTTTTGGTCATATCTTCCCGAACAATCTAAAAGGTGATCTAACAGTTATCTTTAAAGTTATTCCATCAAACTTCTTTACAATCAAAAACAACGACATTCACGTTAAAGCATTAGTTGATCCGATGTTAGCTTCAATTGGTGGTATTATCAAAGTTCCGACAATCAACAAACTGATTAATGTAAGAATACCACCTGGCACAAAAGCTGGTGATCAAGTAATCATTAAAGACATGGGTCTAGAAGCTCGATATGACTTTGAAACTCGATCACACTTTGACAAAGGATCATTAGTAATTCACGTTGTATATGCAGATATCAATAAGACTAACGATGGTTCATTAAGTCTTGAAGAAGTGGCAAAACTACCAAACTTACAAGTTGAGCACTTCAACAAGTTAGCCCTTCGTGAAATTAAAGAATTAAAATACAACCAACAAGAATTACAACAAGAACAACAAAACTGAAACTTCCAATCAGACAGTTCAACTCCAATTAAAGAACAAGTTGAACAACAAGCTAACCAACAGCAACAACAAACCTTAGCATTCAATCGTGTGCTAAACACCATCAAAGACATTAAGACACTAGATGACATTAGAAAGATTCGTGAGAAGGCTAACAAAAAGTAGGTAATTAAAAATGAACAATCAAGATAAAAACATGATGGATGAATTCCAAGAAGTAGAAGAAATGTTAGACGACCAAAACAACAAAGAAGAAGCACAAGAAACAACAACTAGTCAACCACAAGCTTCTAGTGTTAATATTGCTAATGAAAAAGCACAAATTAAACAAATCTTAACTGATCTGTTGAACTTTGTTCAAAACTCAAATAATCAAAAACACAAATTACAACGTGTTAGCGAATTATTAACTGAACAATTCTTAAAATTAGATAAATCATTCAACAACGTTGATGCTTACATTACTGATTTAGATTCACGTTTAGAATTAACTAATGAAAACTTCAAAAAGAAGATTCAAGACGTTGAAGCAACAGCACAAAAAAAGATCAACGAACGTATCGAAGAATTAGATAAACGTAAAAAAGAAGAATTAGAAGAAGCAAAAAAATACGCAATTGAAAAATCAATTGACTCAGCAATTAACATCGTTGACCAATTAGAAATCGCATTAGATTTTGCTTCACTAGATCCAGCTATTAAAAACTATGTAAGTGGATTTAGAATGGTATTAAACTCATTTATTAACTGATTAAATACTGTTAATATTCACCGTCTAGAAATCAAACCTGGTGATAAGTTTGATGAAAAATACATGAGTGCTTCTGATAAAATCAGTGATCCAAACTACCCAGCTGATCATGTATGTAAAGTGATGAAATCAGGTTATAAATTATACGACCGTGTAATTCGTCATGCGATGGTTAGTGTATCTGATGGTGTTGGTTATGTTGGTGAAGTAACTGACGAAGCAAACGAACCAACAGCACCAGTGAATAGTGCGCAAGATCAATCAGCTGAAATTAAACAAAAACCACCAATCTCAGCTCCTGCTGCTAAACCAACAGCTCCACAAACATTAAAACAACCAACTAAATCACCAACTCCTCCACCACAACAAGCACCAGCTCAAAAACAAGCAAGCCAACAACAACCAATTCGTCACCAAATTAATAAGAAATAATAAAAACCAATATATACTCTAAAAATATCTGCTAATCAATCAGCAGATATTTTTTTATTAATCAATTAATAAAACCGACCTACATTAAAACTTGATATAACAAGATTCTTTAACTTATTCGATAATTCATATCAAGATATAAAATGCAAACAAAAACCCCTATCAAATGATAGGGGGGTTAAAGTTTTGTATCAATAATTAATTTAAATCATGCCTGTTACATGAACTTGTGATCTGTATTTAAATCATGTTTTGAATTTAACAAAAACATAAACGTTTAAATATGATGTGATGATTGATCCAACTGAAATCATGATTAAACCAATTGTGATTAAAACATTTTTTAAACCACCAAATTCAACACCAAGTGGTTCGAAAATATCAATAATCTTAAACATTGAAGTGGCAGTGATCGCTGATGAGAATGTTAATGAAACCCAAGCGACACCTGATTGTTTGATTACTAATAATTTAATTAAAGTTGAGAAATAAATAAAGATACCAACAATACCAAAGAAGAATAAGATATAAACGATGATTTGGAAATACTTGGCATTTAAATGGATTAATGAATTTTGGGTTAAATTAGGATCAAAGCTAACTAAAAAACCGACTAATAATAAATTAGGTGGTGAAGCCATGATTGCCATTGAAGCAATATCATTTTTATCCTTATGACCCTTAAAGTATTGTTTATAACCAACTAATAAAAAAATTGCCAAGAATAAAATCCCACAAACCAATCATAAGATTTGGAAATAAGTTAAATAACCCTTATTATTGATACCAAGATTGTTATAAAACCCTGTTGAAATTCCTAATCCTACTAATGGCATCGTTCATGAAGCATAAACTTCATCTTTATCTAGATCGTGTTTGGCTAATACGACATTAATAAAATAAATTAAAGCTAACACATGACACAAGGTGGCAAAATTAACAATAATATTAAGAATGATGCTAAACCAAAAAGTGTTATCAAAATAATTTTGATTTAAAAATCCCAAGAAGTTACCAAAGCTAGATATTGCCATAAAAAATGGAAAAACAAAACCAGCTTGTCTTGGATCTTTTAAAAAACTAAAAATACTTTTCTTATTAAGAGCAAATTTAATGCTCATGATTATGATATACAACAAACTTAATGTTGCTAAAATAATCGTAATTATCAAGATTGATAAGTCATAATCTGGTTTATTAGCTTTATTTAAACCAAAATGACTTAATAATGCATTTCAAGCAAAAGCAATCCCGATTGTCCCAAGACCTAGACCACCTAGTGACAATGGCACTTGCTGAAATTTTTCACTAATCAGTTTATTTCTCATTTTGTGAATTTGGATTATAAATTTTTTATCAATTAATTCATATATCAATGAATTATTAATTTTTTTAATGTTAAAATTTTTTATAAAATATACTATATTTTAAATTAAATAAAATCATCATTTTATCTCTAGATAAATTATTAAGAAAGAACAAAATGAAAACCAACCAAAAGAAAGAAAAAACTGAATCATCTTCAAAACAACCATTATTAATCCAAGCTAAGCTTAATAATAAGGTTAAACAATATTCTTATTCTAAAAAAGAAGATGGTGTATTGCTATTTGAATTCACAACTCAATTTGATGGTGCTAGATTATACAAAAAATTAGTTGAAATGTTCTGTGCCCAAAAAGATAAAGTTAATGTTGATATTGACAGCTTTTTAACAGCAACTAATGCTGATGTTGAAAGCTTATCAATTCTATTAGCTTGTGCAATCGAATATGCAAGTGTTATTCCGTTCACTCGTAAATCTAAACCAGATAAAAAACCAACTTTCAACGTTAAAGTTTCAAAAGAATTTAAAGCAGCATACGATGCAGCTAAAAATGTTGCCGAAGCAGTAACATTAAGTAGAAAATTACAAGACACTCCATCTGATGAACTTTACCCAGAAACTTTTGTTGAAGTTTTCCAAAAAGAATTCAAAGATTTAAAGAACGTTAAGATTTCAGTATATAACAGAGATCAAATTAAAAAGATGGGAATGAACCTTTTATATGGTGTTAATAAGGGTTCTGAACGTGAATGCCGTTTCATGGTTGTTGAATACTTAAATAATAAGAATTCAAAACAAAAATTTGCTTACGTAGGTAAGGGTATTACTTATGACTCTGGTGGTATGAACATTAAAACTGGACCACACATGAGAAATATGAAGTATGATATGTCAGGTGCTGCTATTGTGGTATCAACAGTTTTAGCGTTAGCTAAAAACAAAGTTAAAACTAATGTGGTTGCATTAGCTCCATTAACTGAAAACTTAGTAAGCCCAACAGCTCAACGTCCAGATGACATCGTTGTTGCTTACAACAAAAAAACTGTTGAAATTGATAACACTGACGCAGAAGGTCGTTTAGTATTAGCTGATGCAATTTCATACGCTGCATTAGATGTTAAAGCAACAAGAATCTTTGACGTTGCGACATTAACAGGATTAATGAGCTACATTTTAGGTAAAACTTACACTGGTGTTTTCTCTTCATCAGACAAGAACTGAGAAGAATTCAAAGCTAATGCTGAATTAGCTGGTGAAGGTGTATGAAGATTACCAATGCACGAAGATTACTTAGCATTATTAAAATCACAATTAGCTGACATTGCTAACTCAACAAACCGTCCAGAAGGTGGTTCTTCACGTGCTGCTAACTTCTTAAACGAATTTGCTGAAGGTGTTGATTTAATCCACTGTGATATTGCTGGCACTGGTTCTAATGAATTAGGACTTGGTTTAGCACCAATGCTACGTGCTTTATACTTACAAGCTAAAAACCAAAAATAAGTTGAATTATTAATTAAATCCCAATAATGTCTAAAGATAGCAACAACCAAACTAGTCAACCAGATATTGAAGAGCTAAAAGAATCGCATACCAAAATTATCCAAGAACAACTTGCTCAAGAAAATAAAACTACAGAAATTATTAATAAAACTGAAAAAACTCATAATGAAGTTTATCAGTATCAAAGTAATTCTAAACTTGACAAGTTACCACTTTGATCAAAAATTTTGATTATTATTTTTTTAGTATTACTATGCGTTGGTGCTATTGTTGGTAGTGTTTATGCAATTATCACTGCTAACCATAAATTGGCTAATTAGTTATTTCTAATCAAAGCTTTTTATAACAACAGATTGCTGAAATTCAGCAATCTGTTTTTTTATTAATCATTCAGTTTAATACTTAAATTTAGTTAATGATTTTTGTAATAAAATAATCTTTATTTTATTAAGTAGAGTAATCTGAAATAAAAATAAAGACTTACTTATTTTTAATTTTTAATATATAATAACGGAGACAATCATAAAAAATACCTTGTTCTAATCATTAAGAAAACATTTAAGATTAATTAATAATAATCAATCTTTTTTGTGTGGGTTTTGTTATGATATTTTTTAATTAAAAAATATAAATTTAAATTTTCAAAATGAAACGAAAAAATTTATTAAAATTCGTAAGTTTTCTAGGGATAAGCTCTTTCTTAACGTTAGCAGCAGCTAGCTGTACTGGATTAACTGATCCTGATGCAAGTTTAAAAGACAAAAAAAATGATCCTAACGATGGTTTTCAAGAAGCTCCAGCTCCTGATCCTACTGTGCCAAGTTCAGCAATCAATTTAAGCACAAAAGCTACTCGCATCATCAGACAAATGAAAGCTAAGGATATCATCGTTGAAGGTGGTGCTGGAAGTATGCCAGCTACTTCTTTAACTGTTGATAGATTAAAAGCAGTATTACCAAGTGATCTAAGTGATTTTGCTCCTCATTTTACTATTACGCAAAGAAATGATCAATTAGGAACAGCTAACGTTAGTCTTTATTTACAACACAACGAATACAGTTCATTAAGAACAGGAACTCAATCATGAACACTTGAAGGGTTCAAGAATAAAAACAACGATATAGCTAATAAGATTTTTGACAACATTTATGACAAAAACGTGCTTATTGGTAATGTTAATTGATTAACATTAGAACAATTATTAGCTCCAAAAGAAAGTAAGAATTTCGAATGAACTGGTAAAGTTGATCAAAAATCTTACTTAAATGAATTCATTAGATTAAAAAACCCAACTCTTAATACTAATTTATACATCGAAGGTGAAGTAGCTGTTAATCAAGCTCCAACTAATGCTGATGATGGTTCAGTTGTAGTAACCATTAGTGCAAAACCAGGATCAACATCATTAGTTGTTAAGGGTGATAATGGCGTAAGCTTCTCAATTAGAGGAATTAAAGCTAACAACGTAAGACCAACTGAAGTTACTCTTCGTGCTTGAGCTGGAAGCGTTCAGTCTGTAAATAATTTTAAAGACTACCAAGATGCTAATTTAGTGGCTAAGTCAAAACAAGAAAACACTGAAAATGTGGGTATGGCTTATGGTGCTGATGATAGAACCCAAGTTAAGAGCAAATACCTTGTAGAAGAAGGTGATCACTTAGGACTTGATATCGATCACAGATACTGGAAATTTAACCCAATTAGCATCCCTTACACATTCCCTTCTTTAAACCAATACACAATTCAGGTTGTTACTAAGTTCGGTAAAGATGGCCAATACATCGCAACAAATGCGTATGAATATGATATTTACGGTAAATCAGTTTACTGACAAGATTATGGTAATAATCAAACCCAAAATGAACAAAAAGTAAATAGAAATACAATCCTTACTGAAATATTCACACAAATTGGTGAATACCGTAATAGAATTGGACGTTTCTACGATGCTAATTTACAAGAAAAAAACTTCACAATTGATAGAACATTATTAAGATCTTGAATTAAATACGGTGATGAAACCGTTTCACCAGCATTTGATTATTCTAAGAATGTTGAAGGTCAATACGGAACTCCAATTTTCTTAGCTGGCAACAATCAAAATAACTATTCTACAAACTATGTAGCTAACCAATCTAATAACATGATGTTCATTATTGGTTACAAAGATAAGAGAGTTACAAGCCGCACAATGATCGACACTAGAGTGACTTTCTTAAACATCAAATATCAACAAAAATAATTAAAATTTTTGTATCATTAAACAACATAAAAAAATATCGGTTTTCGCCGATATTTTTATTATAAAGTTGTAAAATTATTAATACTACAAAACAAATTGACTTTTAAAAAATCGCCTGAAATAAAAGAATAAAGTTGCTTTGTTCTAGGGTTTAAGTAGCATTAAAAACCCCTTAATCTACATAACACTCATGAAATCAAGAAAAACGTTTAAATTACTGAATTTAATCGGATTATTTAGCGTTGTTAGTGTAATTGTTTCTAGTTGTAATAATTTAGCTTCTAAATATTACAAACAACCAATTAAACCACAGACTCCTAAAATCTCAAATCCGATAACGCCAATATCAAAAAAACCGATTGATCCTAATGAAGTTTTATTAAACCAAGCAGATACTGTTTTAAAAAGAATAAAACCTAAGGATGTAATAATACAAGGCGGCCAAAGAGGGGTGTTGGCTTCTCAATTAGATCCATCAAAACTAAGTGTTGCGTTGGACAATAAATTCAATAATTTTAAACAGAAGTTTGTCATCGAAAAAGCTGATGATAAATCAGGCATAGTTGATGTTAGTTTAAGTTTAATTGATCGAGCAAATCCAGAACTTCAAACTGAACCAGTAGATTTAAAACTACAAGGTTTTTCTAATGAAGTTAATGATATTGCTGTTCAAGTATTTGATAATTTCTATGATAGAAATATCATTCTAGGTGATGTTGCTTGGAATAGTCTAGAAGATCTAATCAAACCAGATGCATTTGGTGAATATTCTAAAAACAATCACACTAAAATTCATAAGAACAATTCTAGCTTAGAAGATAAAGCTGATACACTTATGAACAGTTTGTTTCAAAAACGGTTCTTATCAGCTGATTTAACTGATTTTTTTATCAAGGGTGATTTTGATGTTAGAGATATTCCGACCAATGATGCTGAAGGTAATGTTGTTGTTAAATTAGTAGCTAAGAATAATAGCAAAATTGAAGTTACTAACGAACTATATAACAAAAACAAAATTTCATTTAATGTTAATAGCATTATTGTTACTAACTTAAAACCAACACAAATTTCAATCAGAGCTATCTCTGGTGATAAGCAATCACATAATAATTTTTCAGCATATAAAAATGAAACTGATCCTAGTTCATTAGTTGCAAAATCATCAAAAGATAATAATTCTAAATATCTATCAACTGACACAATGACAACAACGGTTACTAAAAAATATAACCAAGTTGGTGAAGATTATTTAGGTTTAGAAATCAAAGATAAATATTGAATAATTGATCCAATTAGCATTCCTTATAATGCTAATGATTTATCTGGATATAAAATTTTAGTTGTTGTTAAATTCGGTATTCATGGTCAGTTTTTAGTTAGCAATGCTTATTCATACAAGGTGTATGCTAAAAGTATTATTACGGATGATTATTATCTCAACGATAATCAAAAACAATTTCTTAATCGCAATACCGTAACTCCACAAGTATTTTCTTACATTGGTTATTATCGCAATAACATTGATGAATTCTTAGCACCAAGCGTTGATCGTAATAAACTTAAAGCGTTTATTACTTATAATGATCAAAATGTTAGCGGACAGTTTGATGATAATAAAAATGTTCCTGGTTCAGATGGTAATAATATCTTTGTAGCCACAGATATAACCAATCAATGAACTACCAAATTCCAACAAAACGCTTCAAACAACATGTTGTTTATTGTTGGTTTTAAATCTAAAAAACCAACTTCACCAATGTTGTTTAATCCCAACTTAACAATCCTAAATATTAAATATAATAATAAGTAAGTTGATTAACTTTAAACTAATATAAAAATTAGTTTATAAATTAATAATTAATACCAATAAAATGCTACCGTTAAACAATAGCTTTGATTATTGACACATCAAAAGATATAGTGAGTTAAAACTTCCATTTTTATTATATTTATTGCCTCGTGGTAATGCTTTAATTTTTTATCGAATTTCAACTGCATGATGTGGGGCGATAAACAATCCTAAAATAAGACATATTTTTTATAATTATTGTTCAATTCCTTATATCATTCATGGTATTTTAGCGATTTTATTGTTGGTTAGTTGTGCTGTTTATGGGTTGTTATTTCCACAAACCATTGATGTCAAAATTATGACTGGTATAACATTTGCTTATGTGATTAGTCTTTATTTGATTTATAGTTTATTAATAGCAATAAGCATTGTTTTAACCAAGAAATTATTGGTATTTAAAAGCACTAAACATTGTTTGGATTTTGAACAATTACCAACCAATTTATTAGAAGAATACAGAACTAGATTTTTATATAGTATTACCAGGAATTATTTTGTTATTTATTTCAGTTTTTATAAACCAGTAGATGTAATTAATATTTTTAGTGATTACAAAAATGGGTATTTACTTGATCATGAGTATCAAACGATATTAACTACAATAAAATCGAACAAAGTTTCAGATTATGGCACTAGAAGATATTATCGTCATTCTTGGGATCCAGAAACTTTTTTAAGATACCTTCCTTTTTATAATAATCCCTTACATGGTTATCATAGCTTGATTTTATTCTTGCTGTGTTCTGAAAAACTACTGCAGTTTAAGTTGATTGATAAAATTGGATTCAAAGTTTATTTTTCAGCTATTTTTACGAGTTTTTGTTGTTCAATTCCATATTTATTTTTCATGTTAATTATGAGTTTTTTAGCTTTTTTAACATTTAGTGCTGATAATAAACTTTTTGGTATTGTTGAAGCTGTATTTTGTTTGGGCTTTACATTATCATTTATTTTAAGCTCTGGAATTTATTATTTTATTTCAAAAAGAGCTACCAAAAAATTACGTGAAAAAATAAAAAATAAATTTGATTTAGTGGATGATAAATGAGATGCTTTCTTATTTAATGATGTTGAATTTATTAAAAAAGTAAATGATGATTATTATGATGAATCACTTTAAATAACTGAAATAAAATCTATATTATTGATAACAATTTATCTTATTTAAGATAATAATATTGCACTTAGTGCTTTAATCAAAAAAGTTATAAATAACTTTATGCTATAATTTTTATTCTCAAAACTAAACATCAATTATGAAGTTTAAATTCAAAAATTTATTAATCATTAGTTCGTTTATAGCACCAGTAGTTATTAGTAGTTGCAGCAATCATTCAGCCAAAACTGAAATTGATGATAACAAAAATCCACCAAAACAAACCACCCCTTCAATTCCACAAAAACCATCAACAGAACTAAATCCAAGCGATCCAAAACAAGATAATAAACTAAAAGTTTATAAAGCTTCTGATCAAAAAACGAAAATAAGCGTTGCTAACAATCAAATAAAGTTAAATAAAAAATTTGATGAAAATTCAATTAAAGCACTAAAAGAAATTATTGAAGATCAACAAAAAAATCCAAATGAAAGTGATCTTGAAATGGTTAATTCTAATTTAACCAATGAAAGTTATGTTGCTTCTGTTAAGAAGGATTATCAAAATCTAAAAACTCAAGAAGCTAATTCATTAGTTATTAATCATAAAGATCAAAACAACATAATAACATCAGCAATGCTGATCTTAGATCAAGATTTTTCATCATTCATCAACTTAATAAAAGTTGATGATAAGCCATTAAGTAAGAAAAAATCATTAGGTGATCAACAATACTATATTTATGAAACAATCAATTCTAATAATCAAGGGCAAGGGTATATTTTCTACATTAATAAAATTAATATAGATGAAAAAACTAAAACGATTAAATTCAATTTAATAATGAAATACTTTTATGAAAATTGATTTGATAACAAATGACAAGTTAATCTTGGTGAATTTAGTTTTATTGAAGCATTCTAAAATTAATAATATTTTTTAAATCCAAAACAACCTGACTAAATCAATTAGCTAGGTTGTTTTTTTTGTTCAAGAATATTTAGATATTCTTGAAGTGGTTTGAAGAAAGTTTTAAAAACTTTCTTCCAATTAAATGAAGGGTTTTTTGCAATCACTTCTTTGATGCGTTCTAATGTTTTATTATCTGAACCTAATAGGTTTTTATAATGTTGTTGATAATCAATTTTATTCAATAATTTTTTAGCAAAATCTAAATAATAAGCTCTAGCTAAAATACTAGCAACAGCCACACTTAAATATTTAGATTCAGCCTTTTGTTCCATGTGATCAATTTTAATAATTGGACTGATCTTAAAATTATTTAAATGTTCATAATATTTTTTAGGACTAACAAATTCATCAAGAATAATTGGACAATCAATTTGATAATCTTGATTAAAAGCATTTAAATTTTGATTATGCATAAATGCTTTTAAAGCATTTAGATTTTGAAACTGATCATACATTTTATTGAATGATAATGTGCCAGTTTTTACATCACCACAGTAGATTTTAAACTTAATAAATTGCTTTAATTGATTAGCAATCTCAATCACTTTTTCATCAGTTAATAACTTAGAATCTTTAACACCAAGTTCAATAACTTTATTAACATCTTCTTTTAATAATAACGCACAACAAGTAACGATTGGCCCGAAATATTCACCAACACCAACTTCATCGCAACCAATTGTTGTTTGATTAATTAAACCTAATTGATTATTAGATTTAATTAATAATTTATCAGTTTTTTTTGTAGATTTTTTATTTTTATTATTTTGTTCTTGATTTTGATAACCAGATTTTTCTCATGAACAATATTGCTTAATAAAACTACTTAAAATATCCTTGGTTGCTGATTTAGTTGATTGAATTAAAACACTGTTAGATTTATAAACACTAATTATTAATTGGTCAAAATAATTAAATCGTTTGTAAATATATTGATTATCATTATTGATCTCAAAATCTTTTAATGCATCAATAAACTGTTTAATTACATTAACATCAAGATTTTTAATTGAATAATTATTGTTTGACATAATAAAACTAATTCAATGTTTTTTTGATATTCTAAAATATACAAAAACAAAAAGATAGCATGGCTAATAATAAAGATATTAAACTCTTAACTTCAAAAGAATTAGAAAGAATCGAAATTGATTATCTTCATGAAGGTGGTTATAACACTAAAACTGTTGATGAATTAATTGATCGGATTGTTGAAACTTTAAGATATTATGAACGAGCAACTGCTCGTTTAGATAAAGTTCAAAACGATTTATCTAGATTAACCGAAGAAAACTCAAAACTAAAACAAGAAGTTGGACAACAAGCAGTTCAAATTCAAGAGATGAGTGATAATGGTTATGATCGCGTTGCATTTATGAATAAAATCAGAAATGTTGAAACAAGCGTTCATATGATTAAAACAGCAATTAGTCAATTAACTAAAGTCGAAAAAATTAGTTTGGAAACTAACCAAATAATTAAATCATTCTTATATGGTCAAAAATAATATATAGATAGGCGTTTAATTTAGCTATATAAAAAATTGGGTATTATATAATAATAAGAGTAATTAATAATAATTAAACATAGAGGACAAAAAAATATGATTATTGGCGTTGGGATTGATGTAACTAATATCGCAAGATTGCAACAAAAGAAATCACCTGAATTTATTAAAAAATTATTAACTGATCACGAACAAGATAAATACAGAGCAATTATTGGTGATTTTAACCAAAATGTATTTTTAGCTGTACGTTGAGCATTTAAAGAAGCAATCTTTAAAGCATTAAAAACTAAAGATGAATTCACACAACTTGAAATCAGAAAAGTTAATGGTGCTTATGAATGTGTTTTAAATGAAAAAATTAAATTACACTTATCAATTTCATACGAAGGTGATAATTTAATTGCATTAGTAGTGGCTGAAAGAGTTTAATGCGCTTTATATTAAGATTATTAGCTTTTTTAATCTTTCCATTCGTTGGCATTGAATTTTTAATTAGATATTTAGTTGCTTTAATTAAAGCGAGTATTTATAAAAATAATGCCAGTTTTTATTCAAAGCAAAGCCGTTTTAGAACAGTTTATATCTTAGCTTGTCGGGTATTGTTTTTTAAAGGAATTAAGATTATCATGAAAAATGAAGATCAGATTCCCAAAAAACCCGTTTTGTTCATTGGTAATCACAAATCCAACATTGATGCATTTGTTTTAATCTGGATTGCAAACCATTTAAAAGATATTACTGAACTAACTTTTGTAGCTAAAACTGAACTACAAAAAAAATCAATTGGCAAAATTATGTCATTGATTGATGTTATCTTTATTGATCGTAATAATATCCGTCAAGCAGCCAAAGCAACCCTTGATGAGATTGAATTATTAAAATCAACATCTGTTTGTGTCTTTGCTGAAGGAACTAGAATTTTTTCGCACCAAAACGCTGAGTTTAAGCCGGGTGCAATCAAAGCTGCTTACAAAGCATTTTGTCCAATCGTTCCCTTTAGTTTATTCAACACACAAGGACGAATGGAAAAAATCTCAGATAAAAAACGACCAGTTCAACCAGGTTTTAAGAAAGCTAAATCACATAAAATTTTCATTGAATTTTTAAAACCCTTAAATCCAATCGAATATTCAAGAACTGAATCAACTTATTTAATTAATACGATTAATGAGAAGATCCAAGCAGTTTATGATAAACAACTAAAAGATTGGCAAAATAAAAAATAAAACAAACCTAAAAAACAGTTATCAACCAACGATAACTGTTTTTATATTTTTATTAATAAAAATAAGTAAAACGATTATTATCTATAAATCTAGATATGATAAAAATTTAAGTAAATTACTTAATAACTATGATCAAATTGATTTGGTGTGAAGATAACCATCATGGGATTGCTAAGAACAATAATATTCCGTGAGAAATAAAAGAAGAATTACAACATTTTAAAAAAACCACGATTAACCACCCAATAATCATGGGGTATAACACGTATGTTGCAATTAATAAATTGTTAGACAATCGTGCAAACATTGTGATTTCAAAAAAACACCAAAGCGAATTAAAGCATAATAATGAATTATTCTTATATTCAGATATTAAAAAAGCACTAATTGATTTTAGTGTTGTTGATCTATTTATTATTGGTGGCAAAAAAATTATTGAACAATCAATTAAGTTTGCTGATCAATTAATCATTTCCAAATTACCTGATAATTATCAATGTGATTTGTTTGTTGATATTAGTTATGATGATTTTGAACTAGTTGATAAAAAGCACCACGATCAATTTGTTGTTGAATATTGAAACCGTAAACCCAACACCAAACAACCAGAAGCATTAATTGAAGAACCTAATTTAAATATTGCTGATGATTTTTTAAACCTATCATTCAAACACTTCAGTGGTCCGTTTGACTTATTATTACATTTAATTAAAGATAAAAAAATGGACATCATGGCACTGGATTTATCTGAATTAGCCAACCAATATTTTGAATACATTAACAAGCACATGATTAATCTTGATGTGGTGTCAGATTATTTATTCATGGCGAGTGAGTTATTAAGAATTAAATCTGATTTATCAATTCCTAGTTTTGATGATGAACAAAAAATTGATCTAAATAACGATGATGAACGTGATCGAATTGTCAAAAGAATTATTGAATATAAACGTTATTCAGAATTACTTCCTTCATTAAGTAAGATGCAATTAGAACGTTTTTCATTGTTTTCAAAAGATGAAGATGATTGGGATGTTTTCAAATTAACAACTAACGATCTACCAGAAGCTCCACTACCTGATTATGTTAATCCTAAGAAATTAAAAGCAGCCATGGAGCGGGTGTTTGAAAAACTGAAAATCAAAACAATTACCGAACACAAGATTGTCATTGAAGAATTATCAATCGAAGATGTTAAGGCTGAAATCTTAAGTATTATTAAAAGATTATTAAACGATCAATATGATCAAAAAATAGATCTACAAACAGTCTTTGAACAAATTGATCCAAACAAATTAAGCTTACGATATTTTGTTACAGCTTTTGTTTGTTTATTAGTTTTAGTAAGAGAGCAAAAAATCGATTTATCACAAAATGAAGATGATGCTGAAATCTTTATTTCATTAATTGATGTTTCAAAAATTGTCATCGTGCAAGAATCAATTGATGATGCAATCAAACGCCAACAGCAAGATGAAGCTGAATTAAAAGAATCAATTAAACAAATCCAAGAACAACGAAGACAAGCATTCTTCAAACAACGTGAAGAATACTTTAAGAAAAAGTATGGTGAATATTATGTATCAAAAGAAGATTATGCAAAACTATCACCAGAAGAAAAAATTAATATCAGAATTAATCAACGTAAGATTGATGAACAAGAAAAACTAAATAAAGCCAAAGAACAAAATCTACTTGATGAAAATAATGAAGTGATTGATCTAAAAGCTAAAAAACCAACATCAAAACAAATCTTATATGAAGCTGAATTGATTATCCAACAACTTAATGATTTAATTGATGATAAGCAAGAAGATTATGATTCAGAAGCAAAACTAGAAGCACTTCATACTGGTGAAATTCGTTTGGATGATAATGATCAACTCCAAGAAGTTGAAACTAACAATAATATAGAAGAATAAAATAACAATCCTAAGCATTAATTGATTATGAAAACAACTAAGATTAAAAAAGTAACTAAAAAGTTCAAATTAAATAACAATAAACCAATTGAAGAATTATCAACATCACAAATCTTAGAAGATCAAAAAGATTTTTCTATACAAGTTGATAAACTAACAGCTAAACCTAAAAAAACAACATTTGAAGATATTGGTAATTCAACAATTGATTTTGAAACCCAAGATAATGAAAAGTTCTATCAATCTGTTCAGGATGCAATCTCTCAAACTAGTGAAATTGTTGATGATTTAGAAAATCCAGATGAAATATCAACAACTGATGTTAAAAAAACATTATCAATTCAAGCAATCATTCAGGCTGCTTTATATGTGGCTGGTAAGAATGGGATGAACTTACAAGAATTAAATAAGATTGTGCCACGATTACATCAAGATGAATTGTTTAATGAGCTAGAAAAAATGATTTATAGTTATGATCACAATCACAACTTTGGTTTAACAATTAAAAACTATGGTGGTAGATATAAGATCTTAACTAAGGCTGCTGTTAAAACTGAAATGCAACGCTATGTTTCTGAAAAATTCAAAAACCCATTAAACAAGGGAATGATGGAAGTATTAGCAATCGTTGCATATAACCAACCTTGTACTAGAAGTAGAATTAATGAAATCAGAGGTGTAGATTCATTAAATCTAGTTGATAATTTATTAGAAAAACAATTAATCGTTGAAGTTGGCCGTGCTGATACTCCTGGCCGTCCGTTCTTATATAATGTTTCTGAAAAATTCTTTGATTTATTCGGAATTGAATCAATTGATGATTTACCTGAAATTAAACATTTTGATCCTGATTCATACCAAGAAGGTAATTTCTTTGATTCAAACCGTTATGATGAGAACGAATAACCTCCCACTTTAACCCCCTAAATTATCAAAATCGTTAAAAAATGACCTTGCCAGGTCATTTTTTTCTTACTTATAACCAAAAAAAATTTTAGTTTAAAAACCTTTAAAATAAAGGTGTTTAGAAGGTTGATAAAATAATTGTGGTGAAAAGTGTTTGAAAGTGGGAGATTTTAATTTAGAATATTAATACGTAGAAGTTCTATCCAAAGGAGGTTAATAATATGTTTATCGGCAACTATCAACATAATATTGATCTTAAGGGTAGATTAAGCATTCCAGCTAAGCTAAGAAACCTAATTAAAGACAGTGTGGTTTTATCAAGAGGGTTAGATGGTTGTTTAGAACTACGTACACCTGAAGAATTTGATAAGTATGCTAATAAATTCTTGGCACAATCAAGCAACAGCCAACAAAGTAGAAACTACCGCAGATTGCTGTTTGCTAACTCATCAACAGTTGAAATTGATAGTGCTAACCGAATTTTAATTCCAGCTAATTTCAAACAAATGGCTAGTTTATCTAAAGAAGCTGTCATTATTGGTATGGGTGATCACATTGAAATCTGAGATCAAAAAGCGTACGATCAATTTAATGAAGATAACTTTGATAAGTTCACTGAATTAGCCGAAGCAATGGACAATGATCATTAATAACGACATTCACTACCCCGTTTTATTAAAAGAAGTGATGCAAAACTTAATAACTAATAAAAACGGGACTTATCTTGATTTAACAATTGGATTTGGTGGGCATAGTTATAACATCATTAAAGCGCTAAGCGATCAAGGTCATTTAATTGGTTTTGATCAAGACAGTATAGCAATCAACCATTGTAAAGAGTTATTCAAAGAACATCACAATGTGACATTAATTAAAGATAATTTCGTTAATGTCAAAAAACATCTAGCTAATTTAAAAATAGAAAAAATTGATGGCTGTTTAATTGACTTAGGGGTTTCTAGTTATCAATTAGATCAAGCAACTCGCGGATTTAGTTATCATCAAGCTGGCAAGTTTGATATGCGTATGAACCAAGAGCAAAAACTTGATGCAACAGAATTAATTAAGAGTTCAACAGTTAATCAATTAATTACGATTTTTAAAAAGTATGGTGAAATTTCAGATGGTAAAAAAGTAGCAATCGCTCTTAAAAATGCATTTGAACAAAAAGATTTAACAACATTAGAAGTTGTTGAATTGATTAAAAAGAATGTTAAGCCATCAGAACTTTATCAAAAAAAACATCCAGCAAGAAAGTATTTTCAAGCCATCAGGATTGCTGTTAATAATGAGCTAGAAGTATTGCAAAAGGTTTTAGAAATCATTCCTAATATTCTTAATAAAAATGGTAGATTAGCAATTATCTCATTCCATTCATTAGAAGAAAAGATGATTAAAAAGGCCTTTAGAAAACTTACATCAACTGATAGTTTAAGCAATGTTCCAATCAATAACGAATTATTATTAAACTACAAAAATCACTTCAACAAGGGATTAGAACCTTCAATTGAAGAGTTAGAAAAAAACAAACGATCACGATCAGCCAAACTATTCTTATTAGAACATCTCAAATAGTATGTATAACTTAAAACAAACTTACGCAACAATCACATTTAAAAAAGAAAGTATTGATTTGGTGCTATCAACTAATGATGACAAATCAATGCACTTATTGCGTCAAATAACTATTGAAAACACCAACTTATACGACGAAAATAAAGTTATTAATAAAACATTATTACAACAAAAGATCCAACAACAATTAGATCTGATTAATCAACGTAGTAAAATGTTGATTCAAAAAGTAATTCTTAATTTTGATGGTTTAATTAATGACTTAAAATCAACTCAAGTTGCAACAAATGTGATTAATTATTTAAGTGCTGATCAATTTCACAACGAAATTAAAAAGTTTGTTTTCAATTCTAATAAGACTAAATTAAATCCTGATCAAATTATTGATTATAAGATTTATAAAACAGTTGAAAAAAATACTAAAAATGCGGCAAGCGAATTAGTAGCCAACACTGATTATTATGCAATCTTATTGGTTTATCATACAAAATCAAATCTATTAGCTGATTTAAAACAAACAATTAACCAATTAGGTTTAAAAGTATGTGGCATTAGTAGTCAAGAATTAAATTACTTAGCAACTCAACAATTAAAAGACGCTTCTGATAGTTTAGTTATTGATGTATTAGATGATCACACCAGCATTAATATTTATCTAGATGATACTTTCATTATTTCTAGAAAAATGAACGTTGGTTTAAATCAGGTTAAAGCTAATGTATTTAAGAAATTAAATCCAAAAAATAATAACAACGATTTAAACGACATTATTGAACAATATTTCAACAACGCTTTATTAAACTTAGCAGAAGATAGTTCATACAACTTATTAATTAAAACAAGTGATCAATTCTTAAATTACCAATATTTATCAAAACAAGATTTAGATGCTTGCATTCAAAAATACATTGTTCCAATTGTTGATCACATTAATAAAGAACTAGAATTAATCAAGCAAGAGTTCAAAAAAGAAATCAAACAAATTATTATCAACACTAATCGTAATAGTGCAATTGCTAACAACTTATTAAACAAAGAAAATGAGTTAGTTAATGATGTTGAGATTTCAAAATTGTATTCATTAAAATTATGATCTGCTAAAAAACAATACCAACAATCATATTTAGCAATCAAAAAACAATACGAATTTGATCTATCAATTAACAAAATTGATAATCACATTATTTCACAACATGATTACAACTACGATCATGAAAGTGACAAGAAAGCAATCTTGCTATCAATCAATAAAGAAATCAATAGCATTTTAACTAAATTGAGTGCCAAATAATATTTAAGTTATGTCAGATTCAGATAAGAAAAAATACGAAGATTTTTCAATAGAACAAGCAAAAGAAGAGCTAAAGGTTTTATATTCTGAATTCGACAAATTAATAAACTCAGATAAGAATGATTTGGATTTAGAAAAATTACCAAAATTAGGTTATTTTGATGAAGATTTTTTTAACAATAATTTACGAGAAAATCAAACATTTTCATCAAATTTAAATCAATTTAATAACCAAGAAAATTTCTTTGTTAGTAAGTATAAAAATAACAAAAAAATTAAGGTGATTGGTATTGGTAATGCTGGTTCAAATATCGTTGAATATATTGCTGTAAATTTTAATCATTTAATTAATGATGAAGTTGTTTTTTATTTATTAAATACTGATGCTAAACATCTAGCAACTTTAAAAAATAAATATAATTCAAAATCTATTAAATTACTGATTGACACACCATACACAAATGGTTATGGAACTGGTGGAAATATTCAAAAAGCCCACAATGCAATTTCGCAATATTTTGATAGCAATCTAGATCAAATTCTAGAAGATTGTGACATCTGTATTGTTGTTGCTGGATTAGGTAAAGGAGTTGGCACAGCTGGTGCTAAGTATATTGTTCAAAAAACAGCTGAAAAGAATATTCTTACCTTATCTTATGCACTAATGCCATCAGCAAATGAAGGTAATTTAACTTATGAAAAAGCTTCAGATGCTTTGTATTTATTATTAAAAAAAGCAACGGCTACGAACTTAATTAGAAACGATGATTTAAACCAAAAATTATCTAATCTACCAGTGCTTGATCGTTTTGAAGCGATTAGTTATGAGATTGGAACTTCAATTAATGCGATTATTAAGTTAATTCAACAAAAAACAATTCATGATATTGATTATGCTGATTTAACCGAATTTTTTGATGTTAATGATGAATCATCTTATGAATTCTTGGTGAAAGAAATTAAGATTTCAAGTAGCCAAGTTGATTTAAGAAATATCGATCTTTTAAATCAAGATTGATTGAGTGCTGATAAACTGATTGTTATGTATCAACTCAACAGGCAATTCCCCGGAAGATTGTATGATGAGATTAATAGTAAGATCAGACAATCTGTTAGCAGTAACGCCCATATTGTGTTTGGGAATAGTGATGCTGATGGTGATGAAACGACTATTACGATTATTGGCAAGAAGATTAGCGGTTTGATTCATTCGAATCGAAGTTTGGATTACAATTGAAATTACTTAATTAATCACCCTGAAAACCAAAATTATCCTGTAAATTTTATTTCGCCTGATTTATACATTAATGCTGATGATAACAAGACAACTGAGAATGCACTTATTGTTGTTAATAAAGACAGACTAAATAAAAAAACAAAGACCAATATCGAAACTAGCAGTATATTAGCTGATCTAGATTCTGATAATTAACTTATCCAATCGGTTTAACCCAATTCTAGAAAAACAATTAATTAGTTTATTTTTCATAATTATTATCATTCTCTTGATTTAATTTTTTTACTAATTTTTTTCTTTCATATTGTTTTTACTCCTTTCTATTAGATATTTTTGTCCTTTTTAATTACCATTTAATTTATTCTTTCTAATTTATTTATAATCAACGTTTTTGTTGAATTAATTGTCAGTATAGAATCTAACCGATTTACTTTAATCACAGATTAAAGCCATTATGCAAAAAACTTAAAGAACACCAATTTTTAGTGGAAAGAATTGGTGTTTTTTTATTTTGCTTAATTAATTTTTGTGTTTTTTAGAGATAAAAAACATATCTTGATATGTAATTTAATATTGTGAAATTAATTAAGCAAAAAGATCGTAATGATTGTGGCATTAGTGTAATCATGATGTTGTATCAACATCATTTTGGTTATGAACTAAATGATTTCATGATTAAAGCTAATACGCATATTAACAATCAGGGAATTAATATTGCTCAATTTGAAAGTATTGCTAACGCGCATTATTTGAATTGTGAATCTTACCAAGCAACATTTGATGAACTAATTAAGATTAAAAACCAATACTTAGTTTGTTTATTAAAAGCAGATAATTTTAATCACTTTGTGATTGTTAAAAATAAGAATAATAAATTCGTTGTTTTTGATTCTGCAAATAATGAAAAAAGAATAATTAATTATGATGAATTCAAAGAATTATTTGCGGGTGTAATTATTCTTGTAAAACCTGATCTTAAAAACTATATTCCTGTTAATTATAAAACGCAATTTAGATTTAAAAATATCATAAATTTACCGTATATTTTGATATTTTTAATGATTGAATTACTCATTACTTTTAGTAGTATTGGATTAACTTTTTTATTTAAAATTTTAATCAATGATGTCATAAATACTTCAGTAATTAATAACATCTTAATTATCATCATTACCTTCATTATTATTAAGTTAATAAACTTAATTGGTTCAGGGTTGTTGAATATTTGACAACAACAATTAATTAAGAATAAATACCAATATTGATGAAAAACTTTTTTATATACTTTCAGTTTACCTAAAACAATTAAGGTTATCAAAGATGATATTGGCACAATCTATAAATATGATGATTATTTAAATACTTGTTTAACTTTTTATATTAAGAAAATATCTAATTTTATTAATAACTTTTTAATTGTTATTACTGCAATTATTTTGCTTCATAAAATTCATGTTTTCTTCTTATTTATCACTTTATTTCAAAGTGTTGTTTCATTAATTTATTTGATCTTAAATTTATTGTGATTTAAAGGATATAACCAAAAATCTAAGGAATTACAAATCAAACAGCAAACATACTTATATGAATTTCATAAAACCATTATTAATTCCCAACATCAAGGGTTTTATCATTATTGAAATGATAAAGTTAATGATATTTTTAAGAAAAATCAGAATTTAAACCAGAAAATCCATTTAAATGTCAATGTTAGTAATTCTGTTTTTGAACTAATTAAGTATTTTATTACTAGCATCACATTAGTTGTTGGAATTTCATTAATTATCAATTTAAACACAATTGATTTAGCAACCCTAATTTATGTCAGCACATTACAGGGATTATTGATTAGTAGCATTGATGGTTTGATTAGATTTATGAATGAAAGTTATGAGTTTTATATTTCATACCAAAAAGTTAATAATCTTTTGTTATTAAAAAATGAAGTTAATAATTTGATTGATCGAACAAGAGTAATTAAATCTGTTAGTTTTAAAAATGTTTATTTATTTTTTGATCAAAATCCAATATTTAATGATTTAAATTTAACAATCAATGCACCAACATTTTTGTATGCCAAAAATGCATCTGGGAAATCAACATTACTTAAATCAATTATTAAACGTCAATTATTATCATCAGGAGAAATTTATATCAATGAAGTTAATATTAATAAATATAGCAATGAATTCTTCTTAAATCACGTCGTTTATTTATCAGATCAAAAGACTAATATTGAATTAGACAATGAATGATTAATTGAATTTATGAAGAAAAACAGAAGACCAGAATTATTAAAAATCATCGAGTATTTTAAGCTTTTTGATGCTGATAAATACAATCTAAGTTCAGGCCAAAATCAAGTATTAAAACTATTACATTCATATAATGTTCGCAATAAATTATTTTTATTAGATGAAGTGCTTAATAACATTGATGAATCGGTTAAACATGTCGTGTTTGAAGTTATTGTAAAACACATTATTAAGAACAATTTAACAATCATGATTGAGCATGATAATAGCTTTATGAAATACTTTAAAAACAGGATAAACTTGCACGATTATGAATAAGATAATTAATAGCATTATTGCTGGTCTTTTGATTGTGATTATTACTTTTATTGGTATGGTCTTTTTAATAAAGGTTAATGTTTATTCCAACTTTACTTACCAAAGAATTGATAATCAATATTACATAAAATATGCTGATCAAAGTGATCTAGAACAATTTATTAAAAATAATAAAGCACATTATTTATTGGGTTATCACAAGAATTCTAATGAAGCAATTAAATTTAATATCGATGAAAATCAAGATAACACCCTAATTTTGACAACTAAAAAATCGATTAATGAATCGGTTGGAACAATTAGTTTTTATTTAGGTAAATCTGTTCTGTATCAACATTTAATCAAATCGATTAATCTATAATTAATTAAGTATGATTAATCATTTTGATGTAATTAAACCACCAGCATTTCTTAAAGACGATTTAGAACAATTATTAATTATTATTAATAATTGTTTTTCAGCGCATTTCAAAATCAAAGATAAACTATATTACGAACTAAATTTTATTAGTGAAGCCCGTAGTTTAGAACTTAATACTTCATTAAGAAATAAACAATACGTAGCAGACGTGATTAGTGTTTGCTTGTGAGAAAATGTTGAAATCGTTTCACCATTATTGGGCGAAATTTTCATTTGTTCAAAAAAGATTGCTAAGGATGCTAAAAAATATCAAGTAGGTTATTTATATTTAATGATTAGAATGATTATTCATGGTTTAATGCATCTATTAGAATTTGATCATGAGCAAAGTGATGCATATGAATATGTAACCTTAAATATTCAAGATAAAATCTTGAATCAAGTTATTAAAAAAATCAGAAAGTGCGTATGAAAAAATCAGGAATTGTTGTCATTACTGGATTAGCTAGTGTTGGTAAATCAACTTTAATTAATAAGATTGCTAAAAATAAAGTAGCAATTGTTTCTAAGTATGATCAAACAACAAGAAATGTTATTGCTCATAAAATTGAACATGAAAAAGTTGATTATTTATTACTTGACACTCCTGGGTTTCATAAGAGTTTTAATAAGTTAAGCTTATTTTTAAACAGCGAAATTAAACAAGCTTATAAACATGCTCATGCTTGTATTTTAATTGTTGATAGTGCTAAAAAAATCAGCGAAGAATTTATCAACTTATTAAACATTATCAAGTCATATAAAATTGATAATTTAATCGTAATTTATTCAAAAATTGACTTGATTAAAAATGAAGATAATATCAATGAAGCAGATAAATTAATTCGTGATTCATTTAATGTCGTTAAAACAATAAAAACTAATTTATTAGTTGATGAAGTTAATGATCAAATTGATGATGGTTTATATCAATTGTTAGATGAACAATATGAAATTCCAGAATCACAACTTGATGAAAATGAAAAAGATAATTTTGAAATTACCGAAATTATCCGTGAAAAAATTCTGAATTTTACTTATCAAGAAGTTCCGCATTCAGTGGCTGTAATTCTTGAAACTAAGAATTACAATCAAGAAAAAAAGATGTTCAACATCGAATGTGCAATCGTTACAGAACGTGAGTCACAAAAGAAAATCATTATTGGTAAAAACGCTTCAATGATTAAAAAAATTGGTATGGCTGCTAGAATGGAATTATTAAATATTTATGATTGCAAAATCAATTTAAAACTTTTTGTTAAAGTTGAAAAAGAATGACGCAACGATGATTATCTAATCAAATCATTAGGTCATAAGAAATGAGTGCTATAACAAAAAAAGGTTATTTAATCGATTATTTTGATTATGCTGAATTTGATCAGATTATTAAGGTGTTATTTGAAGATAATTCCTTGATTAGTTTGATTGCGTTAGGCACGAAGAAAATCTTATCCAAAAATGGCAGATACATCACAATTGGTTCATTACATAACTTTGAATTTTTTCAATCACGAAGTGTTGAACGGTTATCAAAATTAAAAAAAATCCATCCAATTGATACCAAAGATGCAACCATTAGTGAATCTTTACCAATTCTTGTTATGAATGAATACATTAGCAAGAAAAAAGGTTTATTAGAAGCCAATTACTTTAATTTTTATGATGATGTAATTAATTTTGTTAACAATAAAACTTATAGTAATGAAACGATCATTATTTACATCTTATTAAATATTATTAAGATTGAAGGGTTAGGCTATGATTTAACTAAATGTGGGTATTGTAATAACAAACAAGTTATCACTTTATCATTCAAAGATATGGTGGGTGTTTGTGAAAAGTGTGCTTATAAATATAATGAATTTTTATACAACAAAAGTTTTATGACTAACTTTTTTTCATTAATTTATAAAACTTCATACGAATTTTCTGCTTTAGAGCATAAACAATACATATCTTTAATAAAGGGATTAGCAAAATCAATTTATCACAATGCTGGAATTTATTTAGAACAGATTTTTAGTTATATAAAAAGTTAAAATATTATTATTATGGACTTGACGCAAGAACAAATAGTTAATTATTTAAAAAACTATGGATTTGTTTATCAATCATCTGAAATTTATAATGGATTAGCAAATTCATGAGATTATGGACCACTTGGTGCTTTATTAAAAAATAATCTTAAGCAAATGTTGTTAAAACACTTTGTGTTTTCACAACCTGATATGAAAATGTTAGACACTTCGATTATCTTAAATCCAGAAGTGTGAAAAGCATCAGGGCATTTGGATAATTTTTCAGATCCTTTAATTGATTGTAAGCATTGTAAAACACGTTATCGTGCTGACAAATTAATTGAAGAATTAGATAGTAACATTAAGATTACTGAAAATACCGAACTAAGCACATTACAAAACATTATTAAAGATAAGAATGTTAAATGTTCTAAGTGTGAAAATCATGATTGAACTGAAATTCGTCGATTTAATTTAATGTTTAAAACCTTCCAAGGGGTAGTTGAAAGTTCATTAAATACTCTGTATTTAAGACCAGAAACAGCACAAGGGATTTTCATCAATTTTAAAAACGTTGTAAGAACTCAAAGAATGAAATTACCATTCGGAGTTGCTCAGATTGGTAAGGCGTTTAGAAATGAAATTACACCAGGTAATTTTATTTTTAGAACTAGAGAATTTGAACAATTCGAAATTGAATATTTCCTATCACCTGATCAAGTAAGTGATAAGTTTGATTTTTTTGTTAATAAGATTGAAGATTTCTTATTTAACAAGTTGCAACTAAGTCCAGATAAAATTAAAAAACACGATATTGATAAAGAAGAATTAGCACACTATTCAAGCCGAACTATTGATTTTGAATTCAAATTCCCTCACGGGAATTCTGAACTTTGGGGATTAGCTCATCGTGGAAACTTTGATTTAAGTGCTCATTCAAATCATTCTAATAAACCATTAGATTATACAAACGATCTTGATGGTTCGAAATTAATTCCAGATGTGATTGAACCATCAGTAGGGATTGAACGATTGTTATATGCTTTGATTTCAAACCATTATTGTGTTGAAGAATTAGAAAATAACGACAAACGCGAAGTGCTAAGATTACCAGTTGAATTATCACCATATCAATTAGCAATCTTACCTTTGGTTAATAAATTAAAAGATAAAGCTTATGAGCTTTATAGTGATTTATTATCAATTAGTGACACTTATCACCGTTTTGATTTTGATAGTTCTGGATCGATTGGTAAACGCTATCGTAGATATGATGCAATCGGCACAAAATACTGTTTAACTTATGATTTTGATTCGTTAGAAAAAGGTATTGTAACAATCAGAGAACGTGATAGCATGCAACAATTTAAATTGCCAATTGCTGATCTTAAAAAATGAATAAAAAACAACTTTAGTTTAGATGAATAACGACTTCAGACAAATTGCCAGTTATATTCGTGAAAATATTAGTTTATCTTCTTTAATTTCTAAATACATCAATATTAATAAAAAGGGATCAAACTATATTTCATTATGTCCTTTTCATAGTGATAATAAACCATCACTAAGTATTAGTGATACTAAAAAAGTCTGAAAATGTTTTAGTTGTAATGAAGCTGGTGATATTATTGAATTCGTTAAGAAAAAAGAAAATCTCGATTATTATCAAGCAATTAAAAAGATCATTGAAATTGAAAATATTGATCTAAAATCACTTGGATTTTCAGCTAATTTTGAAGCTGCTGATCCTATTAAAGAAGAAGATAAAGAATTCTATGATTTAATTGAATTTTTGACAACAAAAGCAACAACTAATTTGAGATTAGAGTATGCTAAAAATCAAGAATTACGTAATTTTTTAGATAAACGTTATTTATCTTATGACAGTATTTTAAATGATTTCCAAATCGGGTTTCATCCAAAAACATATACAACCAAACGCATGGTTGAAGATTTAAAGGTGTTTTATCAAAAACACCTTAATAAAGAAGTTGATGAAAAAATCATTTTAGCCAATCTTAGATATGTCAAATATATCTCAGATTCTGATAATTCTTATTTCATTAATCGAGTAATTTTTCCGATCAGAAATAAATTTAATAAAGTTGTTGGTTTTTCGGGTAGAACAATCAGTTCTAATGATGATGTTAAATACATAAACACGCCTGAAACTGATTACTTCATTAAGGGTGATATTTTATATAACTACCACGCTTTAAATTTTGATAATAACAATAACATTCTATATATATGTGAAGGTTATATGGATGTTATTGCTTTATATCGCATCGGGATCAAGAATGCAGTAGCAATCATGGGAACAGCACTAACCCAACACCAAATTGATTTAATTAAATTCAAACTAAATAAGATTAATGAAATTGTTTTATGTTTGGATAATGACGAAGCTGGTAAAAATGCGACAACTAAATGCATTAAATTGTTAGCTGCTAATAAAATTCATAAAGTATCAAAATTGAATTATGAAGGTATAACTCAAAAAGATCTTGATGAAGTTTATCATTCTGATGATGGGATTAATCGACTTAAAGCGTTAATTAATAACAAACTATCAACCAAAAAAGAACAAGAAAATGTTGCTTATTTAAAAACTAACGATCTATCAAATCAACTTTATGATGAAGTTAGTAATGAGTTTGATGGTTTTGATGATCATAAAACTAAACAGCCTGATGATATTTATCGTTTCATTTATGAATCGCCAATTGATGATAAACAACTAAAAAGTAAAATTTTCAATTTTGTTAATGCAGCAATTAGCATTTGCGAATTTTATTTAATTTATGCAGATTGTTATGTTTATGAAGATTTATCAAAAGCTAGAACTAACATCGTTAACAAACTTAATTTTTACAAACCAACAAGATTTTTCTTCTTATACTTTTTACAATCTGTAATCAATAACCAAAATATCGATCAATTAGATGATGAAGATAAGATTAGAGCAATTAATTTTTGTTATGAATTCATTAGCAATTTTTTAGATAGTTTTACGAATATAATATATAAAAATATTAATTCTTTTTATTCCAAAGCACTCAAAGAAAATAAAGAAAAAGAACCATTAGATAATCTTAATCAATTTATCTTTAATCAAATCATTGAAGATTTTATTAAAAATGTTGAAATGCATTTTTCAAAATTAGACATTTTTAAAGATTTAAAAGAAAGTTTAAAGTCCTATATTAATACGGCAAAAAATCTTCGCCATTTTAATAAAGTTAATACCCAAGATAAACTTAACAAGTTATTAAGAAACTGTGAAGTAAAAGAAAATATTTCTAAAAGAAATATTGTGATTAAAACTAAAAGAGATTTACTGGATTTAATCAAAAAATATGGATTGTTCATGTTGGTTGAACTTAAAGATCTTAAAATGATTAAAGAAGTAGCTAATTCAAAAGAAAAATAAAAATTATTATTTTAATTTATAATATGGTATTAACTATTGCACATTTGCCATTTTAATAACCATAATGTCAAAGAAAACTACTTCAACAGCATCAAATAAAGCTGCTTTAAAATCTAAAAAAACAGCAACACTTTCTTTAAAAGAACGTCTTGCATTAGCTCAAAAACAAGAGCAAGCGAAAAAAGTAAATAAGGACACTAAAAAAGTTAAAGAATTAGAAGTAAAATCTAGCACTTCTAAAACTATCACTAAATCAACAACCAAAGCTAATTCTAATCAATCAAAGAAAACCGTTAGTGATAAAAAAGTTGAACCATTAACTTTAAAGCAACAATTATCTTCTAAAAACAAAGCAACAACCAAAAAAGAAGAACCAAAAGTTAATAATAAAAAAGATACTTCAGCTTCAAATAAAACTTCAACTAAAAATTTAGTTGAAGCTAAAAAAACAAAAGAAACTAAGCAAACTAAATCTAGTCAAGATCAAACTAAAAAATCAAAAACTAATAAAAAAGAAGAATTAAAACTAACTAAGACAAAACCAGTTGAAGCTGAATTAGAAATTCTTGACGAAGATTTTGATGATGATAATGAAATCAACTTCGAAGATTTCAAAGCTGAAAATTATAATTCATCATTTGTTGAAACTGATTTCAGTGAACAAGATGAACTTGATAATTTTGACCGTGATATGTCAGAATTCTTAATCAGCGATTCTAAAGTTGATTCTTCTCAACCGATCACAACTCAAAAACGTCAAAGAGGTCGTAAACCAAAACATGCACCAAGTAATGAAAAAAATGACTTGGTTTATTATGAAGTTTTAGAAGCTTCAATGAAGCCTAAAAACAATGATCACGACACAATTCAAGCGGCAAAATTAATTTTATCTAAGGCTAAGAAAAGTAAAAATCTTTCAAATGAAGACATTATCAGTGTTCTTAAAAATTACGAATTTAATGAACAAGAAGATTTAGAAATCTTAGAAGAATTAAAAGATAACGGCATTAAATTAGAAGCAAATGTTGAAGAAAAGATTTCATTATTTAGAAAATCACAAGACTTAAGTGAAATCGATAACAACCTAGATGAATTAGTAGTTAAGGGTGCTTCAACTCGTGATAAAGTTGAAGATAACGTTAAAGCGTTCTTGGGAACTTTAGGTTCATCTAAAATCTTATCTTTTGATGAAGAAATTCAGGTAGCTAAATTACTTGGAAGTAGCGATGAAGAGACGAGAGAATACGCTGTAAACCAACTTGTAACTTCAAATCTAAGATTAGTAACATCAATTGCTAAAAAATACTTAAATCGTGGTTTAGATTTCGTTGATTTAATTCAAGAAGGTTCAATCGGATTGATGAAAGCGATTTCTAAGTTTAACTATAAACTTGGTAATAAGTTTTCAACTTATGCAACATGATGGATTAGACAAGCAATCACAAGAGCGATTGCTGATCAAGCAAGAACAATTAGAATTCCTGTTCATATGGTTGAAACAATCAACAAGTTGATTAAAACTGAACGGGTATTAACTCAACAATTAGGTCGTGATCCAACATTAGAAGAATTAACTGAAAAAATGGGTGGTCAAGTTCATGGGTTTACTCCTAAAAAGATTGCTGACATTAAAAAATTAAATATTGACCCAGTTTCATTAGATAAACCAGTTGGTCATGATGAAGAATCGCAATTCGTTGATTTTGTTAGAGATAAAGACATCTTAAAACCTGACGAATTCACTGAAAAACGCATTGTATCTGAACACATTAACGAACTATTTGTAAATACTCTTTCTAAGAAAGAAGAACAAATTATTCGTATGCGTTATGGATTAAGTCCTTATCACTCACAAATGACCTTAGAAGAAGTTGGTAACAAGTTTAATGTAACCAGAGAACGCATCCGTCAAATTGAAGCAAAAGCACTAAGAAAACTAAAACATCCTTCAAAAAATGCAAGATTACGTTCATTCTTAAAATATGACTCAGAAAATTAAAGCAATTGCCAAATTAATCGACAATGCTTTCTTAGTTGCTGACGTAGGATGTGATCACGGACATTTAGGGGTTGAATTAATTAATAGTAATCGAACAGAATACGTATTAAATATTGATATCAATCTAGAACCATTAAAACAAGCAATTTCTAATACCAAAAAAATTGCAGGCAAAGATCGTATCATTAATATTGTTAATGATGGATTAAAGAATTTATCAATCAAAAATTCGATTGATTACTGCGTGATTGCTGGAATGGGTGTTTCTAAAATTACTGATATTATCTCTAATTCAGTTGTGGAATTAAAAACCCTTATTTTACAACCAGAAAGAAACCACATTAAATTAAGATATTTCTTATTAAAAAATCATTACCAAATTATTGATGAACTGATTATTTATGAAAATAAACATTATTATTTAATTATCAAAGCAATTAAAGTTGATAATGATTTTTCATATTCAAATACTGATTATGTTTTAGGCCCAATTCTAAAAGATAAGATAAGTGAAGAATTAATTGGTTATGTTAAAGAACAAAAAGCTTTAATTAATAATATTCCTGAAACAGCTAGATCAAAACTTCAAACAATTGCATTAAAAGAATATCAAACATTCTTATCAAAATATGCAAGTTAAAAAAATTACGGATTTTTTATTAAAATCATTCCCGCTAAAAAACCAATTGGCATTTGATAATGCCAAATTGATTAATCATAAAAATTTAAAAAACAAATTAACAAAAGTGTTAATTTGTGCTGATTATGATCGTTTTAATTTCAACATTGTTAAAAAACACAATGTTAATTTGATCATTTCACACCACCCGATGTTTATTGATAAAAATGATTTAAAAACTGATAATTTTATCAAGCAAGCATACGATGATTTTTTTAAAAATAACCGTAGTTTTTTAGCATTACACACTGCTTATGACTTCAATCAAAATGGAGCTCATGCTTACTTTTTTAAGTTGTTAGATATTAAAAAATACAACAATCAACCAATCAATCATTATTATGAATTTGAATTAAATCATCAGTTTGATGATTTAATAAAAAAGCTAAAAACGATTCCTTATATTGATCAAGTTAAATACTTATCAACTTCTAAATATAAAAAAACATTAAAGAAGGGTTTAATTTGTTTGGGTAGTGGTTATAGTTCAAACCAACAAGATATTGATCTGTTTAAAAATTATGACATTTTAATCACGGGTGATTTAAAATGATCTGCATGAATTAATGCGATTAATCACGATATTAATGTAATTGATATTGGCCATAATGTTGAATCGATTTTTATTGATCATTTAAATGATTTATTGAAATCGCATTTTAATAAGCAATTAGATGATCAAAAAATTATTCTTGGTCATAATCAATTTAAAATCATCAACAAATAATTTATGAATTTAGCTGGCTATATAAGTGTTTTAGTAATTTTAAGCATCATTATTGGTTACTTATTTGGATCAATCATGTTTGCTGATGTTGCTAGTTTAATTGTTAAGAAAAATGTCCGTGAATATGGTTCAAAAAACCCAGGCACAACAAATTCGTTTAGAGTGTTTCCTAAAAAAGTGGCAATCGCCATTGGTATTGGTGAAATTTTTAAATCCGTAGTTCCATTTGCAATTATCTTTTTAATTTACACTTTCTGAATTAAACCATCAATTATTGAAATTGATGAAAGCATAATCAATAAAATTTATTACTTAACTTATCTAGCCCCGCTATCAGCAATTCTTGGTCATATGTATCCAGTTTTTTCCAAATTCAAAGGTGGTAAAGCTGTAGCAACAACTGCTGGATTTGTGTTGGTTGTATCACCATGATGGTTTATTATTATTGCAATTATCTGATGAAGCATTACTTTGATAACAAAATATGTTTCATTAGCAAGTATTAGTTGTTTTGTTGTTTTAATATTTTTAGGATTCATTCCATATTTGGATTATTTATGATGGTTTGATATTAAACACATTACATACTTAACTTATCAATCAGATTGGCATATCATTGTATTTTTTGGCATTGTTAATTTGATCTTATCAACTACGGTAATTTGAAAACACCGAGCTAATATTAAACGTTTGATTAATAAAGAAGAAAATAAGGTTACTAAAAAGTTTTAAATTATGGCAAGAAGAAAACAAACTGTCATCGCATTAATCTTAGATTTATTAGATGATTTAAGATTATTAATCCGCCGTGATGGTGGGGATCTTTCTTTTGAAAACTACGATAAAGGGGTGGTAACCATTAAATTATTAGGTAATTGTAATGGTTGTGATTTAGTTGATATGACCTATAAAGATGGTGTAGAAAACATCTTAAAAAGTGAAATTCCAGAAGTTAAATCAGTTGTTCTAATCCAAGATGAAGCTAATAAAAATAACAGTTTAAACATTAGTAAATCGCCATTATTTTCTAAATAATAACTTTTATTCTTCATTATTAAAGTAATATTTCCCAATGAAAATCTAAATATGCTAATTTATATAAACACGCATAAATTAAATTGACAAAACATTGGAGGAAATTCATGAAAGTTATCGTCTTAGGATCATCACACGGTGGTTTTGAAGCTTGTAATGAAGTTTTAGAACTTTACCCAGATGCAGAATTACATTGATATGAAAAAGGAGATTTCATCTCATTCTTATCATGTGGTATGCAATTACATTTAGAAGGAATTGTTAAAGATCTAGATACAATTCGTTATTCTAATGAACATGAAATGTCAGCAAAAGGTGTTAAAGTGTTTAAACAACACCAAATTACTAAAATTAACCCAGATGCTCACACTATTGAAGTTTTAGATTTATCAAACAATCAAATTAAAACTGAATCATATGATAAATTAATCATCAGCCCAGGTTCTGTGCCACGAACATTAAATGTTCCAGGTGAAGAATTAGAAAATGTTTATTACATGAGAGGGCGTGCATGAGCGAAGAAAATTCGTGCAAAAATTGATGATCCAGCTGTTAAAAATGTTGTAGTAATTGGAAGTGGTTACATTGGAATTGAAGCTGCTCAATCATTTGCTAAGGCTAATAAAAATGTAACAGTTGTTGATATTACGCCAACAATTTTACCAACTTACTTAGATAAAGAATTCACTTCAGTGTTGCAATCTGAAATGGCTAAGCACGGTGTTAAATTCGTGTTAAATGAAGGTGTAACTAAGTTTGAAGGTGACAAAAAACTATCAAGTGTAGTTACAACAAACCAAAGCATCCCCGCTGATTTAGTAATCGTTGCTGCCGGTGTTAAACCAAATACTGAATGATTAAAAGATACCTTAGAATTATTACCAAATGGATTTATTAAAATCGATGAATACCAAAGAACAAGTGCTAAGGATGTGTTTGCAGTTGGTGATGCCACTTTAATTAAATTTAATCCAGCAAATATTGATATTAGTATCGCATTAGCTTCAAATGCTAGAAAACAAGGAAGATATGCTGCTAAAAACTTAATCGAAGCAAAACATAAATTCCCTGGTGTTCAAGGTTCATCTGCTTTGGCTGTATTTGATTACAAGTTTGCTTCAACTGGAATCAATGAAGTATTTGCTAAAAAATTAAACTTAGAAATTGATAGCGTTTTAGTTCATGATTATTACAAAATGAGCTTCGTGCCAGAAGAACTAAAAGATAAAGTAATGTTTAAATTAATCTTTGATAAGAAATCTAAGGTTATTCTAGGGGCACAAATTATGGCTAAACATGATTTAACTCCAAACATTAATGCAATGTCACTAGCCATCTTACACAAAATGACTGTTGATCAATTAGCTTATGTTGATTTCTTCTTCCAACCAGAATTCGATCAACCATGAAACGTGATCAACACTGCATGCTTAATGGCAATGCGTAAAAAATAAAATAAGATAAAAAAATAAAACAAGCCAAATTTGCGCTTGTTTTTTCTTATTTTTAATAAGCTTGTTTATTAAAAATATTAATTAAATAAAACTATTAATTAGTTTTATCTGAATTAAATTGATCATTATTGATAACAATAATGATCATGATCTCTTGTTGTATTTAATTTATGAATTAATCCAGTGTAAATATTTAGTTAGCTTATCAGCTTTGAAAAACCAAATAGATGGAGTTATTAGTAATGTTTGTAAATTAAACAAACTAAATTAGATAAAAATAACAAATATATAAGTAATGGATACTAGTATAGCAATTGATGCTAGTCAGTTTTTCTTAGGATTTTTTAAGTCCTTATTCGGAACGCCTGCAATTTTAGTAGGATTATTTTCACTGCTTGGATCAATATTATTAAGAAAAAAGTTTAGTGAAATAATCATTTCTTTTTTCAAAACACTTGCTGGATTCTTAATTCTTAATGCAGGTGCTATGGTGATCCAAATTCCATTAACCAATTTTAGAGTATTATTCCAAGATTTATTTAAGGTTAGTGGAACGATTGCTAATAGCGATGCTTTTGCGACGCAGTTTTTTAAAATATCCGAACAAACCGCACAATTAGGTAGTATCGTCATGGTTATGGCGATTGTTTTAAATCTGATTTTAGCAGGTTTTTCACGGTTTAAATATGTTTATTTAACTGGCCATTTAGTGCTTTATATGTCAATTATGTTGGCAACAGTTTTAGCTCATGCTAATAACCAACAATTCTTAGATTTATCAAAACCAGGTGATTATGCAATTGCACTTATTTCATCGGCATTATTAATGTCGGTTTATATGGTAATTTCAGCCGCAGCATGTAAAAGATTTGTAAAACAAATCAGCAAACAAGATGATGTTTCATTAGCTCATGCTGGATCATTATCTTATGTCACTGCTGGTTGAATTGGCGAAGCAATCTACAAAATTAAAAAAGGTCAAAACATTAAATGTGCTGATAAGATTAATTTCCCTAAATGATTACAATTCTTTAAAAATACCTTTATTTCAGTATCGATCACAATGCTAATAATCTTCATGGTGATTTATATTCCAGAAGGTATTATGTATAATGTTGGTAAAAAAACCTTATTTATTCCACCAAAAAATATTCCTGTTGAAGAATGACCGTTAGTTACTAAAACCTTATATGATTTATTTGGCCCGCATGCTGCAAATAACTGGGTAGTCCAGATGTTTTTAGATGCATTTACTTTTGCTGCAGGAGTAGAAATTTTATTATTCGGTGTAAGAATGATTATTGATGAAATTGTTCCTTCATTTAAGGGGATTTCAACTAAATTTATTAAAAATTCTCAACCATCCTTAGATTGTCCGATTGTTTTCCCTTATTCACCAAATGCAGTTATTATTGGTTTTGTTTCTTCATTAACAGCTGGATTTATTGTGATGGGAATTTCAATCGGCGTAGCGTCACACAATAAAGTATTACCAGTATTATTACCGGGTGTAATCCCGCACTTTTTCTTAGGTGCAACTAGCGGTGTTTTTGGCAATGTTAAAGGTGGAATTTGGGGTTGTGTTCTTGGTGCTTTTATCAACGGAATAATTATCACATTCATTCCATGAGTTTTCATTGGTGCTGGATGGGTGCCAGCAGCACAATTATCATGAGGTGATACAGATTTCTTATTGGGTATTGTTCCTGGTGTTTTAGCTCTTAGTGGTCAAGTAACTGGAAGAGTATTAATTATCTTAATTCCATCTTTAATTTATTTAGCATTAATAATTGATGGCATAATCAAATCATCACGTGATAAAAAAGCTTTAAAACTAAAAATTAATGATGAAATTAATGATCTAAATAATCAAGAAGAAGATAAAGAATTAACACAAAATTCTCAAGTTAATATTAATGAAGAAGTTGCTGAACAAAAACAACAAATTGAACTAAATCAAACAACATAAAATATGTTTTCAAATCCGAATATTGAAATCACAATATATGTTTTAATCGCAATAGCAATGATTGCTATTTTTACCGCACTTTTATGAACAAAAGTGATTAAAAAGAATACATGAATTTATTGCAATAAAACATTATGAACTATTAAATTAATTCATAAAAAAATTAAGGATTTTCTAAAAACACAAAGCTTTAATTATTACTTAATTAATGATGTTTTTTTTAGCTCAACAAAAACAAAAAGCAATTGCTTTTTTTATTTAAATAATGTTGTAATTACCAATAAAAATGTTTATTTAATTACTTATGAAGTTTCTAAATCAGCCACAGGAATCACACACAAAAACCAACAAACATTTTTAATTAATAAAAATCAAAAACAACATGATTTTGCAATTGAAATCCAGTCAGTTATTGACAATTACAAATGCATAAAATCTGTTTTAAATACTGATATTAAGATTATTATTCCTTTTGAAAATAAGAATTTTCAACAAGATAGTTTTAATAACAATCCCAACATTATTTGTGTTCAAACAAATCGTATTCATGAGCTTATTTTAGATCTAGAAAATCAACAACAAAATGTTGTTAATAATGATTTAGAAGATTTAAGAAAAATAATTGCAAACAATAATTATCAAAGAAGAATTAAGTTACCTTTTATTAATCTTAAAACCAAAAATACAAAATGAGAAAAACAAAAGTAATAATTTAATTAAAATCTTAATTTTTACCGTTGTTTTTTAATTAAATAATAACCGTAATCATTCTTATTTAATAAGTATTTTAATCTAATAAGAAGGGCGTTAATTTGATTAACAAATACCTAATTATTTTGTTTGCAAATAAAATGCATAATTATTAGTTATCAAAACTAATAAATTGATCAAAATCGCTTTTGTTATAATTAACTAGATATTTTATTTATGAACAAACTATCGATAATTAAGGTTATCTTGGGAATAGTCTTTATATTGTTTAGTTTTATTAGCATTGGAATTTATTCTATATGCCAATACGCTTGAACAGTCGGATTAATCCTAATACCTCTTGGAGCTTGATTGTTAATAAGCGTTTATCAATCAAATAAAAAAATTAAGTTATCACAAAAGATAAAACTTAATTCTTAATTGTTAATTAAATAGTTAAGAACATTTATTAAACGAATTTTTTCATATAATACACAACATTGTTGTGTATTTTTTTATTTTATTGATAAGTAAATATCAATAAATTGTGTTCTTTTTTGATCATTAAAATTGTTTTGATAAAAAATTTTTTAATAAAGTGTTTGACAAATTAATATAATCGGTTATTTTATATTATAATTATTATGAGTGATACAACTCGAGATTTTTAATAACAAAATAAAAATATAAGCAGTTCGCCCCTTAATCTGCTTATATTTTTTTGTTATCTAATTAAACTTTATTTAATAATAAAGTTAATAATCTTGTTTGGAACAAAAATCGTTTTAACAATTTGCTTATCTTGAGTTTGTTTTTTAATAACTTCTTGATTTAAGAAGTAATCAGCAACTTCTTGTTCGCTTGCATCAATATTAAATTCATTTACTAATTTGAATTTACCGTTAACACTACATGAGATTGCTACTTGGTTTTTTACTAAGTATTTATCATCTCATTTAGCCAATCTCATATTGAAGATTAATTCTTGATTATTAAGTTTATGATTTAATTCTTCAGCTAAGAATGGTGCGTAGAATGATAAAACGATTAAGAAGTTTTTTAACATCTCTTTATTAACTTGTTGCTGTTTGTAACAAGCATTAATAAAGATCATCATTTCACTAACTACTAAGTTAAATTCGAAGTTTTCTAAGTGTTCGTTAGTTTTCTTTAAGAAGTTGTGATAATCGTAATTTAAAGCTTCTGATGGTTGATCGTTAATTTCAACCTTATCAAATAAGTTATAAACACGTTCTAAGAATTTTCTTGTCCCGTTTAATGATTTAGAACTTCATGCTAAGCTAGCGCCAAGCGGCCCCATGAACATTATGTGGGTTCTTACGCTGTCTGCACCATGTGATAATACCAAATCATCAGGATTAACGATATTACCCTTAGATTTTGACATCTTAGAACCATCTTCACTTAATACCATTCCTTGGTTCATTAATTGATAGAACGGTTCTTTTGAACTAACAACGCCAATTTGGTGTAAGAATTTATATCAGAATCGTGCATACAACAAGTGTAAAACTGCATGTTCTTGACCACCAACATATAAATCAACAGGCATAAAGTGATCAAATAATTCTTTAGCCTGTGGGCTGTTTAAATCAATATAATTTTGATCTAAGTGTGTTTTATTGATATCTAATAACTTTAAGATATATCCTAAGAAATATCAACAAGAACCAGCTCATTGCGGCATTGTGTTAGTTTCACGGGTATATTTTTGGTTATTAATAATTGGATGTAATCACGCATCATCAGCTTTAGATAATGGCGGTTTTCCGTCCATGTTTGGTGAGAAATCTTTAAGATCTGGTAGTTTTAAAGGTAATTCACTATCTGGAATTAAGTGTGGGTTGTTGTTTTCATCAAACACAACAGGGAATGGTTCACCTCAATATCTTTGGCGTGAAAAGATCCAGTCTCTTAGTTTGTAGCTAGTTTTTTTAGCCCCCAGTTTATTAGCTTCAAGATATTCGATCATCTTATTGATTGCATCTTGATTATTTAAACCATTAATAAAGTCAGAATTAATGTGTGGAGCGTCAATTAAACAAGGGTAATTATCAGCTAAAATAACGGGAATAATTTCAATATTATATTTGTTGGCAAAATTAAAGTCACGTTCATCATGAGCTGGCACACCCATGATTGCACCAGTTCCATAATCACTAATAATATAATCAGCAATATAAATCGGAATTTTCTTCTTAGTAATTGGATGAATTGCGTGATATTTACTATCAATCCCAACATATCTAACAGTTTGGTCAGCGCTATTAGTTTTAATGAATTCTTCAATATGATGGTTTTTGTTAGTAATTAATTTTTGTTTAATCAATTCATGATCAAAACTTAAAGCAATAAAGCTAACACCAAACAAAGTATCAGCACGTGAAGTAAATACTTCAATTTGTTGATTATCTAAACCTTCGACATCAAATTTAATTGTTGCACCAGTTGATTTACCAATCCAATTAGTTTGCATTGCTTTAATTGAATTAGGTCAATTAATTTCTTCTAAATCATCAATTAATGCATCAGCAAACTTGGTAATTTTCAATACCCATTGACGCATTTTTTTCTTAACAACTGGATGTGAACCACGTTCAGATACCTTATTACCATTTTCATCAGTTAATACTTCTTCATTAGCTAATACGGTGCCTAATTTTTCACATCAATTAACTTCAATATCGGCTTGATAAGCTAGATCGTGTTCGTATAATTTCTTAAAGATCCATTGCGTTCATTTGAAATAATTCGGATTAGTTGTATCAACTTCTAGACGATAATCATAATTAAAACCTAAGGTTTGTAATTGTTTTCTGAAGTTATTAATATTTTCTTGAGTAAATAAAGCAGGGTGGTTGTTAGTTTGAATCGCATACTGTTCAGCAGGTAAACCAAAAGCATCCCAACCAATCGGACGTAAGACGTTATAACCTAATGCGTTTTTTCATCTTGAAATCACATCAGTAGCCATATATGCTTTAACATGGCCTAAATGCAATCCCTTACCACTTGGATAAGGGAACATATCTAAAACGTAGTATTTTTGTTTAGATTTATCAATATCAAAACGATAAGTATTGTTATCACTTCATACTTTTTGTCATTTTTTCTCGATTAAATTGTGATTATACATCCTACTTTTCCTTTCTATCTGAACTCATTAGGTTTAAAAAACGATTAATATCATTATTTCCGCAAGCTGCTGTGACTAAGTCGTTTTTTAAAATCATCGTATCTGGACCGATTGGATAAATATTCTTATATTCTCTGGTAATTGAAATAATATTTGCACGTGAGTTGTTTCTAATATTTAAATCGATCAGTTTTTTATTAATAACATCTTTTGATGTTGCATACACCCTAACTAAACTGATGTCTTCATCAATTGAAATAATTTCACTATTAATACTATGCACAACACGCATCGCCACGTTTTCACCAACGATTTCTTCAGGAATTACTGCTTCTTTAACCCCAAATGTTTTTAATACCCGTTTATGCACATCGTTTTTAGCTCTGGCAATGATGTTTTTAACTTTTAATTCTCTTAGATTGGTAGCAATAATAATTGATTCTTCAATGCTACTTACAGATAAAATTACCGTATCAAAGTTGTTAATTCCAACATCAGATAACGACATAATGTCAGTGGCATCTAAGTGAATTGCGTAATCAAAACGCTTGGCTTCAACATTGATTTTTTCTTTATTTTTATCAAGAATAAGGATGTTATATCCTAATTCTTTTAATTTAGTTGCGACTTTAATTCCGAATCGGCCGATCCCGATTACGCAATAATCTGCTCGTTTCATAATCTAGATAATATTATAAATATTAAATTAATAAAAAAACACAGTATGAGTTTTCAGTTTATAATATAAATATTATTATTTTGTTAGTTGATTATCAAATTAACAATCAATAATAAATTTAAAGCATTTTTAATCAACATATAAATCGATTTGTTTTTGTATGTATATATAAAGGTTAATTGACATTAATTAATATGGTTAAAAAAACTGATGCAGTGAAATTAAAAACAAAGAAAAAAACTGCTAAACCAAAAGTTAAAAAACAAAAAAGAGCACGCCATGTCGTTGGGTCTTGTTTAGGAGTTTTTTTGGCATCAGTGATCTTACCAACAATAAGTATTCCTGTATATAATTCATACATTTTAAAACGTCAAAACGAAGAATTTTTATTAAAAAGACTTCAACGCGATAAGGGATTATTAGCTTCAATTAAGAGTTCAAATAATGCTAAAGAACTTGATAATGCCACACACAGTTTTTATCCAGATGATGGTAGTAGAAATCTAATTGAAAGCCCGTTTGATAAATACGAATTCAAGGTTGTTGAAAAATTAAAAAATGCCAATATCAACGAAGATTGAGAAGCATTTAATAAATTCTTGTTTGATAATTTTGATCAAGATATTTATGAAGATATTTACAAATCTTTAATGATGTTTTTCACTTGATACCATGATGCTTGATCTGATGCAGTAGTTAAAAGAATTGTTCAATTCAAGTATTCGAACCTTGGTGTATCAGGTGGTTATTTTAAACAATATACGAATATTTTAAGTGATAACTGGTTTGTTGATCGTGAGAATTTTATTTTTAAATTCAGAACCGATGCTAAGTTGATTGCTAAGATTAAAAGTCTAGGTGTTGATGCCTTCTTATCTTTTGCTTTTATTCCAAGTGATGATTCGCAATTAGTAATCGATGATCAAACCAAAGGTTTGACACTAACAAAAGCAAACATTGACTTAGAATCATTTGCTGCCAATGGTTTAAGTCCAAGAACAACCATTACAATTCAAACTAATAATGAATTATGAATTGATTGGTATGACAAAGATGGTAAAACAATTCCGTTAGAAGAAAGAAAACAAGCACCAGGAATCCCGATTAGTGCCATCTTATACAGCTTAATTTATGACCGTGATAATAAAAAAGGTTATATTGAAAAATACTTCTTTGATTGAGCTGTTAAGTTAATATTAAACTTCTTAAACTTTGGTTATTACGAACAATTCAACAGCAGAGAAGGCAAAAAAAATTAATTGTTCAATTAAAGAATCAGTTTTATTAATATTATTAATAAACCATAACTGATCTTGATTAAAGATAAGATTAAATTAACTTAAAACATTTAGTATATAATATTAATTATCAATAAAATAATGAACTAAATTCTATTTTGTTATCAACTATGTTGATAATGTTTAATAATTAAGTAATTATTTTATCGTTGATTTATTTTATTTTTTAAGTAGATAATATTCTAAATTAGTTGATTGCAAATAAATAATTAAAAGATTGATTTTTTATTTAAACAATAATGAAAGAAAACAAAGCCCTGAGCACAGTTGATGTCTTGCCTAATCGTTGGCAAGAACACAAGTTAGCTTCAATTAAAAAACCCAAAGAGTTAAATTGGCAAGAATTTTTTGTTTCCAGTAGCACTAAACAAGCAGATAAATTCTTAACTAAAACCCGATTTAATTGATTATACTTGCTGCCTTTTGTTGGTTTTTTTCATTTTTTGTTTGTAATTGAAACCGAAGTTGATAAGCTTAAATACGATAAGATTAAAAACCAATATCTTAAAGTAGGCGGGGAAAACTGAGGGATATTTGTCATCTTTTATTTAGCAATCTTAATCTCGTATATTGTTGCTGTCTTGTGCGTGGTTTATCTTACGGATTATTTTTATCCAACCACAAAAGAAACTGATAAAAAAATCGCATTAATTTTAATGTTAGGCACAGGGTGTATTTATTTTTTAATGAACTATACTTACATCTTGTATTGGTATAAATTTACATACATTAGATTTAAGAATTCGATCCCCAAGATTATTAAGATGACTAAATCGAAAATTAGTCCTAATTCATTTTTTTCTTTCATTATCATTTGTGATGATAATGTGTTTTTAAAAAAATTAGAAAAAGAAAATAAAAAACATAAATTTAAATCTAAAAGATCTTCAAAGCATTAGTTAATTGCAAAACACATTAAAAACAAGCCTTATTAAAGCTAACTATTTATTTTTAGTTATCTCTTTATGCTTAGGGCTTGTTTTTTTTTTTTTTTGCGACACTCAATCTATTAACGATCAAAATTCTACATAAATTATGATTAAAAATAGAAAATTAAATAGTTTGAAGAGATTGTTTTTTGCTTCGGCTATTTTTGCTCCCATCGTATTAAGTTCTTGTACTGATAAAACTCAAAATAGCGATACGAAAAAAGAAGGCGGTGGTTCTGGAGAAAAACAAACTCCACCTAATACAGAAACTAAGAAGAGCGGTGGTGATGCTAATGGATTAGAAACTGGTGAACGCGAAAATCCAGATAAAACAACACCTGATCCAAAGAAAAAAGAAGAAACTGAAAAAACCCCTAAGGTAGAAATGTCTACTCATTCATTTGAATTAGCTAATAAATTCGATGAAAAATCTATTAAAGCATTAAGAAACGTTGGCACATTAACATTAACAATTAATGGTGGAAACTTTAATTTAACATCTTTTGCAGCAATAAGAGATTTAGCAAAGAAAAAAGAATTACCATCAACAAATACTTTTGGTCACAAAATTGGTATGCTTTTACAAAAAGTTGATTTTGAAAACTTCCTTAAAGCTATTACAGTAGATGGCAAAGGTTTAAAAGCTGCTAATAGTATTCCTGAAAAATACCAAAAAATTCCTGGTAGTTCTAAAATTTATTCAGCTAAAGCTGTAGATGAAGATGCTCAACCAGTAAACGGACAATTAGATTTAACTAAATCTTACACTCTTTCAGGAAGCAATTTCATACTAAAAGAAAATAAAAAATCAGTAGAATTTACATTAACAATTACAAAATTCTCTTCTTGAAGTGTTAAATTCGAAAACATCGAATTTACTAATGTTCTTTAATTAAAAACTAATTAATAAAAACAAAATATCAAGCACATTATATGTAATTGGCTTGATATTTTTTTACATAATAAATTGAGCTAATAACTAAGTTGGATATAAAAAAATTATTAAATAGAATATTATATTAAAGTATTGAAATTCTTTAATAGTTATTATGAATTATTTTAAAAGCTCACAATACAAAAAAACCAAGCCCTGAATAATTACATTATTCTTATTGTTTTTTGTTATTGGATATTATGTAATTATCTGAGTTTTATTCGGTGAATTTAATGTTTTAAAATTTAACTGAGTGCTAGGTGAAGGCGTAATTTTTAACAAGGATATGATGGTTAATGAGCGTAACTTTAATCCGTTAATTTTTGCTTTTATCATCCCGCCGTTGTTAGTTTATTTTTTATTAATATTATTCATTAAATACACCTTTAAACAAACAGGCTATGATCTTATTCCTTTAACTTATAGTTTGAGTGTTGCAATGATAACAACGATCTTGTCTGGATTATTTGATTTTTCTAACACAGGATTAATTATCTTTGCTCGAATAATATTAGTATTAACCGTATTTTTTATCAGTTTTTTTATTTTGGTATATCTTACTAATAAAATCTTGATTAGTTTTGATTTTAAAAATGATTATGTTTATGTTAATGATTTATTAACTGAAAACAATCAAAAAACCGAACGCAAAAAAATGATTCATAAATTAAAACCAAATAAAGAAGAAACAATTACAATAAGCGATTATAATAAATAAGTAAATATGCAATTTATCGATCGTTGTCAAATTAAATTAATTGCAGGTAATGGTGGTGATGGAATTATTGCCTGAAGAAGAGAAGCTCACTATGATAAAGGCGGTCCTGCTGGTGGAAGTGGCGGCAAGGGCGGAAATATTATCTTAGTGGCTGATCATAACCAATCGACATTATTAAGCTTGAAGTATTCTAAGATTATTCGTGCTAGTAATGGTGATAATGGTAAGCCTGATATGTCATCTGGACAAAATGGTGAAGATAAGTATGTTAAAGTTCCGATTGGAACAACCGTTTATGACGAAGCAACCAATGAAGTAATTGTTGATTTAATTCGTGATAAACAAGAATTTATTATTTGTCATGGCGGCAAGGGCGGCCGTGGTAATGCTGCTTTTAAATCTTCAACATTAAGAGCACCTAATTTATATGAATTAGGTGATGAAGGAGAACAACGATCTGTTCGATTAGAACTTAAATATTTAGCTAACGTTGGAATTGTTGGTTATCCTAATGCTGGAAAATCAACATTGATTTCAAAACTATCAAATGCCAAACCAAAGATTGCTAATTACCAATTTACAACATTAGTGCCAATCTTGGGGATGGTTGAAAATAATAATAAACGTTTGGTGTTTGCTGATATCCCTGGATTGATCGAAAATGCCAGCGAAGGTTATGGATTAGGTCATGATTTTTTAAGACACGTTGAACGTTGTGAAGTTTTAATTCACTTAATTTCAATGAATCCATTTGATCATGAAAATGTCATTGATGCTTATGAAAAAATCATGACAGAATTAAAGAAGTATTCACAACTATTAGTCAATAAAAAAATGATGGTTGTTGCTAATAAAATGGATGCTGATGGTGCTATTGAAAATTTCAATAAATTGCGTAGTTATTTATTAAAAAAGAACATTTCAATCACTTCAATTTCAGCAATCAACGGTGATGTTGGTAACCTCGTTAATTTAGTATTTGATTTATACGAAAAAACCTTAAAAACTTCTGACGAAGAAAACCCTTTTTCAACACCAAGTGTTGTTGAAAAAGTTTATCACTATGATGGTGAAAAAACAATTGATGACGATCCACTGGATGTAATTAAAGATGGTGAAGGCCGTTGAATTGTTTCATCAAAAAAATTGACTTATTGATTTAAGAAAATTCCACAAACTACACTTGATAACATCACAAGACTAGGACAAAAAATTAAATCAATGGGAGTTGAAGATCAACTTAAAGCCATGGGTGCAAAAGCTAATGATGTAATTGTTATTTGTGACTATGAATACTTAATTGATGAATAGATTATTTTCATCAATTTTTATGATAATGATCCACTTTTTTACGCTAAATAATTAAGACTGGATTAAGAATAAATTTAGCGATTATATAACTAAAAAACATTATTATTTCAAAATATATTTATTTTGAAATAATTTTAATCATCCAAAAACACTTTAACTTTATAAATGAATTTTATTTCATTAATAGGTTTTTTGTATAATCAAATAAATTTAAGGTGCTAAATAGTTTTAATAACTATAGTATTAATAATTAGCGGTATTACAAAATAATAAATCAATTTTTATACATCTAGTTTTATACCTTTTTTTACTCAAAGTTTTAATCGCTTTATTCACTATTTTAACTATCAATTAAAATCGATTCTTTTTTATTTATATACATTATGCTATCGTTTTCTAAAAGTTATGATTATTCACACATTGATAGATACAATCAATTAAAACTACCATTTTTGATTTATTTATTACCGTATGTAAATATCTTAATTTTTTACCGAATTTCAACAGCTTGATCTGGTGTTATTAATAATCCAAAAATCAGAGAAATTTTTTATTTTAAAGGTTCAATTCCTTTAATTATCCATTTTGTTTTAAGTGCTATTATTGTTGCTTCAACAATTGCTTATGGAATGCTTTTTGATGTTAATCAAACAAACATCAGGATCATTACATCAAGTGTTTTTGTTATTCTTATCTATTTGTTTTATAACTTAATAATTGCTTTAAGCATTTATTTAACCAAAAAACTGATAGCTAAATTAGCCTTTAAACATTGTCACGATCACGATGAAATAAGTCCTGATATTTTACAAGAATATCAAACCAGATTCTTATATAGTATTTCCAGAGAATATAACGTTATTTATTTTAGTTATTTTAAAGCAATTGATGTAGCTAATTTAATTAAGGATTATGATAATGGTTATTGATATAAACACGAATATAATACGATCATTAATAATCTAAAAGCGAACATATCACCGATTCATAAATCGACATATAACCTATCGAATTCAAGAGCTAATATGATGTTTAAAATTCTGCCAATCTATTCTGCTCCATTACATGGTTATCATAGTTTATTAATTTTCATCTTATTTGCTCAGGATCTATTAAACTTTAAATTTATTGATAAAATCAGTGCTAAAATTTATTTTTTAACAATTCTAATCAACATCATTTATTCATTACCTAGCATCATGATTTTGGTGTATTTTACATGATTAAATTATGTGATGAAATTAGATTATTCAATAGCAATCAGAATCAATATTATCTTATTTTTTAGCTTCATTTCACTTATTGCATTAGTTAATCTTTTTTATTGATTAATTTCTTCAAAAATCAATAAGCAAATCAGAACAAAGATTAGAACTAAATTTAATTTAATTAACGATAATTTTGATGGTTATCATAAAATTAACAATCAAGTAAATAAGGATTAAAATAAACTAAAAATGAACCTAGAAAATCAAGCAATTTCTAGGTTCATTTTATCTTTTTAGTTATTGTAGATATTCAAAAATTTTCTTGGTGAAATTGGTGTGATACTAACAATCATGCCATCATCTAATTGAATAACAGCAAATAAACGTTTTTTCTTATCAATTAAATATTCTTTAGGAAATTCAAAGTAACCAAAATTCTTATCATCAATATGATAAGGAATGATTTTTTCTAACATATCATTGATTTCAGATTCAATGAAAATATCATCTTTTTCTTTAAGAATTAAACGTTGTTTAGCTCTTACTTTTGAATGATCAGTCAATCTATAACGCATGATCTTTGGCAATCTTAATTATTGCATTCTGAATAATACTCATTCCTTCGTGATTTAGGGTATATCACGGTAAGATTAAGTTTGCTTCTTCTTTTTGTTTTTGCACATACTTACGGTGCATGATTCTTACTTGATCACGTCATTGTTTTAAAACCTGTTTAATGTCCCTGGCACGTTCTAAACAATCACGTTCAATTCTTCGAGCTAAACGTTCATCAGATGGAGTGTCAATAAATAATTTGAAGTTAGTTAGTTTTAAGATATCTTCATTATGTAATGATAAGATCCCTTCAAAAATAATAATATCGCTTGGTTTTATTAGTTTATATTTAACAGATCTGGTGTAGTTTTTATAATCATAAACAGGCATTTTAATTGCTTGATTATTTTGCAACTTAATCAGATCATTATAAACTTGATCTCAATCTAAACTGTTTGGATCATCATAATTAAGTTTTTTTCTAGCTTCTAGTGATAATTCACTAAAAGGTTTGTAATAATTATCCAAACAAACAGTTGATACTTTTAGATTGGTATGCTTCTTAATTGCTTTAATAATTAATTGCGTAATTGTTGATTTACCAGAACCACTGCCACCAGCAATTGCAATCATCATTGGCTTGTCATTTAACATCTTAATAACAGATCAAACTATATATAATTATTTTTTATTAATAATATAATTATAAAAGTATTATAAAAGTATTGTAATTAGCTAGGGTTTAAAAGTGGCAATTAATAAGAAAAAATCTAAGAAAAAGACAACTAAAAAATCAAAGAAAAAAGTTGCTAAAAAAGCTAATTTAGCTAAACCAATTAACAACACCCAACTAACAACAATTGATGATCTATCAGCTCGTTTAAAAGCTAAAGAACATGATCATTTCAATGTTTATAGTAATGCTTCAAAATTAAAAGAAGTTATTTTATACCGTCCAGGGATTGAAGTTGAACGCATTATTAAAAAATCTGATGCTTCATTTAGTAGTTCTAAACACTTAGAAAGAATTCAAAAAGAGCATGATATTTTAAGTGCAATTTTACAAAAAAACGGTGTTAAGGTTCATTATTTAAATGTAATGTTGGCTAGCGCGTTAGATGCTGGTGGTGATGAATTAAAAGAAGAATTTATTCAACGATTCATTATTGAAGCTAAGATTACTAGTTTATCTGCTTTCAACACATTATTTAATTATTTCAGAAGCTTTAATTCAAACTTAGAAATGATTAATGCAATGATTGCAGGAGTGAAGAAAAACGAAGTTCCTTCATTAATTATTGATCGCTTTAGTGATCTAGTTTTAAGTGATAGCGCTTATTATATTGAACCATTAAATGATTTCTTATTACAACAACGTTATTTTTCAACAATTGGTAGTGGGGTTGTAATCTTTAAACATAATGATGATTATTTCAATCGCCACACATTGTTTTATGAATATCTAGTTAAATTCCACCCAAGATTTAACAATGTTAATCTTTATTTCTCAAGAGAAAATGACAATTGTTATTTAGCTAATGAAGATATTTTATTGGTTAATAAAAATACATTATTAATTAGTGTTTCAAAAAATACTAATGTTCTAGGTATTGAATTATTCGCAAGAAATTTATACAACGATCCAAATAATAAAATTTTAAGAATTATTGTTTGTGCTAAAAAAGACAGCAGTGAATTTGTCAGCATGAATCAAATAATTGCTAGCTTAGATTATGATAAATTTATTGTTAATCAAAAAGTATTAGGTGAAATCATCTTCTTTGAATTATTAGCTTCAAATCAAAAAGATATTGATGGCTTAAATAAAGTTGAATTCAAAGAAATTGACATTTCATTTGAAGAATTAATTGAATTAATCATCAAAAGAAGACCAAAATTCATCCTTTCAGGTGGTGGTGATGAAATGAATTCAATTAGTGAAGCAAACAATTCTTGCTTAGAAGTATTAATGATCAAACCAACCGAAGTAATTGTGTATGATCGTAACAAGATTACTAACCACTTACTATTACAACAAGGATTTGTTGTGCACTACTTACCATCAGCTGAATTAGCTCGAACAAATAGTGGTGTAAATAATTTAGTTATTCCATTAATAAGAGAATAATATATAATATGTAAGAGTGTTTAAAACATCTCTTACAAGATGCGCCGGTAGCTCAGTTGGATAGAGCACATGCCTTCTAAGCCTGTTGTCAGGGGTTCGAATCCCTTTCGGCGCGCCATTAAATTTTCAAATTTTTTAAAGAGCAAATTAATAGATTTATTTTTAATCCAATTTGTTTCTAACAACTAATTAATATTTACATTTAAACGACTGGACTATCCAGTCGTTTTTTATTTTCATAATTAAATATTTTTAATTTAAAATATAAGAAGTTATTTTATAAAAATTGATAAGGAAAATAATTTAATATGGCACAAAAACGTGGAACTAGATTAGGATGTGATGCATGTAATGAAATTAATTACATTACAAGAAAAAATGCTAAGAAAAATCCTGAAAAACTAAGTTTAAACAAATACTGTTCTAGATGTCGTCAAACAACAGTTCACAAAGAGGTTAAACGTAAATAATGTTGTTGGAAGATTACAAATTCAAACACGACATTATTAAAACTGAATTATCAAAACACAAAGCAGACGCAATTTTATTCACTTCTGACCAAAATCGTTTATGATTTACAGAATTTAATTCTTCTGCTGGTTTTTTATTAGTTACAAAAAATAAATCAGTTTTAATAATTGACTCTCGTTATTTTGAAGCAGCTTCAAAATCAATTAGTGATACTGAAGTTGTTTTATTATCAGCCAACGCTTTAAGTGATGTTGCTAAAAAATTAAAAATCAAGCACTTATTAATTGAAGCTGATTATTTAACATACCAATACCAACCAATGCTTGATAAGATTAGTGAAAAGCAAACACCAATCGATACGCAAACATTAAGAGCAATTAAAACACCAACTGAATTAAAAAAATTAAAGAAAGTAATAGCAATTACTAAAGAAGTTGGTAACAAACTACCTGAAATGCTAAAAGTAGGCATGACTGAAATGCAATTAGCTAAGATGGTAACTTTTGCTTTAATTGAAGCTGGTGGTGAAAAAAATTCATTTGATCCAATTGTAGCTTCTGGTCCAAACGGTTCAAAACCACACCACAAACCAACTAACCGTAAATTTAAAGACGGTGATTTTATTACCATTGATTTTGGAACAATCTATCAAGGTTTTTGTAGTGATATCACAAGAACATGAGTTCTAAACAAACCAAAAAACCAAAGATTAATTAATGCTTATAAGATGGTTGATAAAGCTAACCAAGCAGGAATTAATGTTGCTAGAAGTGATTTAACTGGTCAAGAAGTTGACAAAGTTTGTCGCGATATTATTGATGGTTCTGAATTCAAGGGCACTTTTGCTCACTCAACAGGTCATGGGGTTGGTATTGACATCCATGAAAAACCAAACGTATCATCAGCTTATACTCAAAAATTAGGCGTTGATGCAATTGTAACAATTGAACCTGGAATTTATATCCCAGAAGTTGGTGGAATCAGAATCGAAGACATGATCCAAGTTAAAGAGAAAAAATCTGTGTGATTGTCTAAAGAAATCTTAAGAATGAAGTTATAAAACCTATGCTAAAAATGAACACACCAGATATTGATAGTAAAATTGAAGCTTTACAAAAAGAAATCCAAGAACAAAGAGCGAATTCAAAATTTTATCAACTATTAGATATTGATTTTTGACGCTTTATTTTATCTGCAATCTTTTGTGTAAGTTTTTTAATATTATCTTTATTAGTTTTTGTTGGTGTTGTAATTAATAAAACATGAACAATAGACAAATCAGGTGATATTGGTTTATTTTGAAATAACATTGTAACTGATGATAATGTCGTTGGTCGTGGTTCAAAATTACTAAAAGGTTTATCATTAACACCTTATGGTGTTACTTGCATCGCTTTATTTTTAATCAATACCGTAATTGGTATTGCTTATTACATCATAGGATTTAAAGATAAAAATTACACAAATTTATCTACTTCTTCTGCTAAAAAAGCCTTTAATATTAAAAACTTTGGCTTTGCTTTTGCAATGATCATCACATCATTAATCATGATTTTAGGAGTATTTATTTCTAATATCAATGATTTCCCGAAAGAAATGAATGATATCCGTGAAAATGCTTCATTTGGTTATGCGTTTAATATCAAAGGTGCTGTTGATCAAAATCCAAACGAATATCAACTAGGTATTTCGGCTTTTGGATACATCTTAATAGTTTTATTCTTCTTATTCAATGCACTAACAATCTTCTTGCTTTTATATGTTAGTTTTGACTTTAAAGAATTAAGAAAAACTATCAATTCAAAATTTAAAAAAGCTTAATGCGATTATTAGTTAATAATAAAAAAGCAAAATTTAATTACGAACTACTTGATAAGTATGAAGCAGGCATTTCATTAACAGGTAATGAGGTTAAATCATTAGCTCTGGGTCATGGAAGTCTAGATGATAGTTATGTCATTATTCGCAAAAATGAAGCTTACATACTTAATTTATTAGTGCCAAAATATCGCTTTGATACTTCTAAAACTAATAATGAAACTAGAACCAGAAAGCTTTTATTGCATAAACATGAAATCTTAAAGATTGACTTAGTTAAAAAACAACAATCTTTAGTGATCATTCCTTATCAAATTTATTTTTCAAAAAACAAAATCAAGGTTAGCATTTATCTAGCTAAACCTAAAAAACTTCATGACAAGCGCGATAGTTTAAAAAATCGTGATGCTAGTCGTGAAATGAGAAGGTATTAAAATATGGATAAAAATAACAAATTAGATTACAAAAAATATCTGAAAAAAAATCAAAGTTATCAAAAAAATCGTGAATATTTATTAGCAAGAAATGCGCTAGTAGCTAATGACATTAATACTTTAGCAACTAATGTTTTTAATCCTGATAAAAATATCACTGACTTCTTAATTGATGCCCAAAAACCATCATTAAGCATCACTAACCAAGATATGAGTGGTCGCTGCTGAATTTTTGCTGGTTTAAACCCATTAAGAAGAAGAGCATCTGAAAATCTTAAAGTATCAAACTTCGTATTTTCACAAACATACATTGATTTTTGGGATAAATACGAACGTGCTAATCGTTTCTTATACAAAATGATTGATCAAGCTAATGTTGATTTAGATGATCGTGAGTTAAGAATGGAATTACAACAAGCTGGCCAAGATGGTGGTTGGTTTGGTTATTTTGATAACTTAGTAAATAAATACGGTTTAGTACCCCAAGAAGTAATGCCAGATAGTTTTTCTGGTCACAACACTTTTGCTTTAAATGAGTTATTACAAATCATCTTAATTAAAGCAACAAAAGTTATTCGTGCTAACCAAAAAGATAAGAAAAAACAAGAACAAGTTATTAAAGATACCCTTAAAAAAGTTCTTGAAATGTTAGTTTTAGCATACGGTCCAGTGCCAACTAAATTTGATTGACAATATGTTGCTGATGCTAAAAAAGAAGAAGAAAACAAAGACAATAAACCAAAAGAAGAAAAAGCAGATCAAAAAAACCAAGATCTAAAAGATAGCAAACAAGAAGTTAGTCAAAAAGTTGCTGATAATAACGATAAAAAAGAAGAAAAAGATGAACTAAAAGAAATCAAAGCTGAATTTAGTTTTATCAAAGCTATGACACCATTAGAATTCTCACAACAATATGTGAAATATGATTCTAATGACTTTATGGATCTTTGAACAATTGGTAATGATGAATATAAGATTAACCAAAAATACGAATTAAAAGATTCAAACAACGTTTTTGAAGCAAAGAATTTCCAATTCTTTAATATTGAAAAAAACTTATTAAAACTATTTGCACTAGCTAATCTAATTTCAAAACAAACAATGTGATTTGCTTGTGATGTTGATCATTACAGAAACAATAAAACTGGTGGATTTGATAATCAACAATTTGATTACAACGCATTATTTAATATCAACTTCGATATTGATCGCACTGAACAAGTAAAACACTATTTCATTTCTTCAAACCACGCAATGACTTTATGTGGTGTTGATTTTGATGAGCAAAAAACTTTAAAAAACCAAAAAGCATTAGCTAAAAAATATCAAAAAGCTAAGAAGATTAACCAATACGAATTTGCTAGTGATTTAATTAACACTTTTGTTTTCAAAAAATGAAAAGTTGAAAACTCATGAGGTGATAAGTTTGGTAACAAAGGGTTCTTCTACATGAACGATGCTTGATTTAATGACTATTTAATTGATGTTGTTGTTTCAAAATCAGCAGCTAATAAATTCTTTGAAAATCCTAAATTTGTTGACGAAAGCTTAGTTAAATTCACTAAACAATTAAAGATTGAAGAAATCTTAAAAGACGCAATCAATTCAAAAGCAATCTTAATTGACGGTTTTGATCCACTAGGTGCTAATGTGAAAGGAGTTAAATAATGGCAAAATTAGAACTAAAAGACTCATTAAAACAAGTTCAAGCATTAAGCCGAACTAAATTTAATAAGCAAATTACTAACATCTTAAATACTAATGGTGTTAAAGCAGTTGCTTATAATGGCTATAACTTCGCACAAAACTCGCTATCATTCAATGTTGATTTAACAACATTAGATGTTGTTAATCAGTTTGCTACTGGTAGATGTTGAATTTTTGCTGGTTTAAATTTATTAAGAAATAGCTTAGCAAAAAAACTAAACATTGATGATTTAGAATTATCACAAGCTTATATTGCTTTTTGAGATAAATTTGAACGCTGTAATTATTTCTTAGAAACAATTACTGAACTAAGAGATCAAAAATTAAACGACCGCACTTTAACATTTATTTTAAGAAACGGTGTAGCTGATGGTGGTCAATGAACAATGCTTACTAATGTCATTAAAAAATATGGATTAGTGCCAAAGTATGTGATGCCAGATTCAGCTAACTCTTCATCAACCCACCACGTTAATTATTTAATTAACTTAAAACTAAACCAAGCAGCAGCTAAGATTATTGCTAATAAAGATAAACCATTATCTGAATTAAATAAGATCAAAACTAAAGCTTTAGATGAAGTATTTTATTTATTAAGCACGATTTATGGAAAATTACCAGAAAGCTTTGATTTTAGTTATACAAAGATAACTAAAAGTGATAGCAAAGATGGTTCAGAATCACGTTTTAATTACCACACAACAAAAGTGGTTGACCAAAAATTAACACCATTAAGTTTTTATCAAAAATACTTCAGTGAGTTTTTAGAAAAAACTGGTTTTGTTTCTGTAATTAACGCTCCTTCACAACAAAAACCATTTAACCAAACTTTTAGCGTTAAATATTTAAACAATGTAATTGAAGGTGAAGACATCTTACACCATAACATCGAACAAGCTTTATTTAGTTATTTAGTAATCAAACAATTACTAAATAAACAACCTGTATGATTTGGTTGCGAAGTTAAATCATTATACTTAAACCAAGCTCGCACATTCTGGGATGATCAAGCTTTTGATTATCAAACATTATTTAATGTTGATTTAAGTTTAGAAAAATCAGATCAATTAGATTATTGACTATCAGCAATAAATCACGCTATGGTTTTAGTTGGGGTTGATTTAGATTTAGATCAATTTAATAAAATTGATCTTGAATTCAATAAGTTAATTAGTGCTAAAAAATCAGCTCAAGCAGCTAAATACTTAATTGAAGCAATGGATAAACTGACAATTAATAAGTGAAAAATTGAAAACTCATGAGGAAATGACGTTGGATATGAAGGCTTTTTTGTGATGTCAGATTCATATTTCAAAAAATACACATACCAAGCAACAATCAATAAGCAAATTTTTGATGATTTAATTTCTAAATTAAACTTAAAGAAGGATTTTGATAAAAAACCGATATGACTTCAACCATGAGACCCGATCGGAACGTTAGCGAAATAATTGATGGCATTAATTGGTGTATTAAAGAAAAGAAACGTCCCTGAATTATCTTAGCAATCGGCTTAGCTACTGGTTTAATTGTTTTAATTGCAACTTATGCAGCTATCTTATTAATAAATAAAGATGAAAACAACAAACCAAGACTGGACGATGAAGCACAATCTAAGGCTTCGATTTTTGCTTTTTTAGTTATTGCAATCACAATTAGTATTACTATTTATTTACAACATAAATACAATAATGCTTATCTAACAATTGCAGAAAAAACTAATTACTTCTTTAAAAAACACAATTACTTTTTTGAAATCAATAAACCTAAACGCAAGCAACTAATAATAGCAAGAGCATTATTAGAAGAAATTAGAGACAATCTACTAGAAAGCGCTAATCAAGATGTTAAATAAACTAGCAAAGAAATTACAGCTAACTACCCAAGAATTAAAAGAACGTTTAAATGTTAGTGATGATGTAACAGAATCCGAATTATTAAAAGCACTAGGCTTTGAACAAGCTGCTTCTTATTTGGATATCTTATCATTCACCAAAAACTTAATGGGTAATGCTAATGTTGATATTTCAGATATGGGCGATATCAACAACATTGTTGAAAAACTAACCGAAGATCTAACCAGTCAAACTTTTAGTAACGAAGAACAAGTCAAAAAAATGAATGAAATGCTTTCAAAAATGAATAGCTTTTCAGCACAATTTTTTGGCGGCGATATAAATCAAGATAAAGTTAAAGAAGAAGATAAACAAGAACCTAAACCTAAAAATAAAAAAGATTTTTCATAACCAAATAAGAATATAAAAATTTGATAAATTTTTTTAAGCTTGTGGTTTTTTTAGGATAGTAATTTTTAATTAAGTTTTTAAATCTGGTTTTATTGTCATAATCAACATATTCATCTGTCAATTTTGATAGTTGCGAATATGTTGATTTTTTTGCATTTAGTAAATTTAAACACATTTTTATAAATTTTGATAAAGTAATTGTAAGATAGGGATTTAAAACTAAAAGTTAATAAATTATGATAAAGAAAAAAATACTAAAAATAATTTCATCAATTTCTTTTTCTTTACTTCCTTTTTCAGCTTTATCAGTTAGCAATTTAGAAGTAAAAAAAGATATTTTAAATGAAGAAAATAATGAAGTTGGTAAAACTATTCTTCAAAATACATCCCTTCAAACCCCAAACTCTTTTTCTGAATCTGATCAAGAGACAAAAACTACTTATGACAATCAAAAGATAAGTAAACAAGAAATAAATAAAAAAACAGTTCTAATAGAAATCAAAAGAGATATTAGTCCTTTAAATGTAACTTCATTAGTAGAAACGCTTAAAAATGAAACTGGATTTTTATTTGTTAAAAAAAGCGAAGCAATAAAAAGTTTAATATTGGCTTATGTTGATGAACAACAAATAAATAAAGTTACTGATTTCTTAAATAACAGTTCTTGAGTTGAAAATTTTAGCTTTGATAACAATAAAAAAGGATCAGATCTAAAACCGAATAACAGTGAATATTATGGTAATATAACTTCTAATAATTCATCTAAATATGGTGATTATAGCCAAAATTTTATATCTAATAAATATGAAAAAAAATTTAGAGATGAAGCTATCAGAGCTACAAAAAGATATGAAAATGCAGGGAATTCAAAAATAGCCGTTGCTGTATTAGAAGTTGGAGGTAAAGAAGATATAACAGGTGGTTTAATTGATAATACAAATAGATATTATTTTAACAGCGATTCTCCAGTAGAAAATAATAATAGCTTGTTTTATAACATAAATACTTATTTTTGATCTTGACCAACTTATAGTGAACACGCAACACAAGTAGGTTCTATAATAGGAGGCAGATCTGGTGTTAATCCATTATTAAAACTATACGGAATAAAATATAACGGTGTTGAATGAGGCAACGATATCATAGGTTTAGATAATGAAATAGGTTATATTTTATCTCACAAAGACATAAAAGTTGTTAATAATTCGCATGGTGCTGAATACGGCAAGGGAAAATACACATATAATATTAGATCTAGATATATAGATTTAGTAGCTCATGATAATCCAGATTTTGTTTTTGTTTTTTCGGCAGGTAATGATGGTGATGAAAACAATAAAAAATTAAATAATATGCAATTATCTCATAATTCGATAATTGTTGGATCTAATGATAAAAAAGGTTCTATATCATCATTTTCTTCTCAAGGATCAGATACTAGCAATAGCCCGTTATTATTAGCTAATGGAGAACGCTATAATTTTGAAAATCGCAGAGGTTATGGAACCAGTTATTCTGCTCCTTTTATTTCAGGTGTAGTAGCTAATACTATGATCTTATATAAAGAAAAATATCAGTTAGGTAGAAACGGAATTATTGCTAAAGCTGCTTTAGGTTCAGCCACTTCAAATGTGTCTTCTAATACCAACGGCCAATCAAATTTACAATCAAATTTAAATAAAGATTTTGGAGCAGGAATTCTAGATTATTCTAAGTTAAAAGAATCCTTTGATAATTTAAGATATATTAAATGAAAAAATTATAATGAAATTTCTTTAAGCCCTTATACAAGCTATGATAAAAGTAGTAATGAATTAATTATTAAAAATAAGTTCTTTAAAAAAGGAGATATTTTAAGAACAAGTTTATCATGAAGTTATAATGGAAGAGATTTTTTCAAAAATTCAAAACCTACTAGAATATGACAAAATGTTTATCGTAATGAAAATGATATAAAAAATCCAGCAATTAAAGATTTTGATCTAAAAATACGTAATACCAAGGGTCAAACAATACAAAAATCTGAAGGTTATAATAATTACGAATTTATTAAGGTAAAAATTCCTGAAGATGGCTATTATGATTTTGTTATAAGTAGATATAGTGATTCGTTAGATAAAACTAGCCAAGAAGAATTAGCATTCACTTACACAACAGAAAGGTAAAATAGATAATTTTGAAACTATTTAAAAGAAAAGGTTTTCAGTTTTTATTAATCTACATTAGTTTAGTTTTAATTAGTTCATTAAGCATTTATCTTGTTTGAAAAGATAAGAATATAGATTATGAAAATGAAATATTCTGATTTTTACCATTAACTACAACTTTTGTAATCTTATTTTTAGGAATTTTATTTATATTTTTATCTAAGAAAGATAATGATTTTAATAAACTAAAAACATTTAAAATATCTAATAAATTAGCGATATTTAGTTTTTTAGAAATTCTGCAAATATTATTAGGTTTTAGTATTTTAGTTTTCCTTGTCATGTTGTTGTGAGGAGGGATGTCTTATACGAACACTGCTAGTGGTGGTTCAAGGTTAGTTCCTCTTGTTGTTGGTTGTCATAAGAATTTTGATTTTGAAGATTCGATGCTAGAACTTATTAAAAATAGACAATGAATGCATCAATTAAATTGACATTTTTTTAGAAGCACAGGTTTGATGGGTTGAATTAGTTGAAACATCATCTGATTAATAGTGCTTTCGTATTTATATGTTTTAAAATTAAAATTATCAGTTTTTGATAGAAAACACGGATTAATATTATTACCATTCAGCTCTTTATCTGTGATAAGAAATAACCATAGAAAAGAAAAAACGCTTAATTCACTAACTTTTATTCCATTTAATTAAAAACAAACAACATATTTATCTATCAATTTTGATAGCTTTAAATATGTTGTTTTTTAGATTTAGTAAATCTAAACAAATTTTTATAAATTTTGGTAAAGTTATAGAAATATAATGATTTTAAAAATTCAATAATTACCAACTCATAGTCAGAAAGGTAAAATAGATAATTTTGAAACTATTTAAAAGAAAAGATTTTCAGTTTTTATTAATCTATATTAGTTTAGTTTTAATTAGTTCATTAACTATTTATCTTGTTTGAAAAGATGAAAATATAGATTACGAAAAAGAAATATTCTGATTTTTACCATTAACTACAACTTTTGTAATCTTATTCTTAGGAATATTATTTATATTTTTATCTAAGAAAGATAATGATTTTAGTAAACTAAAAACACTTAAAAATTCTAATAAATTGACAGTATTTAGTTTTTTAGAAATTCTGCAATTTCTATTAGGTTTTTCAATCTTACTTATTATTGCTATCTTCTTTATGGGATGAATGGGTTATCCTCGTAGTCTTATACAAAAAGAATCTCCAACAGCAAATGATTATTCAACTTCATTTGATTATAGTGGTTACATTGGTGGTGAAGAACTAGAAATTTTTCATAGCAGAAAATGAATGCATCAATTAGATTTATGGTTCTTTAGAGGTTCAGGTTTTGCTGGTTGGATTGGTTGAAACATCATTTGATTAACAGTGCTTTCATATTTATATGTTTTGAAATTGAAATTATCAGTTTTTGATAAAAAACAATGATTAATATTATTACCATTCAGCTCTTTATCTGTGCTAAAAAAGATGCATAGAAAAGAAAAAGGAATCAGAACGCTTAATTCACTAACTTTTATTCCTTTTAATTAATTAAAAATAAACAACATATTTATCTATCAATTTTGATAGCTTTAAATATGTTGTTTTTTAGATTTATTTAGCTTATTAAGCTTTTTATTAAAGTAATTTTAGTTTGAAGAATCTTGAATAATCTTCTCTTGGGTTTTTATTAATATAATCGGTAATAATTTTTTTAGCATTTTCACCTATTAATTCTTCCCAATTATTAAAATTTAATTGCTTAGCAATTCATTTAATTTTGTTTAGATAATAATATCTAGCAATAATACTAGCAACAGCCACACTAATATATTTAGATTCAGCTCTTGTTTCCATTACATTAATTTTGATTATTTCTTTATCTAGATAATCAAGATATTCATAATATTTTTCTTGCGAACAAAACTGATCTAAAATCACAGGGCAATCAATATCATATTTTTGTTTAAAGATACTTAATGCTTCATTATGCATATAAGCCATGATTAAGTTCTTTTTGTTGTTATACATTTGTAAATAGGGATTAACGCCTGTTAAGTCATCTCCTGCAAAGATAACGTATTTTACGAACGGCTTAATTTTTTCGTAGTATTCAAACACTTCTTTTCTACTTAGTTGTTTAGAATCCCTTACACCCATTTTAATTAATTCATCAATGTGCTCTTCTTTAACTTTAGCTGCACACATCACTGTTGGACCTGCAATTTCTGTAACACCAACTTCATCACAACCAATTGTAGTGCTATTAGCATGAACAAAAATTATTTTTTTATTTATTTTATTTAATTCTTCTTCAAGTGAATTAAGTTTTAATGTAATATCCTTAATTTTTTGCACAAAATCATCAACAGTATAATCACTTGGTGCTATTGAATGATCAATTAACTTCAATTGATTATTGTTCAAATCATCTAATGAATTAATTGCTCCGGAATCATTAGATTTAACCTTATTTTCTTCTAGATTATTAATTTCAGGTGTTTTTATTTCAACAAGTGTTTTTGTGTTTTTCTTAGGTCTACCTTGCTTTTTTTTGGTAGCAATAGTTTTAGTATTATCAATGCTTAAACTATCATCAATAACTACTAATGTTTCTTCTTGTTGTTGTGTTTGATTTTGTTGAGTAGTTTTATTAGTTTTTTTCTTTTTTACGCTGTAATTTGGATCTAAGAAAATTGTTACTAATTCATCCAAGATATCACTTGTGTTATCATCACTCTTACCAACAAATTGAATTACAAATTTACGATTAGTTGTTAAATGAGCTTTGAACTTATATTTTTTATATTCAAACTCATGAATTGAAATTTTCCCATTTGAATTCTTGCTGGTTTGAATAGCTTTTAGTTTCTTTAAATTATCATTTATTATTTTGAGTGTTTCATCGTTTAACTTAATTGTTCTTGTGGTATTTGATGTTTTCATTTTTTAAATAACATTTTGATTAAAAAACCAATTTAAAATCAAAATCTTATCAATCAAAATAATTGATAAATAATACTTATGAATTAAAAAATAAATTGGTTTTATCTTAATTGAAGTTAGTAATTATTTTCTTTAAAAAAATAATTTTACTTTTGAAAAGAACAAATAATAAATCAGTGAGTTATCTTTAATAATCAATGATAAAAAACTGACACTAAGATCAATTAAGAATGATAGTTAAATTAACTTTAATTATCTCGTGATTTATTATAAATTTTTTTAAATAAAAAAACTAATATATCAAACATTAAGATTAAACTTTTTCATAAAGTTTAACCGCTATTTTTACAAGCAAAAAATTAAAAATAATCGATAAAAATATCTATTTTTATATATGTTATAAGTATATTTATAAATGCAATCAGAAAGATTAAATTTAAGAAATGAAATATAACTTATTAGCTAATAATTATAAAATGCCAAGCATTGGTTTTGGCACTTATAAACTTCAAGAAGGCGATGAATGTATTAATGCTGTTAAACAAGCATTATTAACTGGATATCGTCATATTGATGGCGCTAAAATTTATAACAATCAAAAATCAGTTGGTGAAGGGATAAGACAATCTAAGATTGATCGCAGTGAGATCTTTCTTACTTCAAAAGTTTGAAACACAGATAAAGGTTATCAATCAACTAAGGATGCTTTTTATAATACGATTGAAGAATTAGGTGTTAGTTATTTAGATCTTTATTTAATCCATTGACCAATAGGTGCAGATTTTAAAGATAATTGACAAGAAGTTAATGCTGAAACTTGAAGAGCAATGGAAGAATTATACCTAGAAGGTAAGATCAAATCGATTGGTGTAAGTAACTTTTTAGAACATCATCTAGAAGCATTAAAAAAGACGGCTAAAATTTTACCAATGGTAAATCAAATTGAATTTCATCCAGGATGCTTACAACCTGAAATCGTTGACTATTGTAAAAAGAATAACATCTTAATTCAAGCATGATCACCATTTTCACAATCTAAGATCTTAGAACAAAAGAAATTAGTTGAATTAGCAGAACAATACGAAGTTAGTGTGGCTCAATTAATTCTTAAGTGAATTATTCAAAAAGATATTGTTCCATTACCTAAATCAAAAACCAATGAACGCATTAAATCTAACTTTGATGTCTTTGGTTTTATGATCGATCAAGCTGATGTAAAAACGATCGATGAACTAACAGATTGCGAAAGTTCTGGCTATCACCCAGATAAAGTTGATTTTTAAAAAAATTAAATAAATTATCAGTATTTTTATTATTTTTTTGATTTAACTATATAATAGTGATAATAGTGTCAATAATACTCTTTACTATGATGAATAAAAAAACAGCAATTCGTTCAGAATGTTTTGAACAAAGAGATAACGGTATTTATTTAAAAAATGAAACTGTTAAACAAAAAAATGGGCGATATGAAAGTCTAGATTTAGCTTGAGACCCGATCGAAGGTGCTAAAAGCTATGCTTTAGTTTTATTAGATTATGAAGCTTCTCGTGTTGTTGGACAAGCGTTTATTCACTGAATTGTGGCAAACATTAAGAACAATCAATTAGCTTATGCTGCAAACATTAATGATCAAAGCATTATCCAAGGTTTAAACTCAACAGCTCAAGCAGCTACTGATGTTTCAAGAGGGGTAATGATTGAATGTGTCCCTAATAAGTTTAAAAATAAACCAAAAGCTGCTAGTGACTACTTACCACCACTTCCACCAGATGATACACACCTATACACAATTCGCATCTATGGTTTAGATGTTGAAGATACGCAATTACCAGCACAATTTAACTTATCTGAATTAAATAATAAGATTATTAGCCACTGTGTTGGTGAACACGAATTACACTTCTGATACAAGCCGCAATAAGCTAGAGGAGAACATAATTAATGAAAAAACATTCAATTGGTAACAATAAACATGTTTGATCAAAAATGATTGATCAATCTGGATATTTAGTAGCACATGGTGGTGCTAGTGAAAATCGTAATAACACTCCATTTTCTTCATTCTCATTAGATTTAGAATGAGAACCAATTCCTGGTGCTAAAAGCTATGCGGTTTTAATTGAAGATTATGACTCAACTCCTGTTATTGGATTTGCTTTTGTTCACTGAGTAGCATTAAATATTAAAAAAACTAAGATTGAAGCTAACCAATCTTATTTAGATCATACAAAATGATATGCTACAAAAATTGGTCGTTATGCTGATGATATTTTATGACAAGGTCATAACTCAAGTGTAGCTAGAACATTTGTAGCTAACAATAAATCTAGCAAAAAACTTGGTGGTATTTTACCTGAAATGTTTACTGCTAACACTTATGAAGAATCATTAATGTATTTTGGATGTTATCCACCAAATGCTGATCACATTTACACATTAACTGTTTATGGATTAGATGTTGAAGCAAAAGAATTGTCTTACTATAAAAATCATAGAACACAAAAACACAGCTTAAACAAACCTTATTATGTTGGTGACTTCATGCAAGCTATTCACGACCACATCGTTGATAAGCACACATTACACTTCAAATACGCTAAGGTTGAATAATTAAATCTTGAATACTAAAAACACCAAGCACTAGTTCGCTTGGTGTTTTTTTGTTGTTTAATTGGCTTTTTTAGTTAGTCAAAATTATTATTGATTATCAAATGTTTTTTGAAATCAATTAAAGATAACTTGGTATGCAAAATTAATTAATTCTTCTTTATTAAGAACTAATTCTTTTTGTGTTATTTCATCAAAAACTTTAAATCTAAAATCAACTTTTTCTAAAACATGATTAGCTAATTTTTCATCAAGTTTTTCAGTCATTTCATTAAGTTTAATATAGTCAGAAACTACCTTATAAACCTTTAAGTTTTTAAAGTTGTTAATATGACAAACCTGAGCTATTGCACAAGCTTCCATTTCGAACAAATCTACGGGAATTTCTAGCTTTTCTATGATTTTTAAATAATTAAATCGTGAGATAAAACTATCAGTGCTAACACATGTAAAATCACCTGATTTTAATTGATAATTTTTAGGTAATTTTGGCACTTGTCCAAAAGCGTAATTGAAATAAGTAACATCAACATCACCATAAATTAAATTGTTAATTTCAACTAATTGCCCTGGCTTTAAATCATGATTATAAGCACCAGCAATACCGATGTTAATGATATTCTTATAACAATCTAATTCGATCAAATGTTGAACGCACATTGCAGCGTTGGTTTTACCAATTCCACAAATGGCAATATCAACATCATTAATTAATTTAGATTCGTATAAAAATAGTGAATTGCTGACTTTTTGATAGTTATATTTTTTGATAACTAAATCAATTTCATCAGCCATCGCTACAACAATCACATAGCGTTTATTTATCTTCTCTTTGTTTTTGAAAAAGTTGAAAATATTTTTGCACTTCATTTTGAGTTAATTCAAATGCTTTATCAATGTTTTTATAAGCTAAATTTTTAGCCTTATTAATTTTGAAATAACGATTAATATCCTGATTAACACGTTCGTATTCTAACTTATCAGCCAGATAAACAATTTTTTCTAGTGGTGTTGGATTATCACTTTTAATTGTGTGATAATACACAGCATTAATCAATTCATCGTCTTTGTATCCAAATTGGTATTTTAAGATCCAAGCACCTACATAACCATGTAAGGTTCGATAAGATAAACCTTCTTTATAAGGTTCTGGGTGAGTAGAACGATCTCAGTTATTACGATAATTAACCATTGTAGTTTCATCTAATTCTTTGGCTAAGTCGTGATAACAGCCAGCAACATAAGCACGCTGTGCTTGCTTTGGATAATTTAGTTGGGCAAATCGTCTTGCTAAATTACCAACTCTTAAACAATGATCATAACGTTTTTTAGTTTTTAAGAAGTGTTCTAATCGATCAGTAATATACAAACCATTTTCATTAATATAATCAATGTTTGCTTGGTCCATATAACCAATAACTTTAATCCCTTTTCTAATTTCAGTTGATGAAATATCAACGTTTTCACCTTCAATTTTTATGAAGTTGAACTTCTTAATGTTTTTGTGATCTAAATATTGGTTATCGCGAGAAAAATACAATAACTGACAATCTTTTGCTATTTGTTCTGCTTCATCCCATAAGTGGAATTTTTCTAAATTATCACTACCAATTAAGAAGTAAATTTTAGCATCAGGAAACTTCTTTTTAAAATATTGAACTGTTAAATAAGATTTGTCATTTTTGTTGTTTAGTTCATACCAACTCGTATGGAATTTAGAATTAACTTTAACAGCATTTTTAACCATCAATCTACGATGTTTATCGCCAACCTTAAATGGTTCTTTAAAAGTTGAACGATAAGTTGGCACAAAATAAACCCGATCAGCTTTTATTTGTTCAAGTGCTTTTTCAGCCATCTTGATGTGGCCGTTGTGAATCGGATTAAAACTACCACCAAAAATAATTATTTGTTTCATAAATCTAAATTAAACAATGCTCTAATAAATATGATTCTAATTTGTTTTTTTGATAAATATCAACTGCTTGTATGTCCTTATTAAATTTAATTAAAGCAATACCGTTGATTAATAAATTGTTTTTTGTTTCATTTAATTCGTAATGATTGTGATTATCATTAGTTAAGTAATTAAAGTCTTTTAGATCAGTGAAAATTTGATTTAATTTTTGATCAATCATATTTTCATTTTTAATTGATGTGCGGTGAATTCTTAAAGCACTTGGACAATAAAAAGTTATTGATGTGCGATTAATGTTTGGTGCTAATTTAACTTTAAGTTTAATAAAATCTTCGCAATAAAATACTTGATCAGATGTAATTTGATAAGTGACAGGATTCTTTCATTGTTGTGATACTAAACGCTTAATGCGTTTAGGATCTAATTGATATAAACCACTTGATTCATCCAAATAACCAGGGGTATCTAATAAGCAAAACTCACGCTTTTTAATTTGGTTAATTTGCAATGTTGTATTTAAATATGGTGATGTTGTTAAGTATTGTTTTTTATCAATATCATTTAGCTTTAAAATCTTATTAATTAACGAAGATTTACCAACATTTGATTGACCTAAAAAGATCGTTTTTTTATGTTTTTTATGAGCTTTTTTAATTAAAAAATCAATCTTTTTTAAATCATAAGAAAGATAAATCGAATTAAATAAAACCTGTTCAGGTTTTAAGATAATGTCATTGTCTTTTAGGTTTAATAATAACTGGTTTTTAATTAAATCTAGATTGTTCTTTTTAGCCAAATAATCAATCTTATTGAAGATTAAATAAAAATTATCAGCCTTATTTAAGGTTTTGATCATCGTTAGATCAAAGATGAAATTAGTCGGATCAACGAGATAAAAAACGCAGTGTTTGGACAAATCTAGGCTATTTAAATATTGATCAATATCAGCCTTGACAACGCTTTTAACATCATCAATTTTTTTATAGTGCTTGAATTGAAAACAACGTTTGCATAAATTAAAGCGATTTAGATCAACACAATAACCTAAATCATTAATGTTGTCTGATAAAAAATTACCACAACCCTGACATTTCTTATTCATTATTTAATCGGTTTAAAAAGAAGGATTTATACTCTTGATTTAAATTAACATAATCAGAAGATAAATTACCCATAGCTAATTTATCTAATTCTAAATTGATAAGTTCATGATCAAGATTTTGACCATATAAACTTAGTTGATTTTGGTTTAATAAATAAGCACCAATTAGTGGTTGTTTATTTTTAGTTGTATTTAAGTTCTTACCTTGAGTGGCTCTTGCTTGTGGTTCAATTAAAGAAACTTTAAGTTTTTTTAATTGACGATTTTTAATTAATAACAACTGATCAGTTGAAGTTTTGATTTCATCAAAACTTACTAAGTAATCATCATTTTTTAATTTAATTGCTCTTACTCCCATTGATTTAAGCCCAGTTGTGCTTACTTCATCAATTAAGAATCTTAATACATAAGCATTTTTAGTAACTAAAACGATTTCAGATTTCACATCGTTGATGATGTTGGCTGAAATTAATTCATCATCATCTTTTAAGCTCATACAAACAGTTGGTTTAGTTGATTTAATTTGGTTTAAATCAGCACTAGAAATTTTCTTAATCATTCCTAGTTTTGACAATAAAACAATTTGTTGATTTTGGTTGGTTATTTCGATTAATTTAACGATTTTTTCATTATCTTTAATTGTCGTTAATTCGTTGATATCCATACCAATTTCACGTGGTTTTGCTTCTTTAATTTTGTGCGCATTAATGACAACAACATTACCATAATTAGTAATCAAAGCAATCTTGTTTAGTGAATTAACTTTAATTAAATCAGCCAAGCTATCATCTTGTTTAATCTTTAATGTTGCTAGGTTTAAGTTTTTGTAATTATCATAAGCTAAACTCTTGATTAAGCCATCAGTTGAACATGCAACATAAAGTTGTTTTTTCTCGATGATTTCAGTTTCATCGATGACAATTTTTTCAATATTACCACCAATTACTGATCTACGTTTAGTATTAAATAACTTCTTATAACCCCTCAAGATTTCTTTTAAATGTTGGTTTAAAGCATTTTGGTCATTTAATAAAATCTTATGAGCTTTAATTCTTTCATCTAGACTTTGTTTTTCTTCTTTTAATAAAACAACATCCGTATTAGTTAAACGATAAAGTCGTAAAGAAACAATTGCATCAGCTTGTAGGTGACTAAAACCATATTTAGCCATTAAATTATTAATTGCATCTTGTTTATCAACTGATTTTTTAATGATGGCAACGATTTGATCAATAATGCTTGTAGCTTTAATTAAACCATTAATGATTTCTAGACGTTTTAAATCTTTTTTAAGATCAAAATTAATACCATTACGCAACACAGTATATGCGTGATTTAAATAACTATCTAGATAGTTAAAAATTGACATTTGAATTGGTTTTTTATGATCAATAACAACATGGTTAAAGTTGTAATTGATCTGTAATTGTGTGTATTTGTATAAGTAGTTTTTAATCGTTTCAATTACTTTTTGATCCTTCGTATTAGTTTCAAGTAAAATACGAATACCAAAACGGTCAGATTCATCACGAACTTCAATTAGTTGTGGTAATTTATTAGCTTCAATAATTTCTTCAATCGCACGAATAATATTTGATTTATTAGTTTCAAATGGAATGTCGGTAATAATTAAATTATTGTTTTCAGTAACAATATTAGCACGAATAACAATCTTACCTTTACCTGTTAGATAAGCATTTCTAATCCCGTCATCATCTAAAATAATTCCACCAGTAGGAAAATCTGGTCCTGGCATAATTTTAAGAATTGAATCTAACTTACAGTTAGGTGAATCAATTCTTAAAATAATAACATCAATCAATTCTTTTAAATTAAATGGCGGAATGTTGGTCGCATACCCAGCAGCAATTCCGGTTGATCCGTTTACTAATAAGTTAGGTAATAAGCTTGGTAAAATAGTTGGTTCAACTTCACTATCATCAAAGTTATTCATAAAAACAACAGTGTCTTTATGAATATTATCTAGCATGATGTTCCCATATTGAGACAAACGCGCTTCGGTATAACGCATCGCAGCAGCATTATCACCATCAATTGAACCATTATTCCCTTGCATGTCAATTAAAGGGATGTTGTTTTTTCAACTTTGCGTCATACGTACAAGCGCTTCATAAATTGATGAATCACCGTGTGGGTGAAATTTCCCGATTACTTCACCAACCGTAGCAGCAGCTTTACGGTAGGGTTTGTTGTAATACAAACCTAAATTATACATCCCGTATAATACTCTTCTTTGCACTGGCTTTAAACCATCACGGATATCAGGCAATGCACGTTCTTGAATGATGTATTTAGCATATCGCCCAAAACTCAATGACATAATGTCATCAAGATCTTTTTTAAATATTCTTTTTTTATCCATTATTCTTCCACACTAAAATCAACATTTTCATTAATTCAATTCTTACGAATCGCTGCGTCTTCACCCATTAAGATGGCTACTTTTCTTTCAGCTTGAACGGCATTTTCAATTGATACTTGAATTAATTGGCGTTTGGCTGGATCCATTGTTGTTTGTCATAACTGTTCAGAATTCATTTCACCCAAACCTTTATAACGTTGCACTTCGTATGATGAACCGAATTTTTCTTTGAATTCATTAAGTTGGTAATCATCCCAAGCAAATGCTGATTTTGATGAGTTTTTTGCACTTATTTTATAAAGTGGAGCTAGTGCAATATAAACCTTTCCTTGTTCGATCAATTCACGCATATAACGATAAAAGAACGTTAATAATAAAACCTGAATATGCGCACCATCAGTATCAGCATCGGTCATAATAATGATCTTGTGATACTTTAAATTTTTAATGTTGAAGTTATTACCAATCCCACAACCTAAACAGGTAATAATTGATAAAATTTCTTCATTTTTTAATAAATCTTGTAAGCGTGATTTTTCTACGTTAACCACTTTACCACGCAGTGGTAAAATTGCCTGAAAACGCTTGTCACGACCAGATTTAGCAGTCCCGCCCGCTGAGTCACCTTCGACTAAAAAGATCTCATTTAATTCTGGTTTTTTTTGTTGTGCTGGAGTAAGTTTTCCATACAACACCCGTTCAGTTTTAGCACTCTTTAATTTCTTGGTATTTTCTTTGGCTTTTTTAGCTGCTTCTTTAGCTTCTTTAATTAATTTAAAACGATCAATTAATTGCTTTGCGTCAGCTTTATTTTCTTCTAAGAAATAAAACAATTGCTGGCTTAGAATTTTATAAACTGCATTCTTTGCTTCTTGGGTAAATAATTTGTTTTTAGTTTGACCTTCATAAGCAATAATTTTTTCAGGAACCTTAACACTTAAAACAACATTAAGCCCTTCTTTGATATCACTTCAATCAAAGCCCTTATCTTTTTGATTAATTAGTTTGTATTTCTTAGAATAATCATTAATCGTTTCAATCATTGCTTGTTTAAAACCATTTTCATGACTTCCACCTTCATTGGTTTTTACTGAGTTAGCAAATGATACGATGATCTCAGATTCATTGTCAGTATATTGCAAACAACCATCAACTTCAATGCGTTCATATTCACCCTTAAATGGCACTAATTTAGAAATAACCTTCTTATTTTCATTGATATAAGTGATGTATTCTAAAATTCCATCTTTGGCAATAAATGTTTGTGATAATTCTGGATTGTTTTCATCAATAAAAACAATCTTTAAACCTTTGAATAAGAATGATGATTCGTGCAATCGTTCTTTAATAATTGAAGAATTAAATTGCGTATTTTTAAAGATTGTTTTGTCTGGTCAAAATTGCACGGTTGTTCCGTGTTTGGTTGATTTTTCAATCTTTTTTAATGGTTGAATGATCTCACCACCATTGCCATAAATTGATTGATACATGCCACCATCACGATGAACAACAACAATTAATTTTGATGATAAAGCATTAACTACAGATGCCCCAACTCCGTGCAAACCACCTGATACTTTATAAGCCTGATCATCAAATTTTCCACCAGCATGCAATATTGTATAAACCGTATCAACTGTTGATAATTTTGTGCTTGGATTTTTACCAACAGGAATCCCCCGACCATTGTCAGATACAACAATCGATCCATCAGCTTTATGAATTACTTCAATCTTGTTAGCTGAGCCATTTAATGCTTCATCTACGGCATTATCAAACAACTCCCACACTAAGTGGTGCAATCCTCTAATATCAGTTGAACCAATATACATCCCTGGACGTTTTCTTACTGGTTCTAGTCCTTTAAGAACTTTTATATTACCTTCATTGTAGTTAGATGCCATAAATTACTTATATAAATAACAAAATACTTTTAATGATTAGCTCATTAAAAGTATTATAAAAGATTAAGATTGATTATTTTTCACCAAAAACTTTATCGTTTAGGATTTTTGAGATGGTAACTTTTAATTTCTTACCTTCTGGAATTTGGATTTTTTCTTTAGTTTTTGGATTAATTCCAGTTCTTGCAGCAGTTGTTTTAACTTTGAATTTACCAATATCAAATAATCTTACTTCACCAGTTGTAGCTAATTCTTTAGCTAAAACGTTTTGTAATGAATTAATAACTAATCTAATGTCTTGAACGTTTAAATCAGTTTGGTCTGCGATTTCTTTAATGTATTCAGCAGCTGTTAGTGTTTTAATCTTTGCCATAGTATATATATTTTAGTTTATGCAATTTGTTTTGTTAATTTAATTTCAGGGTTTCAACTCAATTCATCTCGTGCCATCTTTTGATGGAAGATGTCAATCGTTGCCGCCTTGTTTGTTGTTTTGTATGTGTTTGATGTTGTGTGCTTATCTTCGATTAAGATCTCTTTTGTTTTATTGATTTCTAAATCTTTCTTTGCTCTACTTATTTTAATGTTATTGATTAATTTGTCAAAGGGTTTATTTTTTGGTTTTGCTTTTAATTTAATCTCCTTGGTTGGTTTGTAATCAAGATCTTTTTTAATCTTTTGTTTTAGTTGATCACTAACTACATAATTATCTTGATTGTTTGAATTGTAGTTAGCACTTGGATTTAAAGCGATGATTTTGTGTTTTAAGTTAGCGAATAGTTTTGGATATTTTCTTTGAATGATTGCAAAATAGATGATTGCAGCAATTGATAAAATTCCCAAGATCACAGCAATTAATACTACTGGAATAAATCAACGTTCAACTGATAATTTGAAGTTATTATTAAAGGTTAATAAACCATCATTATTTGTTGAATTTGCTGTAATTAATGCGTCTTTTTGCACTAAATCATTTTGTTTAAAGTTAGCAGTAATCTTATTGTTTTTAATCGTTAAAAAACTAAATTCGAAGTTAATATCGCCTAATACTGAACTATCTTTAATTTTGACATCAAATGGTAATTGTTTGTATTTTAAATCAAATCCATATAGATCAAAAATTGCTTGTTTGGTTGCTTCTTTAGTTCTTTCTTCACTTAATAAGTGTTTGATTTCAGTTGGTGTTTTATTTAGTAATGGTGATAGTTTGTTGTAATTAATTTTAATGTCATCAACATTAACATTTTCAAAACCAAAAATATTACGATCTAATAAATCTAATGTTCTGTCTTCGTATTTTAATTTCAGTTTTAAATTAATTAAACCTTCATTTTCATCAGCTTGGTATGATAAGTTTCAATTATGATCTTGTGCTAATTTTGATTGAGTTTCTAGATTTTTATAAAATTCAGGAATTACTAAAAAACTCTTAAAGTCATCATTGAAATTATTTTTAGCATAGATTGAAGCAAAGCTTTGTTGTCAGCTAGCTTTGTTCATTTCATCAATTAATTTAACTTCATCAACATAAACAGGAACAATTGATTGATAAACATCTGATTTGTTTTTGAAATCATTAAGACTAAATGAAACTAAACCATCAGTATAAATATTGTCATTATAAAAGACATTAAACTTTTGGTTTTTTTGATCAAAGATAATGTTAGTTACTTTATCTGAATTAATCTTAAAGAAGTCATTAGTATAACTTGAAGCAACATCTTTAAATGTTGGAGCAGCTAAAATGCGATCTTTTTGGAATGGGTATAAAGTTAAATTACTTTTTTGTTTATTAACACCAACAATCCCTTCACCTTTAATATAAATTAGGTCTGAAAAATAATTTTCATTAGGAATTGTGCCAATTTGACCAAACTGATCAGTTGGTGAAATTGAGTAATATCACATTCTTGTTGTGTTTTCATTTATGAAGTGATATTGAACATAGATTGCATTGTGTTCTGCATCATAAACCATCGCATTGATTTGACGGTTGATATCAAAACTAGCACCACCATTAATATAGAAACCATTTTTAATATTAATGATTTGTGATCCAATTAAGTGATTATCTTCATCAAAGAAGTTTAATCCAGCAAACAACGCACCATTAATTGAGAATGATTTAACAACCTTAACTTTTTTAAATGCTTTGTTGATGTCTGGAATGTTTTCAACTTCAAAGCTACCATTTTGGTTATAAACAACAACTTTTAATTTGTTATTAACTACTGAAAAGCTAACAATACGAGCTTTATTTAATAAGTTGTTATCATCATCACTAAGTGTTGTTTGGTAAGCAGCAACATTGATTGCAGCTTCTGCAGTTTTTACTGATCACGCATTGTTTTTATCAATTAATCCAGCGTTGATATCAATTGGGTAGTAAATAGCATTATTTTGATCATCTGAAACTACAAAACCCTTAGAAGGATCATTATCATCAATAAAATATAGTTGTTTGTAATCGTTTGATAATTCGATAGCTTGTAATTGGTTGTTTAGTTCATCATAAACACCAATTGTTGTTTTTTGCACCAATTTCTTTTGGTTAGTATCAAATACAACGCTATTGTTTAATCTTAGGAAGTTTTTACCTAAAAATAAAGTTCTATCATTATCAATTTTGCTGTATTTTTCTAGATTGTTATCTCATTTCTTTAAGACTTTTTTATCAGTATTACTAACAGCACTAGCTTCATGATTGCTTAAAATAAAGCTTGATTGATCGTTATTTCAAGAAGTAACACCACTTAATGCTACACCACCAAGACTAAGTAATGGTAATGTTGTTAATGTGGTTAAAAAAGTTTTTTTATTGATGCGTTTTAGTTTCATAATTCGAATGCTAATTACAAATATTTTAATGAGCTAAAAGCTTGTTTTCAACAGTTTTAAAACCACAATTTTTGTTAATAATATTATTTATATTATTAAGATTTTTAAACTTTTTTACTCATCAGAATAAAACTTATTAGATTTATGGTTTAATCGCTTTGATTTTTTGTTTCTAAACAAAAAAAGCAAGTGTGTTGAATTAAAAAAGTGCTTAAAAAATATCTATTTAAAACTAGCTAAAATCCTCTCTTTATATAATAAGGAAGTAAAAACTATTATTTTTAATAGTGGTTTCTAATTAATTTTTTATAAATTCTTATGTTTTATAATTAAGCAAATAATCAATAAAAATTAACAAATGAAGTTATCAAAAAAACGATTTAGCTTTAAAGTTATTGCTTTAAACTTATCAGGATTATTTTTAATTCCAACCGTCTTATCAGCATGTTCAAACTCAAAACCAGATACCAATCAAATAACAACCTTTGAACAAGCTAAAGTAATAACTAATCAATACTTTGATAACAATAAAACATTAAAACCATATGCTGATTATTTTGAAAATAAATACAAATCCCAAAATCCTTTTTCAGCCATCAGCACACTATTAGGATATTCAACTTTTCATAGTGTAGTTTATTTTAATGATCAAAATTCAGGGATAAGAACAAATACAATTAATGGTGAAACCAAAGATGGCAAAGTTGTAATTACGATCAATTACACAATAACCAACATTCAGTTTTTTCCAGTTTATCTTAATCAAGATAACCATTTGGTTGCTAAGATCTATTCCAACTTTGATATTTCCAACTTTAAAAGCAAGAAATACAGTTCACTTGATGAATTAAAATCAGAAAATTCTGATTGACAATCAAGAACTATCTTAAAATACACTCCTAAAGCGACAGGGAAGGGCTCTGAGAGGGTTTTAAGCATTTTAAATAGAGAACATTACCAAATCTCAGATTTGATTGATAGCGAGCTTAAAAATAAAATTATGGATCAATCAGATCTTTCAACTCATAAGCAAAATATCATTGAACAAGATTATTTGGTATTTAATAACGTAAGATTGTAAGTCGTTATTAGTTTTATTTAGGTATAATTATTTAGTTATGCCGAATTAGTTTAGTGGTAAAACAGATGCATGGTAAGCATCAGAGACAAGTTCAATTCTCGTATTCGGCACCATTAATAATTTAGAGATTTTTTATATGATCTTACCCATTGCAATTGGGTAAGATTTTTTTATTTTATAGAAGATTATATGCAAAAAATAAGGACCTTAATGGTCCTTATATTTTTATTTAAGTTTGGAATTTAATCTAGTTTATTTTTTGTTATTAATGTGAAGAATTGTTAGTGTTTTTGGTCAGTAGTGTGCAAATGAGTCAGCATTTTCTTTGTTATACCCAATTCTTGTGTATAGAATGTAGTTTGATGCCTCATCTTTATTTGAGTCCATTAATTCATCACGGTTGTTGCTGTTTGAATTAGCTTTTCAGTTAACCATTTGATAAACACCATCACCATTATCTTTATTTTGGTCACCTCAGATTTCAGTATCTGTGCTATCCACATTATTGTCAGTAATTGAATAGTAGGTTCCAGTTCAGAAGAATTTACTATCAGTATCCACGTTACCATTCGTGTTATTGTTATAGAAATTCATTAAATTATCGTTGTTATTTAATTCTGAACTTGATATTGCTTCTGAAGTTAAGTTATTATCTCTTACTATTTTCTTGTATCTAACTTTTGTTCTTCAGAAGTCGTAATTAACTTTTTGACCATCAAAGATATATCTAACTTTGAATAAAATTTTGTGATTATTTTTTTGTTCAATATAAGGAATTTGAAGTGGGTTAATTCTAAATGTAGATCCAGCATCGGTTGTAAATGTTAATCTTTGAGTAGATTCATTAAATCGATATTTTGAACTATCAGCTTCAGAATTAATAAGGTTTTTATACGCTTCTAGATTTGATTGTTGGCTAGCATCAAATTGAGCAATATTATCTTTTAATTTACTAATTGTAAGTTCTAAATCATCAGGAATAATGTCTTTAATTAAAATTCCTGGAATTTCTAATTTAAGGTCTGTATTCTTTATTCCTAAATAAAGCTTTTCATTTTCTTTTGGTGTTAGGTAGAAATTAACATGGAAATCGCCTTCATTTTTTCATGCGTTTTCTACTTTAGCTTTACCTATGATGTAGAAATTTTCTTTTTGAGCTTTTGGACTTGAGCTTAAAACTGATTGGATTTTATCTTTATTAACACCGTTATCATTAAATGATTTAAGTAATCCTTCGGTTAATCCTAATGTTGTTGCGTTAGGACTTGATGATTCTTGTTTATTCAAATCAACAAGAGTTTTAAATTCAGCACTTCCTAAGTCTAATGCTTTTTGATCAGTTTGATGATCTTTCTCACCAACTTTTACATCAGTAATCAAACTACTTGAAATTGTCTGGCTAATTTGTTTAAATCCGCTAAAAGTAATTCTTTGTGATTGTAATGTTACTGATTCTTTCTGAAGGCTAACAGTTAATGTAACTGTTGCATTTTGTTGACTTGTTGTCAGAGCATAGCTTGATTTTCAACCTTCTGGACTATTAGAACTAGCATTAACTAATTTAAAGTTTTCACTTGTAACTTGATCAACATCTGTTTGAGATTTATCTAATTCTTGATCATTATCTTTAGATTGAACTAATTTAAACGACTCTTCATTTAAAGAATCTAAATACGTTTGAACTTCTTCTATTTCTCTATCAAAATCATGTGGTTGATCACCTAATTCAAAATCAGTTACTGGACCTGTTTTATCAGCTGGCGGTGTTTGATCATTAGGAGAACCATTGATTGGTTTATTAACATTATCACCACCTCCTTTGTTTTTATCGGTATCGCTTGGAGGTTCTGTTCCAGCTTTAATAGATTCCACATTAACACAAGAAGACAGCACTAATGAAGAAAAGCTAACAAATGAAAATGTGGTGATTAATTTATGTAAAATTTTTTTCTTCATGAATTTATTATTTGACACTTTTAATATAGTTTTTTTTTTTTTTTTTATTTGGGGTTTTAATTAAAATATTTGTTTTTATTAAAAACCAAATTATTCAATAAATTTCTTATTTTTTATTGAATTAAATCATTAATTAACAAATGCCATTTATATTTATCTTGATTATTTTTAAGCAAAATAATTTATTCAAAAATAATCAAAATATTCGGTAAATTTAACTAATTTATTTAAAAAAAGTTTAATCTACATTTTTATCAATAAATCTTTTTCTAGCACCATTAGCAACATCATAAAATTCCATAATTAACTTGTCATAATTGCAGTTATTTTCAAAACAATGCTTGTTTAAAAAATTATCATTTTTAATAAATTCATTGTCTATAAACAAGTCTTTCATCATTTTTAGACCAGGATATAAGGTCAGTTCTTTTTGGGTTTTAGCATCTAATTGAGTGAATGATTCAAAAGAACATTTATCGCTAAATTTGTATTTATTTGTTTCTAATCATTCTAGCCCATATTCATAAAGAGCTGGAATAACATTTAAAATAAAGCGTTTGCGATTTAAACAATAAAGTAAATTTCCTTTATTTAATAATTCTTTTGGCTTTTTAAATTTCATAAATGAAATTAAATCTAAACTCGCTCTACGATATTCTAATATCTTATTTTCATCATCAGGGTTTATGGTTTTTTCTTGTTTTTCAAGTTTTATATTGTCTAGATAATTCATCAAAAATATCAGTTCATCAAAGATATAAACTGATTTAAATCCATTTATCTTTTTATATAAATTAATTTTGCTTGCTTTTAATTCATCTACATAACATTCTTTGAATTTTTCAGTTAATCAAACGTTTTTAAAAGAAAATCAAGAACTATCAACAATCTCTTTTAATAAATACAACAATACCATCACAAACTTGCCATTCTTAGAACAGAAAGTTTGAAAATCATCAAATTGAAAATCTTGAATTGATGCCATTCCTTCGGCCACAAACTGACTAAATACATCAGCATCAAATTCTTTAACAAATTTCTTAGCAACATCTTCATAACCATCAAAAATTTCCATCATGATATTAAAACGATCAGTAAATGCACTTGGTATGTTGGTTTCAGCTTTAAATAAAACCTTCATAAACAAAACACGCAATTTTGATTTAAACAACTTTAAATTTTGTTCGTTATGACAAGATGTTTTTAAGATTTCATAAACAGTTTTTTTGAAGTTGATAGAAGACCCTTCTTTCTTTTTACATCTATTTTTAATTAGATTAAAAAATAAAAATTAATATCAGAAATTCTTAATTAAATTTATGATTTTTAACACTTAATATCGCACAAGTTTTTAATTTTTTTATCTATTTTTATTAAAGTTCTGATATACAAAATTAATTTAATTGGTTTAAATCGTTTTAATAATAAAAAAAACACAGCCCATACCATCTAATGGCTGTGTTTGTTTTGTTTATTATGAGCTCATATTTCTTCTTTATTATATCTTTGAATCCCCTACAAACAAAGATCATAATAAAGCTATTTTATAAAAATAATAAATGTCTCTAACTAATGCAAAAATAAATAATAATTATGCATTTAGATATGTCTTAATTATCAAGAATAACTTCATGTTATTTTTGATAATAGATATTACCTACATGAAAAAAATCAAAAATTCCAACCTATTACTTAGTCAGTAAAAAAGGAAAAAACTTATAAGAAAACAAAGAAAATGACGATAAAAGAAACTCTAATTTTAAATAATAAATTTATAGATAAAAAAGGAGTCTAATGTTTTGAATTTATTTCCATCAAAAATAAATTCATAAAAATCCTAACATATTTTTAATGATTAGTGAATATCAGTTTTATTGTAGTGATAGTGTTTTAGATAATTCTTCTAATATTTAAATTTAACTATTAAATTTAGCAACCCTCAATCTTCTTTGAATTTTGGGGGTTGCTTTTTTTTTTTTTTTGTTTTCATTAATTTGTATTAACAACATTAATGTTTTTAATATGAAAATTGAAATTAAATTAAAAGGAGGTAGGACACACCCAGATGTCATAAGAATAAATGACACTGTAAGAAGACCAAAACATCACAACGATGAATTAGTTTATGATGTTTTAAACTTTTTTGAAAAACAAAATTTTAAGTATGCTCCAAAATTCCTTGGAATTGATAGCAAGCATCGCAATATTTTTAGTTATATAGATGGATATTGCTTTGATGAAGTTGGTTTTACTGATCAAAAACACTTAATAGAAATTCTTAATATCACAAAGGAATTTCATACATTATCAAAAAAATACACTCAATCCAATAAGGTGATTTGTCATAATGATATTTCGCCATTAAATGTAGTTTTTGATAACAACCTAAGTAAAATAAACGGAATTATTGATTGGGATAGTGTTTCTATTGATCATAATTGACTAGATGTTTGTTATATCTTAATTTTATGAATAAATATTGGCGATCCATCTAAGCCAGTAGATAAAATTTTCCAAGAGTTGAAAATAGGTTTAAAAACTTATAACGATAGCGAAATAGCTAAAAATCTATCAGATAAATTTATTTACAGAATAGATAAAATTAACGCTTCGCTAAACAAAAACAATAAGTGATATCAGAAAACAAAAGACTGAGTCGATTATTTATATACATGAATTGATAATCACAAAACAAGGATTGATAATTTATGGTCAGAACTAGTTTAAAAACAATTTTTCGCGAAATTGACTACAAAATGTTTTTTGCTATCTTTTTAACCTTATTCATACCTAGCATCTATAAAGTTATAAGAATTCATATATTAGGAAGTTTTCCTGATGCTAATAATATAAACATTGCATCACAACTTTCATGGATTAATCTAATTTATGAAGTTATTCAAGAAGGTTTAATTTTGCCACTTTTCTTTTTATTAGGAAAAGCAAATCTTAAACAAAATAATTTAACACTAGAACAAAATTCAGATAACAAAACGCTTTCTAATCGAATTAAAACAAGCTTAATTACCATTAGCTTAACATATATTTTAATAGCTATTATAGTTATTATTTTTGCAAAACAACTTGTTGTTTTGATGGGTCAAAATTTAGAATTAATTGACCAAACTGTAACATATGTAAGATTAGAAACTATATCAGCATTATTCTTAACTATATGAAGATTTATAGTTTTAGTGTTTAATTTATTTGAAAAAGATAAATATATTTACCTCATACTGCTTATTCAGTCAGGTTTATCAATAACATTTGATGTATTTTTAGTCAGCCAATTAAATTTTTCATTAAATATTGGTGTGATCGGAATACCAATTACAAACATCATTGTAAACACAATTATCGTTGTCATATCCTTGTTTTTAATTAACAAGATTACTTTTGACTTCTTTAAACCTCAAAAACTAACTTTTAGATGATTATTATCATGATTTAAAGTAGGTTCTTTTTCAGGAATCGAATCATTAATAAGAAATTTAGTTTTCTCATTAATGATTATTAGAATGATTAATTTAGTTGCCCAACAAGGTAATTATTGAATTGCTAATAGTTTTATTTGAGATTTATTATTATTACCAACATTAGCTCTGGCTGATGTCATTAAAAAAGACGTAGCTAATCAAGCAAGAATTGCAATAAAAGAAAAAACATTTAGTTATCTAATTTTAATTAGTATTTTTGTTGCATTATGACTAGTTTTCATACCTGTATGAAAACCCTTGTTAAAGTATGTTTATAATGTTGATAGTTATGAAACAGTGTTTTATATTGTTTTAATTCAAACTGGGTTTTATATCACTTTCATGTTTAATACTACTATCTTTGATAGTACTTTTTATGGTTTAGGTAAAACAAATTACATGTTATTCCAATCACTTTGTATTGATATCGGATATTACGGTATGATGTTTATTTTATACACAACAGGTGTGTTTGTTCCGTCGTTATTAAATATCAGTATTATGTTTGGTTGTGGAATGTTGTTGGACTTTATTCCTTCGATGATTTTGTATATTTATTTACTTAAAAAACATAAAATTAAGATTTTATTTTTCAAACGTGAACAATTTATTCCGTTTGTGATTGTTAACCATTAATTTTTTTAAAAAATAATTCTAAAAATAATCATCTATGAAAAAAGAAGAAATTCTTAACAAAGTTGCTAGAGAGCAAATTACTAACAATAACCAATGAGATAGCTTTTTAAAAACTTGTAAAGCAAGTGATATATTCGTTTTCATCGATGGAGCTTATTCTAACGGTGATGAAATAATGGCAGGAGCAGCAATAGCTTATTTAACTAATGAAGAATGGGAAGCAAATGATCCAGTAGAATGATCTGATTGATTCGATAACGGTCATTACACCAATTCTAATTTAGGAGGAATTGCTAGCGAAGCTTTTGCTTTTAAAATATCATTAAAGCTTTTAAATTCAGCATTTAATCAAACCAAAGAATATAGAGAATTAAGAAATAACAAAATTTACATTTTTGCAGATAATCAAGAAATCGTACAAGAAACCAATTTATTATTACACGGAATAAATATAGGGCAAAGAAGAATAACTCAACCAATTTCGTCTATGTTAAAGGCGTTAGAAAAAGTTAAATATAAAAATAACATTAAAGTTATTCGTATGTCTCGCAATTTTCCTTGAATGCAAAAAGTTCATAAGTTAGCTAATGATGAAAAACAAGCAGCACGTTAATCTATATTATGAAAAATAAAATAATTAAAGGCAGCCAGCCAGAATGATTTAACGATCAAAATAATCTAAAAAAAATATTCCATAAGCTAACAAAAATGTTTTGAATACAAGTTATACCTATTATCTTAATTGCAATTGGTATTGGTTTATTCATTGGATTATTTAGCCAAAATGGTTATATATACTTTATAGTTTTTATAGCTTTATCGCTTATATTTAATATTGCTTCAACCATTATTACATATAAATGATTGTGATGGTATTTCAAAAAGTACGATAGAAAGATGATATACTTTGCAATTATCGTAACTCCATTCACATTTCTTTTCTACTTCATGGCTTTATTCTTCTTTATTAATGCTGTTAAAATAAGAATTCTTTTCATAATTGAACTCTTAAATTTAGTTATGGACAGAAACAAAGATGAAATGCAAGTTCCAGATTTATTCCCTGATAAATGGCAAGAAATTGATATGTTAATTTCAACCCTTTATTCTCAGCAGTATTAATATATCTAAAAGAATGATTTTAAAATTACTATCCATTTTGGATAGTAATTTTTTATTAACAAATATATTGTTATTTAAATTAATGATTATCAATCATCATTTTTGCTATAGTCTTGTTTTTTTTTTTTTTTTGGTTTCATTAATTTAGTTTTGTGTTTATAAAAAATCGCTAATATTATTTCTTAAAAAAACGATATTAAAATCATCACACAAAAATTAACAAGCTTTAATTGATTGATAAAAACTAAATAAAATATATGAAAGTAGTAAAAGGAAATACTCCGTTCTGAGTTGAACAAGAAACAAAAATTGAACGCTTAATAGATAAATACAGTTTATTCGCTAAAATCATTTGAGGAACACTATTATCACTAATAATAGGAATAGGTTTATTAATATATGGATTTATTTCGAAAAATAACGCAATTATTGGTGTTGGTGCGGCTTTATCAATTATTAGTTATATAACCCCAATCATTTTATTAAGCATCATAATTAAATGATCATGATTTTATTTCAAAACATACGACAAAGCACTTACAGGAATGAGCATTATTATGTTAATAATCTTTGCTGTAGGTCCTAATTTAATATATCCTATGTTTATGAAGTCGATTAGAATAAGAATTGAATTTATATCTTTTAAAATTTCAGATGCGATAATTGGAAACAAAGAAGAAATAGTATATGACATGTTTCCTGGAAATGAAAAAGAATTAAATCAATTCATACTTTCTAATTAAGTTTTAATTCTATTTTTTAACAAATCATTACTATCCATTTTGGATAGTAATTTTTTATTAATGATTCTTGATTATTTTTTTAAATTCTTCTTTAATTTCGTGGTTGTTTTTAAACCAATTATTAACTAAGAAGTTAAGATCAATAAAAAGACCTCTGATCTTTTGATGATCTAAATTTTCATAATTTCAATTAAGACTGGCATAACCAAAATATTTCAGGGTTTGATCATCTTTATTTTGCTTTTTATAAGGCAAAATAAAGATGTTATAAACATGGTTGTAAATATTTCTAAAATAGTTATATTGACCATAAATTATCTGTTTAGCCATATTACTACTATCTGGTAAATCATTTGGGTTTTTGCTAATACCATAGCGATAATATTTGGCATCAATAATATAAAGATCATTATTATCAACCATAATACAATCTGGTCGTAAAGGAGTTTTTAATTCATTTTTATCATCAATTTTTCAATACCCCTGAGGATAAAAAATGCTTTTATCAGTAACATTACTAAACAACTTATCAAGCATTTTTTCAAAGACTAATTCATATTTATCAATTCCATAACCAAGGTTTTGATTATTAGCTTTTTTACGAGCAAAAAAGCTAATAATATTTCTCATATTAACTAATCGCTCTTGGGATTGTTCAATGAATGTTTTATGTAATTCAGAATCAATGGCTGCTAGATATTTATCAGGATTAAACAATTGATTATAATCAATTGTTTCATCAAATTGAAGATCATAAAATCAACCAAAATAATCAAATGATTGCTTAACGCAATACATATAGATTTCTGTAATTAAATTATCTTTATGGGTTTTAATTTCTGAAACAAAATAAGGATAAATGATGTTGGTATTAGAAATAAATGGTTGGTTTTGTAATGTTCTTTTTCAGTTGATCTTGTCATAAATTCCAACCTTATATTCTTTTTGATTATTAATGTATCTTTTGTTAATTAAATAGTCATTAATAATATACTCCATTGCTTTAAGTGGCAAATTGTGATCTAATTCTTCGTCTTGTTCATCGTTTTCAGACGCATGTTTTGATAGCAAATAAATTGATTCTAAGATCAATTGAATATCATTAAGAATTAAATCTTTCTTATCATCATTAATTTCAACTAAATCATCATTTTCATAATCATCTTCAATACTTAATTTATATGCTTCTGGATAAAAGAATTTAACAATTCTTTTCTTATTATTTTCATCACTTTTTTCAACCTTAATGCCAACAAAACGTTTATCACTTTTTTCATTAGCGCTGCTTGGCATACAAATAATCTCATTATGTTTATCAGATCATTTGTATTTAATGTCATCGATTTTTCTCATTAGAACAAATAATATTAATTATTCTTGATTGGTTTGTTTTTCATCAAAGAATTTGATATCAACAAACTCATTAAATATTTCATAACCTTGAACAAAAGCATTAATCAAATCTTCTGATGTTTTGATTTCTTGTTTCATATTTTGATCATCAAAATATGATTCCTTAAACACTTTTTTGCGTTCAAATTTAAAGACATCGTTTCATAAATATTCAAACACTTTTTGAGCAAACTTATTTTTTATTTCGTTGTCATCAATTTGGCTATTATCATTTGGGTTGATTAAGAATTTTTTACTAACAAAATACTTACCTAAGCGTTTATCTTCAAGGGTTGAGAATGATCTTTTAGTGTCAAGAATTTCGTTATTAATTTTGTTTAAAAACTTTTTCCAAGTTAATGATGTTCCTGGTATGAAATAGTTTTGATGTTGTTCTTGATCGCTAAATTCATTTGAAATCAAAACAAATTCTCATCTTCTTTTGAATGCTGTATCTAAAACAAAAACATTCTGATCGCTTGTGTTCATTGTTGCTAAAATTATCAAATTACTAGGTATATAAATTTGATAATTTTCATGATCATTTTCAGAACTAAAATTATTTTGATTTAACAATTTTAAAGCATTAATATTTTGTTCTTTTTTACCGTTGTTTTTAATTAAAAAGTCCATTAAATTAACATGGTTAATTCCGTATTGACTACAACCATTTTCATCACGGTCTAATAACTGGAATAATTCTCCAAAAATGCTTGCTCCATTACCACGATTAATTTCTTCGATAATTAAATACACTGGTTCATTTAAATTATTATAAGCTTCTTGTAAAGCTAAACTAAACGGCCCTGGGTTAAATGAGTAACTAACACTTAGATCATCATTTATTTTAGGAATGATTTGTCCAACAAAATCAGCATTAGAATAATCTGGATGAAAGACTGTTCTGAAATATTTTGCACCTTCTTTTTTTATTTCTTCAGAAATCTTATAACTTTTACCACAACCAGGTAGTCCATAAAATATTGCGTTGTATCCCTTAATAGATTTCTTAGTTTCGTTTAAGGGTTTATTTCTTTGAACAATGATGTATGTAGTTCTTTTATCGTTAGATAAAATTTTTGGATATTTTTCTTGTGTGTCATTGTTTAAAACCAAATCCTTAGCTTCACATGAACCTAAATATTTAAATCCTTTCTGCGCTAAATGTCGTGCAAAACCTACTTCACAAACAACTTTATCGTAATAGTCAGACGGAATGTTATTTCAACTTAAATTTCTTGCTATTTTTGCTTTAATTTTCTTTCTATTATTTGAAGTAAAAAGCAATAATTCTTCGTTTTTAAAAAATACTTTAGGGTGCTCTTGATAATCTTTATTGGATCATTTTATGTATTTTTCATCATTTTTTTGATCAACAAATTCATATTCTAGATTTGTATAAAAGAACCTATTTCAACCGCTATTATCACCTTTTATAAAATAACGATTTCTAAAAAAAGAGCTTGATCGCAAACCAATACGAACTTTATCTTGAATAATTAATTCATTAATATATCTAATCGCATAATTAAAAGTTACCAATAAAAACTTTCTATTTTCTTTTATAAGTTCTTCTAAGTTTTTTTTAAACTCCGCTTTTTTCGTTTCATCACTACCAAAAGGAGGTGAAGCAAGAACGATATCAACGTTTTCCTTAACTAAAATATCATTAAAAAGTTTGTTGTTCCAACCACTAGTTCCATCAAGTTTTTCTTTAACTATATCATTGTTTTCAAAAATATACTTAATAGGTTGCTTATTTTCATCCATTAAATTAAAACCAATAAGTTTTTTAATCTTTAAATCTTTAAAATTTTCTTTAAAAAAATTAAAGAAAACTGGTTGTAAAAATTCTTCATAATCACAAAGAATAACTTTATTTTCAAATTGTGATTTGTAATCATAAATGGCTTTTTTTAATTCTTTAAGAGAATTTGGTATTAAAGTTTTATTCATATTTTTACTAGTATTAGTTTCTGTTTTGTTATTTTCGCTCATTGTCAAATATCTTTATTTAATAAATGCTTTATCGTTTGTTTTAATAAAAACACCATTTTAATTTTATATCTAAATTAACAAGAAAAATAAACAATAAAAATATTGAATGATTACTTTAGTTATGCTTAATATTCCTAATTCAAATATTAACTTAAACGCTATGTAGTTATGCTTAATAGTATTTCTTATTGTTGTTGATTAATTTCATCTTTCTTAAAGAATTTGATATCAACGGATTCATCAAATATTTCATAACCTTGAACAAAAGCATTAATCAAATCTTCTGATGTTTTAATCTCTTGTTTCATATTTTGATCATCAAAATATGATTCCTTAAACACTTTTTTGCGTTCAAATTTAAAGACATCGTTTCATAAATATTCAAAGACTTTTTGAGCAAACTTATTTTTTATTTCGTTGTTATTAATTTGGTTATTATCATTTGGATTAATTAAGAATTTTTTACTAACAAAATACTTACCTAAGCGTTTGTCTTCAAGGGTTGAGAACGATCTTTTAGTGTCAAGAATTTCGTTATTAATTTTGTTTAAAAACTTTTTCCAAGTTAATCTTGTTCCTGGTATGAAATAGTTTTGATGTTCTTCTTGTTCGCTAAATTCATTTGAAATTGAAACAAATTCTCATCTTCTTTTAAATGCTGTATCTAAAACAAAGACGTTCTGATCGCTTGTGTTCATTGTTGCTAAAATTATCAAATTGCTAGGAATATAAATTTGATAATTTTCATGATCGTTTTCAGAACTAAAATTATTCTGATTTAACAATTTTAAAGCATTAATGTTTTGTTCTTTTTTACCGTTGTTTTTAATTAAAAAGTCCATTAAATTAACATGGTTAATTCCGTATTGACTACAACCATTTTCATCACGGTCTAATAACTGGAATAATTCTCCAAAAATGCTTGCTGCATTACCACGATTAATTTCTTCGATAATTAAATATACTGGTTCATTTAAATTATTATAAGCTTCTTGTAAAGCTAAACTAAACGGGCCTGGGTTAAATGAGTAACTAACACTTAGATCATCATTTATTTTAGGAATGATTTGTCCAACAAAATCAGCATTAGAATAATCTGGATGAAAGACTGTTCTAAAATATTTTGCACCTTCTTTTTTTATTTTTTCAGAAATCTTATAACTTTTACCACAACCAGGAACGCCATAAAAGATTTGGTTATAACCAATAATCGGTTCGCTAACTTTTTTATCAACAAAAGAAGGTTTCTTTCTTCTAACAATCACATATGGAATTGGTTCTTTATTAGAATTAGGTAAAAGTTTTGAAAACTTTTCTTTATAACGATCAACAAATTCTAAATCGCTAGATAAACAATAACCTTCATATATAAAATTATTTGATGTTAAACATTGCATCAATCCTCGGTGACAAATAACCTCGTCATAATAATCTGTAGGAATATCTTTTCAAGTTATATTTCTAGAAGTAATTGCTTTCAATTCTTTTTTCTTTGGATTATCACTTTGAAAAAATATCAAAAATTCTTTGTTTTTATTTTTTATAAAAACTTTAGGATGTTCATTAAAATCTTCTTTAGTTCAAATTATACTTTTAGTCTCAAGATTGGTTTCAACAGTTTTTTCATAATCCAAATTGGTATAAAATAATTTGTTTCATGTACTGTTTTCACCTTTTCCAAAGTATCGATCTTTAAAACCACTGGCAACATTAAACCCAATTCTGATCTTGTTATCGACAATAAAATCATTAATTCATTGAAATGCATAATCAAAATTAGCAAATAAGAATTTTTTATTATGTTTGATAAGATAATCGCAAAACTCTTTGAATGTTTGTTGTTTTTCTTTACTCAAAAAAGGAGGTGCAGCCAACACAATGTCCACACTTTTTTGTTCTATCAGTGTTTTGACAAGATCGTATCTTGAATAAGTTTTTTCTTCTTTTTCTTCTAAAATTAATTCTTGTACTTCATCATTTTTATAATCATATTCACGAATCTGCTTTATTTTTTGTAAAAAATCAAAACCAATTAATTTTTTAAGCTTTAAATCATTAAAATGTTCTTTAAAAAAATCAAAGAAAACTTGTTGATATTTTATCTCATAATCAACTAAAATAATTTTGTCTTTAAATTGATTTTTTCAATATTCAATTTCTTCGCCCAAAGCTTCATTAGAAGAATTAATTCATTTTTGATCATCGTCGGTATTATTATTCTCTTCTAAATCTAATGATTGTTTATTGTCATTCATTTCCATATTGATAATTGTTCGCTTAATTAATAATTTTAGTTAGTTGTTTTTATTAATGAATCTCAATAATAAGGATATTAAAATAAATATTCTTATCAATAGTTAGTTAAGAATAAACTATAAAACTATAGATTTTGTTAAATCAATTCTTTTTTAAAAACCAATTTCACAACTACTAATCGTCTTTATTTAGGTTTTTATTATTGATAAATAATAAGATTAATATAATCAATAAATTAAATAAAGAAGCAAACATTAAATGATTATTAAAAAACAAGGACTAATTACTAAAAAAGATCAAAAAGAAGAAATTAAAAAACTTCTAGAAAAAACAAGTATCAGACAATTATTGTCTGCTAAAACAATTTCAGAACTTAGCGCACTATCTATTGTTGATATATACAAACAGCTTAAACAAACACCTGAAAATATTGGTATTTTTTTAATCAAACCGCTTAGTTATTATGCTAATAATTTAAAATGTCCTGGTGTTTTTAATAACCAAAAATTAATACAAGCATACAAAAATGCAACAATGCAAAAAGCTAAATCTTGCAAAGGAATTGTTGTTGCTGATTTTAAGTTTTCTTTAATTAATAAATTTGATGCTAATGTTTTAATGACTGAAATAAAAACTAAAAAAGCAGTCAAAGAATTTTATGAATATGTACTTTTTTCTTTCTATGAAGAATACATCAAAACACAAAACGCTTTTTTAGAAGATATTTTTGGAGATAAATCATTAAACGAACTCAAAAGTGATTTAAGTGATTTCAATGATCGTTTAGATAACAAAACTGTCAGTTTGCAAGCTCAAATGAATAAGATATTTGCTAAAAAGGTTTTATCTAATCAAATAACACTAAAAGCTAATATTAATAAATTTAGTGAATTTAAAAAAACGATTAATAATTTTGTTGATGTTTTATCTAAGAATAAAACTCATAAGTTTAATATCGGTTATCTAGATAGATCAAAATGGATCAATGATTTAGTTCTTAATTCTAAACCGATTCAAAAAAAGGATTTAGTAATGATCATTCCAGATAAACTAGCTCTTAAATTAGCTAAAAAAAATCTAATTGATTATTTAGATTTAACTTCAACAAAATTAGACGGAATTACATTAATGAAATTGGATTATAAATCAGATCATATCTGATTATTTGATAAAAATGCTTTAAAATTTTGTCCTACTGTAGTTAGTGTTGATCATAATAATTTATTTACTTATACTAACTTTAATTTTGAGTTAGGTATAGATATTAATAAACTGGGAATTAAAATTAACTTCGATTCAAATCAAGGATGAACTAAACAAGATGTTTTAAAATACATTGTTGATTAAAATAACTTATTATTGATCCACAAAGAATTCAATAATAAGTTATTGGTGTTTAAAAAATAATCTTTTTTAACAGATTAAACAAACAAAATAACAACTTAACAAGTTTTTATAAAAAGCAATGATTTTGTTAATCAACTAATATCTAAATGGAATAAAAGTTAGATTACTTTCTTCTAGATTATTGATTTTTAAGATCTTTTTTTCTTCTTCATTTAGAATGGTGCGTTTCTCATTTTTAATCTGAGCTAATAATGCTTCTTTTAAAGTTTTGTTGGTCACAATTGCCATTCTGTTAATCTTATCAATCTCACCTTTTTCAATTGAACCAAACTTTTTGATCATCATATAATCTTCAATTCAGATTGGAATAAACATTAATGCTAAGAATAGCATTAATACGATTACAATCATTAATCTTGGCACTAATACTGTCGTAATTCAGTTGTCATTAATAGGAATTAAAAACATCAAGAAGAAATCAGCAATCGGAGCAAAGAACGTAAAGAAGATTGGTAAGATCATACTAATGATTGAACTGTATGCCATTGGTAAGAAGAACTTACTTTTTTGCACCTTAATTCGATTAGTTTTACGGTTTTTAATGGCTCCAATAATCGCAAATAAAATATAAGCAAATGCAATTACAGATGTTCATGTTGCCATTAAATCAGCAAATGAATATAATTCAGCACTACCAGTTCCATAACTTTGTCCATAACCAGCAGAATCAACATAACCTAGACCACCAATTATTGAGAAAACAATAATTATTGGAATTACTAATACCAAGTTATACAAAATCCCAATAACAGCTCTTTTATCATTGATTTTATTAACTAATTTTGTGCTGAACGGAACCTCATTAGCACGGATTAAATCTTCCATAAATCGAGTTGATCATAAAGCAAATCCGTTAATAATTCCAAGCATGCCTACACCAATTAAAATTTGGAATAAAGCATACAATCAGTTAAGGTTATGGCTAGATAAAAACTCTTGAAACCCACTTGGTGAACCTTGTTTAGCACCAATTGACATTGATATTGCAATTACTAAATAAATCACAGTAACAACAATCATTCCAAATAAGATTGCCCAAGGAGTTTTCTTAGGTTCTTTCATTTCAGTTTGAATACCAGCAGTTACATAAAAACCATCAAATGCAAAGAAGATTGCACCCATTGCAATGAATAAACCAAATCCAGGTGATAGCGAATTTAAACTTAATAATTTAGAAAAATCAATTTTTCCTTCTTGCCCTAAATTAGTTAAATTAAATTCTGGACTAAACTCAGCATGGTAATTTTTATCAGTAACAGCGCCATTAATACCAACAATTACAAAACCTAAAATTGCTGCAAACATTAGTGGAAAGAATTTTAAACTAGTAATAATTCAATTTTGAATATTACCCATTTTAGAAGAAATCCCATTAATTACTATGAAATAAACTGATACTAAAATTGTAATCACCATTAAGATTGATCAGTCTGCTTTTGTATTAAAGCCATTAGTGTTAGGAATTATTGCACTTATTCCATCTTGAATTGATAAAACCACATAAAGTGGCATAAAAAAATATGTTAATGGTAAATAAATATAAACCATGAAGTTCTTACATGATTTATAAATAATTCTTGAATTAAACGTTTGACATCATCCGATTAAAGATAGATTATCATTTCTAGCACTTCCTATTTCTATTAGTGCCATTGCCATAGAAATTACGGCAAAAGCAGCTAATAATCAAGCAAAAATTGCAAAGATAATTGAATTTTGTGAGCTTCCTAATACTGAACCTGCTTTAATAAAAATTCCAGCACCAACAGAAGATCCAATTACAACTAACATTGCAGAAAAAAATCCAATTTTTTTAGACATTGGAGCGTTAGCAAAACTAGATTCTGGTTTGCTGTTTAGCCCAGTTTGTGAATTGTTGGACACATTATTTCCTTTCTAACATTAACTCACAATTCATTAATTTTTTTGCCTTGAAATTAAAGCAAATAATAACTATTGTTATTAATAACGAAAAAGTAATATTAACATTTGTATTAGAATATCAATAACACAATAAATAAAAATAACAACATAAAGAAATAGAACTATTTGGTTGTTGTATTTTAGATTTAAATTAATCAGGTTTATTACATTGAATAAATTAAAAAAATATCATACTTTTTATTGCTTCATTTTGTAATTAAATATCAAGAATAATAAACTCTTAATTCTTGTATATTTAGATATAAAAAAATATTAAGCTTTATGCATTAAAACAATCAGCTTAATATTTTATTTTTAGCTATTTTTACCGTAAAATTTAATTATTTTTAAAGAAATTTAACAATGGATTAAATTTTATTTTTACAGTCTTTTGTATCTAAATATTCTTTAAGGTTTTGATATGAAATTTCAACCATATTAGATACAGCTTCATCAGTATAACTACCAATGTGTGGAGTGATTAAAACTCTTGGGTATAAATCAATTAATTCCTGAACCACTGGATCATTGATTTTTTCTAGTTGTTTACCAAAGTATTGCTTCTCATCATAAAGAACATCTAAGCCTGCACCATAAAGCTTATTACTCTTAATTGCTTTTAAGATTGCTTGATCATCTTGTAATTGCCCTCTTGAACAATTAATTAGAATCGCACCATCTTTCATTTTGTTAATAAAGCTATCATTAATCATCTTTTCATTTTCATTCTTAATAAACGGAATATGAACAGATAATATATCAGATTGCGCAATTACTTCATCCATTGATTTATATTCAAGGATTGATTTAGCTTGCTCATTAATATAAGGATCAAAACCAATTACCTTAGCCCCTATACCAGCAAACATTTTAGCTGTTTCATAACCAATTTTACCCGTACCTAAAATCCCTACTACAGAGTTTTTAAGTTCTTTAGCAAAACCAGTACCATCAAATCTAAAATCTTTATTAGTTGCTTTGTGAGAAAAATGAATAATTTTGCGACTTAAAGCAATAGCCATGCTAACAGCAACTTCTGAAATTGCAGTTGGCGAATAACTAGGTACTCTAGCCATCTTGATTCCTAATTGCTTAGCATAAGCAATATCAATATGATCATAACCAACAGTTCTAGTTAATACATAGTTGATATTATTTGCTTTTGCAAAATCTAACACTTCTTTGCTTATTTTGTCACTAGCACGACAAATAACAGCATCATGACCCTTAATCAATTCAACATTATCTTTAGATAATGCTTCACTTCTTAATGTTAGTTGATAATTAAAACCCTTATTGAATTTTTCAAAAAATGGTTTTTCTACTTCTCTAACACCAAAACATATTACTTTCATTATTAACTAATATCCTTAATGTACTTAAATAATTGCACTAAAAGCAACATCACCAATAATAATTCATAAAGGAATAAAAATAATAGCTAGTAATGTTGCAAGTGCTGAACATTGTGAAGCAAATTTTTCGCAAACTTTGTATTGCATTGAATAAGCTACCACAACTGTTGCAGGCGGTGTTGAAGCAAATATCAACATTGGAATTGCTGTAGTTTTACCAATTGATCCACTTCAAACCAGACCCAACATAATTAAGAAAACAATTAATGGAATAATCACTAATTTTTGGAATGAGAATAATCAAACTCACGGGTTTTTAACTGAATCAACCAGTTTAGTTCCAGCTAAAGTAATACCAATTGATAATCAAACTAATGGTGAAGATAAACTACCAATTGTACTAATAGGCTTGTGGAAATATGGCATGGTAACTTTTCAGTTAAATCATCCATTACCATTTTTAGGTAGTACAACAAAGTTTTTGCCAAAATCAGAAGCACCTGGAATTAATTGCGTTAGTCACAACACAATACCTAAGAATGTACAGATAACAATTGGGTTTAATAAAGCAGTTTTAGTTGATTTTGCAATATTTTGCTTATCAAACTTCAATCCTGACATCACCATGAAACATAATGAGTATAAAAATACACGGTATGGAACATTTCAAAGATTAGCAGCAATTACACCATCACTAGGATATAACTCCCTGATAATAGGTAATCCAAAGAAAGTTGTGCTTCCAAAGATTAGCATCATTCACATCACTAACCCTCTTTTTGCAGTATCTTCTTGTTGATTGCTTAATGCTTCAGTATTAACTGAAGCATCTTGAACTGATCCGTTTTGATTTTGGATCTGTAGTTGTGTTTGTTTATTAAATTTCTTAGGTAATAATTTTGGGAAATATTTTACTCATGTTAATGCAATAATATTGAAGACAATATAAAAAGCAAAACCTACTCCTAAAATTACTCCTTCTTCTTTTAATTGTTCAATACTAATATTGCTCATGAATCCTGTTAATGCTAATGCAGGAAGAGCTACTTTTAGTACGATGGAATTTAAAATGCCCTTTCATTCTTGTTTAAAGACTTTCACTTTAACAAGAATGAAGCCGAGCGCAATAATACCAATTGTTGAGATAATAGCTGCTCATAAATCAGTATTACTCAATGTCTTGGATAACGTTTCAGTAATCATTGTTTATATAAAATTATTAATAAAAATTCATAACAGCCCTAAATAGCAATGTAATCAAAGACTTAAATAAAAATTAAGTCAATTAATATACATTTTTTAGGTGATATTTTTGCCCCTCGAAAAGATATTTTAATAAATGTAAAAATAATTCATAAAAATATTTTTTGTATATAATATGTATTTTTTAATTTTTTAAAACAAAAAAATTAATCTAAATAGATTAGTAGCTGTAAAAATAAAAAAAATATTAAGCATCTTTGTTGTGCTTAATATTTGTGAAAACTAATTATTTATCCTTACTTCTTCTTTCTAGTTCTAGATAACTTAAATAAGAAGAAACTAATAATCCCTATTAGCGATGAAATTAAGAACGAGGCAATTGAAATAACAATAATGTTGGTTGTATTAACGCCTTTTTCTGGTTCAGTTACGGCTAAAATCGTAAAGATCATCCCAAAGAAGTTAATAAATCCAATGAATAAAGCAACCACATAAGCAATTACCATCGTTTTACGTTCAAAGTCTTTTTTTAGTAACGCATCTTTTTGTTTAATTGTTGCTACTAAAATATCAATTGATGATTTAATATTAGAAATCTGATCAATTTTTTTAACAATTGATTTTATTGTTGGGATTCCATAAAAATCATCATACCAGTCAAACTTTAAGTTTTCGAGTGCTTCAATTTTTTGACGATAGAATGTTGAGTTCTTAACAATCCGATCGTTATTAAAGTCATATTCAATATCATGATGAATCCACTTACGACTTTCAGAATAAATTAATGCTCAGATGTATAAATCAATTAAATTGTGATCGTCTTTTTTAATAATCACGACATCGCTAGAAGCATTGATGTAACTAATATAATTCTTATTGATTTCAACTTCTGATTGGTTGATGTCTTTAATTAAATTTGGTTTTGATAAATTCGTTAAATGTAGGTTTTTTAGATTCTTCATCAAATCGTTATAAGAAACGATTTGAGTAGTATTAGAATTTAAACCAAAGCGGTGTGGATTGATGACTAATGAATATATTAAGAATAAGTTCGGATTTTGCATCAATAAATCACTAGATGATAAGAACAATTGATCATCACTAACTTTTAATTCTAAAAAGTTAATTGATGTATTAAATGATTCATAATCTTCTGATGATTGCTGGCGACTAACTTCATCAATTAGTTCATTAAAATTATCAATCTTGTTTCATTCAATCTTCTTATGATGTTTTTTCTTATACTTTTCTTTTAAATATTTTGATAACTCAATAAAGTCATTAAAAGGTCTTTGGTCAGGATCGCTTTTAATCTGAGTTGGGTTTTTAAGAATACTTAAAATCAATTCAGGATTATCAGAGTTAAAGTAAGACTTTAACTCTTGATACAATACCAAGTTGATCATCGTTAAATTCATTACTGCATAAAATAAATCATCTTTTAATTGGTTGATTTTATTTTCATCATAGTTTTTATATACTAAGAATTTTTCAGTAATCAAATTGTCCCAGTTACTTTTTAATACTTCATAGCTTAATGATTTTTTATAAATATTTTTATTTAAATTATTTTGTTGTTCACGTTCGTTTTTCTTATCAAAATTTGATAAGAAATCATCATTATCAATGATTGATAATAAATTGTTTAATGATAATGGATAAAGTTGTTTGAAAATAAAATATCTAACCAATGAAACTAGATAAATTTTTTCATAAATCATCTCATCATTAAGATCTTGTTCATCAAGATCAACTAGTTCAAAACTGAATGAACCAGATAAAATTTTATTTTCTTCATTTAAATAAAATCATAAGTTGATTCGGTGGGCGTATTGGTATAGATAACTATCCTTATTAACATCAATGTAGTAGTTATAACGTCTTTCTTGATAAGTTTCATTAGCCAGTTCATTGATCGAACTTTCTTTTTCAGAGATATAAAGTGGTTCGTGGAATTGGTCGTAATTTATGATTTTAAAAAAATCATAATCAGCTGAACCTGTTTTTGAAACAATCTTTTTTAATGCTAAATTTAGCATTAATTTAATGCGATCTTTTCTTGTTAAATCATCTAGTTCTTTTAGTTTTTCTAATTCATCACTATCTAGTTGGTTTTTGATTTTAGGTAAGATTTTATTAACAAAATACTTATTGGGGTGTTGTTGTAAACTGTTAAAAAACTTGACATTAACATTGTCAATATAAAAAGGATAAGTTGTGCTAATGTTTAATTTTTCTAAGTTTTTTTTAATAGAATCCATAACCTAATTTTTGTTCTTTTTATTTTTAAAATGTCTTTTAAAGACATTGATTGTCAAGATGATTAATAAAACCGTTGCTAAAAACGAACCAGCTGCAATAACAATAATACTTGCAATGTTTTTTGAAGAGATTTCAGCATCTTCTTGTTTAACTGGAAGGATTGAAAAGATCGTTGTTAAAAAATCCATTAAACCAAATAAAAATGCAGTAATAATCCCTAATAATAAGTAACGCCGTTCTTTGGATTTTCCATACATCTGATCATCACGATTAATCGTTTTAATAAATTGATTAATCGTGTTGTCAAAATCATTGTATTGCATTAATTTATTAAGCACGATCTCGATATTACCCAAACCATAAATTTGTTTTAGTGTGTAGTATTTTAACTGATTTAGTTCATTTAATAACTCACGCATGATTTGCGGTTGATCATTCTTTTGTTGATAAAAAGCATTAGAAATACTTAAATATTTCGATTCATATAAATGATCATATATCAATGCTCAGTTATAAATTTCAAATAAATTGAGGTTTTCAAAAAAACTTTTAATAATTAAAAAATCTTTATTTGGATTAATAAAACATTCATAGTTTTGGTTTAATTCACATAAAACTGCATCATGTTTTTTTTGATAATCAGATTGGTCGTTAACATTAAATTGTTCACAAGTTTTATATAAAACTTCCAAACTGGTATTCATATAATTCTTGGTATCTAAACCAAAAATTTCAGGATACATCAACATCAAAACAATAATTTGATAATTATCTAAATGTTTATCTTTTAATAAAATCTCGAAATTTAAAATCTGATCTGATAATGATTTTTCTTCAAACTCATACAGTTCATAAAATTCATTAATCAAATCAAGAGCATCTTCTAAACTTTCAACTTCTTCTTGTTGAATATTAAGTTCGTGGTTAAAGAAATACTTACTATTAATGTAATTAAATAGATTTAAAAAATCTAATTCAGCATAAGCATTAGACTTTACATTACTTAAATTAGTTTTTCTTTGAATGAAATCTAAAAAGCTTACTGGTTTATTTGATTGAAAGAATGCTTTTAAATCTTCATAAATCATTAAAATAATGAAATTTAAAATATTGATTGAATAAAAAAATTCTTCATGATCAATATTTAATTCATTATTTTCATCAAGGTTTTTTAAAGATTTAACAAATTGGTTTTTTAATTTTGAAGATAGATAAAACGAGTTATCTTGTTTGTTAATTGCTAAATCTTCGAATAAACGAATTTGGCTTCTTAATGAGTTGTTAGCTAAATGTTCTTTTAAGAAGTTTTTTGCGAAAAAATTGCGATAAACTTGTTTTAAAAAATTATTAAAATCAACTTCAGAAGATTGTTTAAAAAATACAAAGTTTCCTGAAATTATTTTATTAATTTCATCAAACATTAAATTAATTTGGATCTTGTCACAATACTGATTTAAATAAGAATAATCTTTAACATATAATTCAAAAACAAATCGTAAGTCTTGTGACTGGTTTGCTTCGATTTCAAAATCATTATTAATATGAGTGATGTTTACAAAAAACGGTTCACCATATTCATCATGACGAATCACATCAAAATGATTTAATGCATTTGTTCCGATAATACTGTTAATTTTTTTTAAAGAAAAATTAACAATATCACCAATTGATTCTTCATTTAATAATGACTGAACATCAAAAAAATCTTCATTATTGGCTTTTAGTAATTTGTAATTATTTTTAGAGATTTTTGATGATGATTCGTTAAATAAATTGGAATCTAAAAAAGTTTTATTAATTTGTTGGATGTTGAAATTAACGATATTTTTAATATCGAATACGAATTTTTTCTCACCATTAAACTTCATAAGATCCATAAATAATCAAAAATATTATAACTAACTTATTAATAAAACCACTTAATAAAACTAGTTTTATTATGTTATATAATAAATAGAATTATGTCAAAAATTTCAATCATTTATTATCTTAGCCAAGAGATTATCAATTTAAAAACTTCTTTAAACTCTTTATTCAACATTAACAATCTCAAAGATCATGAGCTAATCTTTGTCAATGATGATGTTAATGAAAATGTGATTAAAATTTGACAAACAGAATTAAGCAAGTATCCTGATTTAGATTATCAAATTGTTAATGTTTCACAATCACTAGGAATGGGTGAAGCTTTTAATCTAGGTATTCAGTTAGCTAGTGGCGAATATACTTTATTAACCAACCAATTAGTTACTTTTAAACCAGCTATTCTTGATGACTTAAATAATGTTATCAAAGAACTAAATAACGAAGTTGATGTTATTAATTTCTTAATTGACGAACCTTCTTTTTATGATGTTAAAAAAGAAATTGCTGATGCTAAAAATAACAATTTAGAAATCTATGAAACTTTTAATAAAAGTTTAATTTTAAAATCATCACTTAATTTTTATGACAAACTATTTAAAACTAAATTATTAGTTGATGAAAAAATTAAGTTTAATACAACTCACTACCAACCAGGTATTTTTGTATTAAAAGTTTATGGCAAGGCTAAAAAATGTGTGTTGTTCAAAAAAGTAGCAGCTAAGCGTAGAAAAGAAATCAGCTTAGGTAACAACATTTATGACATCTTGTTTCAAATCAACCAGTTTGATCACCTTAAAAAAGTTAATGAATGAAATGATAAATACCAAGCTGAATTAGAATTTGCTGCTGTTATTACAACTTATTATCACTTCATTTCATTATTATTAACTTCAAACTTCTCAGATTACAACAAACGTAACGCAATTAAAATTACTCACGAATTGTTGTTAAGATTTTATCCAAAATACGAAAAGAACAAATACCTTCAAGAAATTTCAGATCCTTTATGAAAAGATTATTTCTTGAAGTTTAAACCTAAATTATCTTGAATTCAAACAAAATTTAATGATAGTAAATAATGGATGTTATCTTTTATAACCAACAAAAAAACATTAAAGAAAAATACGAACCAGCAAAAGCATCTTTAAGAATTTTTGCTGGTTTGTTTGATTTATTTTTTGTTAGTTTAATTACTTTTGGTGTTAATTATTTAATTAATTTCTTATTTGATAAATATTGAACTGATTATTTGATTAGCGTCTTTTTTATTGTTGTAGCAATCAATACTTTTATTTTATTTAGCTTATATTTTGTTTTAATTCCTTATTTAACTAAGGGTAAAACGTTATTTCGTTTAGCTTTTAAGATTCAACTAATTGAGCGACAAGAATACAAAAAATATATTGGTCATTTGTTCTTGCATAATTTATTAATTTACGGATTGTTGGTTGGCATTATCTTATTGATGGGAATAAGTTTATTTGCATTTGATAAGAAAGAACAAATTAGGATTACTAATTTGTTCTTGGTAATTAACATCTTAAATCAACCAATTCATATCATTATTTTTATTAGTATTTTTAGAGGGTTTTATTCAATTTATGCATTAATTTTATTCATTATTTTTGCTTCAATCATCGTACGTTCTAAAAAAATTGCACTGCATGATTCAATAGCGCATTTAGTGATGATTGATTTAAAAACTAAAGTTGATTTAATTAAAATTAATGAACCAATTACACCAAGCAAAATTGAAATAAATCTACCAGGTAATTTTGAGATCGAATCATAATGAATAACTATCTAAAAGGTTTAAATAAACAACAATATGAAATTGTGACTAGTGACTTAGTTCCGCTTTTTGTCGTAGCAGGAGCTGGCACTGGTAAAACTAAGGTTTTAACTTCACGAATTGCTTTTTTAATTGAGCATTTCAATATTCCTGAACATAAAATTTTAGCCATCACTTTTACTAACAAAGCTGCTAAAGAAATGCACCATCGTTTGTTAGGGCTTTTAAATAAAGAAAAAGTAAAGGTTAATTTTAAAACCTTCCATGGTTTTTGTGCTCAAGTATTAAGAGAAGAAGTTCATAGCATTGAAGGATTAGATCCAAAATTCAATATTCTGGACGAAGTTGATCAATCAAAAATCATTGATGATTTATTAAAATCTGAAAAATACCAACACTATTATGCTTATTATTCTGATTTCAAAAGAACCAGAATAATGTCAGTAATCAATGATGCTAAAACCTATAATTTAACAATCCGTCAATTCTTAAAATCTGATGTAAATAAATTAGGTGAAAATTACATTTTCATACCAGCAGTGCTTGAAGCACTTGATCGTTTTTATCATGATTATCAAAAAGCATTAATTGAATTAAATGCAATCGATTTTAATGACTTATTAAATGTTACTTATAAGTTGTTTAATGAAAACCAATTAGTTTTAAAGAAGTGGCAAAATCGATATGAAGCAATTTTAGTTGATGAGTTCCAAGATACTAATGAAATTCAATATAAAATTGTTAAATTATTAAGAGAAAAAAACCATAACTTTTTATTAGTAGGTGATCCTGATCAATCAATCTACGGTTGACGTGGTGCTAGTAGTGAAATTGGTGATTCAATTAGTGAAGATTTTATTGATTTAAATATTAAATATTTAACGCAAAATTATCGTTCAAAACAAGCAATTTTAAATCTAGCAAATGAGGCAATTAAACATAACAATAGCCGTTATTTTAAATCTTTAATTTCTTATGATTTAACTGATTTAGGTAATAAACCTAAATGAGTTCATTTTTATAACACTGATTATCAAAACCGTTTTGTTATTGAACAAATTAAAGAAATGGTCGATTCAAAAAAATGTTCATACTCAGATTTTGCAATCTTATATCGAACCAATTTTAGTTCATTAACATTAGAAAAATTAATTAAAGAAAATCGTATTCCATATGAAATTTATGGTGGTTATAAATTCTTTTTAAGAAAAGAAATTAAGGACTTAATTGCTTATCTAAAATTAGTTGATACAAACGATGATATTGCTTTTGAACGAATTATCAATACACCAAAAAGATCAATCGGTGAAAGTGCGTTAGCTGAAATCAAGCAAGTTGCGCAAAAAAGAAATATCACACAATTTGAAGCATTAAATTATTTAGATGAAACTAACTTAAAAACGAATGCTAAAAATAATGTCAATAAGTTTAAAAAACTTATTGAAAGTTTAAGAGACCAACAAGATAGTTTGACTCCATCTAAAACATTAAAAATCATAATTGGTCAAACTAACTATCAAGATTTTATTGCTGAACCTTCTAAGATCAATGCTGTTAATGAGTTTTCTGATTTCATCTTGAATTATGAAAAAGAATACCAACAAGAAAGTAATGAATTATTAACAATCAACGATTTTATTGAAAATTTAGCATTAGAAAGTGATATTGACAGCAATCAAAATATCAAGAATAAAAACGCACTAAAATTAATGACTATTCATAGTGCTAAGGGTTTAGAATTTGAAAATGTTTTCATCATTAATATGAATGAAAACATTATGCCAAGTTCAAGAGCAATCAATGCGTTTAATTCCAAAGAAAAAATTGCAGAAGAACGCAGAATTGCATATGTTGCTTACACTCGTGCTAAAAAGCAATTATGAATTTGTTCGCATCAAGATCGCGAACAACGAACTGGCGATCAATATCTTCCTTCAAGATTTTTAAATGAAATTAGTGATGATGTAGTTGATAAACAAGATAATTCAAAAATCATAACTAAACGCTATGATTTTTTAACCGATGAAGATGGTTGGTATGATAGCAAGAAAAATTCATCAACTCTTAACGCATGAAACTCAACTCAAAGTGAAGAGCACGATTATTTTATTAGTGAAGTAATTTATCACAAAATCTTTGGTGAAGGTATTGTTAGAGAAATTAATGACTCAACAATTAAAGTAACTTTTAAAGATAAAAAAGCAGGCACGCAAGAGATCTTAAAAAATCATAAATTGATTAGTTATGCAAAGCCAGAATAATAACTTAATAAGAACTAAAATATTAGAACAATTAAAAGCGTTTGCTAACACAGATCAAAAGCCAAAACTTGATCAGTTATTAACTAATCAAGTCTATGATTTTATTAACCAAAATCAATATAGAAAAATCGGGATTTTTAGTAACTTATTTTATGAATTTGATACAAGTTCTTTAATAAAGAAATTATTAGCTAATCAATATCAAGTTTTTTTACCAAGAATTGAACAAAATGATGAAATGAATTTTTATCAAATTCAAGATTTTAACTTTTTGTATGATCAAAAATTTAAAATCAAACAGCCAATTGCTGACATTAAATCATTAAATAATGATTTAGATTTATTTATCGTTCCATCAGTTAGCATTAATAACAAAAACATTCGCCTAGGTCATGGTGGTGGATATTATGATCGATTTTTTGCTAAATTAAAATCCAAAAATTATAAAATATCAATAGCTTATGATTTTATGTTAAATGATGAATTTGACATCGACCAATTTGATACAAAAATTGATCGTATTTTTTTAATATAAATCATTATTAATAATATGAAGATTCTTTTTTTAGGTGATATCTTTGGTTTAAATGGTAGAAAGATCATCAAAAAACACTTGAAATCATTGATCAAAAATTATGCAGTTGATTATGTGATAGCAAACGCTGAAAACTGCACGCACGGTAAAGGGTTATCTAAACAACACTATAACGAATTGATGAGTTATGGCATTGATTTTTTTACAATGGGGAACCACACCTGGGCTAAAAAAGAAGTTTTTGACATCCTTAAAACAAAAGATAATATCGTTCGACCATACAACTTAGATCCAAGTTTTCAGTATGCTAATGTTGGTGTGGGAACAAATGTTGTTAAAGTTAAAAATAAAACAATCAGAATTACCAATTTGTTAGGTGAAGCTGTTAAATTAAACTTTAGTTTAACCAATCCATTTCATGATTTAAATAAGATTGTTGAAAATGATCAATCTGATTTGCATATTGTTGATTTTCACGCCGAAACAACAAGTGAAAAAAATGCCTTAGGCGTTTATTTTGACGGTAGAGTTTCAGCAATCCTTGGAACTCACACCCACATTCCAACAGCCGATTTAAGAATCACGCCAAGAAAAATGGTTTATGTTACTGATGTTGGTTTGTGTGGTCCTGGGTTTGGTAGTGTTATTGGGGCAAGAGCACAAAATGCAATCATCAAATTCTTAGATCATAATGAACGTTTTAGACTAGAAGTATCTCCATTAGGAGCGCAATTAAATGCAATTCTAATGGAATTTGATGACAAAACAAATAAAGCAATTCATACTGAAAGAATTCAAATTCTAGAAGATGATGACGTTGCTTATTTAGAAGAAAATTTTAATACTATTTAGCAGTTTGAACTGAACCCACTTTAATATAGTGTTCATAGATTTCATTGATTGAAAATATGTGTTTAGCAAAATGATAAATTGTGTTTTTTTCTAAAACTAAATCATGCAATAAATCATTAGCAATAATTTCATTTTCTAAATACAGATAAAATTCTTCGTTTTTTTCGTTAAATATTCAATTAATTTTTGCTTGATTAAAGATTTTTTTAGCAGCAGATATGTCTTTAACTTTTAAGACATATTTTTTATCGTTCAATCCATTTTTATTAATTTCATCCAACTCACCACTAAAAACAACTTTACCACCATCAAGAATGGTAATGCTATTAGCATACTGATCAACTTCGGTTAATACATGAGACGAAATGAAGATTGAAGTTTTATCTTTGATTTGCAATTCTTTAATAAAATTCAAGAATTCAATTCTAGCTTTTGGATCTAAGTTAGCAGTTGGTTCGTCTAGGATTAATAATTCAGGATTAGTTAATAATGCTTGAATTAAAATAATCTTTTTCTTTTGACCTGATGAAAATTTATTAGGATTAGCATCAGCTAATTTAATCATATTAAACTCATTGAGTTTTTTGATAATTAATTCTTTAGCTTGATTTTTATTTAAACCTGACAATCGTCCCATTCAAGTTAAATATTCAAGTGTAGTTAAAGTGTTAGGAAATCTGGAAATTTCAGGAACATAACCAATACATTTTCTAGATTGGGGAATTTCACTATCTATACCCTTAATTAAGATCTTTCCACTAGTTTTTTTAAATGCACCAATTATTGTTTTAATTGTTGTTGTTTTACCAGCGCCATTAGCACCAATAAAAACATGATATTGGTTCTTTTTTACCGTAAAATTTAACTTATTTATAACTGGTGGTTGTTTTTTCTTAAACTGTTTTGTTAAGTCAAAAACTTCTAAAATATTTTCGTTATTAAGCATAATCTTTTGAATAATATAAAACTGCTGAAATTCCTAATAATGATGCTGAAATTGCAATCATCACAATCACAATAATTCAAGGATTTATGATTGGTAATCTTTGTGCTTCAAAGACATCATTAATTTGATCATCCCTGATTAAATTAAATTTAAGATTAACATAGTATGGTTGTTTTTTATTATCGTTTTCAATCTCTTGTCTAATTCGATCAGTGCTTATAATTCCGCCTAAATATAATGCTAAGTAGTTACTAAAAATACGGTGATAAAATAACAACTTAAAGTTTTGAACACTTAAATTTTTAAAAGAATTAATGTCAATGTAATTATTAAGAATTAAACTAGCTGCTGGTGGAATGTAATTTTTAAATTCTTCATAATTATCAGCATCAGGAATATTCTTAAATAATGTATCTTTTGCATCAATAGTTTTTTTGTAATTAGCTAAATTCTTACTAAGAATTGTTAAATCATTGGTATCAGACAAAGCATAAAAGGTTTCAACTCTTCTTTTAAACACAGCTCTGGCTGCTTCTTTATTTGATAAACCTTGTGTATTATCAACAGCTTTAATGAATTTATACATCAAGTTTGGTGTTCTGAATAATTCGTTTAATAATGAAATATCAGAAGAAAACTCACGCATTAAGGTTTTTTTGGTTTCTTCAGTATTTTCATATTCCATCATGCTGTATTTTTCTACCATTTCAGATATGATAGCTTCAATTGATTTTTGTTGGCTATTATCTGTTGAAGTATAAACTTCATCATAAAAATGATTAAATAAATTAGTTAAAATTTCATCTTCATTATACTGGTTTGGATATAAATCATAACTAGCATTTTCAGTTTTATAATTATTAGTTTGTTCATCTAAATAACTATAAGTAGGTGGAATAATCGCTCTGATTTGTCCTGTGTTCTTATTAGGATCTGGATTAGTTAAAAAAGCTTTATATCTGGTTAAATTAAACGCACCAGTTTTTGATGATGTTGGAATATATAAATCAACATTATGAAACTCATTAGGATTAAAAACTTTTTCGAATTTATATTTAGTATTTAATGCTAAGAAGTTAATTGAGCTATTTTTATCTGGCGATAAACTTTGTAGGTTATAAATAGAATTAACCGCATTACCTAAATTAATGTAGTAAGAATTATTATAAAAGCTTTGTGTTTCAGCTCATTCGTATAATTCTTTAATTGATTGATTGTTTGAATTGCTTTCATTTGGATTAGCTTGATAAACTATCAGCTTTGCTGATGGTTTATTGCTATTAGATCTTTTTTTGGTTTGAATTTCAACATCGTTTAATAAGATGTTTTTTGTTCTTAAAATTGTTGATGGTCGATCAAAAAATAGTTGTGATAAAGGGGTTTGGAAATTTAATAAAAATGTGGCTAAAAAAACAGTTACAATTGTGCTATTTTTTGATAATCCGAATGAAATTAAGATTGAAAGCGAACCAAAAAATAACGAATTAATGAATGTTCCAATAAAAATACCAAGCATTAAATCAGCCATGTTTTCTTCACTTAATAATGGATTGATTTTGGCAATTAAACCCATTAATGAAATCAAGAAACTGAATATTAGTGATACCAAAAATAAGACTAAGTATTTGGCTGATACATAGATTTTTCTTGATACAGGTTTAGCAATAATAATAAGCTCTGTACCATCGCTTTCACCTTGTTTAAATAAAAACATCGCTAACATAATGCCAAAAATTGAAGCAACTGGCACTATGAAAGTTGAAATCTTGATAACAGGATTATTTCAATATTCAGTCGATGAAATTCTTTGTACTAAAGGAAAGATCAAAAGTATCACAAGCAACATTAAAAAATAAACAAAAAATGTCGCTCAAACAAATGGTTTTTTAACGATTTGACGCATTAAAAAACTAAAATAAACATAAAATTGTCTTTGTTTTGTCATTATTAAACAAAAAATAAAGCTTGGTTTTAACAAGCTTTATTTTAATTTATTTAAGCGATTATTTAACCGAAAATTTTATCGTAAATTTCTCTGTAATGTTTAACAGGAATGATCTCTAAATCTTTTAAGATTTCTTTTGGAACTTCGTCTAAATAACGTTCATTTTTTTCTGGTAAGAAGATCGTTCTAACCCCACCACGGTGAGCTGAAATTGTTTTTTCTTTTACCCCACCAATAGGCAATACTTTACCACGTAAAGTAATTTCACCAGTCATCGCAATTGAAGGACTAACTTTTTTAGAAGTAAATGCTGAAATAATTGCAGTTGTTAATGCTGTTCCAGCACTTGGACCATCTTTTGGAATACCACCGCTTGGAACGTGAATGTGGATATCTACTTTTTGGAAGATGTCCGTATCAATACCAAATTCAGTAGCATTTGCTTTTACATAACCCAAGGCAACATTAGCAGATTCTTTCATGGTTTCTTTTAAGTTACCTGTAATCACAACATTACCCTTACCACCTTGTGCTAAACTTACTTCGATTGGTAATAAGTCACCACCATATTGGGTGTAAGCCATTCCATTAACAATTCCAGGAATTGTTTGTTCATCTTTTTGGGTGTAGTCAAACACTTCTTTTTTCAAGTAGTGTTTTACTTCTGGAATATCAATGGTTTGTGATTTTAAACTCTTACTTCTTAAACTTGCTACTAAGAATTTACGAACAATTTGTTTTAAAACACGTTCAAGACTTCTTACACCAGCTTCTTTGGTAAAGTGTTTGATAATGTGCATAATTCCAGCATCAGTGAAGTCTAATTCTTCTTTGGTTAATTCGGCTTCTTTAAGTGCTCTTGGAACTAAATAATTCTTAGCGATTGATAGCTTTTCATGTTCAGTGTATGAAGTTAATTCAATGATCTCCATTCTGTCATATAAAGCTTCTGGAATACCTTCAACATAGTTAGCAGTTGCCACGAACATTACATTTGATAGATCATAATCTTCTTCAATGTAATTATCGTTAAACTTATCGTTTAATTCAGGGTCTAAAACTTCTAGTAATGCTGCTGTTGGATCTCCGTGATTTTGAGATTGACCCATCTTATCAATTTCATCTAATAAGAATAATGGGTTAGTTACACCTGCTTTTTTCATACCTTTGATGATACGACCAGGCATTGAACCAACATAAGTGCGACGGTGACCACGGATTTCAGATTCATCATGAACCCCACCCAGTGAGATCTTCACAAATTCTTTATTTAGTGCTTCTGCAATTGATTTAACTAATGACGATTTACCAACCCCAGGAGGACCTACTAAACACATAATTGGTCCTTTGGTTTTCTTAGTGCGCATTGCTAGCGCTAAGTATTCAATAATCTTTTCTTTAACCTTAGATAAACCATAGTGGTTTTCATCTAATGTTTTGGTTACTTTATCAATTTGGAAGTTATTATCTTTAACTTGTCATCATGGTAAATTTACCAATCAATCAAGATAAGTTTTAATTACATTTGCTTCTTGCGATAAAGGAGCTGTTGATTCATAACGATCGATTTCAGAAATAATACGATCTTTGATGTGTTGTGGGTATGGGTTGTTAGCAACCTTAGCTCTGATGTTATCAACATCATCTTCACGATTAGAAATATCACCTAATTCTTCTTTAATTGTTTTTAATTTTTCACGTAGGTAATATTCATTTTGTTGCTTAGTTAATTGATTCTTCATCTTGAGATCAATCATTTTTTCAATTTGTTTGATCTCTTCATTACGTTCAGAATTCTTGATGTTTGTACGGTTTTTTCTTCAGAACTTAAAGTATAGTTCAAAACGTTCTTTAATATCGTCTTGTTCTAAGATTGCTTGTTGGTTGTGTTCAGATAATAAATTGTAACCTAAACTAGAATTAGCATTAGCAGCTAAATTTAATGAAATACGGTCTAGTTCTTTGCTGGTTAAACTTGCTTTTGATAATTTCTTAAAATCATCTTTATCTAAAATTCCTTCTTTTTGAATTGTTTCACACAATTCTTTAGCTGGAACTGATAGGGTTGATTTGCAAACACTATAACCAACAGGTTCAATGTATTCTTCTAGTGAAACATTTTTTAAGTTAGTTGTATTAATTTTGATACGTTCTAGCGCACGAATTGATACTTCATAAGTTATGTCGCCAGTATCTCGGTCAACTTCTTCGTGAATCTTAGTAATTTCACAAAGCGTTCCGTATTTATAAATATCACTAACAGTTGGTTTGTCGATTGAATCGTTCTTTTGAACGACAACTAAAATCTTGGCAACATCATTACTAGATTTTGATTTGCTATCATTTTCTTCTTTAATCTTTTTAATAATATTTACTGAACGCGAGCGTCCAATATTCAAAACATAGTTGTTATAAGGAAAAACAACCATCTTTCTTGATATTAATAATGGTGCTTTTAATGAGCCTTTTGCTGTTGCCATATCTTAGTGTTTTTAATTCCTTTCAAATGAGAACCAATTTGAATAATAATAAATTATAACATGAAAATTAGCACTCATTATTATTAAGTGCTAATTTTTTGATATTTTATTTTTTAAGGTTTTGTTTGATGACTAATTCTACAACTTTTTTATTAAGAATTAGTGATTCGAACATCTCTTTTTGGCTTTCTAAATATTTCTTTAAAGCCTCTGATTGAGCCGCTTCTAGCTCTCTACCACCACCAACTAATTTAATTTGTTCTTCAATTTCTTCGTTGATTTCAGCTTCACTAACTTCAACTTTTTCAACTGATGAAATTTTTTCTAAAACTAAAACTAATTTAATTGTTTTAGTTGCTTCTTCTGTTAGACGGTTAAGTAGTTGTTCTTTTGTTAAATTTTGTAATTTAAGAGCGTCTTCAATAGTCATTTTTAATTGACCCATTTGTTGAGCAAATTGTTGGTATAAACGTTCAACTTCCGGATCTAATAAAGCTTTTGGCATGTGAGAGAATTGACACTTGCTGTTAGCAAATTCATTTAATAGCATAGTGTTCATTTGTCTTGTGTGTTCAGCTTTATTGCGGTGAATTCTTGCTTTAATATCAGTTTTAGCTTCTTCTAATGTTTTGTAAGAAGTTTTCATTAATTCGTTGATTTTTTCAACAGTCATTTCAGGTAATTTAACTTCTTTAATAGCATTTAGCTTAACTTTGAATAAAACTGGTTTGTCAGCATATTCTTTAACATGATAATCAGCAGGGAATTTAAGGTGTAAATCACGTTTTTCATTAACCTTCATACCAACCATTTGATCTTCAAATCCTGGAATGAATGAGTTTGAACCGATTTCTAATTCGTAGTTTTTTGCTTTACCACCTTCAAACGCTTTGCCATCGATTTCACCAGAAAAATCTAAGAAGGCAATATCACCTTTTTGTAAAGTTGATCCTTCTGCTTTTTCTACTACTGTGCTATCTGTTTTTGAAATTCTAGTAATTTCAGCTTGCACTTCTTCTTCGCTAACTTCTTTAAACTCAATGAAGCCATCGATTGATTTGTAATCACCTAATGTTACTTCTGGAACTGTTTCAAAAATGTAAGCAAGAACTAATTTATCATCGCTTAATTCAGTAACTTCAACTTCTGGACGAAGTTCAATAACTGTATCAGATTCACCAAGCTTTTCTTGTTTAACTAATTCTAAGTAAATCGGGTTAGTTAAACTATTGATTGCTTTATCAAAAATACTTGCTTGATTAACGTACTTAATCGCTTCATCATAAGGCACATGTCCTTTTCTGAATCCTTGAAGTTTTACATTTTTAACAGCAGCTTTAACCTTTTTAGTATAAGCATCATTTCAAGTTTTTTGATCAACATCTAATAAATATTTAACTTTGTGATCAGCATTTGTCTTTTCGCGAATTTTAAACATGACTATTTTGGTTTATCAACGATATTTTCTATTTTATATACTCTTATAATTTTACAATAACAAATATTATTAATTATTAATTAATAGTGTTATGAATCAAATCATAAATGATTGGATCAATTTTATGATTTGGTTTTTGGTTGTCAAAGCAATTTTTGACATACTGAATAATTCCAGTGCTTAATTCTTTTGGTTTAGCCAAGTCGCAATAACTTGGATAATATTCAAGCATGATGTTATTTACAATTTCACCAGCCAATTGGTCTTTTGATGGATCTTTATAAAAATGCGTTTCAATATCATCTAATACTGCATTGAAATAGTTTTCGGTTCCATCAGATCAGATGTTATCTTTTGTTAATTTAACATCAAAGTTTTGTTTAAGTTTATTGTTATAAACTTTGAATTCTAAATCATGAAAAGCTTCGATATTTTGCAGTAATTGAGCTGCCATTAATTTAGATGCATTATCATAGGTTTTAGCAATAAAAATTGGGCGAAAAAATTCGAAATCATCACTTTCTCAATAATCAGAATTTTTAGTAGCTAAATAATCAAAATATCATAAATTATCGGAAAAATTGATAATTGTTTTATTTATCAATTCTTGTTTTTCTAGCTTTTCTAATCAATCAAATTCACTTTCATACATCTTACGTTTAATTAAATATGAAGCTTGAACAAAATACTTAATTAAATCAAAAGGTAGATAGTCTGTATCTAATTCTTCTTGAACAGCACTTAAAGCTTTTTTAAAAGCTTTTTTATGTACATCTTGATTGATTAGTTCTAATAATGAAATGTAAAACTTTTTGCTTTCATCACCAGAAATATCCTTATCATTTTTTAAATGATTAATGATCTCATCAATACTATTAAAATTCAATTCTGAATCGTTAATTAAATTATTTGGTTTCATCGTTTTTATGCGTTATTATGTTGTCTTTACATTCGCCTGAAACTACAATGTAATATTGCGGATGTTTGATTTTTAGTTTATTGAAATAAGCAACTAATGATTTGTTAATTTCTTCTGGAATTACTAGTGTATTTAGATCTTTATTTTGATTAGCTGCTGTATTGATGAAATAAATATGTTCATGATGTTCATGCTTGATTGTGTAATAGCGCTTTAAATCATGAGAAGTATTTAAAAAAGAATCAACAATATTTAGTTGAATGAATGTTTGCAAAACATTATAGATTGAAGCAATATTTGGTTTTTTATTGGTTTTTTGTTCAATGTGATCAATAATGTCTTCAATTGAATGATAATCTGAACTGTCTAATAAACATTCTAATACCAATCTTCTTGGACTAGTAATGCGATATTTATTGTCATTCAAGATTTTTAAATAGTTATCTAGTTGATTATTTTTCATCTTTGTTTATTAAATTATCAATAAATCTTTTTTGATTTATCATTTGAATTTCTTCTTTATATAAAGGTCGTTCACCCAGTTTTTCATCATCAATTCATGGAGTTTCAAGAATGATGATTTTGTCACAAATTTTGTCATGATAAATAAAGTTAATTAAATTATCAAAACCAATCATTCCATAACCTAAATTAGCGTGACGGTCTTTCTTAGAACCCTTGGGATTTTTTGAATCATTTAAATGAATAACATATAGGTATTCTAAACCAATCACACGATCAAATTCAGCAATAATTCCTTCTGTATCTGATAAATCATAACCAGCATCATGAACGTGACATGTATCAAAACAAACACCAATTCTTGATTTATCTTCTATCAAATCAATTACCTGTTTGATGTCTTCAAATTTTGAACAAATTTGCTGACCTTTATCAGCCATGGTTTCTAAACAAATAATTGTATCTTTGGTTTGTGATATGGCGTTATTTAATTCATTCGCTAAATGATGAATTGCTTCATTTTTATCTTTAACATTTAAAGCAGAACCAGGGTGTAAGACAAAATATTTTGCACCTAACTCGTATGTTCTTCTTAGTTCATCAACAAAAAAATCAAAACTTCTTTTTCTTTTATCTTTGTCGCCGTTAGCTAAATTAATTAAATAAGGGGCATGAACAACATAGTTATCACCCAAATCAGCTAAATTATTATTAGCTAAATATTCACGAGCTTCTTTTAACTTAAATTCAGAAGTAGGAACTCTTCTAAAATTCTGGGGCGGACCACTATAAAACATAAAACTTGTTGCATTATAATCAACAACAGTTTTAACCATATCTAACATAAAATTAGGTCGTTTAGCACCAACAAAACATCCCAAATATTTAATCTTTTTTTTAGTCATATAAATAAAAAAACCATATAGGTTTTATTAATTTCCCTACTGGTTTTAGATTTTAATTTTTTGTTTAAAAATTACTTAGATTGTTCAACAACAACACTAACTTTGGTTTTATTACCCATGAATTTAGTGTATCTTACTACACCATTAGCTAGCGCAAATAATGTGTCGTCTTTACCTTGGCCTACATTTTTACCAGGTCAGATTTTGTTACCTCTTTGACGGTAAATAATTTGACCAGTTTTTGCTTGTTGACCATCAGCAATTTTAGCACCTAAAAATTTCGGGTTTGAATCACGTCCGTTTTTAGTTGACCCTACACCTTTTTTAGAAGCAAAAAATTGTAGGTCTAATTGAAATCAGATTTTTTTCATAGCTTATTTTCCTGTTACGATTTTGTTTGTTTCATCAATAATTTTGATGTTTTTATCATAGACTTTAGCAATCACTCATAATTGAGTTTTCATGACATTGATTGCTGTTAGGTTTTTTAAATTTACTTCTAATAATTCTAAGAAGATTAAGCTGTTTTCATCATCTTTAACAATCTTAACTTCATTCTGTTCGAAGTAATTAATCCCACCAAAAACAATCGCACTAACTCCAGCACATACGATGTCGTGACCAGGATTATCAAAAAAAGCGTGGCCTTCGATTTTTATCGCACTTGCGTACAAAGTTATGTGAATCATTTTTATCCGTGCTTGATTTCTACAACTTTAAGCTTAGTGTATGGTTGTCTGTGACCGTATTTCTTTAAGTGGTGTTTTTGAGAGATGTGTTTGATTACGTTAATCTTTTTTTGTTTACCTTGTTTAACAACTTCACAAGTAACAGATGCTCCTGCTACAAATGGTTTGCCAAACACGTTGTTCACAAAATACACTTTATCAAAAACAACTTTTGAACCTACTTCTGAATTAATTTTTTCAACGTAGATTTCGTCGTTTAATTTTACACGGTACTGTTTAGAACCAGATGCAATAACTGCAAACATTGTATTTTTTTCCTCCAGATAGACTCGTTATGGTGGTGATTGATTTATTAATCAATACTTTTATTATTTATTTTTATAACCACTTTTAAACGGTTGAAACTAGATTTTAATGTCTAATTTTGCTTATTATTTAAATAAGTCTTATATATTATACCAAATTTACAAGCTACATTAGCGTAGACTCATCAACATTAGCTTGATTTAGTTCGTAATAATAACCTTTTTTAGCTATTAATTGATCGTGTGATCCACTTTCAATAATTCTACCCTTTTTCATCACAATAATGTTGTCAACATTAATGATTGTTGATAATCTATGAGCTATTAAAATTACAGTTTTTTTATTCATCACTTTAAAAATAGCATCTTGAATATTCTTTTCAGTCTTTGAATCCACACTTGAAGTTGCTTCGTCCAAAATTAAAATTTCAGCATCGCTTAAAAACGCTCTTGCTAAGGCAATTTGTTGCAATTGACCATTAGATAAATTTGATAAATCTTCGTCAATATAAGTATCATAACCATCCTTTAAATTTACGATAAAATCGTGAATTTTTGCTTCTTTCGCAGCCTTGATTACTTCGTCTTTAGTAGCATCTTTTTTAATGCAAGCAATGTTGTTATAAATCGTGTCACTAAACATAATACTATCTTGCAAAACAACGCTGATTTTATTATTAAAATCAAACTCATCAAGTTGCTTATAATCAAAATCATTCATCAAAATTCTGCCATTTGTTGGTTGGTAATATCTTGATATTAAATTCATGATTGTTGATTTTCCAGAACCTGTTTCACCAACTAATGCTGTTGAGGTTTTAGCTTTGATTTCAAAACTAATATTATCAAGAGCTAAATTCTTATTATCATAAGAATAAGAAACGTTTTCAAATTTTATTGAATTCAATTGGTTGATTTTGTGATTTTCATATTCAAACTTTTGTTTTAAATCCAATAATTCCTTAATTCTTCTAATTGAAACAATTGTAATCTGAACATCAGCTGAAATTCTAAATAAGTATCCTAGTTCTCCTAATGAAAAACGCAGCATCAAATTGTATGTAGTAATTAAACCGATATTGATTGTTGATCAAATACCAATTGAAGAACCAGAAGTGATATTGAATGCATAAAACAATAAACTAAAAATAAATGATGAAACAATGATGGTATCTTCAAATAAAAAGTTGATTGGATAAATTGCTGAAAACAACTTACTAGATTTCAAATTGGCTTTTAAATATTGTTCTAATAATTGTTCAAATTCTTTATTAACAGATTGTGTAATATCTAATGATTTAATCAATTCATATTGTTGGACATGCTCTTCAATAAACGTTGAAACTTTCGCATATAAATCCTGAGTTTTGTTTTGATGTTTATTAGCAGATTTGATCATTATAATTTGCACAACAAACATACAAATCATTAAAAATACCGTAATTAATGATAAAAATGGTGAAATTACAAACAACGAAATAATGATTAAAAATGAAACAATTGGCGTTGATAAAATTTCGCTTAAAAACATTGATAAATTTGCTGAAATCAGATCAATATCAACCGAAACTTTATTGATCACTTCACCATTCATAATTCGTTCTAATGTTAAAAGATCAAGCTTATGAATTTTTCTAAAAACAATGTCTCTAATTCTAACTGTTGTTTTATAAGCAACACGAATGCTTAATTTAGCACTTGTTATGTAGCTTGCAAATAAAAATATATAGACAGCAATTAAAATTCCCGAAAATTTTAATAATTCTATTCAATTTTTATTTGCTAATTCAGGATTTTCAGTGGTGATATTAACAAAAATATTTTCAATAACATAACCAAAAATAATTGATCCTGTGATGGTAAATAATGACTTAAAAGTTGTTAAAACCATCATCACAATAATCGCTCTTTTATCGTCTTTTAAGAATTGGATTAAATGTTTAATATTTTTCATTAGACATCATCTCCAATTTTCTTTTGTGATTCGTAAATTTCACGATAAATTTGACAATTATTTAATAAATTTTTGTGTGTATCAAAACCTACAACATTACCTTTATCTAAAACAATAATTTTATCTAAATCTTTAATAATTCTAATTTGCTGACTAATAAAAATTTTAGTGCGTTCTTGATAGTTATCTAAGATATTTGTTAGCACTTTTTTAGCAGTAATGTTGTCAAGTGCAGTTAGTGAATCATCAAAAATCATGATTCTTGAATCTTTAATTAAAGTTCTAGAAATACAAACTCTAGCTTTTTGACCACCAGATAAATTGTTACCAAATTCAGTTAATATATGATTTTCTTTGTCTTTAAAATTATTAATGAAATCATTTGAACAAGAATATTTAATTACATCTTGTAATTGTTGATCAGTCGCATTTGCATTAGCTTTTAGAATGTTAGATTTAATTGATCCAGAAAATAATAATTTCTTCTGAAAATCATAACTAACATTTTTACGAACATGATTAATGTTGTAATCATTAATATCAACATCATCCAAATATATCGAATTATTATCAGCTTTTTTTAATCCAGATAATAAACCTACCAATGTTGATTTACCAGATCCAATCGATCCAATGATTCCGATATTTTCACCAGAATTAATAGTTAAATTAATGTTATTTAAAACATTAAAATTATTTTGATCATATTTATAATTTAAATTTTTAAATTCGATTTTTCCCTTAATTGGATTGGTGTTTTTATCCTCGCTAACATCATCGTTTTTTAAAGAAAAAATTTGATCAAAACGTTTGTTAATCGGTTTAGTTTTAATTATTTTTAATGCGTAGTCAGCTAGCCCAATGACAACATAACTTGTAAATGTTAAATAATTTAAAAATCCAATCACAGTTCCTGGGCTAAGATTAGAATTAACCTTATTTAAATAACCAGATAAAGTCAAAACTAAAGTAATAAAAATATTAATTGACAAGAAAATTAATTGCCACATAGTTGTTAAGAACAAATCAGCTTTTAAAATTGATTTGAATCAATTTTTATGATGCAGATCATATCGTTGAGTTTGGAATTGTTCTAAATTAAAAATTCTAACAACTTTAATGCCAACAATGTTTTCGCGAATCACTTGATTTAAGTTATCTAACGACTCATAACTTTGCTTATAATTCTTTTCGGTTTTTTTAGCGCCAACCACTATTAGTGTTGTTATGATCGGGATAAAAATTAGATAAATTAACGATAAATATGGACTTAATGCAATTGAAAAACCAATATATATAAATACTTCGAAAACATTTTCAATCATATAAACAAACACTTTTAATGCTGCATCTTCTAACTTAGAATAATCAACATTAATCCGATTAATTAAACTTGATCGTTTATATTTTGAAAACTGTTCTAACGACAAACTGTTGATCTTTTGATAGATCTGATTTTTAAATAAATTAGAAGCAATCAATGTTTGTTTTAATAACATTATTCTGCTAATAATTTTGATAAAAAAACTTACAAAAATTAATGACAAACTTACTGCTGAAAGATTAATTACTGCTTGAATTTTATTATTCGGATCTGGAACTAATCAGTCAGGCTCTTTATTACCTGCTATTAAATCAGCAAAGTTTTTAATCAAAATAACAACATATCCAGCAACAAAAACATAAAAAGTTCCAAAAACTAAAGCAATTAAAATTATGATCCAACTTTTTCAGTTGAAATTTTTAATTATTCGATTCATTCTTATGATATTCGCTAAAAATTTTATCTCTTAATTCAATATAAAATTTGCGTTCTCCGTTTAGTTCTTGTTCTTCTCCGTAGTGATGTTGTGAATAAGCTAAATCAATTACACAAAAATAGTTCATCATTAAACTCGAATAACTAAAAAAGGCATAGTCATTCTTAGCTTTATTATGAAAATCATTAATTAAGTCTAATAATTGATTTTTAAAGTTATCAAGATTAGAGCATGTATCTAGATTAATAAATGGATTATCTAGTTGATTTGATATTGTCGTTAATCGCTTTGAGTTCTTTATTCGATCAACATTAATTTGGTAATATTTTTTAATTTCATTAAAATTAAAGTTGTCTAAGCAATTTAGACAAGCAATAAAATGATCTTTAAATTTACTTAAATTATTAGGTAATTTATCGTTCATGAGATCGCTATATAATAAAACTTAATAATTATAAATTATTAAAATAGCGTAAATCATGGGGATGTCAAGGCTTCGACATGATTGATAAACTTTTTAGTTCAGTAGGGTCTGCCCTTTATAGCTCAAGGTAATAATAACCGACAAAACTAACAAAGAATTAGCTAACGAAAACTTTGTATTAAGTCAAGTTGCTAACCAAAACTACGCTTTAAACTTTTAATCAAATAACAATATAAAAGCGGATACACTCTATTAACTTAGTTGTGTATTAAATTAGGATAAAACTTAATCTATAATCATTCGTGGTTTTACTATTGGTATTGACCAACTAGTTTTTTATTGGGTGATTGTTATGAACTAATAATTTGAAGTTTTTTAATTAGTTTGAAATCTTAAAACTTCTAAACTGTAAATAAAACTAAATTGATGAGTTGATTGTGGAAACGGGTTCGATTCCCGTCATCTCCACCATTAATATTTAAAAGAATAACGATCCCTTGAGCATGAATTAGCTAAGGTGATTAAACTAAGATATTAAGCACAAAATGTGCTTAATATTTTTTTATATCATTGTCATTGTTTTTATGAATATTATCAAAGATTTTATTTAATTAATTTAGTTTAAAAAATAATCAAAATTATCGATAAATTTACGTAAAAACAAAAAAATATTAAGCAATCAATATGCTTAATATTTTGAATTTAATTATAACGATTTATGAATTAGCGTTTCTTTGAGAATTTAAAGATAAATTGCAATGAAGTTAATACAGCAATTGAACCTAATACATAACCTAATGATGCACCTTTTGAAATATCTTGTGCAGCAATTTGCGGGTTTCCTGATGTTCTAATTCCTGAGTTAATGCCATCAACTAATTTGTTAATAAATGTTGAAGCTCGATTTAATACATCTTGTTTAACATAAGTATTGTAATACTCTAGAACTGTGTATTCTTGCATTTGGTGCGTGTTTGGGTCATCAACTAAGAATTTAACATTGTCATATGTTAATTGGTTCATCGTGCTAGTAATAAAATCATAATCTAATGTTACAGATCTAATTAAGATTCCAGCTTGAGTTTGAGGAATAAATGCTAAAACACCAGCAAATGATTTAGGCAATAAGCTAACTGGGTAGTAAGCACCAATTAAAAATCCACCAATTGATGAAAAGATTGCACTTAATGCCATGAAAACAGCATTAGTTTTTACGTATGAAAATAAGAATACAAAAAACAGCGAGCTAGTAACAGCACTTAGAATAGTAATTCCTAAAACACTAAAGAAAACATTAGGTCTAACGATAATGCTATCACTGAATGAAGCATAAAAGTATATGTAAAGAACAAATAAAGTAAAACAACTAATAATAATGTTAAAGATGATGTTGAATACTAAATAAGATGATCTAATTGTTGTTGTTTTTGTTGGTGTAATAAAGAAGTCATCTAATGTTCTTGTTTCTTTATCATGTACAATGTTGTTTGCCAACTGCACAGCAGTTGTAAAAGCAGTAATTGCAGTTAATCCTGATATGACTGTTACATTAAATAAGAATGACGAAATGTCTTTAAAAAAATTAGTAGGATAAATAACTTCTTTAACATAACGTGGTAATTCTTTAATGTTTAAAAAATCTGTTGCAGAACCATTATCAAAGTTTCTTTTAACAAATAAGAAGAAAACAAATAAGGTAATTAATGGTCCTAAAAATAAGAAGAAGATACGACTTTTATTTCTTCAAAATAACTTAATATTTCTTTTTAGTAAGTAATTAAATGCTTCCATTATTATTTTTCATTCCTTTTTGTTGGTTGTTCTGTTAAGTTGATAAACACTTCTTCCATATCACCCTTAATTAATTCGTAATTTTCTAACAAATTACCGTGTTTTTTGCTAAATTCTAATGCTTGTTGATAACTATCAAAAGTTAATTTGTATGTATCTGTTTTAAATGTGTAATCAATGTTTTGATCAGTTAAAACTTTTTTAATCTCTTCGTGTTTATCCTTAGTTTGGATTAGTAATTTTGCTTTAGCAAAACGGGTTTTTAAATCACTTGGTGTTCCTTCTTCAATCTTCACACCTTTTTTGATAACAATTGCATAATCACAATTATCAGCTTCTTGCATATAGTGAGTTGTTAGAACAATTGTCAACCCTTTTTCTTTTTGAAGCTTTTCTAAAATTTCTCAAACTAATTTTCTAGAATAAGGATCTAGTCCTGTTGTTGGTTCATCTAAAAATAGAATTGAAGGATTATGAGCTAGTGCTCTGGCAATATCCACACGGCGTTTTTGACCACCAGAAAGTGTTCCATACTTACGATCAATAATATCTTGTAATTGGAACTCTTTAATGATGTCATCAACTACTTCTTTAACCTTTTTATTTTTAAATTCAGTTTTATATAACAACAAACGTGAATATAAGTTTTCATAAACAGTTAGATTACTATCTAAAATTGAGTTTTGAAATACAATTCCGATGTTGTTTCTAATTTTAACGAAGTCATCTTTGATGTTTTCATTAAATAATTCAATTTCACCAGAGTCTTTTGATAATAACCCCATGATGATGTTTAGTGTTGTGGATTTACCAGCACCATTGATTCCTAAAAATCCATAAAGCTCACCCTTATAGACTTTAAAAGATAAATTATCCAAGGCTTTGTGTTTTTTAAAAGTCTTGGTAAGATTCTTAATTTTTAAAGCGATAATCTTATCTTTCATTATTTATTTTTCTTAAATTCCTAAATTCATTAATATAACAATCTCGGGTTAAAAATTATAAAAAAAATAGTTGGTCCTTGATTATAACCAACTACTAACTTATCTTTTTATAATCCTTATTATTCTATCAGTATTTGATAAGAACGCATTAAATTTATCAGTTCTTCAAAGATACTATTGATCTCTTGAGTGGTGTAAGTTTTATCAGATTGTTTTAAATAACAACGCACTGTGTATTTGATTGGTTGATAAATTTGGTTCTTATTTTCGTTATTTTTAGCTGATGAATCAAATATCGAAATAATCTGTCAATTTGATAATTTATTAAATGATTTAGTCAATTTAATAAACGAATCAAATGTTTCTTCGTTCTTTAATTGGAAGGTAATATCACGAGATACTTCTTGATGGCGATCATAACCTTCATATGTTCTTACATAACGATTAATTGAAGTTATTAAGCGTTCAAGATTGATGTCTAAACAATAAATATCACGATCAGCTAAATCAAATTCTTTTAAGATTGATTTTTTAATCTTACCAATATAACCAATTGTTTCATCATAAACTACAAGTTTTAACGAATCGTTTTTAACTAAATAAGTATCATCATTAATCGGTTGGTAGTTACAGTTAAATCCAAAGTTTTGAATAATAACATCACTAACCCCTTTCATGGTGATTAGATCTAATTTTACACCTGAGTTTTGATCGTATGTATTGTTAAATAAATTATCAGCAGCAATTAAACCAATATGATGGTTACAACTTTTTTTAGATAATAATGTTTGGATTTCAAAAATTGGTTCTAATTTATTCTTATATGATTGGTTTAATTGATAAACTTCCAATAAGTTAGTTATGATGTTTTGACGGTAAAACTGACGATTTTCTGAAATCGGGTTATCAACAATAACAGGATCAGTGTATCTAAATAAATTAAATAATTGAGAACGTTTTTCTGATGTTAGATTGTACGTTCTGATGTGGTTGAATTGTAATGATCTTAGTTTTTTAGAAAGCTTAGTTAATAGATCGTTTGTTTCGTTATTAACTTCTAATAAATAATCAGCTTTAATTGGAACTGGATCAAATTGGTTGATGTTTAGAATTTTTAATAATTCTTCTACTAAGTCCTGTCAATAAGTTACATCACTACGATAACTTGGCACCAAAACAATATCGCTTTTAACAAAAAAACCTAAGTTGGTTAAGTTCTTTTTAATCTTAAAATCAGTTAAGTTAATTTTAGCTCCCAATAAACTTCTAATCTTGTCATAATTAACTTTAATCTGTTGATGATATTCATCAACACTAATTGGTTTAGCTAATTCAGAAATTTGTTGGTTATAAACTTTCTTTAATAAATATTGGTAAAGATATTCAAGGGTTTTTTTAGTTTGATATAGTGAAACTTCTTTTGAGAAAAACGCTGAGCTGCGGGTATTTAGCTTATGATAAGCTGCAGTTTTTCTTATTTGGTATTTATCAAAATTACCAACTTCAATGAAGTAGTTAGTAGTATTTTGATCAACCGCAGTAGCCATCGAACCCATAATTCCAGCTAACGCAATGATTTTTTCACTATCAACAACAATTAGATCACCAGGTTGAACCGTGTATTTTTTATTATCAAGTGCTAAAAATTCATCTGGATGTTCTGCTTGAATTAAATGAACATCACCAACAATCTTATCAGCATCATGAATGTGGATTGGGTTGGCAGTAAATAATGGAATTAAATTACTTAAATCAACTAAATCATTAATCGGTTTAATTTCATTATTAATTAAGATCCCTTTAGTATTTCATGTTGATTGTTTTAGTTGGTAATTTCTTAAACATAAACCACCAAAATATTTTGCCTTATTTTCTGTTTCATCAATTACTTTAAAGTTCATTGAATGAAAATCATTTTGCTTATTAGTTCCAATAATTGAAACATATTTTAAACCTAAATAAGCAGCCAGTTCTTTAGCTAAAAATCTCACCCCATTTCAATCTGGACGGTTTGATGGTAATGAAATATCAAAAACCGTATCATCTAAGTTTAAGTATTTATAAACTTCTTGATCACCTAATTTAGCTTTATCTAATAAGATAATATTTGATGAATCTTCATCTGATAAGTGTTTTTCATATTCTGGGTTTAAGTGCTCGTATGAACATAATAAACCGTTGGTATTAATCCCGCGAATATCACGATTAATTACTGTAATACCATTGGCTAATTCAGCACCTTCTAATGCAACAATTACGTATTTATTAATCGCCGTTTTTTCATCGAATAAATTTTTTGAATCCGAAATCACATTAATAAATTTATTCTCAGCAATCTGAATGCTACAGATATTTAATTTATCAGCGTGAGGGTGTTTTTTAATATTAAAAATCTGACCAATAATTAAGTAGTCAATTTCTTTAAAATTTTTAACTGATTCAACTTCAGCACCAATTGCGTTTAGTGCTTCAATTATTTTTTTATCATCAATCTTGAAGATTGATGGAATGAAATTAGCAATAACTTTTTTTGATAGCAGCATAACTTAATTACTCATAAAATTGTTTATTAAATCTGAAATCATTTAGATAAAAATCACGAATATCAGTGATGTTATTTTTTAGCATTGCAATTCTTTCAATTCCAATTCCAGCTGCAATTCCAACCATCTCATCTGGATCAATATTTGCTGCTTTTAGAACATTAGGGTGTAATACCCCAGATCCCATGATTTCAATTCAACGGGTTTTTTTACATAAAAAACAACCACTTTGACAGTTTCAGCACTCAACATCTACTTCAAAACTAGGTTCAGTAAACGGGAAGTGTGATAATCGAAAACGGGTTTTTAGATCACTACCAAACATATGTTCAATAAACTTGGTAACAAACCATTTAAGATTGGCTAGTGATAAGTGCTTGGCCACTCACATAAAGTCCATTTGCATAAATTGGTGTGAGTGAGTTGCATCATCTGTATCATTACGATAAACATTACCAAAACTAATTACACGAATATCTTTATGTTTATTCATTGCTGCAATTGCTTGGATTGTTCCAGCTGTACAGTGCGTTCTTAATAATTGGTTCTTGTTTTTATCAGTATAAAAAGTATCGCTACTAGCTCGCCCGGGGTGATCAGTTGGTATATTTAAATCATCAAAACAATGCTTAACTGAAACTAATTCTGGATAGTTAGTGATTGTAAAGTTAAATTTCTTAAAAAAATCAACAATTTGATTTACAACTAAATTTAATGGATGCATCGAACCATCAACCAGATTTAATGCTGGAAGCATTAAATCATATTTAGGTTTGTATTCAGCATCAGTTGCTGTTTGTAGTTGGTCTTTGGTTTGTTCAACTAAACGATCAATTTCAGTTTGTAAGAAGTTTAATTGCTTACCAAACTCCTTTTTTTCTTGTAAATCAGTTATTGTTTTTAATTGTGAAAATAATGGATTTACATGTTTTTTAACAAAGATATTTTTATTAACAAAAAGCTCTTTTTCACTCTTTGATGTTTTGATCGTTTCTTTGAATTGTTCTAAGATATTATTGATTGTTTTCATACACTGATAATTAAATCTTGTTAGATACAAAAAGATATTTAAAGTTGAACACTTTAAATATCTTCTTCAACTCGTTTTAAAATTAAAGCATGAACTTTATAATAAGCTTTAATTAAGTCTTTGTATTCTAGTTGCATTAAACTAAATAAAGTTATCAACTTATCGGTGAAAGTTTCACATGCTCAACGATCTTCCATCTCTTTAGCTAAACCATAAAGTTCTAAAAATCGTTTGGAAATAATTAAACTTGATGGTTGTTGTTTTTGAGGTTTTAGATCATATGTGTATTTAACTTCATCTTCTTTCTTTTCTTCTTCGTATTGAATTAAGAAGCTTAATGTTAGATGTAAAACCTTAGCGAAAGCATCTAAGATAGCAATTTTATCTTTTACTTGAGCACTTTTTCAGAACTTAAATTCTTTAGTATGGTTAGCTAGATTACCAATTTCAACTAACAACCACAATCTTCTTTGATTTTGGTTCTTCTTATAAGAGCTTTTAGTTTTTTTAAAAATCTTATTATCAAGCTCTTTTTGCTCTGTTACTAACTTTTTAAGCTCTATAAGCATTTTACTTATTTACCTGTTACTTCTTTAACTAATTTTTTGAATGATTCAGGATCATGAATCGCAATTTCAGATAACATCTTACGGTTGATGGTAATTTGTTGTTTCTTTAATAAATTGATGAATACTGAATAAGTTACACCCATTTCGCGTAAAGTACCATTTAAACGTTGAATTCATAAAGCTCTGAACTCACGTTTTTTATTCTTACGGTCTCTAAATGCGTATTTAGCTGATTTAATAACAGTTTGTTTCGCAACTTTATAAGATGCATGACGAGTTCCGAATGTTCCTTCGGCTTGTTTTAATCATTTCTTTCTTCGTCTTCTTGTAGTAGGTCCGCCTTTAACTCTCATTGCTTATATCCTTCCTGTTAATTATTTAGAAATTAATTCTTTGATTCTCTTGAAATCAGTTTTGTGCACCGTAGCATCTTTTCTTAGATGTCTTTTTTGTTTAGTTGTTTTATTAGGTGCTAAGTGAGAAGTGTAAGCGTGTTTACGCTTAATTTTTCCCGTTTTTGTAATTTTAAAGCGTTTTGCAGCTGCGCTTTTAGTTTTCATTTTTGGCATTATTACTTACCTTATTATTAACTTAGTTATTGTTTTGTGTTGGTTCAGCGTTAGTTTCTGAACTAGATTCAGCTTTTTTCTTGTTCTTAGCTGGAACGAATAAAGCTTCATACATGTTGTGAGAAACCTTTGTAAAAGGTTTTTGCAAATCAGCGTGATCTTTAATGATTTCATAGAACTTGTCATAAATTTCTTTAATCAAGTTTTCTCTGGTAATCATTCTTGAAAACACCCGAATCAAGAATTTAACATGGAACCCATCGTTTAGTCATTCAATTGATTTTTTTGCACGTCATTGAATGTCGTGGTTAGCCACTGTTGCTTTAAAAGTAATTTCTTTTACCTTGACAACGGTTTGTTTCTTTTTGCTATCACGTTTCTTACGCTTTTGCTCATAAACATGCTTACCATAGTCCATTAACTTGGCAATCACAGTGTTGGGATTATTTGAGATGATAACAACATCCAATCCTTTACTTTCACCCAAAGCTAATGCTTGTTCTTTATTCATAACACCTAAGTTAGAACCGTTTTCATCAATTAATGTAAAACTGTTAAACTTAATGTTTTTATTAATTGGTGGTAAAGATGCTTTTTGTCTGTTGTTTCTGTTCTGTTGGCTCATATAATCCTTTGTAAATAAAAAAATGTCACACTGCAACGCAGCGTGACCATTTAATGTATATATAAAATGATATACATTTAAAAATGAATCTGATATCAACCATGATCTACATTTAAGAGATATAGGTGAGTGTTACACTGCTTTGCTTGATATGTTTTGATGATTCGATTTTTGTATTAATCTTATTCAAATATATTATTTGAAGATCATCATATAAGATTATACCAAATTATATTTACAAACAACAAACAGAATGATGCATTATCTTATTAAATAAAATGGTTTGTTTAATTAATTAGAGTTTGATTAAAATATGAAAACATCTAACTTTAATCAATATTAAAATATCAGTAATTAAAAAAACATTTTATTTAGTTTGTATAATGGCTAAAGCAAAGAAAAAATCAGAGAATAATGATTCTTTTAGCAACCAATCTACCACAAATAATGCAGCTAAAACAACAATGGAAGATGTTAAATATCTTTTAAGTTCTACCTACTATGATTGCATAGATTATTGTTTAAAAAAATATGGTAAGGTTCCTGAAAATTATTTTTATAACAACATAAATTGAAACAAAAACGAAAAAAATTCAAGAACACAGGAAGGTTTAATAATTCATCACATAGATGAAGATAAAGCAATTTTACTTTCACATAAATATTATGCTCAAAAAAACCCTTGAGAGTATCAGCTAAGCCATCGCTTAGTGTATTGCAATCTAATAGAACATTTAATATTACATATAAAAATAACTGAATATCCACATAAAGATAAAAACGATATGGAAATTGTCGGTTTAGGTGGTGTTTTTATTATGATTTATCAATTTAACGATATGTTTAGCGGGATAGTATATAAAAGGAAATGATGGAATGATATTAAAAATTCAATTTCTCATTTAAAAGCAGAATACTTAGAATGTGTGAAGTATTTTATGAAATTAAATAAAGGAGAGTATCCTTTATCTAGGTATATGGCTAGTTGGGATCTTAGGTTTCGAACTGCTAATTTTAGAACTTGCGATAAAAATAAGTGAAACGAAATACGATTGGATATTCAAAATTTATATTATTCTATTCATCCAATTGAAAACAACAATAATAAGAATGAAATGAATAATAACGAAATGAATAATAATAAAGTAAATAATAAAGTAAGTAAGAAAAATAAAGATAAAAACAATATTTGGTTTATTCTTATTTTATTTTCTTCAACAACTATTTTTTTGTTTATCGTTTTAATTATAATGTTCTTCTTTATAAGACACTAATATTTACTATTAAATAATAAATTTACTTTCTTTTAATTTAATTCGGTTAAATGCAATAGATTAAATTTAAATTTAAGGATTAATAATTCTTAATGTCACCAACAAAAATTATGCTTATTAAGAAGAAAAAACATATCTTGATAAAAGATATATTTATTCATGATTAGCATTAGTTATCAAAAATTTAGTTTTGTCCCTTCAAAAGAAAGAATCCAAGAATTAAAAGAAGAAATCAACAATGAAGAAGTTTTTAAAAAACTTGAATTAATTAAACTTTATCCCTTAATTAGAGCATTACAACAAGGAAAGATTGTTGGTAATCCTGATAAAAATTTATTGGTTCTTGAATATCAAGGCACCCATTTAGAGTGGTTGTATATTCTAGAATCATTACAAAGTTTATCATTCAGCGCACCAAATTTTTATTATGAAAATTTTGATAGTAATTCAGCTGATGAAAAAGTGTTTTCATTTAATGATTCATACAAAAATAATTTAATTAAACCATTAACTAAAAAATCCAAATTTAAGGGCAATGTTGTTTGAGCTTTTGATTGTAAAGTATCTAATTTATTAATCAGATTGATTTATTACTTAATTCATGCTGATTGATTGGCCTTTGAAGAAGGTTCAAAAATAAAGTTACATACCCCTGATTTGGTTGTTGGGACCAATAAAAAAGTATGAATATTTCCTTTATATTTAGATATTAACAATCAAATTAAATGGAATGATAAAAATCCACCATCATTTCGTTGGATGTTTGAAAATCCCAAAATCTTTAATATTAAAGATCCTAATATTAGTTTTAATGATAAGGTTTTAGATTGCAAAAAACTTATCAAATCAGCAAAAGCTTATTGTCAAAAATTTAATTTAATAAATGAAGATTTTGATTTTTAAATCAATTATAAGCGTTTGATTTCAACTGATTGATCATCACAATGATTATGGGCTTTTTTAATCTCTTCAATCACTTGTTCATGACCCATATTTAGTTCGTTTAGTAGATCTTTATTATTTCCGTGTTCTGGAATTTGTTTAAAGTTATAAACAATCAGTTTTTTGTTTTGATAATTATGTGTCGCCATAATTCTATAGAATTCATTGGCTAATCCAACGTTTCCATAGATGTCTTCATATAAATAAATTTCATCATATAGATTTAAGATCTGAATGATGTTTTGATCTAATCCTTCTCCGTGAACTAAGATAGCATCATACGAATCGATGTATGCCATTCCGTTTTGATCTAGTAAGGTTTTAAAAATATTAGCATTATTGTTATATGAAATTAATGCTGTTCGATTGAGTATTCTAAATAAATTTAACTTAACCCAGTCATTGATATTTTCATTAAATTTGTAATAAATTTCATGATTTTGGAATGGTTCTAGATAACGAGGATATCGAATTGCTCATACCTGATCTGTGTTGTTAGTTGCTTGATTAATCATGCGCTCTAAAACAATGGGGTTGCTCACTGCATAAATTCTTGAGTTTGGCGTATTTTTTATCATTCCTACATCAAAAATTCCATGGTGTGATGATCCTTCTGTTCCATTTAATCCGCAACGATCAATTAATAGATTAATTCCTAAATTTAAACGTGATAAATCATGAATTAATTGATCATAACTTCTTTGTAAAAATGTTGAATAAATTGGTAAAAAAACAGGAATTTTATTAATTGAAACACCAGATGCCATTGATAATGCGTGCTCTTCTGAGATACCAACATCAATGTAATTTTTTTGATATTTATTAATTAGATTAATAAACCCTGTTGCATAAGTCATGGCTGGATTAATTAAGCAGATTTTCTCGTTGTTTTTTAATTTTTCATCTAAATATTTTGCAGCAGCAAAACCAACCTGATCTTCGTAAGTTTTATTAGTTCGATTTGAGTTATGATATGAACCAATTAGATCGTTTTCTGCTTCTTTAATACCCTTACCTTTAATTGTCTTAACATGAACGATAACAGGGTTATTTTTAACTTCTTGTTTAGCTTTTTCTAAACCTTCAAAAATAGCATCTAAATTATGACCATCTTCGACTTTAATATAACTAAATCCAAGTTGTTTAAAGAAGTTTTTATCATCATCTTTTAGATTACTTAACATTTTGTTAAATTCACCAAAATTTTCTGAAATCGACATCTGATTGTCATTAATTACAACAATCATTTTATGCTTATGAAATCCGATGTTATTAATTGCTTCAAAAGCAATTCCATTAGCAATGCTGCCATCTCCAATAACAGGAACAATTAATTGATCGTTGTTTAATAATTCATTACTAAAAACAAGACCGCTAGCAACACTTAACGAATTTGAAGTATGACCACCTGCATAAAAATCATACTTGGATTCATTCATATTTTGTAACCCACTTAAACCGTTAGTTTCACGAATACTATCCATTTGATCAAATCTGCCCGTGATCATCTTGTGAACATAAGCTTGATGCGAAGTGTCATAAAACACCTTATGTTGATCTAAATTAAAAAAATAAGCCAGTGCAATACTTAATTCAACAATCCCTAGATTTGATGATCAATGAATACTTTTTTTATAACCTAAATCAATTAAGTATTCCCTAATTTCATTAGCTAATAAATTTAGATCAGATTTTTTAAGATTTAAAAAATCTTGATAAGTTTTAAGGGTTTTTAATAACTTCATTTTTATTCCTCATCAGCTTTATCAAACGGCAAAGCAACACGGTCAATTTTTTCAACCTGTTCTTTTAAAATATTTAACAATCCTTTAATCTTACCATACTCCATTCGGTTTGGACCAACAATGGCAATTTGATGTTTGTTTTGATCAGTTTCAATAATTGTTGATGCCACTGATATACCGTCGATTCCTAAATCTTGCCCGAAGGTGATAACTGACTTACCTGTTTTTTGTTGTAAGAATGAAATTTGTTCTCAAATCGAAGTATTTTCTAATAAATTTAAGATTTCACTTAACTTATTATGATCATGGAATTCTGGATGAATAACTAACTTTTTAGTACCTTTGATATTAATCGTATTTTTTTCATTAATGTCAAAGATATAGTTAATAATTCGTTGCATAACAAATTCATATTCATGAACTTTTTTACGCACAATATCTTTAATTGCACTTAATTTATCTTTTAATTCAATAAATGGCGTATCAACTAAACGATCATTAAAAATCTGCACACATGTTGAAACATCGTTATATTGAACTAAGTTTTGATATTTAATGGTTTTTTTAATTACTTCACCTGATGAAGAAACGATTAAAATTAACGCAGTATTTTCATTAATTTTAATCAAATCCATACGTTTTAATAAATCATAAGATTTAAATTTTGTAATGACAGAAGGCAAATTAGTAACATTGTTAATGAACTCAACGGATTGTTCAATTACTTCATCAATTGAATAATAACGTTTAGTTAAGATCGCCATTAATTTTTGTTTTAAATTATCTGAAATCTGGGTTTCAGCTAAATTTTTTTCATAATATTGATAACCCTTAATTGTCGGAACTCTGCCAGCTGATGTGTGTGGTTTTTCAATATAGTTTTCTTTTTCTAAAACCGACATTTCATTACGAATTGTCGCACTAGAAACATCATTATTAAAATATTTTTCTAAAATGATTTTAGAACCAACAGCAGTTGCTGTTGAAATATATTCGTTAATAATCGCTTTTAAAATCTGAATTTGGCGTTCTGTCAATTTATGATTCATAATAATAAAATTATATAAAATCATGGATTTTAATCTGAAACAAAAGATGGATCTCGCACCAAAAAAACCAGGGTGTTATTTATGAAAAGATAATCTTAATCAGATTATTTATATTGGTAAAGCCAAAAATATCTTTAAGAGAATTCATCAATACTTCAATGGACCTAAGGATTTAAAAACATCAAAACTAGTTAGAGATATTTATGATGTTGAATTTATTGAAGTTAAAACTGAAAATGAAGCTTTATTATTAGAAGCTAATTTAATCAAAAAACATAAACCTAAATACAATATCTTATTAAAAGATAACAATGGTTATCCTTACATTTTAATTACCAACGAAAAACATCCAAGATTGTTATATACAAGATATTTTGATCCTAAAAAAGGTAAATATTACGGTCCATTTGCTTCTGCTGAAATGAAGACATATGAACTGTATAATTTGTTGTTAAAATTGTTTCCTTTGAAAAACTGTTTTAATAAAAACAAGCGTAAATGTGAGTATTATGATCTAAATTTATGCATGAAAGCATGCACGCATGAAGTTACGGATGATGATTATTTTAGAGTTAAGCAAAATATTGATTATTTCTTTAATCATGGAGCAGATCAAGTTTTAGAACAATTAAAACAAAAAGAGATTGTTGCTAGTGAAAAATTAGATTTTGAACTTGCTAAAAAATACTACGAATTACAAAAAGCAATCAATTTAATTTTTGATAAACAAATCGTTAATTTGTTCAATAACAAAGAACGCATTGACGTTTTAGCTTACCAAACCAAAGATAATGTCATTAGTATTGTTTTATTTTCTTATGTTGAAGGTAAGTTGGTATCAAAAAATAGTATTTGTGATTTTTATTACAATGACGAACAAGAAGTCTTAACTTCTTATTTAACCCAATATTATGAATTAAACATAAAACCAAAAACATTGTATGCTTCATTAAATAATGAAAATATAGCTTTATTAAATAATTCATTAAATATTGATGTTATTAATCCTTCAACAGGTAAGATGTATGAAATTATGCTTTTAGCTTTGCAAAATGCTAATAGTCAATTATTACAAAAATATCAATCATTAGTTAAAAAAGAAAATTTAATCACTGAAGCTATTGATCAACTAAAAGCGATGTTGCATTTAGATAAATTAGATATTATTGAAGTTTTTGATAATTCCAATTTATTTAATACCGATAACGTTTCAGCAATGATTGTTTTTGAAAAAAATCAATTTAATAAGAAAAAATATCGTAAGTATAAGTTGACTGATAATCAAAATCAAGGTGATTATCATTACATGTATGAAGTGATTTATCGTAGGTTATATCATTCACTAAAAGAAGGTTTTAAAGATTTAGCAGATTTAATTATTCTTGATGGTGGAAAACCGCAAATTTTAGCAGCTAAAAAAGTTATAAAAGATTTAGAAATCAACGGTAAAATTAACATTATTGGTCTAGCTAAAAATAACAAACACCAAACTGATAAATTGGTTGATATAGATCTTAATGAACACGAATTAGATAAGAAATCTAGCTTATATTTTTTCTTAGCAAATCTTCAAGAAGAAGTTCATAAATTTGCCATAACTTATTTCAGAAAAACAAAAGCTAAATCATTTTATAAATCTCAACTAGATGAAATTAAAGGTTTAGGAAAAATAAGAAAACAAAAGTTAATTGATCACTTTAAAACTATTGATAAGATCAAAGAAGCATCAATCGAAAATCTAAGTCAAATTGTCCCTATTGAAGTGGCTAAATTGATTAAATCTAAATTAAATTCCAACTAATTAATTATTTTTGTGATTCTATCAATTCAACTGTTGCAATTGCAGTTTTTCTATACGCTTTTATTAAACCACCAGCCCCTAATTTAACTCCGCCAAAAAAGCGAACAACTACAACTAAATAACCTGTTAAGTTTTTAATTCTTAATAATTCATAAATAGGTTTACCTGCTGTATTTTTAGGTTCACCATCATCACTAAAACCAGCAGCTTGCACACCGTTGTTATCTAATAAATATCCATAGCAAACATGGGTTGCTTTTTTGTATTCTAATCTTAATTCAGCAATAATTTTTTTAATCTCATCTTTTGACGAAATTTTATAGAATTTACCGATAAATTTTGAATTTTTAAAGTATAACTCAACCATTAAAACTACTATTTATATTAGATAAATTAATTAGATATTTTGTCATAAAAACATAATTAAATATCTAATCTTATTTAAATTAATATTACATTATTTTAATGTTAAATTTATTTTGATTGAAAACTATTAAAAAATACCGTTAATTTTCATCAATAATTAATAAGCATTGTGTTTTTATTAAGCTTAAAATTCTAAAACTAGTTTTCCAATTTAATAAGATATATTTTTTTATAAAAATATAATTAAATAACGTTTAAATAAACAACTAAGTTTTATTATTAAAGTAATGAGGTTTAAATAAAAATGTCTTCTTCAGAAGCAATAAAAGCTGCTAATCATGAGTTTTTAAAACATCGCAGAAGTTTTATAGTTCATTCTGTATTCTTGATTTTTAGCTATCTTATTTCATTTGTGCCATTAGTATATTTAGGAATAATCCTAGGACATATTTTCAAACCTAAAAGCGATCCAATCGTCGTTGAAAATGATCAAGGAGGAGTATCTTCTTTTATTTTCATTTATCCAATGATTTTTGGAGGTTTTATTTCTCTGATAATAACAAGTCTACTTACTATTCGTAGATTTTCATGATTCTATAAACAAGTCAATCGTGTTCCAGGGTTTCTTTTATTAATGGCGATACCTTTATTTATTATTGGATATATTTTCATAGCTATATCATTAAAAATGATTTGATCACGCATCAAATCTTATTACGCAAAAGAACCACAACGAAATACAAATAATATTTCAAAAAATGATTACGAATTAAATACTGTAATTAGCACATCTAGAACAAATCGATACTTTAACCCAAGATTGGCTAATACATCAATCGGTTTTAATAAAAAGAATAACCAAACGCAATCAGTAACTTCAGGTTTTGCTTCAGCTCCTGAACCATCTAGTGCGCAACAAGCTTAAATATTTTTGTTTAATAAATTAAACAAATAAAATATAATAATCAAACATAAATAAGGGAATATTAATTATGTTTTTATACCAATCAAAAAAGAGTGAATTAACAAAACTTAAAAATGCTTTTCATGATTTTAAAAGATCAAAAACCATAATAGTAATCGCATTAGTTTTGTTTATTGTTAGTGCAATTATTTCTTTTCTAGAACCACTTTGAAATAAAGGAAATAATTTTAGTTATATTAAATTAGGTTGATTATTAACAGGTATTGCTGGGATAATTTATTTTGTAATGGTGATTGTTATCATTTCTAAGTTTTCATGAATTTATAGCAAAGTCACCTCAGCACCAACTTTACTTTTAATTATTTCAATTTTCTTTCTTCCTTTTGTTTTTTTACCAATTGCAATTACATTCATTAATTCAAGCATGAAAGAAGTGATTAAAAAATCAGAACAAGAAATAAAAGCAATGGAAATTTGATTAGAGCAAACAATCAATTCACCAAACGAAATTAATAACAAACTATTAAATAAAGAAGAATTAAAACAAGAAGAAAAAGCACAACAATAGTCGTTGTGCTTTTATTTTTTTTCATACTAATTAATTAAGTGTTTTTGATAAGTTTTATTTTTCGAATTATTTGGTCTTAAATAATGGCTAAATTATTTATCAAATATTAAAAATACAACACGTAGTGTTGTATACTTAAACCAAAATAGCAAATAAAACGCTCATTTTTACAGTGTTTTTGTGCTATAATTTTAATTCCAAAACTATGAAATTTAAATTTAAAAAATTGTTAATGTTTAGTGCTCTTGTAGCACCAGTAGTTGTTAGTAGTTGTAGTAATAATCCTGGTAATGGCGGTTCGTCAGATGAAAAAATGGGAAAAGAAAAGCAAAAAACTCCACCTGTTAATCCAACACCATCACCTGGAACAAATCCGTCACCTGGCACAACACCAGTAGTTAAAAAAGAACAACAAAAAGTTTATACAGCTAATGATCAAAAAACTAAAATATCTGTTGTTAAAAACGAATTAAAATTAGAGAAAAAGTTTGATAATAGTTCAATTGAAGCTTTGAAAAATATTTCTAAGGAATCAAAAAAACCTTTTTTATTCTTAGCAAATTCAAACTTAACTAAAGAAAGTTTTCTTAACTTAATATCATCAAACAAAGAAGAAAATTTACAAGCTCAAAATCTCAATTCAGTTGTTGTAAGCGAAAATGAAATTCCATTCATTTTACTTCTAGATAACGATTTTTCTAATTTATTAAATTTAGTTAAAATTACCGATAAAACTTGAACTAAACAAAATTCAATTAAAGAAAAGAAAGATCAATTTTATAAAAATAATTTAGTGGATAATCAAATGGAAGATTTTGAATACACATTCACAATTAAGAAAATGAAAATTGATGAACAAGCAAAAAAGATTAGCTTTAATTTATCTTTAAGTCTTGTTAATTCTTCATTTAATGAAAAATGAAGCGCTGATCTTTCAACATTCACTTTCATTGATGCTTTTTAAACACTTAAATTAGATCAATATAAAGAAAAAATATGCAGCTTATTGTTGCATATTTTTTCTTTAAATTTCATCAGTTTTTTTATTTAATAATTTGATATTTTTAAAAAAAGAAATATAAGAATTAAATTCTTAAAATTATTCAAAATTACCGTTAAAAACATAAAAAAACCATCAATTATCAGCTATGACAATTGATGGTTTAAAATGCTTGTTTTCTTTGCTAAATATTAAGCAACAATCGTAGTTCCAATTTTACCTTCTAATGCTAATTCAATGTCTTTTAAATCAGCAATAATAGCTTTTTTATTTGGATTATTTTTTACAAAGTTAATTGCTGCTTGAACTTTTGGTAGCATACTACCAGCAGCAAATTGATTTTGTTGAATGTATTCTTGTAATTCAGCAACATTAATTGTTTCTAATTTCTTTTGATCTGGTTTGTTGTAATTTACATAAACGAAATCAACTGCAGTTAAAATCACAAAAATATCTGCATCAATTTTTTCAGCAATTTTTGAACAAGTAAAGTCTTTGTCGATTACACCATCTAAACCTTTGATTGTGCCGTTGTTGTCAATAACAGGGATGCCACCACCCCCACCAACGATAGCAATCGCACCACTATTGATTGTTTTTTTAATAGTTTCAATTCCTAAAATATCAATTGGTTTAGGGCTTGGTACAACTACTCTAAAACCACGACCAGCGTCTTCAACAACCTTAGCTGTTGGATTTGATTTTTGTGCTTCTTCAAAAGTTTTGAAGAATGGTCCAACTGGTTTAGTTGGATTTTCAAAAGCAGGATCTTTTGGATCTACATAAGTTAAAGTTTGGAAATAAACAACATCATTGTTTAGTTTTTGGTTATTTAATTCGGTTTGAATAGCACTAAGCATGTGATATCCGATATAACCTTGACTCATCCCTCCAGCTTCAGCAAAAGGAACTGTTGCTGTTTTTTCATTTGATTTTTTTGCATCACTAAATGCGTTGTAAATCATTCCAACTTGTGGTCCATTACCGTGACCAATAATTACAGTATGACCATTTTTAACTAAATTTGCCGCTTTTTTTGCTGGAACTTTAACTAATTCTTTTTGCTCTTCTGGATTATTACCTAGAGCATTACCACCTAATGCGATAACAATTTTCATAATGCTATTTAATTAAATTATTTTAATAATTCTTGGATAATAGCAGCAATTGAAGTTCAACGATTACCAGCTTCAATGAATGCTAAATTATACTTAGGATTTTCAAATACTTCGTTAGTTACTTCAATAGCACCATTAGCTACAACTGGGTATTTTTTACCATATAATTGAGCAACTTTTTTACCATATTCAGTGTTCATATCATGGAATGCTGGTAGACAGTGCATGAATTTAACATTCTTAGAAGCCATTTGCATTAATTCTTCATCAACTTGGAATCTGTGCATTTGTTCTAATCTTTCACCTCATAGATCAAATGATTCACCAAGTGAAACTCAAACGTCAGTTACAACGATATTAGCATCTCTTGCTGCTTCTTTTTTATCTTCTGTAAATGATAATGATCCACCATTTTTAGCAAATAATTCTTTACAGAATTTAACAATCTTAGGATTTAATTCTTTTTCAAATTCTTTAGGACCATACATTACTAAATGCATTCCAGTGAAAGCACAACCTAACATTCAAGCTGCACCCATATTGTTTTTATAATCACCAGCAAAAACAACTTTTAAGTTTTTAAATGAACCAAATGCTTCTTTAACAGTTTGTAAGTCAGCAATAGTTTGAGTTGGGTGTTCTTGATCAGATAAACCATTGATTAGTGGAATGCCTGAGTATTTGCAATATTCATCAATTTTTTCTTGTCCAAATGTTCTGAATAAAGCAATATCATACATTTCAGTAAACACTCTAGCAGTATCAGCTACTGATTCTTTTGTTCCCATATTTGAACCAGTTGGACCATTATAGAAATAATCCATACCTAAATAATTAGCTGCTTTAAATGTTGCGTTTGCTGTTCTTGTTGAATTTTTTTCAAAAATTCCAACAACAGTTTTACCTTTTAGATTTTTTGGTCTAATACCATTTGCTTCATTTTCTTTAACCTTAATTGATTGATCAACTAAATATAAAATTTCTTCAGTTGTGTAATTCATTAAAGTGTCAAAGTGTCTTGGAGTTTTAAGATTTCAAGCCATATTTATTTTTGTCCTTATTAATATATTTATTTTTTAATTGCTTCACGATATAAAGGCATACTCATACATCTAGCACTACCCATGCCTAATGAAAGTTGATCGCCGTTTCAACTTAATACTTTAATTCCAGCTTTTTCTAGTGCTTTATTAGTTTTACGATTACGATCATAACCAATAACCACACCTGGTTCGATAACTAAGAAGTTTGTTGCATCAAAGTTAGTTTCAACATCAATATCAATTTGAGTTGCACCATGACCAGCAACAGGAATTGTGATTGCTTTTTTATTAATCACGCTTGATAAAAAGTCTTCAAGTGATTCGTTGATTTCTTTTCATTCTAATTCTTTTTTAGTTAGATCGATTTCTCAAATTTTTAATACACCCATCATGTTTGGTGAATATAAGAACTTGTCATAATCTAACATTGTCAATCATGTATCTAAATGCATTAAGTTACTCATTTTAGGTACATTGATTGCAAAGATGCGTTTGAATGAAACATCAGGATTCTTTTGAATTTTTAGTGCTAATGATTGAATTGCTTCTTTTTCAGTGCGTTCAGAAACACCAATAACTAAAGTTTTGTCATCATAAACAAAAATATCACCACCTTCAATACTATATTCTTCATTTCTTGAGTAGTATTGAGGAGTGGTTTTATAGTCTTTGTTGTGAGCAAAAATAAAGTTAGCAAAAATAGTTTCGCGCCTACGTGTTGGACGATACATGTGGTGTAATGTAATTCCGTTACCAACTGATGCAAATGGGTCTCTGGCAAAATATAAGTTTGGCATTGGATCAACGATTAATTCAACATCAGATGTTGCATCAACTTCTCTTGCTAGCACCCCAGCCATCATTTTGCGAACCATTTTTTCTGGTTCTGCTTCCATTTTTTTTAAAAAATGATATAATTTATCTCTGTTTTCAACAGACAGTTTTGGAATAGATTCATCTAATCACTGATTAATGAATGCTTCTTTGACATCATTAGGTGCTGCTTTATAAGTGTCAGCAACAAGCTTAGATAACTGAACACATTCAACTCCTTGTGATTCTAAGATTCTAATGAACTCTTCGTGTTCTTCGCGAGCTCTAATAGGGTCTATTAGAGCGCTAAAAAGTAATTCATCTAATCTTTGAGGAGTGACATATTCCAATTCAACTCCTGGTGTATGTACTAACACTTTTTTTAGTTTACCGATTTCACTATAAACATTAATTTTGTTATACATACATTCTCCTTTCTTAACATTTAAAATTATTCTGATTGTGAAAAACAGCAATGAATTATTAAGGGTCATTAATAATTAAATTTGAGAGAGATAATTGCGTTTTCCACTAATTAGTATAAATCTATAAAATAGATTATTTGAATAAAATTCAAAAACTTTTTTTAGATTAAACCAAAAGCAACAGGTTATTTTTAATAATGACTGTTGCCTTTTTTATTTTTTGTGTTATTGATATGTTGAGAGATATTAAACTTTATATTCGGGTTGTTAATAACAATAATTGTTATTGTGTTTAATTTTTTATTGCAATAAACACCACAATTATGAAGTAAATGTTGAAAGGAAATAATGTGTCTAATAATTCACAAGTAGAGCTAGGCTCTAAGCCAGAAGCTAGTTTTGCCAACGCTCCAACGTCGAAGAAAATTGGATTTTTTTCTGCGATGTTAGTTGTGATCGGTTCTTCTGTTGGAGCTGGAATCTTTTTTAAAGCAGGTTCAGTAGTAGATAGTTCGCACAACTCAATAGTTTTTGCAATCTTTGCATGATTGCTAGCAGCTTTTGCTGTAATTTCTATGGCAATGGCTTTAATTGAAATAGCTAGTGCTAGAAACGATAATCTGTCAATCATTGGATGATGTCAAACCTTTAATTCAAGATTTATATATAAATCTTGTAAGAACTTTATGGTTTATATTTATCTACCATTGACATATTTCTTTATGCCACTTTATGTGGTGTTATCAATTCAAGATGGCATTAGTGCTTTAAGACCTGATATTGTTGGTTTTAATACAAAAGCTGACTGATCAATTTTAATGGTGATTGCCATTTTAATGTCAGTTTATTTCATAGTTGTTAATGGTTTATCAGCTAAGGCTGGTAATATTCAAAACTGAATTATTACCTGTGTAAAATTCTTACCATTATTATTTGCAGCTGTTTTAGGATTTGTTATTCTAGGCGTTAATAATGGTCAAGTTGCTGATGAAAAATACAAGGCGATTTTTAATCCAAATGTTAATCTAACTGAAATTGCTAATAATGAAAATCCTGATGTTAATTTCGCTAAAATCTTAAACTTAAATGCATTATCACCAGGATTTGGTTTATTCATCGCAATGGGTGCAATCTTCTTTGCATTTGATGGTTTTTATGTAACTGCTGGTATTCAAACTGAAATGAAAGAACCTAAGAAAACTCCTTGGGCGATCTTATTTGGAATGATCTTTGTTACTGTGATTTATTTAGTAATCGCAATATCAATGTCACTAGGAGCAGAAGGTGGTAAACCAAGTGGGTTCCAAAGTTTCTTAGTAAAACATGATCTTAACTGATTATATGCTTTATTCCAAATTTTAATTGGTGTTGGTGTGCTTGGTATCATCAATGGATTTGCTTTATGATCAACTCGATTCATGGAAGATTTAATCCGCGCTAATGAGGTTCCGTTCAGCACAAAATTAGTTAATAAAATTAATGATAAAAGAGCTGTTGTTGGGATCAAATATAACTTAGCTCTAGCCATTCCAGTTATTATTATTTTCTGTATAATTGGTGGTTTAGCTTATGTTGATGCTGGTGATTATGGACCATCTTATGGAACTGGTAGTGCTGAGTTATATTCATTTGCTGATTTAATGGCAACATGAACGGCAGTAATTGCATTTGCTTATATTTTATTTGCAATTATTGGAGCAATCTCTAACCGAAAAACTAAGAAGATTAAAGTGCAAAAAAGTAAGTTCTTCTTACCAATGGCATACAGTTCAATCATTAGTATGATCTTACCAATCTTCTTTACATTCTTTGCACCAATCGCTGATTTCTTCTTGATGTTCTTAATTCCAACTTCATCTGAAAATTGAGCAATTGAAGTTTTAATTCCAAGATTAATGGTTGTAATCGTATTAATCATTTTCTTAGCATTTATGTTTGTACCAATTTGAGTTGAAGATTATTTCATGAAAAAGAAATTTGGTTCAATCGAAAAAGGTGAAATTGATAAGATCCACAGAATGGCAATCGTTACAAACAAAACTTTAAAACAAGCATTACTAGAACAAATTAGAAACGAAAAACGCACCATTCTAAATGAAGAAGAAAAACTAATTCTTGGAGTTGAAAAAATTCAAGAAGCTAATTGAGTTTTCATTCCATTCAAATATTAGTTAATAAAAGATATACATAACAAACATTAAGCCATTTTTGTGGCTTAATGTTTTTTTATAGCTTTCTTTAAGTTAAATAAATTAAAGATATGTAAAAAAATTAACTTATCTTCAAATAAATTTCAAAAATTAAAAAAGCTTGGTTGAGCAAACCAAACATTTATTTATTATTTTTTAAATAATCTAAACAACCATCATAATATAATAATGTTAAGTGAAACCATTTTATAAATAGAGCGATTAAATTTTTGTTATTAAGTTTTCATTGAAAATACCAATTACTAAAAGACTATTTATCTATAATGACAAAATTCAAAAAGAGTCTTATTCCATTAATCGGATTAATGGGTATTTCTGCTGGTTTAATCGCAGCATCGTGCGCGAAATACGAAGGGGAAGAAGGCCATCCTTCTTTTACGATTCCCAAAGAAGGTTCTTCTGAAGATTATAAAAATCCGTTTAACCCGCATTTAATTAATGCCAAAAAAGAAGAACAAGAATGAGAACGAAACCAAATTCTAGGTAGTTATGATTTTAAGATGATTAGTGCTTTTTTAAGAGATAATCAACTAAAAACAGACGATTTTTTTATTAGAGAAAAAATCGAAAAGCCGTTTGACGAAAAAGCACCTCCAATACCTTCCTTAAAAGATTTTGATAACAATAAAGCAAAAGAGTTGTGGAATGTTAGTTTAGATAGAATTAAACTACTCTCATACCGTTTTAATACGTTTGTTCAAAATTATTGATTTACTAAAACAAAAGAAAGTTATGAATTAAGATATGACTGGGATGTTAAATTTACTGGTTTAAGTGTTAAAGTAGAAACTTATAAAGATAAAAAACCGATTAACACTACAATTAACGAAGAAAATAAAGAACTTAAATACGAATACCGTTTTGAAGGTTATTACACGGCGTTAGGGTTTGTAATTCAAAACCGTAAGTATCCAGATATCACTATCGCGAGATTGTATGACGAAAAGAATAGAGATAACAACAACCCGTTAGCACCAATGAATGAAAACACTAAAATTGGGTATTACATCTTAAAAGGTGATGGTAAGAGTGGATTAGCAATTCCTTTTGGTATCGGGTTAGGTAAGTATATTAAAACAAACATCTCAAATGACCCTTATAAAGATGGTGAAGTCAAATATATTGATGCTTAATAAATAAAATAAACCTCATTGATCAAAGCACTAAGTGCAACCATTATTTTAAACAAGATAAATTACTACCCAAAACTTGGGTGGTATTTTTTTATTATTGTGCATTCTTAAATTTGTCTTCATCAAGGAACTTTAAAGCTTGGATTTAACCCAATTACTTTTAGATAACTATTTCTTACTCCACAACACTTTTTGTCAAAAAACTTAACAAACATATTGTTAAATTCTTCATACATTTTTTAATCTAAATAGATATTTATTTCGATACCTATTTTTATATTTGAAATCAGCACATAATAACCTGTGTTGTCTAAGTTTCTTTTCAATTCTCTTGATATTGTAGATTTACTTCTTTTAATCATTTTAAAATTTGATTAATAGACAATCTTTCTTCAAAATACACTTTGTTTATGAAGTATTTTTCTTCTAACTGAAGGTGTTTATAGTTCATATGTATAGATAATAAAAAAATATTAAACATAACTGGTTAGTGTTGCACTTAATATTTCAATTAGGGAAAGCTTGGTTGAACAATCCAAGCATTTATTTATTATTTTTTAAATAATCTAACTAATGATTATAATATAATAATGTTAAGTGAAACCATTTTATAAATAGAGCGATTTAATTTTTGTTATTAAGTTTTTATTTAATAAAAAATAGATAAGATTAAATTTTTGTTGTTAATTATTTATTAAAAATACTAATTACTGAAAAGGGTATTTATCTATAATGACAAAATTCAAAAAGGGTCTTATTCCATTAATCGGATTAATGGGTATTTCAACTGGCTTAATTGCTAGTGCTTGCTCTAATGATGGTTCAATGAAAGATAAACCTAAAGAAAAAGGTTTAATATCATCATCAGAATTTGGATTAGATTACCACGATCCATTACAAGAAAGTCAAATTAATGCTAAAAAAGAAGAAATTGAATGAGAAAAGAATAGCATCTTAGGAAGTTATGATGTTAAATTAATCACTCGTTTCTTACAAGACAATCAATTAACACCTTCTAAAATTAGAATTCATAACGCTCCTAAACTATCAACAGAGCGATCACGCAATACAGACCTAGAAGATATTAGATTAGATTCTTTTAACAACGATGAAGCTAAGAGTTTGTGAGGCATTAATTTAAACCAATTAACTTACGATGGTTTAGGTTCAGATATTGAAAATTACTGAAAAAATAAAACTAATGAAGATTACAAATTAAGAAGTGAATGAAGAATTAAATTCACAGGATTAAGTGTAAGAGTTGAATCGTTTAAAAATAAAGAAATTATAAACCCTAAGGTCGAAAAAGATAAAGACGGAAAACAAACTGGACCAGTTTATAAATACAATTACGAAGGTTGATATACTGCATTAGGTTTCTTAATTCAAAACGTTAAATATCCAGACATCACTCTTGCTCGTTTATACGATTCAGCTAACAGATCAAACAACAATCCATTTGCTCCAATGAGCCAACAAACAAAAATCGGATTCTACATCTTAAAAGGTGATGGTCACTCAGGAACTGCTATTCCATTTGGTATTGGTTTAGGTCATTACTATAAATCTAATGAAACAACCGATCAAACAATTAATGGTAAGATTACTGAAATGTCATACGATAAGTATGAAGCGGCTGAAAAAGCTAAAAAAGCACAATCAGAAAAAACTCAACCAGAAGTTAAGAAATCAGAAGAAGAATCAAAACAAAAATAATATAAGCATTATAAGAAAGAAGGACGGAGGTTCTTCTTTTTTTATTTTTGTTTTATAAATATTAATCTTCATAAAATTTTTTTTATTCTTTTCTTCTTTTTAAGAATTATCTACATATCTTTAACAGGAGAAAACGATGCAAAAACTTAATAACAACCAAAAGCAACAATTGCATGGTGGCTTTTTACCAGCCCTCATGACGGGCATCATGGCTGCCCAAATGATTATCGGACCTTTAATTAGAGGTGCTGTGACGGTTAGTAACATTGTCAATGATGTTAAATCACAACCTGATCCAGAAGGATATATGGTTGGCATTTCTGACAACGGACCAGCACCAGTAAGATCTAGTTTTTCTTCTGCAAAAGCTAGACATTCATTCCTAAGTCCATATGCTTCTTCTCTTTATTCTGGATTTTAGTAATTAATTTATGCCTAGGAAATCAACCAAAAGTACTAAGACTAAAAGAACTACTAGTACCAAGAAAACTACCACAACCAGAAAAAGAAAAACCAAAAGTAGTAATCTAGAAAGTACAGGGATTGTTCCATTAGCCGAAGGCTATAAGATAACTCCGAACGTTTTAGATAAAACCACTAAGAAGAAAAGAACTACCAAGCCAAAAATAAATAACGTCGAGCCAAATTTGAATGATCTAGTTTATGGTTTTGATGATGATCTAACTTTTGGATTACCAAGCATTGGTTTAGGTGATGAAATAAATTCTGTTAGCAATGATTTAAGTTCTGATGCTAATGTTAAATCTAACAAAAAAACTGGGTCAATCAAGAATGCTCCTAATAAATCCTCAAAATCCTTATCAAAAAGTACTCAATTTTGACGTTTAGGTTTTGTAGCTAACATTGGACTTGAAACAATTTCATCAGGCATAGAAGATATCTATAACTTATGAAAACAGAACAATAGAAAAACACCAACAGGGTATAAAGAAGCAACAGACAACTCACTTTTTGGTGTTTATAAAAATAAAGAAGGGAGTTTTAAATATGTGAATAATTGGACCGACATATACAAAAATTATGTCGAAGCCGATACAAAAATTGATAAATTAGAACAACACCACAATTACATTAAACTATTTGATAAATAGTTATTAAAAAGAAATTAACAAACTTTAAAAATGCAATCGACTAACTGAATAGGTTTTCAACCCATATATTTGTTTCTTATTTACTAGCTTTTTTTTGCTTATTTAGTTATCAGATTTCATTAACTCTATCATATACATCTTAATACAAGAGACCATTAAAATAATCAGGCTGATAGCCTGATTATTTCTTTGTTATTTAGTTTAATTATTTAGAGCTTGTTAGTTTTTTGATTGCTTGTTTTTGATAAATTAAATTAGGACCTTGGAACTTGTAAGATTTTAGTTCGCTCATAATTGAATTCTTGCTAACTTTTCTTGAAATCGAATTAGTTCTTAGACTTTGGTTAGCTGTTAGTTTTTCTTTTAAGCTTTTGGTTGCAAACGGACTAATTACTTTAATTTCAGTTGATACTAATGGTTGTTTAAATGTATTAATTTCTTTAATTGTTTTGAATTCTTTTGCAATATTCTTAACAATAACCTTATTAGTTGCTTCTTGTAATTTATTTAAATCCTTAGTAATTTGCTTATAATTATTATCTTCTTCTGAAATTAAACGGTGTTTAATGTTTTGTTGTTGTTCAATAATTAAACGGGTAATTTCATCATCTAAATCATCAAAGTTTAATGTTGATTGGTTTTCTTCTAAATCAAGTTTGGTTTTATCTTCTAGATAATAGTTAGCTGGTTTGGTTGAATTAACTGAATTAATTAAAGAATTAAATTCTAAGGTTGCGTTGTTTTCAATAGTTTCTCAATCTGATACTTCAATCTCGTTAAATGAAACTAAATCTGATGAGAATTCTTCATTAGTTAGTGTTGATTTATCTAAATCAATTACATCTTGTTTAGATGTAATTGTTAATGTTGGAGCTTTTGAATAATCAATAGCTTTTTTACAGAACATTTTAAATTCTGTTTGTTCTTGAATAATGCCTTTGTAATTATCAAAATCAAATGTTAAATAATCATATTTAACATTCTGATCAGTTAAATCTCAGTTTAAATCATGTTTTTGAATTGGATAAATTGTTTCATCATTCAATTCATTTTTTAATTGTTTTGCATCATATTCAAATTCAACATCAAAATTATCAATATCACTGTAAATAACTTTTTGTTCTTGGGCTTTGATTGTTGGTGATTTTGAATAATCAACTAAATCAGCAAACATCTTCACTTCATTTTGATCTTCAATGATGTTGTTATATTCTTTGAAATCTAATGTTAGCATGTCATAAGATGAATTATCTGATTTCAATTCTCAACTTAATTCATGTTTTTGAATTGGATAAATTTGATCATCATTAACTTCTTTGGTTGTTTGTTCTAAGTTAAATTCAAATTGGACTTGATCAGTTGAAACTTCAAGATCTTGATCAATATTAAATTGAATTAATGATGATTTAAATTCTGGTTGTTGTAATGATGATTGTTCTGAATTGATAAATTCGTTATCAAAATTGCGATAATCGTTTTCTGGAACGTTTTCAATTTCTTGTTTTTGATAACTATTGTCATAAAACACAACAGGTAAATATTCTAGATCATCAATTGATTTTTTAATCGGTTGATTAATTTGTGGGTTAACTGTATCAATTTGAACGATTTGTTCAACAATTTCATATTGATCTAATGTTTTTTGATCATTAATTGGTTGTCGGTATTGTGAATTTAAGTTTTGGTTTGCTAGATCAACATCAACACTTAAATCAGAAGTGGCTAAGTTTTGTTCTTGCACTTCATAACTAATATGATCATCAATTAGGTGTGTTTTGGCTTCTAATTGATTTGGTTGGTTTTGTTTTAATTGGGCGTTTAGTTCGTTGTTAGTTAATGAAGTATCAATTGATAAATCTGAACTATCAAGTTTTTGTTCAACAACTTGATAATCAATATTTGCTTGGTTGTGATGTGTATTTTGATCTAAAATTTCAACCTGTTGATTTGATATTGGTTGATTAATAACTTCAACTGGTTGGTTGATGTTATTTAATTGATTAACAATAACATTATCAGCTAATTTTAAATCTAAAACTTCTGGTTTTAGATTATTTAAATCAACTGGTTGATTTAGTGGAATTGGTTTAATTGTTGGATTAACAATCACTTGATCAACTTTAATTGTGGGATTAACTAAATTAATGCTATCATTATCATTTAGTGCTTGGTTATTAATTGGTTGATCAATTGTTGTGTTGATTAGAACTTCTTGGTGAATTTCAATTGGCTCTTGAACATTTAAATGAACATCAGGACTATATACTTCTGGCTGGTCATTAATTTCTTCAGATTTCACACCAACATAAACTTCTTCTTGCTCAACGTCTTGTTCAATTGTGGTTTTATCAAGTTCTTGATCAAATTCTTCTTTTTGATCATCACCCCAATCAAGATCTAATGTGTTGATATCTAGATTTTGTAATTGTGTTAATTCTTCTTCATCTAAATCTAGATCAAAGTTTTCGTCATTAATTGTTTCAACTGGTTTTAGATTACCTTCAATAACATCTTTTTCAGCTTTATCTTGTTCTTGCTTTTCTGATTTAACTAAGATGTCGTGAATTAAATCACTAGCTGTGGTAATTTCATTGATTTGATCAACAAGATCCTTATCATCTTGTTGTTTGTAATCACCATCATAAATACGTTCTGTGATTAGTGATTGTTCAGTTTCATCAAAAAAACCTTCAAAGTGTTTGTTAATTGTTTCTTTGATTGCAGCTTTTGTATCAGTTTGTGACTTCTTATCTTTTTTCTTTAATAAACTCTTTTTTGAACGTTTTTTAATTTCGGCAAAATCAGAATTTAATAAGTCTTCTTTATCTAAGATCGTATCAAAATATTTACTTTTTAAATGGCTTTTATTGATTTTAATTTCACCTGAGAAGATGATGTTTTCGTCGTTTAAAATTGATTTATCACTAAAATCAAAATCGTTGTCTTCATCAAACTCACTTTTAACTTTTACATTAACAAGTTCAGGTTCGTTGTTAGCTAAATGTTGTGCTAATTTAACTTCTTCTTGTTTTTTGGTTTTTCTTTTTTTAGAGTCACTTTTAGTTTTTTTAGTTCTAGCCATAATTGATTAATCTTATAAGATCTGATACTTCTTAAAATTCTTTAATTCGCGATTGGCAATCAGGTTAATTAAATCGTTTTGATTTAAGTAATTAACGCGATAATTATACTTTCATTTTAAAGCATTTAAAATTGGTCCAACCTCATTATTGTTAATTCCTAAGATATAAGACCTTTTTTTATGCTTATCAATTACTGATATCTGCTCAGTTCATGAAACATGATAATCATAAATAATTTCAATATTATCATCATAATCAATCGCACTAATAAATGCTGATAATAACACTTTGGTGCTATTCATTAATTCAGTAATTGTTGTTCAGTGATTTGGTTCAAAAATGATGTAATTAATTGGGTGATAAAAGACTAAGAAATAAAGTGGTTGGTGTTTTTTTGATAAGTCACTTTCAATCACTTTGATCATCTTTAAGATTTTTGCTTTATCTAAGATGCGAATGATTTCAATCAGTTCTTCAAAATCGATATTTAGTTCTTTTGATAATAAGTTGAGATTAAAACAAGGTAAATCAGCATACACCACAATGTTTAATAATGCCATGCATGTTTTGATTGAATATTTCTTATTAAACAATTCATAAACATCATGTCTGAATAAATTAACAATCTGGTTGAAAAACAACTTTTGGGCGTCGTTTTTATCATTAAATCTGGCTAAGATCGGACTGTATGAATCTAAGTATTCAAAATAATCAACAAAGCTAATGTCATTAAATTTTTCTTTAGCAATTAAATATTCACTAAAACGGAACGGTTTTAAGAATAAATGGTTAAAGTTGTAATGATTAATAACCTTGTTATACAAGATCCCTGAGTTATTTACGAATAGATAAAAAACAATGTTTTGTTTTTTAGCAATCTTAGCAATTTGCTTAAACCAAATTCTGGTTCCTTCTTGTTGGTGCATGTTGCTAATCATGAAAAAAGCATTGTTAATATCTTTAATCTTATTTAAGAAATCATCGATCTTAAAGTCATTATTCACATATTCAGAGCTTAAATCAACTAGATATAAATTATCTAGGGAATTAATATCATTAAAACGAGCGTAAATTTCACTAATAATTTCAGCTTGACCACAGTAGTCTAATCCTGAAATCACAGAAACTTTTTTTGTCTTTTTTAAGTTGAATAAAACATCAACAAAAAAAGCTCTTGTGTAGTTTGTAGTGAGATTTTCACTGATCCAGTTTTTAATTGCTTCTGAATGAATAAATTGCATCTTGTTTTAATAAACTCTACTTGTTGGAATTAATGATCTTATTAGCATACTGCTTAATTTCATCTTTTGATAGTCTGCCTTTGTTAACGCTCTTAAACACCCCTCTACGGCCGCTCATTTTTTGTGGAATCTTTTCTTTTTCACCAGTTTTGGCTTCATAGATTTTTCTAGCAAACCATCCACCTGGTTTTCTGATTTTTAATGATTGGTCATTATCTAAGTGTTCTTGGATCTTATCATTAATGATCACAATATCTTTGGTGTTGTAGTGTCTAATGCCATCAGCATCATAACTATAATCATCATAATCATTGTTGTTATAATCAACAACTTGGTCATTATGATCATAATTAAGATCATAACCAGATTGGTTATATTCATTAAATTGATCAACTAGTTTTGGATCTAGTTCAACATCAACGGGTTCAAAATACATCCCGTTTTCATCAACATAAGCTTCATTGTATTGATCATAATAACCATAATAATCAATTGCTTCTGGATAGTAGTTGTATGTATTTTCTTTTAATCGAGAAATTTCTTGATTAAAAGTTTGTGAAATTTTATTAGTTATTTCGTTAGTAATTTGGTTGATATTTTCTTTGTTGTAAATATCTTCAAAGCTATGTAAGATTTGATCTTTTGAACTATTATATTGATCAATAATTGATTGCGTTTTTTGTTGTTCAGCTTTTAGTTTTAAAATCTTTTGTTCAATTGAATTTAAATCATCAGCTTGTGATTTAGTTTGTGATTTATTGTTTGATAAATCAGTTTCATAAGCTTGTTTTTGTTTTTGTAATTCATCAAGAGCTTTATTATTCTTGTTAATAATGTGCTCTTGGTATTGGTTTCATTCTAAGTTTTTTAGACGAATAATATCATCAAACTGTTCTTTTTGTTTATTTAGTTTTGAGATAATTTCGCTTTGTTTTTTCTTGATTTCTTGATCGTATTCTTTTTGTTGTTCAGACAACACACTTAGATAAGTATCACGAATTTGTGATAAATCATCTTGTTTTTGATCGATTAATTCATTAGTTTTATTTTGAATTTTTTCATTAATTAACTTAATGAAATCATTCTTAGATTTAATCAATTCGTTTTCATAACGTTCTTTGTGTTCGTTTAAAATCGTTTCGTAAGCTTGTTTTTGATTTTGTAGAACATCTTTGAACTCACTAGTTTTTTTAATAATCTCTGTTTGGTTAATTTCTTGATTTTTAACTAGCTGTTCTTTTAATTGATTAATCTGAGCATTTAGAGCTTGGATTTGTAATTGTGATTGTTCTTGTTTTTGTTCTAATAATTTTTGATCTTCTTGGTATTTTAGTTTTAATTGATCTAGTTTTGATAAGGTATCAATCTTAAAGTTTGATAATAAACCAGTAGTTTTATCAGATTGAGTTAATTTGTCTTCAATGATTTTAAATTCATCAACCATTTGGTTATTTGATGGAATCGAATTTAATAATTGAGCGTGTAATTGGTTATTGTTAATGTAGTGATTAACCGAATTGATAACTGATGGTTGAGCATTAATTTGATGGTTGATTAAAACTTGTTCATCGATATTAAATTGTGGATTATTAGTTTTATTGTTAATTTGGTTATTAGAAACATTAACAATCACATCTTCATTAATTAGATAGCTAGAATCAACTTCTGATAACTTGATTTTTTCTTCTTGGATTTGTTTTTTAATTTGATCTAGCTTAATGTTTTCAACTTGGATGTTTTTAACTAAAGCATTTAAATCATTAATCTCAGGACTGGCTGGATTAACATTAACTTGCGTATTAACAACTTCTTGGTTGATTAGTTCTGGTTTAACTTCATTTAGTTCAAATCTAGTTTGAGTTAATGGGTTAAGTTCGTTGATGTTTTTTGATACTAAAACTTCTTCATTATCTAGTTTAGTTTCATTAACCACAACAACATTTGGTTGGATCAATTCTTGTGGTTGAATTGGTTGATTAATCGTTGGATTAATCAATTGTGTTGGTTGTTGATTAAATGTTGGATTAACTGGAATTGGATTAGTTTGAACTGGTTGAATTAATGGTTGAGTTTGTTGGTGAATTTGTGGTGTAACAACTTGATTTTGAACATTAAATTGATCTAATTTTGTTCTTAGATTAATGTTATGATCTGACGCTTGTTGTGCTTGAAGTTGTTGTGTTAATTCTTCTGGTTTAACCGTAATAATCGGTGAAGCTTCAACAGTTGTTTCAGTAATATTAATCGGTCTTAATTCATTTAAATAAGCCAGTTTTTCATCTAATAATTTTTCTTGTTGTTGGATTGTTAATACTAATTGATCAACGATGAATTGTTGAGAATTTTTTGCCAACTCAATTTGAGTTTGGTGTTCTTGTTTTAATTCATTTAGCTTTTGTTCGTTTAGTTCAATTAGTTCTAGTTGTGTTTTTAGTACTGATTGTTTTAATGACTCTAAATCTTTTTTGGTATCAGTATTAATATCAGCTAATAATTCTTGTTTTAATAAAGCTAAATCTTGTTTGGTTAAGCTGTTTGTTGGTTGAATTTCTTTTCTAATTTCTTGTAAATCTTCTTTGGTTAGATTATCAAAATTAGCTAGTTCACTATTTAATAAATTAATATTTTGTTCTAAGCTAGCAACCTTAGTTTTAGCATCTAGTTTAAGTTCAAATAAATGAACTGATAGTTCATTTAGTGACTTAAATGTTTGGTTGTTAAATACTAAATCGAATTTAGCATTAGGTTGTTTGTTGATTTCATCAAAAACAATTTGCGAATACTTACTAATCTCTTCAAAGATTAATTTGGTTTGAACAAAACTCTTGTTTAGTGAATAATAATGTTTTTTTAATTCATTTTTATCACTAACATTAATTAAATCATCAAGATTAAAAATTGATGCCTGTTGGTATTTATTAAAGAAGTTGGTATATAGGTTTGATAAGAATAAGATCTGGCTTGATAAATATTCTTGATTAATGATAACTGATTGATCATTAGTTTGTTTTTCAACCACAACCATTGTTGGTTGATAAACTTCTTGATCATCTTGTTTTATTTCATCATCTTCAAGCAGTTGTTTTTTTAGTGCTTCTAATTGTTCGGTTAATAATGCAATTAGAGCATCATCTTCTTGTTCTTGCTCTTTGGTATATTCTTCTTGGTAGTTAATTGAGTAATTAACTTGTGGCATATCATACTTAGAAATGAACTCTTCTTGTTCTTTTTTAAGTTTTAATTCTTCTTCTTTAATTAATGCATTTAAGTATTCTTTATTGTTCATTTTGATAAATACTATTTAGCTTTCTTTTTCTCGATTAATTCTTTAATCGTTTTAATCTCATTAGCCAATTGGTTAATGCGTTCTTTTTTGTGATTAACTGTTTCTTTATTGTGATTTAAATCAATTCTTAAATTTTGATTTAATTTTTGATCAACAACTTTTTTACGTTGATCAATGATTGCTTGCGCTTGGTTAATTAAATCTAAGTTTTCTTTGATTTGGTTAGTTGGTTGAGATGAAACTACTGGTGGTGGAGTTACTTTAATTTTTTCAGTATTACTCTTGATTGTGTGAATTTCATCATATAGACCTGAAAGTTGTTTTTGGAAATCTTGGTTTTCAGTTCTTAATAAGTTGATGTTTTGTTCGTAAGAATGTCTTAGATTATCGAACATTTGTTGGTATTTTTTATCTTGGTTTTCGATTGCTCTTTTTACTTCTTGCGGACTTTTTTGTAGTGCGTCTGATAGTTGATCGAATTGTTCTTTTAGTTCTTGTTTTTGCGAACTAAATAAGTTCATTTGGTTTTTGAAATCAGATTTGATTTCATTAACTAATTCTTTTAATTCATTAGTTTGGTTTGAATTAGATATCGGAGCTAAATTTGATTGTTTAGTATCGTTTAAAACATTCTTAATTTCTTCTAATAATCTTGAGTTTGAAGAAATTTCTTCTAATTCACGAACATTTTGTTGGTTGTGTTCTAATTCGTTTTCTAGTCTTTTAATGCGTTTTTCAGTATTAAAAGCAACTTGGTTTAATAAGTTGTGTAATGAATTAATTTTGTATGAATTATTAGCGTTTAGTTGGTTGTGATAGTTTAAATGTTGAGAAGCATTTTGGGCAAGCAACTTCTTGTGGTTTTTTAATTGTTTTAATTGCTTAGATAGTTTATTGTTCTTCTTGTTTGCTTCATCTAATGCTCATTGGTGTTCTTTTTGCATCATGAACATTTGTTGTTGGTTAATCAATTGGTGCATTTGCATCAACGGATTGTTCATATCATATGAAACTTGTGGATAAGCTGGCATACCAACGAATGGCGCTGGAGCTTGAACAGGAACAATAATTTGGTTTGGAGCAGTTTGAGTTGGAGTTGCTGGAGTGATGTTTAAGAAATTAGGGTAAGGGTTTTGGAAGTTTGCCATAGTATTCTTATTAATTGCTTCTTGGATTAATGTTCGTTGTTTTAGCAAGTTATTTCTTGCTTGAACCATTTTTTTATTAACTTGAACTAATTTTTTAAATTGGTTCTGAATTTGTTGCTCTTGTTGTTTGTGTTTTTCATCAGTTGTTTTTGCGTTAGCTAAGATCTTTTTAGCTTTGGCATATTCTGATTTCAGCCTTTGTTTTTGTTCATTGATTAAACGTTGGGCATCTTGTAGGCGTTGGGCGTTCTCTGAGTTTTCGTTCAACGCTTTTTGTAATTCAGATTTTTGTTTGGCAATTAGTTGCTGTAAGTTTTCTAGCTCTTGTTTTCTGAAATCAACTTCTTGCTTAATCGTTGCGACTTTATGTTTTTCTTTGGTAATGCGGTTAAGTTTTTCGTTGATTTGAGCTTTTTCGAAGTTAAGTTTTTTTAGTTCGATGTTTTTAGCAACATTAAAGTCATCACGTTCTTTATGTAATTCTTGTTGGGTTTTTAATAAAGACTGACGTAATTGGTTATTCTTGTATTTTTGCTCAGCTAATACTTGTTTTTCACGTTGTTGATCTTTGTAGTTATTAAAGACTTTCGAACGTAATACTTCAATCTTGCTTGATTTTTTATGTAACTCTTGTTTTAAGAGTTCAACTTTATTAAAGAAGTTAGTTTTTTGAGAATCTAATTTTCTCTTATCAGCTAGAATTGCTTTATGTAATTTGTGGTATTCGTCAATGCGTTGTTTTAATTCTTTTTTATTTGCATTAACGTTGCTGCTTTCTTTATCAATTACATAACGTAACTGTTTTAAGTCTTCAATTTTATGACTTAAATTACGATCTTTTTGTTGAACTTGTTGATAGAAGTTATCAATTTCTCGTAAATCGTTTTCTTTTTGTTCTGAGAAATTACGTTTTTCTTGTTGTAAAGTTCGGTATTTTTGCTCTAATTCACGAGATAGTGCCTGTTGATCAGACATCATGCGATCAACATTAGAACGGTCTAATAATACTTGTTGCTTTTGTGCTTCAAGATCATTTTCCATCCGTTTTAATCGGGTGATGAACTCAGTTTTTTTAGCATCTAATTGTTCATTTTCACGATCAATTTTTTCTTTACGTTCATTTAGTAAAGCTAATTGGTTGTTGATTTGTGACTTATCTGCTTTATTAGTTTTACGAATTAAATCTAATTTAGCAATTGCTAAATTTAATTGATTGATGTTTTTGTTAACATCTTTTTCTTTTTCTAATAAATCATTACGTTCTTTTTTTAATTTTTCAAACTCAACTTGTTTATCGTGGTTGAATTGATCTTTTTCAGCTTCTAATAGATCAAATTTACGTTGTAAATCTGCATCTTTTTGTTGTTGTTGTTTAGCAACTTCATTTAGTTGAACTGAACGTAAAGATAAGATTTCGTGTTTTTGGTTGATTTCAGCTTTAAGCGTGCCGATACGTTGAATTAGATCAATGCGTTTTTTAGCTAATAATTCTTCTTGTAGGTGGAATTTTTTATCAGCTTTTTCTAATTGTTCTAATTTGTCGTTAATTTCTTGTTTTTGTAAACGGCCATCACGAGCTTGGTTGAATAACGTTTCACGTTGCTCGTTAATGTTTTTTTGTGATAATTCGATTTCGTTACGTTGTTTTTGGATTTCTAGATATAAATTTGAAATCTTATTAAACTTGTTACGTTTTAATTCATCAAAATTATTCTTTTCTTCTTCTAGACGCTTGAAGTCTTTTTTAATGCGTTCTTCTTGTTCTTCTTGTTCAAACTTACGTTTTTTGTAATCTTCTTCGCGTAATGATAAGATTTCAGAACGTTGGTTGTATTCGCTTTCTAGTAATTCAACACGGTTATCAAACTTGATTTGCTCTTGAGCAATCTTGTCGCTTTGTTTTAAGAACTCTACTTGAGCTTGTTTGAATTCAACAAGTTTAGCTTCAATTTCTTGTTTTGATGCTTTGTTGTTGTTTTCAATTGTTTTTAGTTCATTGTAGCGATCATTAACTTTTTGAGCATAGATTGCTAGATCATTTTCTTTTAGTTTTAATTGATTTTGAGCATCAATTAATTCTTCAAGTTTTTGTTGTTTTTGGGTTGCAAACTTCTTCTTTTGTTGTTCTAGTTCATTAAGTTCGTCATTAAGTTTTTGGTTTAATGCGTTGTATTCGTTTTCTTGTTTAGTTTTTAATGATTCTAGTTCGCTGCGTTTTTTAGCTAATTCAGCTTCAAAGATATTCAATTTTTCAATTGAATTAGCTTTGAAGTTTTCAATATTGTTTTGATAGATTTCTAAATCATTACGTTGTTTAGCTAATTGTTTGATCTCTTGATCAATTTCTTCACGTTTTTTTAGACTATCTTCTTTATCTAAGTCCAGTTGTTGGCGTTCTGTGCTTAGTTTTTTTAATTCATTTTCAACAAGAGCTTTTTTTAATTCTAGCTCTTGGTGCATTGCTTGAGCTTTGTGGAATGCTTCATTTTTTTGAGTATTAATATCATGCTCATAATTTGCTAATGAAGCTTCTTTTTTCTGAAGATTTTTTTCGTAGATTGATAGATCTTCTTTTTGACGTTTTAAATCATGTTCAAAGACCTTTAAATCTTCAATCATCTTTTGCGATTTTAGATTTAAATCTTCTTGCTGTTTGTTTAAATATGCCTTAGTTGTATTTAAATTATTAAGATCATTTTTTAGCTTTTGTTCTAAAACAAATGAATTTTGTTTTGAAGTTTGTGCTTTTGAGATTTCTTCATTTAATTGGTTGATCTTAGCTTGAACTTCTGCTTGTTTAATTTGTAGTTGTTCATAGCCTTCTTTTAATTCTTTTTCACGATCAACTAATTTCTTTTGTTCTCAACTAATGTTGTTTTCAAAATCAGTTTGTTGGCGTTTGATGTCACGTTCGTATTGTAATAGTTCTTGTTCGCGCTCATCATTTTTCTTACGCTCAATCAACAACATGCGTTGTAAGTCCGCACGTTCAGATTCAACTTCTAGTTGAATCTTTTGAATTGTTTGTTGGTCTAATAATTCTTTTTGATCTAGGGCTTTTTTGCGTTGATCAATTTCGGCTTTTAGTTGTTCTAGATTTCTTAATTTAGCTAAGATATCTTGTTTTTTATCATGAAGATCGTCTTCTTTTCTTGAAGCTTCACTTAGTTTAGCATTGGCTTCTAAAAATAATTCATCGATCTCTTGACGTTTTTTATTTAATGCTAATTCAGCATTTTTATACTTACGTTCTTGCGTTTCTTTTTCGCGTTCAAATTTTAGTCTTTCATCTTTTAATTCAGACTTGTATTCTTCTAGTTCGTTAATTTTTTCATTAACGATTAAATCTTGTTCTTTGCGACGATTTTCAACAAAACTAAACTTTTGTTTTAATTCGTTTTGTAAATTATTTAAAGCAGCTAATGACTGCTTACGCATTGATTCAAAAGATAAGTTTGCGATCTTTAATCGATCTTTATCTTCTTGAAGTTTGATTAATAAACGTTTAGTTTTATTTTGTTTTTCAGTTAACAACTCTCTTTGTTGAGCTGTTTGAGCATTTGATTGCTTAGCTTGTAAGATTGCTTGTTTAGCTTTTTTGTATGAATTTTCTAATTCAATCTTACGTAACGCAAAATATTGATCAGCACTGGCTTTGATTTGGAAAATCTTACCCTTTTGATCATCAAAATTTTGCTTAGCTTTTTCAACTTCGTTCTTTAAAGTATCTAAACTATTAACATAACCCTTGTATTTGTTGTCATGTTCTTTTTTCATTTCTTTCAATGAATTTAGATACTGATCTAGTTGTGTTTTATAACGCTTAATCGTTTCTTTTTTAAGATTAATGTTATAAAGATGAATCTTTTTAGCACTTTGTAATTTAGCTTTTTTAGCAACTAAATCATTAATTTCATCTTGTAATAGTTGTCTTGATAAATTATCAAGTTTGTGAGTGCCATAACTATCAGCATTTAACTGATGCAGTTTTTGATCAATTCAATATTGCAACTCATTAATTTGATTATCTAGTTCTTTAATTTCGTTGCTAGATGAAGCTAATAAATCCTTATACTGTTTTGATTCGTTAAATAATTTTGATTTTAGTTCATCAATTTGAATGTAATTTGAACGAATGTTCTTATCATGATCCTTATTGTAATGATCAAGACTAGTTTGTTCTTTTTTTAAACGCTCATTTAGTTCATTAACAAAATCGATTGAATCGTTTTTGTATTGTTCAACATGATAAAGTTCGTTTTCTAAACGATCTAATTCGTTTAGTAAATATTCACGTTCAGCTTCAAAATCTTCTGGGTGAAATTGGTGTTGGTTAGCTTCTAGTTCATCAAGTGCAGCTAGTAGTCGGTTTTTTTCATTACCAATTTCAACTTGTAATTGTTCGTAATAATCAATGTCACTATTAACACGATTACTTTGATTTTTAAGATCTTCTAACTCTGTTCTTGATTGTGTGTATAAACTAGTGTTATCTTTGGTTTGATAACTAGTTGTTGGTTTTTTGTATTGGTTAGCAATTAAATTTTCTTGATTAGCTTTAATGTAACCATCGTCAAATCCAGTGTCATAAACATCTTGATAGACATTATTTTCTTGATCATCAAACTGATCAATCTCATAATCAGAATTAGAATAATGTTTCATGTTGATTATTATCGATTAGTTTTTATTATCGATTGTTGTATGGATCAAATTTTGGACGACCACCACGTCTTCTAAATGAAGGTTGGATTTCTTCGTATTCTGGATATTCGTATGCTGGTTGTTGGTAGTAACGGTTTTCTAGTTCATACATTGCTTCATCATAACCAGCGTTGTAAGCATCATCCATCATTAAGCGTTCGCTGTAATAATCATGGTGTCTAACAGGTAAAACGCTAGGAGCTACAGGTTGAGCAGCAGGTGCTGGCGCTGGAGCTGGTGTTTGGATGATTTGAGGTTGAGGCACTAAGTAGTTTGGTTGTTGAACTACTGTTGGTGGTAATGATAAGATTTGTGGTTGAACTGGTTGTGGGTAGTTCGGAGCTGGTTGAGGTTGTGGTTGAGGTGGGTTAATTGTTTGTTTAAACATGTTTGCTAACATTAGTTTTTCAAACAATGTTGGGTTTTCACCAGGTAATTGTAATGGGTTTTGAATTACAGGAGCAGGCGCAGGCGCTGGTGCTGGAGCTGGTGGTGGAGGTAATTGGTGGTAGTGAGGTTGGTGCACCATTTGTGGCGGCATTGGTGGGATGTGGTTGTAAGGGTTGTTGTATCCCATTGGGTGCATACCATTCATTGCCATGTGGTGTAAGTGTGGCAATTGCATCATTTGACTCATTTGGTTCATCTGATTCATTTGATTCATTTGGTTTCATTGAGCCATTTGAGCTGATTGTCTTAATGAGTTATTAATTTGTTGTTGGTGATAAGACAATGTTTGGTTTAAGTGTTGTGATTGTAATTGTGATTGGTTTGCATAACTTTCAACCTTACTTAAAACATCAGATAATTTCTTATCAAGTGATTTTTCAAGTAAATTGATTTCTTCTTTTTTATTAGTTTCTTGTTCAACAATCTTCTCACCAATCTTTTCACCAATTTTCTTAGTAGTGATTTCAGTTAATTTGTCAGCAAAGTTTTCAAACTTGTTTTCAAGTTTTTCTTCTAATTGACCTTGGATTGAATCTTGTAATGAAGCTTGTAATGAACTTTGTAATGAAGCAGTGTTTTCTTTTAGTTTAGATTCAAGAGCATCTGTTGTTTCTTTTGATTGAGCAAGAATTTTTTCTAACTTAGCACTGAAGTCTTCTTCTTGTTTTTCTTTAGCTTCTTGTGTTTGGTTTAAGCGTTCAGTTAATGCTTCAAGTTTCTTTTCAAAACTTTGCATCATTAATTCGTTGCTTGTGTTGTCTTGTGAAAGTGAAATTTCACGAGTTTGATCAACTACTTCTTTAGTTTGATCTAGCTTGTTTGCTAATTCTTCTAGACGTTCTTCTAGTTTTGAACGTTTGTTTTCTTCTTGTTCTGAATCTTCAGATTTGATAGTATTCATTGTTTGGATACTATCTAATAAAGCTTGAAGTTGGTTTTCAATTCTTGAGTTTGAATTACGTAATTCTTCATTAGAACTCTTAAGTTCTTGATTTGCTTCTTGTAACACTTTTAATTTCTCAGCACTTTCTTTTCTTACTTTTTGAATTTCTTCTAAGCTGCTCTTTTGAACTTCTTCGAATTTAGGTAATAATGCAGATTCAATTTCTTCGATTGGCAAATTGATGATTTGTTCTTCTTCATCATCACTCGATTCATCTTCTGGTTGAAGAATTTGACCATCTACTAGATCTTCTTCATCGTCTTGTTCGTTTGTGCTTAAATTATCTTCATCATATAGTGATTCAGAAGTTACACTAGACGCAACAGTAACTGGTGTTTGGTCTGGACGATTTACTGAAGATAATTCTGGTAATAAACCACGTTCAGATGATTGACGTTGTTTTTTCTTACGAGGTTTTTCTTCTTCTTCATCTTCATCGTAGTAAGAAATTAATTCAGTTCCTGAATTATTTAAGAAGTTTCTTAAATCATCTTCTTGAGCTTGTAATTCTTCATTAGTGCTTGGCACGATTACATCTGAAACTTCTAGTTCTTCTGTTGGAACTGGTTGGTTAGCATCATTTCAATCAGAAGCAACCAAAGCGTTGTTTTGTTGGTTGTAATTATCTCATTGGTTAGCTTGGATTAAATTACCGTATTCGTCGTATTGAGGTTGTTCTGAATATTGTTGTTGGTCGTATTGAGCGTATTGATTTTGATCGTATCCAGCTTGATCTTGTTGACCCATTTGATTGTTTGGATTTACATAGTCATCATATGGCATTTGGCTAGGGTCAGTTATAGCTAATTGATTGTTATTGTATTGATCGTATTGTGCTTGGTTAGCATCACCAGCTTGAGCAGGTAGCATACCAACAGGGTTACCATACTCGTCATACTGCATTTGGTTAGCATCACTTGTTTGACCAGGTAACATACCAATTGGGTTTCCGTATTGGTCATATTGCATTTGTTGCATTTGGTTAGCATCGTTAACTTGTCCTGGAAGCATACCAATCGGATTACCATATTCATCATATTGAACTGGTTGAACTTGGTTCATATCTTGGTTTTGAGCACCAGGTAACATACCAATTGGATTACCATATTGGTCATATTGCATCTGGTTAGCATCATTAGCTTGACCAGGCAGCATACCAATTGGATTTCCGTATTGGTCGTATTGAACTTGGTTTTGATCTTGATTTTGTGCTTGTCCTGGAAGCATACCAATCGGATTACCATATTCATCATATTGAACTTGGTTCATATCTTGGTTTTGAGCACCAGGTAACATACCAACAGGATTGCCGTATTGGTCGTATTGAACTTGGTTTGGATCCTGATTTTGGTTTTGGTTAGGTAGCATACCTACTGGGTTACCATATTCATCATATTGAACTTGGTTAGGATCTTGTGGATTTTGTTGATTGTATTGTTGGTAATAAGGGTCGTTTTCTTGAGAATAAGTATTACCAGATAGCATACCAACAGGGTTGCCATATTCATCATATTGAACTTGGTTTGGATCTTGTTGGTTTTGTTGAATCAACATACCGTTAGCATCATAGACTGCTAACGCTGGATCACTTACAGGATTCCCATTAGCATCATAACCATAGCTTACTAATGCTGATGAAGATTGTTGGTATTGATCATAACCTGCTGGAACAGGTTGATTGAAGTTATTTTGATTGTTATCCATATAATGAGCCTATTGCAGTTTTTTAAGCAATATTTAAAAATTTTAGATATATGTAAAACCTTCTGAAAAAATGAAATAATCAGAAACGGGTCCATTATCTTATTTATTATATCAAAAGAAAATTTAAAAAAAGCTAGCTAAATATTATAATAAAGACTTTAAATTTTCGTTAATTCAAGTCGTTCATTTTTCAATTCGCCAATCGGTTTTTTCTGGTTGAGAATCTTGATCAATTAATAAGCCAACAACTTTGTTCTTAAAAACCGCTTTTGACTCTTCAAAATCATACTCATAATCTTCTTTATTAATTTGACCGATGATTTTAGCTTTTTTGCGATTTAAGATATCAAACAATCTACCGACACCATCACAAAAAGTGTAAGGATAAGTTTGACTATCCCCACACCCAAATAATAAGAAGGTTTTATTGTTAACATCAAGTTTTTTGAAATCAAACTCTAGTCAAGCATCATGAATATCACCAGTGCCTCATGTTGATGTTCCTAACAATAAGATATCATGTTGATTAACAAAATCGACATCGATTTTAGTTACATCAATTAAGGTTGTTGGGTATTTAATTAAATCATTAATTTTTTTGGCAATTAGTTCAGTGGTTCCTAAATTAGTGCCATAAATTATTGCGATCTTTTTCATCTAAATAACATCATTACAGCGATCACAAATTTCATTATTATTCTTATTTAATTCTTTGAAGTAGTTTCAACATCTTTGACACTTAATGAATTCTGTTTTTTTCACTGTAGTTTTATCGTTGGTTGTGAAGTATAATTCAGCAACATTTAATCATTGTTTTAATGATTTAGCTAAGTGCTTGTTGATATCAACATATTTATTAGCTAAATATACAACTGCTTCATTTGATTTTGATAAAACTTTTTCTTTTCTTAGTTTTTCAATTTCAGCATATACTTCATTTTTAATTTCATTAAATGAATTGTTAATTTCATCTAAATTTAAATCAGTTTTAACTTCATATAATGATGGTTGATCAATTAAGAATACTGATTTTTGTTTATTAGTTATTGGATAAAAGCTGTACGCTTCTTCACAAGTATGAACTAAGATTGGTGAAATACGGAATAATGAATTAATAAAGATGTAATTTAATACAGCTTGGATCGCTCTTCTTGTAGGATCTTCTTTTTGGTTACAGTATAAACTGTCTTTAATCACTTCAAAGTATCAAGCTGATAGATCAATAATCATCTTGTTTAGTTCTTTGGTGATTTCTAGATAGTTATATTGTTTGTATGCTTCATCAATCTTTTTGAATGATTGATTAACTTGATTGATTGTTAATAAATTAGCCAAACTAAATTGGTATGATTTCATATCTTTGAAATCAAAATCACTTAAATTACCTAAGATAAATCTAAATAAAGTATTGCGAATTTTACGGTAAATTTCAATATTTTGATTAATAATCGTATCACCAATTCTGTGATCATTACTATAATCAATCGAAGCAGCTCATAATCTTAAAATATCAGCACCTTTGTCTTTAATGATAGTTAGTGGATCAATCACATTATTCAGTGATTTTGACATCTTATAACCTTTTTCATCTAAGGTAAATCCGTGTGAAATTAATTCTTCATAAGGAGCAGTTTTATTTGCTACTGTTGAACAGATCATACTACTGTTAAATCAACCACGGTATTGGTCATTACCTTCAAAATAAACTGTCGCTTTATTCTTAATGTTGTTATGTTTTAAAACATTAAATGATGTTCCTGAATCAAATCAAACATCTAAGATGTCAGTTTCTTTACGATAGTTTTTTCTTGGATCGTATTTATTTGTTAAGAAATATTTAGCATCATGTTCGTATCATGCTTTAATACCTTCTTTTTCCATAATTCTTAAGGTATTATCAATGATTTCACGATCTAAGATTGGTTCATTATTTTCATCAAAGATAATCGGGATTGGTAAACCTCATGTTCTTTGACGGCTAATACATCAATCTGAACGTTCAGCAATCATATTTAACATTCGTTTTTCATAACGTTCATTTGGATATTTAACATCAGAAATGTTTTTAATTAACTGATCCTTGATTGATTTGATATTAATAAACCATTGTTTGGTTGCACGATAGATAACTGGTTTTTTACTTCTCCAGTCATGTGCTGCTTGGTGTTTGAAGAATTCTAATGATAATAATGCATTTTTATCTTCTAATTGTTTGGTAATAATCTTGTTAGCATCATCATAAAAAACGCCAACTAAACTTTGATCATAAACTGAATTATCAAATTTACCATCATCATCAATCGGAACATAAGCATCAATTTTATAACGCTTACATACTAAGAAGTCATCAAGACCAAATCCAGGAGCAGTATGCACTAAACCTGTTCCGTCAGTGTCACTAACGTGTTCTCCTAAAACAACCATGCGTTCTTGGTTGTCATCATATAAACAGTGTTTGTATTTAATACGATCTAATAAATAACCTTTAACTTTTTTGATGATAGTTGCATCATTAAAATTAAATTTTTGCGTTAATTTTTCGTATAAATTTGAAGTTACTAAATATTTTTCACCACCAGATTCAAATAATGTGTATTCATATTCTGGATGCACTGAAATTGCTAAGTTAGACGGTAAAGTTCAAGGTGTTGTTGTTCAGATAATTAAATTAACATCCTTACCAATTTGTTCATTATCTAAGGTCTTAAACTTAACATAAATGCTTGGTGATTTAACTTCTTTATATTCAACTTCAGCATCTGATAAAACTGATTTAGAAGATCATGATCAATAGATCGGTTTGTAATCTTGATATACCAGACCTTCATTAATCATTTTTGCAAATACTTTTAATTGATCAATTTCATATTGTGGATCATAAGTATAATAACAAGCTTTGAAGTCTGTTAATAAACCTAATGAAGCAAATTGATTCTTTTGATTTTGGATTTGAATACTAGCAAACTCACGGCACTCATTCATACGATCAACAACTGATAATTTAAAGAATTGTTCTTGACCCATTTTTGATTGCACAGCATGTTCGATTGGTAATCCGTGAGTATCTCAACCAGGGATATATAAACTGTAATATCCAAGTGACGATCATCTTCTTACAATGATGTCTTTAATAATTTTATTAACAGCGTGACCAACGTGAATATTACCATTAGCATACGGTGGTCCGTCGTGTAATGTTTTTTGTTCGTTATGTTGGTTCTTAGCTAAAACTAGTTGATAAATGCCATCATCTAATCACTTTTGTTGAATCTTGCTTTCTTTTGTTGAAAGATTTGCCTTCATTTCAAACTCTGTTGAAGGCATCAATAAAGTGTCTTTGTAATTTTTATTCATATTCCAAAATCTAGTATTTTAATATAAAAATATACCATTTTAATTTTATATTTATTTTTTTATTTAAACATTAAAATTATATAGATATGTCAGCAAAACTAAATATTGTTTTATTCCAACCCCAAGATCCACGCAATGCAGGTAATATTGCCAGAAGTTGTGTTGGGTTCAATGCCACTTTGCATATGATCCATCCATTTGGATTTTTTATTACAGACGAAAAGTTTAAACGGGCTGATTTAGATTATTGAGATAATTTAGAACTTAAACAGTATGCTGATTTTGAAGAATTTTATCAAGCTAATAAGATTGATAATAATCTGTTTTTATTTACCAAAAAAGCCACACATTATTTAAGTGATTATGATTTTGTTGATTATTTTAATAAAGACCATGATCTTTATTTAATGTTTGGTAAAGAAACTAATGGCTTACCTGATGAATTGTTAAATCGTTTTGATAATCATTTAGTAAAAATTCCAATGAGTAGTCAAATCCGCAGCTTTAATTTAGCTAACAGTGTGGTTTGTGCTTTGTATGAAGTTAATCGTCAGGATAATTTTAAGAAAATTAAGTAGTTAAATATTATGCGTATAAGAAATATCAAAGATGCTGATCAAAAGATTGCTAAATCTAAAAATGTAATTAGTGTTGAACAATTAAAAACCAAATTAGATATTAATAAAAATAATGTGCTGGAAATCGGTTCTGGTAAGGGTAATTTTATTTATCAAAAAGCACTAAATGATCGTAGTGTTAATTATCTTGGTATTGAAAAAAATGCGACCGTGATTTTAAAGATGATTAATAAGTTTACTGATCTAGAAAATTTAAACAATTTATTCATTTTAAACGTAGATTTTGCACAAATTGATGATCAAATTCCCGATCAAATTTTTCAAACAATTTATCTTAATTTTTCTGATCCTTGACCTAAGAAACGTCATGCTAAAAAACGTCTTGTTGATTTAGAATTCTTAAAAAAATATCAACGCATTTTAAAGAACGATGGCACAATTGAATTCAAGACGGATAATGATAAATTATTTGATTATGCTCTTGAAATGATTGAAGGGTCTGACAATATAAAAATCATTACTTTTACTCGTGATTTACACAAGTTAGATCAAAGCAATGATTTATTAAAAAATAATGTGATAACTGAATACGAACAACGATTTATTAATCTTAATAAAAATATTAATAAGGTTGTTTTTAAATTTATCTAATTAATTTATTAATTAATTCTTACTGAACTAATTTGGATTAATCTTGCAATATAACTAAATGCTTCTTGATAAGAATTGAATCATTTTTTATTATTTGCCAGATTTATTTCATAAATCAGATTTAAATTATCAACATGTTTAAATGTTCCGTTATCAAAGATGTATTGAGTTGATGGATTTAAACTCATTTTTTGTGCTGCTGCTTGCATCTTTTCTTTGATTTGTTCTTCGGTTGGTAGTTGATCTTTATCATAAAACTCTTGGGCAATAATATCACCTAATCAGTTTCTGATTACCATTACTTCTTTGGTTTGTTGACCAACATTAATAATTTCATTTTCTAATTCAGAACGGTATCTAATTAATTTTGTTGAATTAGCTGATGGATTAATGGTTAAACTTGAAACCTTGGCTAATTTAGTTGGCTTGATCGTGCCATCTTCATTTCAAGCAATTACAACATCATTAACATTAATTAATTTATCGTTTGATATTGAATTTTCTAGTGCTTTAACAACTCCGTAAGTTTCAACATCAGTTTTTGATGAATCAGATGGATTTGTTAATAATTGTGCGTGGTGTTGGTTGTTTGGATTTAAACCAAATTGACGGTATAAATTGGTTATGTCAAATCTAGCAGCATTGTATTTAACTAACTGATTAGTATCAGTTAGTGGTTTTAAAACAACTTGATGTGTTGATGGATTGTATGAAATATTATTTGAAACATTTAATAATAAATTACCAATTCTTGTTGGTTGTTGCTTTTGATACTCTTGTAAAGCATTAACCATTGAAGTTAAAGCACTTTGGTTCAATTCGATAGTGTATTTATTAATAAAAATCTTCTTAAACATTTCATCACTTATTAAGTTTAAAGTGAATAATGGGTGATTGTTGTATTCAATAACGAATAATTTTTCACGAGAATTTAAAGTGTCGTTTAACGAGAATAATCCACCTAATAATTGTTCGATAGCTTTTGATGCATCAGTATTAACAGTTTCATTACGTTTAGTTAAAGCTAAGGTAAATTCACGAGTTAATTGGTTAGCAATTACGGTATTAATATAAGTGTAAATATCATCTCTTGAAGTGTTGGTGTTGATATTAAATCCTTGGAAGATATTTTTAGTTAAAACGGTTTGGATCGCACCAACAACACTATCAATAAAGGTTTGTTTTTGGTTTTGATTACCACTTGGAATAATTTTTTCTAATTGGTTTTTTAATGCATCAATTTTTTCTTTAGGAACTTGATATTTATCAACTCAGCTTTGATTAATATTCAAACTAATTGACATATTAGCGAACTTGGCATTGCTATAAATTCCAGCATTATTATCACCATCTAAATGTGGCGATCAACCTCATCCAACCCAGTTACCTTTTGCTCTTAATGTGATCTTGCCGTTATCAAAACCAAAAGATTTGCGTTCATCACGGTAGTTTCAACCAATAGTTTTATTAAATGAACTTACTAATGGTTCAACCTTTTTAAATGATTGGTTAAAAGTATTTGGATCAGTATAACTTAGAATACTGTTAATAAACTGGTTTTGGTCTTTGAATGCACCGTTTTGGTTAGTATTAACTCTTGCATCACTTAAATATCAAGGTAAATAATATTCAATTGAAGCATCATCACTAGCAGCTAAATAAGGAACACCATATCAAATCTTGAAAACTTTACCTGAATTATTTACTGTTCCTTGGATATTAATAAATAAGTTTTCTCATAAAAACTCATTGATTACTGAATACAATTGGTTACTTAATTCATTAATAAACATCTTGTTTAATAATGTTGCGTTATCAACCTTATTGTATTGGTTATTTTCTTTATCTAAATCATAAACACTTAATGTATATTTAGTGCCATTTTTATTTAATGAATTAACAGCGATATTTTTTAATTTCAGAATATCAAAGTAATTTAATGGATTGATATCAACAGTTTGAAAATTAGCTTTTGAATAATCTTGGAACTGATAATAATAAAAGTCTCTGAAGTATTTATCAGTATCATTTGTTGGTTTATTAACAGAAGAGGCATTTTGGTTATAAACTAAACCATTAATACTTTTGGTGTAGTATTCTGGAGCTTTTAATAATTCCATTGCAGCTTTAGTTTGATCTTCAGTATAAGTTCCATCACTTAATAAATAAGCAGGTTTTACTCTTGAAGGATCAATTTCATCTAAGCTAGATACAGATGTTATTTCAGAAGTTGATGCGTCTTTAATGATATTTTTCTTATCACCAATATAAAGTTTTCTTTTAATGTATTCATTATTGGTTGCTAAATAATAAGCAGCTGCTTGTTTTTCATTACTAAAAGTATGACCATCAAAAGCAATCTTAGAATTTAAAAATTCAGCTGGTTTTTGTTCATCATAACCATTTAATCCAGGAATTTCTGTATGATGTTCTGCTCTTTGAATTGCTGCTTGTTCGCTTAATACTTTATCTTTTTGATAAGTATAAAGACCACCTAAAGTTGATCCAATACCAATTGATAATAGACCAACTCCAAAAAATACTCTTCTAAATAATTTCATAGCTAATTATCATCAAGTCTTATTAAGTAATTATAACATTATCATTAGATTATGTTAAGCTATGCAACTATCACGAATATCATGATATTTATGAAATCTAAATTAATATATAGTATAATTTAACCTGTGTTTATGGCGGTTGTGGTGAAGCGGTTTAACACACCTGACTGTGAATCAGGCACGCACGGGTTCAAATCCCGTCAATCGCCCCATTATTAAAAATTAATCTCATCTTTTATATTTTAAGGAACGAAAGTTATTTCGTTCCTTATTTTTTTATCTTTTAAAACAATAAAAAATGCTGTAGTAATTACTACAGCATATTATGAAAAATAAATGATTAACTTTTAAAGTTTTTGTATAGAAAATTCTAGTGGAATTTCAGACTAATACATACGGCTTTTCTTTTGTAATCGCTTACGAGCAGCTTTTTGTTTTTCGCGACGTCTGATTCCTTTTCTTAGGTGGTATTCGTGTCTTAAGAAAGAACGTTTAGTTTCACTAGCAACACGTTTAAACTTACGTAAAGCTAATTCAAGATCACCATCTTTTACTTCAACCTTCGGCACAAAATTACCTCCTTTTCTATAAATCTAATAAAAACAATTTTATATTATACGTCTAAGATTATAAGATATTATCTTTTTTTGTGAACATAAGATTCATTAATATGTTCAATTTCTTTGGTAAGGTTTTCTCTTAGTTGTCTAGTTTTTTGATATTCTAGTTCTGATTGTTTTCTAATTGCTTCTGCTTTTTTAAACTCATCATTAATCATCTTTGATGTTGATTTGATTTCGTTTAATTGTTCATCAAGTCTTTGATCGAATAATGCATCATATTGAGCTTGATAAACTGGACCTGTTTTGGTTTGTAGCACATCAATTGGATTAGTTAAATTTTTAGTTTCGTTGTTGTTTTCAGGATAATTACTAATCACTTTATGATAAGTTGATAAGTTATGTTCTCTTGTTTTTTTACGTTCTTCTTGTTCCATTAAACGTGTAGCGAAATCGTTATGGAAATCAACAACTAATGAGGCTTGATTAATTTCTTGTTCAAAGTGACTAATTTTATTAGTTGAAAACTTATCAGCACGTTGTTTTAAACTCTTATTTAAATAATCTTTTTTAACTTGCTTAATTTCATCTAAAATCTTGAAAACTTCATGCTTGTCGTATTGAAAATCGATTGGATCAACTTCTCCTTTTTTAAAAGGAATATTAAGCAATGTTTTCATTCATTCTTGCTTAGTATAGCCTTGAGCTTTAGCATTTTTTCATGAACGCTTTAATTCTTTTTTCTCATAGCTATTCTTAGGATTCAACAAGTTAATTAATAATCTAACTCTTAAACTATCAGCATAAAATAACTGATCATAGACATTAAATAATTCCTTAGATAAATCTTGTTCAGCTTGTTGTTTATTTTCTTCTTCTTGCTTTTTTTGAGCAATGCTAGCTTTAAATCGTTTGAAGTCTTCTTCGCATTCTTTACCATAAGTTTTGATAAAGCTATGGATATCAAAATATCCATAGTAAAGCTTGCAATCTTTAATATATTTTGATCATTCAAAATCAAAACCATAGAAGCTTTTATATCCTTGTAAGAAGGCTTCTCATTTTGAAATATTATCGTATAAGGCTTGTCTGGTCAGGCTTTGATCCATCTTATTATTCATAGGTTTATTATACTAAACCTAAAAATTAGAAAAAGATATATAATATCGCTTAATTTTCGTATTAAATCAAATTTTAATAACTTATTTTTTAATTAAGACTTCCTTATATATATTTATTAATGAAAATTTTGGTGAACAAGAATTTTAGTTTATTTCTGCTTGGGGGTTGCTTTTTTTTTTTTTTTTAGCAAACTAGAAGCCAGATTGATTAATTGATTAATTAAATTAAAATATGAATAAATCAAAAAGATTCAATATCTTAAAAAAATCATTTTTAGCTTCAGTTATTTTAGCTCCAATTGCATTAAGTTCTTGTAGTGGAGCTGGTCTTGGTGGTAATCCACAAGAAAAAACTGTTAAAGATAAAGAAAACAACGACATTAAAGTAAGTTTATCAGGTGATTCATTAGCTCTTGCAGTTAAATTTGACCAAGAATCTTACCAAAATCTTAAAAATGCTGGTTCAAAACCAAATAACTCATTGACTGTTGCTGGCGGAAATATCAAACCAGGAGCAGCAACTGTATTTCCAGTATCAGTAGAGGTATCTGAAACAAATACGGCTAGTTCAGCTGGAATCAGATTATTAAAAGATGATTTTGAAAAATTAGTTAAAAGCATTAAAGTGAATGGCAAGGGATTAAAAGCTGTTTCAGCTTTCTCATCACAAGCATCATCTTCACCTGAAGCTTCTAAATACTACAACGCTGTTGTTGTAGATGAAGATTACAATACAACAGATAACCCTCTATCAACTCCTGATATTTCAAAAAATTATGCTTTTGCAGCTTCAAATATTACAGTTAATGAAGAAAGTAAAACATTAGATTTTACTTTAACAATTGGAAAAGGTCTTTCTTGAAGCGCTTCATTCGAACACATTAAATTTACTAACATTTTTTAATTAATAAAAAGAAGCTAAATTTTAAATAAAATCTACTATCCAACTTACTGGATAGTTTTTTATTTTTTATGGTTTTAACCGTAAAAATCAACAATAATATCGATGCACAAATCTTTATTTTAAAGAGTTTTATCACTTTTTTATTTGAGAGGGGTTGTTTTTTTTTTTTTTTAGACACTTATTTTGAATTAATCAATTAATGTAAATACAAAATATGAATAAATCAAAAAGATTTAATATTCTGAAGAAATCATTTTTAGCTTCAGCTATTTTAGCTCCCATTGCATTAAGTTCTTGCAGTGGTGGTGGCGTGAGTGGAGAAGCTCAAGAAAAGACTACTACAAATAAAACTGATAATACCAGCGTTACAGTAAAATTAGCTGGAAATTCTTTTAAACTTGCAAACAAATTCGATCAACATTCAGTTAACATACTAAAAATTACTGATTCTATACCTTCAATTAGTGGTGGTAATTTTAATTTAACAAATCCAGCAGCAGTGGCTAGTTTATCTAAGGGTGAATTACCTTCAACAAACTCATATGATCTTGAACTTGGTATGCTTTTACAAAAAACTGACTTTGAAAATTTAATCAAAGCTATTAAAGTAAATGATAAAGGTCTAAAAGCTGTTTCAATCCTTCCAGCAGCTTATCAAAACTTAGAAGGTGCTTCTAAAGTTTATTCAGCTAAGGCAGTAGATGAAGATTCACAACAAACTAATGGAATTATTGGTATTAATAGCTATCTTTTCTCAGCTAGCAACGTTAAATATCAAGAAGACAGTAAGTCATTAGATTTAACATTAAATATTTCAAAAGGTTCTTCTTGAACTGTTTCATTTGAAAACATTAAATTCACCGATATTATTTAATTAAATAAATTTAGATAATAAACAAAAAATGTTAAGCACTACAAACGCTTAACATTTTTTGTTGTTTGTTTGAATATAATTGTTTATTTAATTGAATATGAACTTATTTATCAAATAAGTTTTAAATGATGCTTATTTTAAGCTTTAGCATTAATGTGAAGAATTGTTGCTGTATTTGCTCAAATCCAAGCATTCGGGTCATTAACTTGCGATTTTCAATAACCAATTCTTGAATAGAATAAGAAGTTTGTAGCAGTATCTTGGTTTGACTTGATCGCTGGGTTAGACTCATTATTAATTATGATACTCTTACCTTTACCGCTTTCAGTGTTTTCACTTCCATGAATTTCTTGATCACGATAACCTACAAAGAATTGATTGCTATCAGGAGCTTCTGCTCAATTTAATGAGTAGAATTTTTCCATCTTATTATATGGTGCTAATAATTCTGTATCACTAATTGCTTTTGCAGTATCTTGTGAAGCATCAGTTCCTCTATTTTTATCCGTATTATTATCATTATTTGAGTTATAAATTTTCTTAACACGAATTTTGGTTCTGAAGAAATCACTATAAATACCAACGCCATCAAAATAGTATTCTGCTTTCAATCAGATCTTGTCATTATTATTCGGTTCAATATAAGGAATTTGAATCGGATTAACATTAAAGATCTTACTACCATCTGAACCAGCACCAATAGTTAGTTTATTAGTTGCTTCATCATATTTATATTTGCTATTTTCTTGTTGAGCCAACTTCTTATATTCTTCCATATTAGATTGGTTTTTTGGATCAAATGTTACATTTTCTAAATTAATTGAACCAACTGTAACATTCACATTATCTGGAAGAAGATCGTTGATGTAAATTCCTGGAACAGGAATTTCTAAACTACGGATCGATTTAGATTTTAGCATCACTGGATTGTTAGCATCTTTTGGTTCTAGATAATAGCTAACATTAAATTTACTATCATCTTCTTTAAATAAAGAAACAAACTTGAATCCACCAGTTAGATATAAATCATTAGCTGTTACTAAATCATCTTGTTGGTTTAATTTATTAGCATTAATTTTATTAGAGCTTAGACTAGCTATTAATAAATTAGTAAACCCATTGTTGTAAGTAATATTATTTACAGTAATAGATTTATTTAATTCAACTAGATTTTTAAACTGTGCTGAGTCTAATTGCAATACCTTCTTAGATACTTTATTCGTATCATATTTAGCAGGCATAACCATTTTGTCAACAAATAATTTATTAGCAATTTGTTCATTTAAATTAATGAAACCATCAATATTAAATAATTTAGATTCAATTGGATTAAATCCTTCTTTGTTAAAAGTTAATTTTAAATCAAGTGTTCCTTTTGCAACATTAGTGTTTGAAACACTGTAACTAATTGTTCAACCTTCAATTAAATCTTTTTGAATTAAACCTTCTTTTAATTCAACATTATCATTATTTATTTCAGAAGCTTTAAGTTGGTTCTTTTCACTAACAACACCGTTTTTCTTAAAGATAAATGCATCTTGATTTAATTTATCAACTTCTTGTTTAATCTTACTTGCATCAGGTGAATCAATAATCCCTGGATCGTCTTGAATTGGCTCATCTTTTGGATTTTCACCTTGATCATCAGGCATTTGGTTCTTATCTTGTTTATCATCATCTGGTTTCATAAAACCATCAAAAGTGATGTTATTCGTGATGACTGGTTGATAACCTTCTTTATTAAAAGTTGCAGAAATACTTATCGAACCTTCGTTTTCTTTTTTATCAACGATTTCTACTTCATAGTTTCAATCAGATAACAACTTACTACTAGAACTCTTGTATTTAAAGTTTTGTTTTTCAATATCTTTAACTAATGTTTTACTAATATCTAACGGTTTATCATCTTTAACTATTTCAAACGAAGTTTTATCAATCGTATTAGCATAGTTTTTAATGCGTTGTTGTGCTGTGAGTTCAACGGTATTTGTACAACTAGCAGCAACCATACCTAAGATCGAACCAGTACCTAATAAACTCATTAATTTAAATATTTTCTTTCTTTTATTATTCATTATTTATATAAGCATTTTTGATAAAAAACCCAACAACTTAATAATTTAGTTAATTTTATTATTATCAACTAAAAATCATTAAACAATTCAACTATAGTTATTTATTTTAATTAGATATTTATAAATAACAATAAATAGCACATCGTTTAATAAATATAAGGTTATAGAAGGTTATTAATAGTTCGTTATCAAATAAACAAGGGTTTATAAATAAATTTAAAAATAATTAGATTAATAATGTATATAAGATGTCTTTTTTAAAGCTTAAAGTTTTTATTCTAAAAGAATAAAAATGTTGTTAATTAATTGGTTCTAAGTTAATTTTTTCAGCATCACTTTTATTGTTTTTTTCTAAAAGCTTATCAACATTATCTTTTATTAAGTTCGCTAACTCTTTTCTTATATCCACATCATTTTTATCATAATTATCAATCAAATAATTAATGTCAATATAAACAATCGGGATGTAGTGATATGTTTGATTGTTATCTTCTCATTGTGAAACTAAATACCCAACATATTTCAAGTTAGTATTGTTAGTATGATCATCTTTTTTATTAAATGGTAATAAAAAAGCATTATAAACATTTTGAATTGGTTGATCAAATTTTAATTGATTGTTATGAACTAACTTATCAGCATTCTTACCGTATGTGATTTGTTTTTGAATATCTGTTGTTTGGGGAATATTAATTAATGTTGATTTATCTGAATAAAGATAATATTTTGCATCCAATAAATATAAGTTATTTTCATAAACAAACCCACTATCTGGTCTTAGTGGCTCTAATTGGTTTTTGGGTTTTAAATCATCAATAAGATGATGGTTGGCATAACAATAAAAACCTTCTATCTTTAAGTTGTTATTAAACAACTTATCAATCATGGTTTCATAAATAGATTCATATTGATCAGTTCCATAAACACTAACATTATCATCACAAGGTTTTATACTAACACCCTGAATGATATTTTTCATGGCTAACAAAACCGATCTTTGGTTATCATTAAAGGTTTTATGTAACTCATCATTAATAATTTTTAACGATCAATTTTGATGAAAAAATTGATCGTTCTTTTTATTCTTATTATTAAAAGTTTTATTAAAATACCAACCGAAATAATCAAAGGCTTTTTGAACGCAATAAAGATAGATTTCATTAATAATATTTTCAGTTCTAATATTAGTTTCACATACATATTTAGTGAACAAAATATTGTTATTAGAAATGATGGATTTTTGCTTAATTGTTTTTTTTCAATTAATCTTAGGTTTAGTGCCGAATGAGTATTTCTTTTCAATACTTACATAGCGTTGGTTGGTTAGATAATGTTCAATTAATAACCAACAATCCTTAATTAAAATAGTATTGTTTGTTTTGGCTAAAAAATCTTGTTGAACATTCTTATCTTCTTGTGAATCATCATGTTCTAAATCATCTTTTTGTCTTATTTTATTTACATCAAGATTAACAGTTTTTAATACACGAAAAATTTGTTTTTTTAATTGATCATCATTGTTTTTTGATGAAACAAAATTCTTGGGTGGATAAAAAACAATTTTATTGTTTTTTATCTCAACACCAACAAAATGTGGTTTTTTATTCCAAAAATAATCAGATAGTTCTAATTCTATTTTAAGCTTTTTATCATCAGGTTTCATAAACTGATTGATTATTGATTTTCACTAAATGTTTGTTTTGATTCTTGATTTCTGAATTCTTCAATTTTAGTTTTAAAGTTTTGATTAAATATCATTTTTTTATTACAAAAATCCTTAATTAGTTCATCTAATGAATTGTAGTCAGAATTAAAGATTGCTTCTCTATCCATTTTGAATACATCTTCTCATAAATACATGATTACTTTGTTGGCAAAAAATTGAGCTTTTTCATTTAGAGTTTTGTTGTTGTTTTTTAATTCTTCTTCAGATTCAATTAATAAATTTTTATCAACAAAATATTGACCAATCATCTTATCTTCACTTAAAAAAAGATTATCTTTTTGGTGTTTAGTAATTATTTTGTTGATCACAACAACAAACTCTTTTCATGTAGTTGGTTCATCTAGTCCTGGAACATATCAATCTTTATATGGATGGTTTTCGTTGTTTTGAATATCATTATCAATCTTAATGAAGTTTCATCTTCTTTTAAATGCATTATCTAGTGCAAAAACATTTTGGTCACTAGTGTTCATGGTAGCAACTAAAATTAAATTTTTAGGAATAAAAATTTGCTCAAATTTTTGGTTTTCAATTTTTGATTCTAGATATTTTTGAATATCTAGATTAATAATTGGATATTTACTTACACCTTCATCATCACGATCTAATAATTGAAAAACATCACCAAAAATCGATGCAGCATTACCACGATTAATTTCTTCGATAACAAAGAAGATATCTTCGTTGGGTTTTTTGTATGCTTCTTCTAAGGCTAATGAAAACGGTCCAGGTTTAAAAGAATATTTGATATTACCATTGTCATCAACTGTTGGCATAATTTGACCGATAAAATCTGCATTAGAATAATCTGGATGAAAGACTGTTCTTAAATGAAAGGCCTCTTCTTTTTTAATTTCTTCATAAACCTTATGGCTTTTACCACAACCTGGCACACCATAATAGATTTTATTTTTATGTGTTAAAAATTGTCTATCAGCTTTATCCAATAATTTTTTAAATATATCGTTTAAATCAAGAATAGAAATAATACCCAGTATTAAATTATTATTAATTATCGATAATCATAGACTTAAAGGGTTAAAATTGTAGCTACTTAAAAACTTAAATCAATAATAATTTGTCTCATTAATTTTATCTTGTTCATCAATCTCTAAATCGTTAAATAATTCGAAATTATCTAACGATAAACAAATATCACCATTTTTTATTGATGAATCTTGAGAGTTATTACTTTTCTCATCAGGTTCTATATTAAATACAAACGCAGGTTGTAAATCATTGTCGTTAATTATTTTATTATTACCATTATTATGATGTTTTTTAGCATAAGATTTAACTATATTAAAGAAATGCTCTTGTAGTTTAATAAAGGGAGGTTTCTTTCTTTTTATATCTATATAATAAATAGTCTTTCCTTCGCGATTTTTACATGATTTAATACAATCTACTTCTTCAATATTATTGATGTTTGGATAAGTTTGTTTAATTTTTTCTAAAAAGACACTTAAACTAAATTTGATTTTGAAATTAGAATTATCTCTGTTTTTTATAGCAAAAGAAGTACGCAATTCGTATTTAGGCGATGATTCTTTCTTTGCATAAGTTTTTTTATCGCTAGACAATTTTATCTCCTAAAGTTCTATGTTGTTGTTATATTTTTAAACTATAGTCTAAAAAATAATTAAATGATCTTAAAAGATTTATCAAAACATATGGACTTAATTATTTTATTATTTAATTTTTAGCAAAAATTAAATGTCATTAAATACTTAAAGATTTTTAGTTCTTTAATATTTATTTCAAAATTTTGCTTTATAAGATCATATTTTGCGGTTATTTCTCGCTGTTATTTTATTTATTATAATGATCAGTTTTTATCATTCTTAATCTCTATTGAATATTAAAGATATAAGAAATCCAATTCCTCTCCCTATTCAAAGAAGACCTCATCAGATAAGTTTAAAGAAATAGAGCCATAAATAACCAAAAAGCTTAAAAGCTCAACCAATTATAGAAAACATTTATATACCTTTTTTTATTTCTTAATTATTTGTTTTATATTTTTAGCATGTTAATCGTTTAGATAACTTAGCTCTAATAAAAGTTTTTTTAATTTTTGAATAATATTATTTAATTCAACATTCATCAATTCATCTTTTCTAACAAAATTTACAATTAAGAAATAACCATCATCGTTAGCTTCAATTGAAATTCTAGGGTCAGAATTGTTACGAATTTTTTCTAAAATTTCAGGAAAACGATCATCTTGATTTTTCTTAATAATTCGTTCAGGATTTGGCATTCACAACTTAATTTTTCCTGTCCAATTATTAAATATGGGATTGTTTTCGTGATTGTCTATTTGATTGTGTAAATCGTAATAAGTTTGTTCTAAATTCGATGAAATTGAAAAGATATGATTATTTTTTTCTTTATGTAAAAAGAAAATTTTCTTAGGTTCTTCAATTTTGTAGAAGCGATCATATTTTACAGGAATTGTTTCTTCACCGAAAAGATCATTAGTCACAGCCACATTATCAACTAACTTTATCGAATTATGTGATTTATATAAGCAATCAAATTGAACGAACCCATCAGAATCTACATCAAAATTCAAAATATCAAGTCATGGCCGTGTGACTGGTACAGAATTAACGAAATATAAGTTTTCTGGTTTATCAATTCTTGATAGTATGTATCTAAAATTCAGTTCTTTTGTTTTTATTGATTTTTGCGAAGAATTATTTTTATCTGAGAGTTGGTATTGATTATCAGAGTTATATCATTCACGATTTATAGCTGGTGATATTATTGCTGGCATTACATTTCTAGCAAATTGTTCGAAATATGAACTAATAATTTTTTTAACCCTATTAACAACGGTAAAAATATCATCATTATAATTTTCGACAACTAAATTAAAGTTGTTTGAAGTATTAATCGTACGAGCAATATATTCATCTGGTGGTGTTAATTCAAAATAATCGCCTTTTTTAGAAAAATTTAATGATTTATCATTAGGGAATTGTCGATGCCAATTAACATAATCTTCTTGTGCTTTAGGTGTAAAAAAATTCATCAAATCAACATCAATAAAATCATCCGTATTAATCTTATAAATATTTGAAAATTCACGGTTTTCAAATTGTAAATATTTTTCTTGATTTGTAGAAATATTAAGTTTACTCTTAAAATTAGTTAACAAAATAAAATGATCATAAAAATGAATAGAAGGTATTTTTTCAACATGAGTTGCTTCTACTGAATCATATTCGTATCAAGTGTTTTCTCTTATTCTGTATCCATCAAAAGAAGTTCGGACATATTGAGTAGTCGGAAGCAACTTATACCCAGAAGTTTTATGTTCAAAAAAAGATATTTTTTTTCTCACAAAATTAATTATTGGGGTATTTTTATATCAAAAAACCAACGAAGAAGCAATTCCTAAAACCGCACTTTTTCCTTTTTTATTATCATGATCCATATAAAAATCTAATAACTCTTCGCTACAATTATTCTCATAACCAAGACCCAGTTTTTTAGCTACATGACCAATTATTGAATGACATGATAATTGATTAGTAAATTGTAATGTTAATTTTTTGTGTTGATCAAATAAATATTCGATTTTAGCTAATTTATCAGATTTATTTTTTTCAAACTGTTTAATTATTTCTTTATTTTTTGAATAAGTTGGTGCCAAAAATATTCCGAAGATTAAAAAAAAACAAACAAAGATAAGGGAATTGTCCATTTCTCTTTTAATAACCTTTTTATCTTTATGTTCATTATAAATTGAAGCTTTTAAATCGATAATCTGTTTTATTAGATCAGGTTGCTTCTTGATTTTTTCGTTGTTAGCATCTAATAAATCTTTGAAATACTCATCAAGAATTAAAGGAACATTGTTCGTAATTTTCTTATAGAAATTATCAATCGGATTGATTGTTACTTCGTCTGGATTTAATGAATAATCGTTATTTTGCTGCGTTGTTTTATTAATGACAAGCTCTTCGTTATTATTAAATTCTTTATTAAGTTCTTTGTGTTTCGTTTCCATAAAATTAGTTTTTTATTTTTTTAATTGTTATTGATCTTTTATATTAAAAATAATGAACCCATTTTTAGTTGATTATCATTCGAAACTTGACTATTAAACACATCTTATTAATTGGATTGGTTTTCTAGTTATGATTTAATGGTGTTTTTGTTAATAACATTCGTTTGAACAAATCTATCAAGATCACCTTTTGTAAAATTCCTATTTCAAAATCTATTTTGATACATATCCTGATATTTACGAGATTCGATAATATCATCATCGTCAGGCTTACCGCATCCATAATCTTTTTTATATAAAGAATGATATATTCGAAAATAATTAGTTTGGCTTCTTTCTTTAAAACTTAGCTCTTCAAGGAGCGTTTGTTCATATTTTTTCATATTTTTTGATGCAATATTTAATCCGATAAGTATTAATATTAAGTCAATTCCAAGTCAAGCAAAAGACATACCTATAATAAATAACCGTGTTGGGCGTACATCGTCATAAAAAGTATTACCTTCAAATTCCTTAAATATATAGTCTGTTCAAAAACGACCTGAACTATATGATCAATACTTAGAATACACTGATAGAATTATGGTGCAAAAAAGAATCGTTCCTCCGATAAAAACAATGGAAAAAATAATTGCCGAAATTATAAAAATAGAAAAAGTAGAATCATAATCATATAGTTTATCCTTAATAAAAAAAGCGACTCAAAATAAGAAAAAAAACATTGCAACTAATTTAATAGCTAAGAATAAGGTTAAAAAACCATTTATTCCATTAAATTTTTTTCTATATTCTTTGACATGTTTTATTCTTATTCCTAATTCTGTTTCTAATTCAATTATTTCGCGTGCCGTAAAATTTTCTTTATAATCTTGAAAAAACCATGACATAAACTTAACTTTTTACCTTATTTGTTTTTTATTCGTATATAAACTAATACATTAAATTGGTAGAACCAGAAAATATAATTATCAACTATAACCACGAGATCTTTCGGGACAGTATTTTTTTATCAATTTTTCTATGAATGATTCTATTTCTGATCAAACCGAAAAACTTCTAAAACTACCTCTATGTATCAATTTACCATTTAATTCATAATCAACTTCATATATAGTATTCGTGTCATCAGTTGACATATTTATCGCTTCATCAGGAATTATTTCTATATCTAAAAAAATAAATTGTTCATCATTTTTATCGTATGGATATTTTAAAGAAATTAATACCAATATCTTTTTATAATCTTGATAATATCTGTCGTGATTATAGTTAAATTCTAATTTTATATCTGACGGTTTATTTTCATTATCCTCATTTCGATCTTGAATCAACTGACCTTTGTGATCAACAACAGCATTAATAATTATCTTTTTCGTATCATCTACAATTGAAAAGTTAGTAATATTTCTAGAAATATTACTTTCGCTCAATTCCTTATCAGATAGACTAATATTTGATATATCATCATCTTCTGAAAGTCTTCAATTTTTTAGATTTTGACTAAATTGTTTACAAACTCAATTTGTTATTATCGGTTTTATTAATTCCGCGCTTCTGGAAACAATATTTTCATGATCATCTTGATCAAAGACTAAATCGTCGATTAATTGATTGTATTTTTCATTATATTCTTCTTTAAATAGCAATTCATTATTTGAATCTTTTTGTCCTGATAAAACCCCCGAAAATTTTCAATAAATCTCTTCATATCTTTCTGGGTTTGGCAATGCTTTAATAATCGCAAAATCTTTATTTGCTAATGTTAGTTCTAATGCTTTATATTGTGTTTGATTATTTGCGTTATTGCTTAATAAATAAAAAACAAGTTCATCTTCATTAATTATTTCAATAAAATAAGGCCCTAATTGTAGATAAACCTTTTCGTTGCTATCATCTTTTTTTGTAAAAATAGGAGCTCTCAATCTTATCTTTTGTAAGATTCATTTTTTACTTTCTTTTAATCCAATTTTTTCAGACAGAAGAAAATCTATTATACTCTCAACATTTATACTGAAGAAATTCAATATTTTAGAATCGTTGGTTTGGAATAAGAAAATAAAATAGTCTATAAAAGATCTTTCTTTTTCTTCTTTACTTTTATTTATATAGTCCTTGCCATCTCATTTTTTATAATCAAAAAATTCAACTAAATAACTTGTCTCCTGAATAAAATTTCTGAAAATGTTAATAATACATTTTATTTTGAACTGAAAAACTTTCTTTTTCTTCATTTGTTTTTTATCCTTTTTTGTTTATTAAATCTATATATTGCTGTTCTTTAGGTATGGTTAACAAAAAATTAAAATCAATCTACTTTATCAGCATATTATTTAAAAAGACGTTAATTAATGAATTATTTTGAGTTTCACAAAAACAATCTTTTTTTGAAAATAATTGTCTTTTAATTAAACTAAACCTTTCAATGAATGATGTTATCCATAATCTTTGCTTTGTCATAATCATTTATTAACTTAGATTATTATTTTTCTTTAATCTTTTTTAATCGTTCTTGAACTTAAGCATGAACAATAGACTGAATTTGTTCTTTAGTTAATCGTTGTTGAACTAATGCTGCTTGAACTTGTTTGTTAATTAATGAGTTGGATATCGTTTTGGTTTAAATTATTATTTGGAATTAGATTGCTATTAACAAATCTATTAACATTATTGAACGGATTGATTTGATAGCTTACTTAATTCATTTTCTTTCATTTCTTGAAGTTTTCTCATGTTCTTTGTTGCAATAGCTAAACCAATAGGAATTATGATAAATGGAAAAATAAAAATACCTATAATAATTAGCGCATTTGGAGTTGAGCTAATTTCCCTATAAATTTTTGAATACACTGATATGGTCACAATAGACATAATTACTGTCCCAAATCAACCAATACCAGACATAGCTGCAACACCAATAATTTGGCTAGTAGAAGTATCTCCGCTAGAATTAAATACAAGAATTAAAATTCATCCAACAAATGAAAGAATTAAAAATAAAGCAAAGAATAACTTCGCTTTTATAAAGCTTCTTCTATAATTTTGAATTCTTTCTATTTCTTCTTTTATTTCTTCGTGTTGATTAAATTCTATTTCTCCGTATTGATTAAACTGTTCATACATAAAAAAACCTACCTTTTATAAATATTTTTCTTTCTTATAAATAAATGATCTTTAATCTCTTTTAAGCTTCACAAAAAAAAAAAAAACAAGCTTTTTGCTACGAAATGGCTTGCTTTTTGGTTTATCAATTATTGATCTAATTTAATAATGGTTATTTTTAAAGAAAAAAAAATAAAAAAGTTCTCATTAAAATGAGAACTAATCCCTCGATTGAAGCACTAAGTACAACATCACTATTTTAAACAACATGAATTACTATCCAAGAAATTGGGTGGTATTTTTTTTAATTAATGCACATTTCTAAATTGTAGAAATCTTTACTTGAATTCCAATTAAACATTTTTCTGCCCATTTCATTAATTTGATTTTGAACTTCTTCAATTTCTACTTCATTTATTTCATTAAGTTGGTTCTTTTTTTGCTACCTTCTTAAAATTTCATTTAAGTTTTCTCCACTACCTCTTTGATAAGAAGTAAATAGTTTGCATAAATAAATGTCACAATTTAATCATTTACGTCTAATCCCATTTTTGAAAATTCCACACCGTTATCACGTATTGCTAAGTTCTTCATACATTTTTAATCTAAATAGATATTTATTTCGTTGCCTATTTTTATATTTAAAATTAGCATGTCACGGTTCGTAATAACCTGTGTTATCTAAGTTTCTTTTCAATTCTCTTGATATTGTAGATTTACTTCTTTTAATCATTTTAGAGATTTGATTAATAGACAATCTTTCTTCAAAATACATTTTGTTTATGAAGTATCTTTCTTCTAACTGAAGGTGTTTATAGTTCATATGTGTAGATAATAAAAAATATTAAGCACAACTGGTTAGTGTTGCACTTAATATTTCAATTAGGGTTAAGGATTTTAGAACAACGCTTAATATTGTTTAATTTAACTAACTAGTTTTTAGAAGTTAATAGCTCTACGCTTTTCTTAAACTAATCTTCGATCTTCTTTAAACTAAAAACCACCATCTTATTCAGTAATCTTTTTGATTTCCGATTTCATAAAATCTTCAATCTTTTCTCGAACTTCTTCTAACAATGCATCAACATTTGATTTTGTAGATTTTTCTTTTACATAATCAACAGTAAACATAATCTCTTTACCTTTTAGGTCTACAAGTTCAATTCCACCATCTTCTTTTTTGACACGAAACTTTTCATCGGTTTTAGATTCTTTTTCAAAAAAATGTTCTTCAATATTTCGATCAAACGGATGCGTTTTAGGAGGGGTAGCGTTAGTTTTATCTAACTGCACAACTTCTTCGCTTTTAACTCTCTTTTTAATTTTTTCTAATATTCAGGATTTAATTTGATATTGTTTTTGTTTATCATCATTAGTTTTATCATCGACTTTCAATAATTCCTCAACTTGCTTTTCTGAGCTACCATCATTATCTTTATCAAAGATCACGAAGAATTTGCAAATTGTATTAATCTTGAGATTAGACATTCTTTTATACATTTTCTTAACGCTTGTCTTCGAACCGCAAATAATAATTGTGGCATATTTATCGATAAATCCTTGCGATAAAATTAAGCTATTTATAAAATCATTATCATTTATCCCTTCTACTAAGAAAACTTTGTCTGAAAAAAGTATTTTAGCTACATCTGATAATTCTTTATAGTTTCAAGACACTATCATATCAAGGAATGATTTAGTAAATCCTAATTCAATTCACGGTTCAGACTCAGAGTTGAGAATATTAACCTCAGGTTTGCTGTCTTGTTTAGCTTTTTTAATCTCTTCTATCCAATAAGGTTTCATTATTTTATATGAAATCTCTAATTGGTCATTGTTTTCTGAGAATAAGTAATTCTTATGAAGGTAAAAAATTCTTTCTAAAAAAATAGGTGAGTGTGTGGTGATTACAACATCAATTTGTTTAGCAACTTCAAAAACTAAATGAGCTATCTTATAAATCAATTCTGGGTGACAAAACTTTTCAATTTCATCTATCACTAGAATTCAATCTTTATTTAAAGGGATCGTATCATCTGATAATAGTTCTTTGATTATTCTTAATAAAGAATAATTCATTGAACCTGAACTTCCTTCTATTTTATCTACTTTAGCATCGCTTAGTAAACTAAATTGTTGTTGAATCTTTTCATAATCATTCAGATGGATCATTTCATTAACCATCTTTTCTAAATAGCAATCTTCTTCTGTTAGATATTCCAATTTCTCTTTAAAGATTTCTAGAGATTTAGCCATTGATATTATTTTTTGCTTTTCATCTTCTTTTAATTGAAGTTCTCCTTGGAATGTAACTTGATCTTTTAAGAACTCAATCATTTTTGCTTGAGGTGATAAAGGTGCGTTTTTACCACCTTCAAGAGCTCCTTTTTTATAAATCGATTCATAATCGATTTCTGCTGGAATGTATAAAACCTTTTTCTTTGTTTCTTGAATGTCGTTGTTTACTTCTGAGGCATCATCGCCTTTTGCTTTAGTCGCTCTTTTTGTTGTGGTTTTTGCTTTTTCATCTGGATACTTATTTTTAAGATAGAAAGTCTTACCTGTTTTATTTTTGCCAATGATGATTTCTAATTTCATGTTTTCTCCTTAAATACTTTCTTGAATACGTTTGTTACTTTTTTTCTATAAGAAAAAAATATACCAAGGTTAATTATCTCTCTTATTAAAAAAGTATCAAATATTTTTGATAACCTAAAATATATATTTTTTAGAATATAAAACGATTAATCATTAATTAAAGAAAAAATCGTGTTTATGCATAAAATCGTTAAAGGCCAATTCTTTACTGAATGAGATGTTTTTAATAACAACTCTGTTTTTATTAATTTTATGCACCAACATTCTTTGTGATCAAAAACAATTCTATAACCCTTTGCTGGAAAAAATAATTTAATTATTTTTCTAAAAAAGCTATATAAAAAATCTTAAATATAAGAGTTTTAATATCAAACCCAAAGCTAAGGGTGTAGCTAAAACGACAGTATTAATAATTGAAAATATCGAGGTTATGAAGTGGTAATTACCAACCCACCTTAAAAACCTACCTTTTATATACATTTTTGTCTCTTATAAATAAATGATCTTTAATCTGTGTTAAGCTTCGCAAAAAAGCTTTTTGCAACGCAATGGCTTGCTTTTTGGTTTATCAATTTTTGATCTAATTTAATAATGGTTGTTTTTAAAGAAAAAATAAAAAAGTTCTCATTAAAAATGAGAACTAATTTAGTTATAAGAATCTAATTTTAAATATTTGGATATTTCTTTTGTAAGTATGAGTTAATCCAAGGAATAAAGAAGAAGATGATTAATAATCCAAAATAAATAATTGGCAACATGTAATAAGGTAAACCAACACCACCAATAGTATCTGTTGAATTAATAAATGCACCCCATGCATCAAATGTTTTAGAAGAATTATTAACTGATTCAATAATTGGATCAATTAAGAAAGCATAAATTCCTTGGTAAGCAAAAATGATGAAGAATGAAATTGAAGCAATTGGTGTGATGAATGAAAAGAACTTACTAATCTGATGTTCTTTACTAAATCTTAATAGATTTAAGTATGCTTCATTTTTATCAGTTAGAACTTTTAATCTAGCTTGTTGTGCTTCATTTAAATTATTAGTAGCTTTTAATTGTTTTAATTCTTGTTGTTCAGCTCTTGTTAGGCGTTTATCTTTATCTTTGATAAAGACTTTAACACGACGAATGAAGACAACAAACGGCACTAGAGCATATAAAATAAAGAAGAATAATGTTGGGAAGTTCGTAACACCATCAGCCACCCGATCATTACCAAGAGCAATGCTGATTGTCATAATAATTAATCCAAATAAACAGAATACAAACAGGTATGAAATCATTCCTGGTAATTCGCTTTTTTGGGTGTAGAACTTATCTTGTTCAGATAAGTTAGCAAACTTCTTATTAAATCAACGTTTAAGCATCTTTGATCCAAAGATTAGATCTGATTCAATTAATCCTTGGTGGTTTGAGATGGCAACAATCATGAACCCATTAGCCACACCTAGAACTGATACTAATAAGAAGATATTAAAGATGATTGTGAATATGTTAGCAATATTCTCGGCTTGGTTTTGTTCAACGTTAAATACTTTTGTTAATAGATTAGAACTAATACTTTTTGTTGCATCACCATTACCTAGAAAGATCATGGCAAAAGTAATCAATAAATAAGCAACAGCAACCGTAATCACCCCGATTGATAATAAGATGTTTGCATATTTTTTAGGCTTAATCATCTTATCTTGAACAGATGTAAAGCTTAAAAATGAGTCAAACGAGAAAAGAACCGAAGGCAAGATACCTAAAATGATTGTTATTGAATTACCAATACTTGCAGGTTGTTTAACGTTAGTTGTTATTGTTGAATTATATGAATTAAATAATGATCCTTGATAACTATTAGCACCAGCAATAATCCCGATGATGGTAATAATGATGATTGGAACAAATTTAATGAATACACTTAAAGATTGGAATCCCTTAGATAGTGTTAATGATAGTCAGTTCATGAAAAAGAACAAAACAAAAAACACAAATCCAATACCAATCGACATCGCAATTGAAGCTCGTGGGGTAGTTTGATTAAAGTCAGTTAATAATCCAATGCTATTGTTTGAATCAATACTCTTTAATAATAATTCACCAGCATAAATAAATAATACTACCCCAATGATCCCGTTATAAAAGTGTGATTGGGATATTTTTAAAAACCGTCCTGCTTTTTTACCAAGAACGGTTTCACAATAACCAGCAAACCCAAATTTAGATTTTCCAGTTGTGGTGATTTCAATATAAGATAGTGCGATTAAAAAAGTGATGATTGAGCTTAATACTCAAGCTGCAATTACCAAATTAGGGTTAAAGGCTGTTTGTTCAAAAACCCCTTTGTTTTTAACAAAAATCCCCACACCAATCATTGATCCGATCATGATTGATAGTGAAGCAAATAGTCCGATTTTGTTCTTTTTATCAGTTAGTTTGATCCCAACTTTTGCCATTAATTGTCTGTTTTACCTTGTCTTTCTTTTAATTTTGATTTTTTAAATTTTATCAAAAAACTTTCAAAAATAATTGAAAAGTTGCAACATTATGCAACTATTTCAGATTTAAGTGCTTTTTTAAACATTAAATCGTTATTTTTTAATGGTTTTTATCACTTATGAATAATAAAAAACCTAGTAAGTAAAACTTACTAGGTAATCATTATATAAGAATGATTTTTTATCAATGATTTAAATGATCGTTAGTTGTTTAGAACGATTATTTTTCTTGGATGCATTCAATTCCTGGTAGCACTGTGTCTTCCATGAATGTTAATGAAGCACCACCACCAGTTGATACGAAGCTGAATTGATCAGCTAATTTGAACTTGTTAGCAGCAGCAGCACTATCACCACCACCAATTACGCTATAACTATCTGAATTGGCAATTGCTTTAGCAATTTCTAATGATCCGCGTTCATAGTTCGGGTTTTCAAACACCCCTAATGGACCGTTTCAGAAAATTGATTTTGCTTTTTGGATGTATGATTTGAAAGTTTGAATTGATTCAACCCCAATATCAAGAGCTTCAAAGTCTTCTTCTTCTTGATCCTTAGCAAAAACACATTCTCCTGCTTTGGCAGTTTTGATATCAGTGATTTCACTAGCTTTTGTTACCATTTGGTCAGTTGCTAGGATGATCTTATTATCTTTATCATTATCTAAAATGCGTTTAGCAGTATCTAGCATTTCAGGTTCAAATAATGATTTACCAATATGGAATCCCTTAGCCTTATTAAAAGTATTAACCATTCCACCACCAATTAAGATGTGATCAGCAGTTTTTAGTAATGATTCAATTACTTTTAATTTATCAGATACCTTAGCACCACCTAAAATTACGACAAACGGGCGTGCTGGTTTGTTTGTTAATTTTGATAAAGCTTCTAATTCTTGTTGCACTAAAAAACCAACACATGAATCCTTGATGTTTTTAGCGATCCCAACATTTGAAGCGTGAGCACGGTGGCTAGTTCCAAAAGCGTCATTAACAAACACTTCTGCTAAACTAGCTCAGAACTTACCAAGTTCTGGACTGTTTTTTGATTCTTTCTTAACAACTTCACCAGCTTCATTAACATCGTTATAACGTGTGTTTTCTAATAATAATACTTCTTTTGGTTGTAATTTCTTAGTAGCTTCAACAACATCATAACCTTCGTTTTTATCTAAAAATTTAACATTATCAATTTTTGCAGCTAAATTTTCATAAACGGGTCTTAAGCTTTTTTTATTAGATTTAATATCATCTAATGATTTAATTCTACTTAAGTGACTTAAAAGAATGATCTTACAATTTTGTTCAATTAAGTATTTAATTGTTGGTAATGCTGCAACAATTCTTTTTTCATCAGCAACCTTACCATCTTTAATTGGCACATTGAAATCAACACGCACAATTACTGTTTTATCTTTAAGATCAACGTCTTTTAAGGTTTTTTTATTGTATGTAACCATAATCTATCTTGATCTTAAATTAAAGTTTAGCAAAGTATTTAGCAACTCTTAATAATTGAGCAACGTATGAAGATTCGTTGTCGTATCATGCATATACTTTGTATAGTTTTTCACCATTTGCTTCAAGTACTGAAGTTAATTTACTATCAAATACTGAACCGTGAGTTTCATTGATGATGTCAGATGAAACGATTGCGTCTTCACTGTATAAGAATGATTCACTAGCAGCAGCTTTCATAGCAGCGTTAATTTCTTCAACTGTTGGATTTTTTTCTAATTTAACAGTTAAATCAACTAATGAACCAGTGATTGTTGGAACACGAACTGCGATCCCGTTTAATTTTCCAGTAGCTTGTGGAACAACTAAACCGATTGCTTTAGCAGCACCAGTTGAAGTTGGCACCATGTTGCTAGCAGCAGCACGTCCTCTTCTGTAATCGCTGTGAGGAGCATCTTGTAATCTTTGGTCAGCAGTGTATGCGTGAACAGTAGTCATAAATCCAGCTTTGATTCCGAATTTGTCTTCTAGAACCTTAACAACTGGAGCTAAACAGTTAGTAGTACAACTAGCTGCTGAAATTACAGTGTCGTCTTTCTTGATGTCTTTGTGGTTTACTTCATAAACAACTGTTTTAATGCCTTTTTCTTTAGCTGGAGCTGATAGAACAACTTTTTTAGCACCACCTTTAATGTGAGCATTAGCTGTTTCTTGAGTTAAGAAACGACCTGTTGATTCGATAACTAGATCAACACCGTGATCTTTTCAAGGAATATTAGCAGGGTCTTTTTCACTATAAACTTTAATTTTGTGAGAACCAACTACGATTTCAGAATCAGTAGCAGTTACTTCTTCAGCTAACTTACCGTGAGCAGTGTCATATTTAAGTAAGTAAGCTAATGTTTTAGCATCTGTTAAGTCATTTACTGCAACAACTTCTACTGTAGGGTCTTTTAATAGATCTCTACATGCTAAACGCCCAATGCGTCCAAATCCATTGATACCAATTTTTAATTTAGACATTTTTAATTCTTCTTTCTTTTTTTATAAACTCTTCAACTTTAATTTTAATACTAATATCTATAAAAAATTGAAAAAATTAAAAATATTTTAAGCGTTTGATTTTTCAACTTAAATAATATTTATTATTTATCAATTAAAAAACTAATTGAAAAGGCATTAATTCCCGTATGAACACCAACAACTGGGGTGATTGGTGCTGTATCAACTTTTTCACCATTATACCCACCAAGTTTTTCATTAATGATCTTTAGAATTTCATTAACTTTGGTTTTTTGTTTAAAGGTATGACAAAAACCCATCTTGATTACTTTGTTTTTGGTTAATTTCAGGGTTTTAGAAACATGTTCTAAGCATTTATCAATTGCTGATTTAATGTTAATTGATTTATCAATCAATTGGTTAATTCCATTATGAAACATAATGATCGGACTAATTTTTAACACCCCTGCAATCAGTGATTTCATCTTAGAAATCCGACCACCTTTTCTTAATTGAGTTAAATCATTAACCACGATTAAAGTGCAAATGCGGTTTTTTCAATTGTTAATATATTCAGTTATTTCACTAATTGATTTATCTTGATCAATTAATGCTTTAACATCATTAACTAATCAGCGCAATGAGATTGCAATATCAAAACTGTCGATAATACTGATGTTTTTGTAATCACTTAATTCTGAGTCAATCACCATCTTTCACTGGTTAAATGTTCCACTTAAACCACTTGTTAATGGAATTACAAACACATGATCATATAAGTCTGCTACTTGTTTGGTTGTTTTTAGCATACTTTCAATCACAGGCATTGATGTTTTGATATCAACTTTTTTATCATTAACCAAAAGATCATAAACTTGGTTTTGGTCAATATTCACACCGTCTAGAAACGTTTGGGTGTTATTCACCGTAATTTGTAATGGAACTACAAAAACGTCTTTAATCTCACCATCTTTAATTGTTGATGATGAATCGGTAATAATTGCAATCTTTTTCATTTTTGATAATGCTTAGTATTGTAATGGTTATAATTCTACTACCATGAAAATAAAAACGAGCAGAACTAATCGCTTTTTTCTGCTCGTTTCATGAAATCATTTTATTACTGGTGGAGACGAAGGGGGTCAAACCCTCGACCTCCTGAGTGCAAGTCAGGTGCTCTATCAATTGAGCTACGTCCCCATAAACTGGTGGAAGTAAATGGACTTGAACCATCGACCTCACCCTTATCAGGGGTGTGCTCTAACCAGCTGAGCTATACTTCCATTGGTTTATAACCATACAAATTATAGCACATTTAATTTAGCTCATTAAAAAATATTTGATTTATTTTTAATTTTGACTTCTCATATCTTCTTGTTAAATTAATCTGATTAGTTTTAATTAATGCTTGATTATGCTTGAAATCATCAAGTTGATAATCATTTAAACTTAACGTTAAGATTGTGGGAATCTTTAAAATGAAATCATGGACGCTGTTTTTATCTAAATAAAATAATTGATAAGCTTCATAGTCCTTATTAAGTTGGCAATAATGATTTTCATCATAATAAATCACATCACCAATCAAGAAGTTGAATAATAAATACTTATTAAATTCTTGTAAAGAATAATCACTATAATGATTAATCTTGTTTTTAGTTAAATATTGTTTTCTAATCTGATAAATTTGATTAATCTTATCTTGGTTAAGGTGATAATTAAATAGATCAATCTTATTAGGATGATGGTTTTTTTTGAATTGGTTTAAGATGGCAAACTTATGTAAGTTATCAAGTGGTTGTAGTTTGAAATTACGATAAATTTTCCAATTAAAACTTTGGATCAATACCAAATCATATTGTTGTGCTAACTGATCTAAGAATGGTTCAAAACTTAAATTTAATACACCCTTACCCCGAAAGCGTTCATCACTCACTACCCCAAATACTAATGCAGCTGATTTTTTTTCACCATCAACATTAATCGTTTTATCTAAGACAAAACAACCATACTTAAAATCTTTTTTAATGTCTTTTTCAACATAGATTTTAATCTGATTATCATAATAAACATTAACTAAGTAGTTTCATGAAAATTCATTTTCTTCACTAAATGCTCTTAGATAAAAGTATTGGTATTGTTCAATTAGTTTTTTGTCAGTTGTTAGTTCGAGCATAATTTAATTAGATAACGACTAATCGTATATAAGGGTTTGTATGAACTTTTTGAAAACGAGATGTTTTCGCTAGCTAAATCATCCTGGCGATCAGTCAATTCGTTGTTTTGGTGGTGAATTTTTAAACTATTACTTAATAAGTATTGATAAGCACCACGATAAGTTTCATCACAGTGTTCAATAAAAATTTCACAACGATTGTTAATCGAATAAGAAACACTAAAACCAATGATTTTTTCTTGGTAATACAAAACGGTTAAATTTAGTTTTTTTTGTTTAATTCAATCAAGAATTGCATAATAAAAATCTAATTCTGGTTGGTAATTAATTGTTTGGTTTTGTTGTTTAATTCACGACGTAAAAAACTCTGTTAATTGATCATAATCAACTTGATCATTAATCTTGATTTGTGCGTTATTTGCGTAGTTTTTTAAAAAATAGTTAAGATGATTACGTTTTTTTTGCAACGCTTTACCAGCAAAATCAATTAGCTTTTTAGTTTCATAAAAATAGTTTGATGTTGTTTCATGAACAACCTCAAACTGATATTTAGTTTTTAATCATTCTAACTGCTTAGTAGTTAGATCATCAATAAAAACACATTCATCTTTTTTAAGATGATTAATCTGGTTACTGATTAGTTCTAAAAAACTATTTTGATCATCACTTTTTGTAATCGGAGCAATAATCACTTTTTGAGTTGGTGAAAACTTATCTTTTAAGATATTATGTAAAAAGTTGATTTTTAAATCAACTTTTCCATCTAAGATTATGCCTTTATCATCAACTAGTTGATAACTTACATCAAGACCATAAAACGATCAAGAATAATAAGTTAATGCACTATAAGTATGATTTTGATCAAAATGATTAATTTGGTTTTGAAGTTCGTTTATTTTAGATAAATCTAAATGTAACATTATTTCGCTTCTTTTAATTTTAGTAATTCAAGATCTAAGGCGTGTTGTAAACGAAGTAGTTCTTTAGAATCAGTTGTATATTTTATTTTATTTTCTAGTTCATTTTTGCGTTCTAAAATTTCATCATATGATAAGTTATCTGCAAAAATAAAGTCTAGTGCAAAGAGTTTGATTGTATCTTTATAACAATATAAAGTTGCATCATCAATGACAACTGTTTTCTTGGTTTTATCTAATGTTGTAATGTAGCCGATTGAATGGTTAATCGTAAAGATTGATGGTGCGGTGTTTTTCATAAAACCAGCATAGCCATCAGCACCTTTTACTAGTAGCATTTCAATCTGTTCATCATACAATACCCCTTTGGGGCTTAGCACTTTGAGATTAACCATAATGTAATGGGTTGTTAATAATTATTGTAAAGTTTTGGCTTTTTCAATTGCTTCATCAATTGAACCAACATAGAAGAATGCTTGTTCAGGTAGATCGTCATGTTTACCTTCAACGATTTCAGCAAAGCCTTTGATTGTTTCATTAATCGGCACGTATTTACCTTTGTTACCACTGAATTTTTCAGCAACAAAGAATGGTTGTGATAAGAAGTTTCTGATCTTTCTAGCACGTGAAACGATTAGTTTATCTTCTTCTGATAGTTCATCAATACCTAGAATGGCAATAATATCTTGTAATTCTAAGAATTTTTGTAAAATCATTTGCACTTTTCTAGCTGTTTGGTAGTGTTGAATTCCCACCACACTTGGGTCTAGTAATCGTGAAGTTGATTCTAACGGGTTTACCGCAGGGAAAATCCCTAATGAAGCGATATTTCGATCTAAAACCGTTTTTGCATCTAAGTGCGTGAATGTTGTTGAAGGAGCAGGGTCAGTTAAGTCATCAGCTGGCACGTAAATTGCTTGAACTGATGTAATTGAACCTGATTTAGTTGAAGTAATTCGTTCTTGTAATGAACCCATTTCTTCAGCCAATGTTGGTTGATAACCAACCGCAGAAGGCATCCGACCTAATAATGCAGATACTTCAGAACCTGCTTGGGTAAATCTAAAGATATTATCAATGAATAATAACACATCTTGGTTATTAGCATCTCTGAAGTGTTCAGCCATTGTTAAACCAGTTAATGCTACACGCATTCTAGCACCTGGGGGTTCGTTCATTTGACCAAAGACTAGTGCAGTTTTATCAATAACCCCACCTTCGATCATTTCGTAGTATAAATCATTACCTTCACGGGTTCTTTCACCAACCCCAGCAAAGACAGATAAACCACCATGACCTGTGGCAATGTTGTGAATTAATTCTTGAACTAATACGGTTTTACCAACCCCAGCACCACCGAATAATCCAATCTTACCACCCTTAGCATACGGGATTAGTAAGTCAATAACTTTAATTCCTGTTTCAAAAACTTCTAGTTCATTTGATTGATCAGCAAAACTTGGTGCTTTACGGTGAATTGGCATTCTTTTAACGTTCGCATCAAGGGGTTTTTTATCATCAATTGGCTCACCAATCACATTGAACATCCGTCCTAATACTTGTGTTCCCACAGGCACTGAAATCGGATGGTTGGTTGATGTTACTTTAACATTACGAGCTAATCCTTCGGTTGGACCCATCGCAATACATCTAGCAATATCATCCCCAATTAGTTGAGCAACTTCTAAATAAAGTTTTTGATCATTATTATCAATAATTAAACAGTCATAAATGTTGGGTAAATCTTCTTGTTTTTCAAAGATAACATCAACTACTGGTCCAATCACTTGATAAACTTTACCGTAATTGTTTTTTGTATTCATAATTATTTCGCTGCTCCTGCAACAATTTCATTAATTTCTTGAGTAATCTTAGCTTGACGAAGTTGGTTGTATAACAACTTGTATTTATTAAATAAATCATCAGCGTTTTTAGCTGCTGTATCCATGGCATTACGCCTGCTAGCATACTCACAAACTTTTGATTCGATCAAACAACCATATAAGATTACTTGTAACAGTTGTTGTTCTAATGATGGAATAATCACATCCACACTTGGTTCAAAACTAATGTTAGTAGGAAATTTATCTTGAATTGATTCTAGGGTTTTTAGTTCAAAAATACTAGGATCAGCTGGCATTAGTTGAATTGCCTTAGCTTCGAAGTTTAAGCTGTTAATGTATTTGGTATAAACACAATTAATCGCTTGATAATTATTCTTCTCATAAAGATCTAAGATCATTTTACCCAGCACATAAGATCAATCAAAATCAACTTCTTTATCATTAAGCGTTAGTGATTTGATGATTTGTTTATCAACATTTCTAGTTTTTAAATAAGAATTTAATTTTGTGCCTAACAAGATGATTTCATCTTGGGGTTTGATGTTTTGACAGATCAATTTACCAATATTGGTATTATATGAACCACATAAACCTAGTTGGGTGCTAATGATGATCCATAGTTTTTTATCTGATTTATTCTGATCAGTTTTTTGGTTAAGTTTTAGTTTTTTATAGTTTGCAATCACTGAACCAATAACTTCATAAAATTCTTGATAAAAATCCTTAGTTTTGGCTAAAATCGTTTTAAAACGATTTAATTTAACGGTTGACAGCATCTTCATCGCTTTGGTAATCTTATGGGTTACCGTGATCGATTCCATGCGCCGTTTTAAATCTTGCATTGAAGCCATAAATTACTCCAATTCTTTCAGATCGCCATAAATCGAACCATCATAATCCACGATGGTTGCTGTATAACGTTTAACTTGGTCTTTGTAATAATTAATTAATTCAGCATTAATTTCATCATCAAAGGCTTTTTTATCGTGAATTTTTTGATACACAGCTTGCTCTTTGATGTTGTTTAGTATGAATTCTTTGAACTTAATGATGTGATCAATTGGAATTCATTTAATGAATTTATTCTTAATCCCGAATAATAATACTGCTTCACTAGTTTGATCAATCGGTTTGGCTTGGGGTTGTTTGAACATCTCCATCACCCGTTTACCGTGTTCTAATACGATTTTAGTTTCAGCATCTAGATCTGATGAGAATTGTGAGAAGGTATCTAATTCACGGTATTGGGCTAGTTCTAGTTTTAAACTACCTGATACTTGTTTAATTGATTTTAATTGTGCAGCACTACCAACCCGAGATACTGACAACCCAACGTGGATGGCTGGACGTTGTCCAGAGTTAAATAGTGATGTTGTGGTGAATAATTGTCCGTCAGTAATTGAAATTACATTAGTTGGAATGTATGCTGAAATATCACCAGCTTGGGTTTCGATGATTGGTAATGCCGTAATTGAACCAGCACCTAATGCATCACTTAGTTTTCCTGCACGTTCTAATAATCGTGAGTGCAGATAGAAAATATCACCAGGATAAGCTTCACGACCAGGTGGTCGACGTAATAATAATGATAATGTGCGATAAGCTACTGCGTGTTTTGATAAGTCATCATAAACGATTAGTACATCTTTACCTTGACGCATTCACTCTTCACCAATTGTTACACCAGTAAATGGAGCAATGTATGATAATGCAGCTAATTCACTAGCAGTCGCACTAACAATTGTCGTATAACTCATTGCACCAGTTTCTTCTAGTAATCTGGTAATTTGCGCAACTGATGAGTTCTTTTGACCGATTGCTACATAAATACAATTTACATTCTTACCTTTTTGGTTAATGATCGTATCAATCGCAATTGTGGTCTTACCAGTTTGACGGTCACCAATGATCAATTCACGTTGACCCTTACCAATTGGTAACATACTATCAATTGCTAAAATTCCTGTTTCTAATGGTTGGTGCACACTCTTACGTTGCATTACTCCGTATGCTGGTTTTTCAATTGGAGCGTATGAAACGTTTTTTAATTCACCCTTACCATCAATCGGGATTCCAATCGGGTTGATTACTCTTCCTAATAAGCCATCACCAACAGGTGCTTGGATTACTTTACCTGTTCTTTTAACAGATGAACCTTCTTTCAGATCAAAATAATCTGAAAGCATTACCACCCCAACTGAGTTTGGTTCAAGGTTTAACGCAATTCCATAAGCTCCTGTTTCAAACTCAACAAGTTCATTTAATAAAACATCATCAAGTCCGCTAACCCTAACGATCCCATCACCAATGGTAATAATATAACCTTTTTGGTCACTAACGATTTTGTTAGCATACTTTTTAATCTGATCTTTAATTAATAAAGAATATTCATTTAAGTTAATCGCCATAATCTAGCTTTCTTTTGTTAAGGATTTTAAACGGTTTTTTAATAACTTTAATTTACCATCAATCGTATTGTCGATTAGTAAATCATTTGATTGAATTCTAACCCCAGCAATCAAGTCAGGATTAACTTCAAATAAGATATTAAGTTTCGAATTAAACTTCTTACGTAGTTTTTGTGTCAGTTCTTCTTGTTGTGTTTGGTTTAGTTCAACTGCTGATGAAACCTTGATGAATATCGTGTGGTTTTCTTCTTCAATTAATCTAAAAAACTTACGAATAATCGTTGAAATATTGAAAAACTCGTGGTTGTCAATAATTACTTTTAAGAAGTTAATAATCGTCTTGTTTAATTTATCTTTAAACACGATATCAATGATTTCGTGCTTTTCAGTTTTTGATAACACCTTATTGTTCATTAATGACATTAAGTCGGTATCAGTTTTAATTAAATTAAAGACAATTCTTAGATCTTCATAAAAATCTTGCACCTTATTTTCTTCGTGAGCAAGATCAACAAGTGCTCTGGCAAAGCCAATAACATTGGTATCCATAAAATTAGTTTAATTCTTTTAGTAGTTCATGAACTAAACGTTCATGATCTTGTTTGTCGATATGTTTTTTAACTAATGTAGATGTTGCATCGAGAGCAATATCGACAATTTTTTCTTCTAACTCTTGTTTTAATAATGCTTCTTGCTTAATGATTTCTGATTGTGCGTTTTCAATAATACGGTTAGCTTTACGTTTAGCATCACTTTCAACATCAGCTTTTAGACTGTATGCTTGGTTAGTTGCTAGATTGATGATTTCTCTTGCTTGAACTTCAGCATTTAGCTTTTGTTTTTTAGCATCATCTAATAAAGCTTGTGCTTGTTTTTTTAATTCATTAGCATTATTGATTTCAGCTTGGATCAGTTCTGTTCTTTTAGCTAACAAGCGTTTTGTTGGTTTTCATAATAAGAAAATTCCTAACAAAATGATGATTGTTAGTGCGATTGTGTGCGAAATAAAAACTCAGAAGTTAGGAAAAAACTCATTAACAATCGTTTTTGGTGTTAATTCTTCTGGAATTGAACATGATGCAACGATCGTTGATGTTAATAAGAAGTTAAAACTTAATATTAAAAGTTTTTTAACTCGCATAATCTATTTAGCCACGAAGATTAAAATGAAAGCAATAATTAAAGCATAAATCGCACTTGATTCTGAGATCGCTGAACCAACAATTCAGAACATGTTAATTTTTGGCATTAATTCAGGATTTCTAGCGGCTGCTGCTGCACACATCCCAGCCGTAATCCCTTGACCAGCACCTACCCCAGCAGCTGCAACCATGGCCATACCAGCACCGATATAAGCACCTAGACGGTTGTCAAAATTGCCAGTGCTAGTGCCACTTCCAGTGTTATTAGCTTCACCAGCGTGAGTAATTAAATCATGAATTATTAATAAAACGTTCATTGTTATCTTTCCTTAATTGTTAATAGCTATATTCTAAAAGCTTTATTTTTTAATTGTTTTGATTTCAATTAGTTATCTGTTCAAATTCAGTTTTGCATTAATTTGTTCTTGTTTTTCAGCTTTTGCTCGTTCAGATTCTTTAATTGGTTGTGATCAGTATGTCAGCATCAACATTACAAAAACGAATGCCTGAATAATCGCGATCAAGATGTCAAAATAAACATGGAATACTGGCACGATTAATCCACCAACAATTGACCCAGCAATCAATCCACCACTAAACGCATCAGGACTACCTAATGTAAAGAAGGTTCTAAACACACTATATAATAATGCGATGAAGATTGAACCAGCCAAGATATTACCCCATAACCGTAATGAGATTGATAATAATGGAGCAACTCAACCAATCATATTTAGTGGGTTTGGTAAAACTGGAATGTGCTTATTTTTGATTTTGATTTTTACAAAAAACTCGTTAAAATAAGCCAGTTTTTGGTATTTTAAGCCAATGATCACCGTTCCAATAAATGACATCAATCCCAATGAAAAAGTTACAGTTGAAGATGATGTTGGTGCAGCAATTCCCCCGACTAATGAAATCAAGTTGCTGACCATAATATATAAGAATATTGTTATAAACAGTGGCGTTAGCTTTTTATTTTTTTCGCCTAGTAAATCGACTGTAATGTTTTCAAATTGCAAGATTAACAACTGAACGATCAACACATAGCCAGTTGGTGGTTGTATTGGATCGAGTTTTTTAATCTTTAAGTAATAAACAACTGTTAATATTGCAATTGTGATTAACACTAAGAAGATACTTAAGACATGAGCAGTGGGAATGAACGGCGTTCATTCGAGGTTTTCTAGGGGTTTTGCTCCTAGTAGGTTTTGAATATCCATCTGCTCACTAGAAAGGTTCTTGAAGACTATCTCCTGTGGCAACATTTTTATTTAATTCCTTAAGACGGTTTTGTTCTTTTAGTTCTTTATTAATCAATCAGTAATTGACAAAGATATGAGTAGCTAACAATAATAATGGTCAAATCAGTGCTGGTAAAACGTTAAAAATTTCACCTTGAATTTCCCAGTTATTGATAATGCCAATCATGATGATTGGAATTACAAACCAAATAATCCGCGAGCCAACGGTTAGAATGCCCAACATAAAAAAACCAAAACGCACACTTTTTAGTTGATTTAATGTCAATTTTGATGACATCTTGGTAATTTTGTTCGGTAAGAATAAGCCAATTACTAAGTTGATATTACAAAAAACAATCGTAATTAAACTTGCATAAATTACTTGAATTCCGATCAATTTTTGACTTCACACAATCATTAAAATAATCAAGATTAATAGTGAAGAAAGATTAAAAATCGATAGGTTATAAATTATCGTTTTCTTACTAACAACCATTTTATGTTGTGTTCTTTATCTATTTATTTTTAAAAAAGAACTCTTAAATTATACGCTTATTTATTTTTGTAAAGCGATAATTATCATAATTAATTTAAGATAAAAAATAATCTGATTTTTAACTAATAAAATCAGATTATTATTTGCTATTTTTAAAGAATTTAATTTAACAAAAATTAAGCTCAATCATTGATTGGTTCTTCATCTTCTTGGATTGGATGATGGAAATTATCAACAAGATCAAACATTTGGGTATTTAGATTAAGAGTTCTAATTGATGATCGGTATGAACCATAACGATCAGACATAATGTTATTACCAAAGATTAGATCATAAGGTAAGATTCTGCTGTTTTCAATACCATCATTGGTTCTTGTTGTCACACTAATTTGGCTAGGATTGTATAAAGCAGCAACTAAACCAAAAGTAGCTTCTTGTTCTTTTGAAGTGGCTAGGGTTCCAAAATAAATTCCTAACACTTTATCTTGTTTGGTTAATGCCATTGAACCTGATGATCCAGCTGATAGATTAGAGTTTTCTATCACATATCCATAACCATATTGTTTGTATTTAGTATTACGATAAACTAACATGAAATTAGTAGCATTACTGGCATTATAAATTCCCCGTCTAATTCCGCTGTTAGCTGAGATTATTGAATCAGTATTTAATGGTTGACCAGCAATATCATTTGATAATTTTGAAGCATTAATTGTTCAACCTGGCGAACCGTTGGTATTAACACTAATTCCATAGTTACGGTATTGATAATCGCCCACTTGACTACGCACAGTGTTTTTTAGATATCTCGGTCTTGTTCAACCAGCATAATAAGGATAACCACCTAAAAAGACGCGCATTTTAGATAAATCATTTTCAGCACTTGTATAATCTGTGCGATCAAAAAGTCCCGTTTTTAATGTTGCTTTTTGCTTATGATCATTTTCTGATTCTAAATGATCATTTGATCATGATGATTTGATAATTTCTTTGGCTGGAACAATCCATTTATTATAAATTTCATATTCACGTTGTTGGTTGTATTTTTTATTACCAAAAATATCAAAACTATAACTTAAATCTAATGTAATTGAAATAACAGCAAAATCAACATATTCACGAATATTTGGATTATTTCTTTCAATTTCACCTAACCAATTTGGTTTGTATTCTTCTTTGAAAAAATTGGTTGCTGTATAAACGGTTTTTGGTAAGTTACTGATTGGTAAGTAACTCATTTTTTTATTTTCAATTCGATCATCTGAATCGTTAGTTCATTTACCTAAATTGAAATAAAGGGTATGATCCATACGATCAGATTCATTTGGCATTTTTAATCATTCACTATTCGGAACACGATCATATCAAGATGGGCGATATTTTTCATTATCCCAAGGGTTTAGTAAAGCTTCTGCAACGTGTAAGTTCGTAGCAAAATATCCTGTTCATGTTGCTCTTTGATCATTAAGATCAGCATCAGGTTTTTGTCAATCAAACAACCAACCAGTTCCATAAACTTGGTATGCTTGTGAAAGGTTTTGTTCTGGGTTAGCTAAATGTCTTGATGGGTTGTATCCACCAGTATTGTTAAACTCAAAACTGAATGATAAATCATGGATTTTTTGGTAGTTTTGGTTAGGAATTTCAGTGACGATTTTTTGGGTATTAACAGATGGTAAAGAACCAGGATCAAAATCTGAAAAAGAAAAAAATCCACATGAAGAAACACTAACTGAAACAACAGCTAAACCTGAAAGTAAAAAAGATAGTTTAAATCATTTTTTAGGCATGAAGATTAGTGTGAATGAATAAATAAACCAATAAACCTATTTTAAAAATAAGCTAAGTAATAATTAATAATAACATAGTAAGAATAGTTTTTTAAGAATAAAAAACAAGGTTATTAAAAATCACTATTTTGTTCCAAAAATACGATCACCAGCATCGCCTAGACCTGGATAAATGTAATTATCTTCATTCAGTTTTTCATCTAAGCAAGCTAAATAAACATCAACATCAGGATGAGCTTGGTTTAATACTTTTAACCCTTCAGGAGCACCCAATAATCCCATGTATTTAATTGATTTTGGCTTGTGTTTTTTGATCATTTCAATCGCTTTAACAACTGATGAACCAGTGGCTAACATTGGATCTAATACAATCACATCAGCATTTGACATCGTTTCAGGGAATTTTGCATAATATTCAACTGGCTTGAACGTTGTTTCATCACGGTATAAACCAATATGACCTACTCTTGCTGTTGGTAAGATGCTATTCACCCCATCAACCATTCCTAATCCTGCTCTTAGTATTGGCACAATTACAAAATTTTGTTTTAATTTTTTAGCCTTAGTTGTTGTTAAGGGGGTTGTTACTGTAATTTCTTCTAATTCATAATCTCTGGCAACTTCATACATCATCAATGAAGTGATTTCAGTTAATAATTGTTTGAAAAAATAATAATCAGTATTAACATCACGCATTCTTGTTAATTTATCCGAAATTAATGGGTGATTAAAAATAAAGTTTTTCATAAATTATTATTCGTCCTTTCTCTTACTTATTTTTTTGGTTTTAAAGTTTTCATATTCTTCTAAAATCATGCGTTTTAATTCATCAACCAGATATTCTTGTTTTACAGATTTAACAACGACGCCTTTTTTAAAAATAATCCCTTCAGATTTACCACCAGCAATCCCAATATCAGCTTCTTTTGCTTCTCCTGGACCATTAACTGAACAACCAAGAATTGATACTTTTAATGGAAATTGCAGGTCTTTAACAAAGCTTTCAACTTCATTAACAACTTTGAATAAATCAAAGTTGAGTCTTCCACAAGTCGGACAAGCCACAACATCAACTAGATTGTCATATAACCCAAGTGAATTAAGCATTTTTTTAGCAACCTTAATTTCATCAACCGGGTTGGTTGATAACGAAATTCTGATTGTATCACCAATGCCTTTTAATAATAATGGCGTTAATCCAGCTACTGATTTAATTGTGCCATTAATTAATGTGCCCGCTTCTGTGATGCCTAAATGTAAGGGGTAATTAAACTTTTTTGCACCCAGTTCATAAACTTCCATACTTAATAAAGCACTTGAAGTTTTTAGTGAAATCACAATATCATCAAAATCAAAGCGCTTTAACATTCTGATATAGCGTTGGGCTGCGATGATCATTGCTTTTGCACTAACACCATGCTCACGCATTAAGTCAGATGGAATTGATCCAGAATTAACACCAACCCTGATCGGGATATTGTGTTGTTTTGCTAACAAGCAAATTTCTTTAAGTTTTTCTTTAGACTTAATGTTTCCTGGATTTAAACGGACTTTTTTGCATCCTGCTTTAATGGCTGCAATCGCATAATCAGGATTAAAGTGAATATCAGCAATAATCGGGCATGGTGCTTTATCAACAACTTTTTTAATTGCTTTTTTATCAGCTTCATCAAAAACCGCAATTCGAACTAAATCAGCACCTTCTTTGACTAAAGCATTGATTTCACTCAAACACTTATTGACATTCTTCGTTTTGGCAATTGTCATTGATTGGAGCACAATTTTGTTTTGCCCACCAATCTGGACATCACCAACAAAAACCTTTTTGGTGTTAGTTCTAGTATGCATAAAATTGTTGATTTATAAAAATAAAATCCCGTAAATAAGGGATTTTATTATTCTAACGCTTAGTAAATTGAGGCGCTCTTCTCGCACCGTAAAGACCGAATTTCTTACGTTCTTTAACACGAGCATCACGAGTTACTAACTTGTGTTGTTTTAATTGTTTTTTAAGATCGGGATTCATATTTACTAGCGCTCTTGCAATTGCTAATCTAATTGCACCAGCTTGACCAGTAAATCCACCACCAGATACTACAACATTGATATCATAGATATCACCTGTCTTAGTAACTTCTAATGGTTGACGCATATCTTGAATAACGATTTTGTTTGGGAAGTATTCTTCTGCTTTTCTTCTATTAACGATTAAATTACCAGAACCTGGAGTTAATTTAACAATAGCAGTTGAAGATTTTCTTCTTCCTAATCCTTTAAAAGTTGTAGCCATTATTTACTCCAGTCCAATGTAGTAGGTTGTTGAGCATCGTGCTCATGTTTATCGTTTTTATAAACCTTTAACTTACGAAGAATATCTTTAGCTAAACGGTTTTTTGGTAGCATTCTTCTAATAGCGTCATACAATAATTGATCAGAATAATGTTCAACCATTTCACGACCAGTTCGTGATTTAATTCCACCCATGTAACCTGAGTGACGGTATCACTTTTCACCGTCTAATTTGTTACCAGTCAAAACAACTTTATCACTATTTAAAATAATTAAATAATCACCGCAATCAACATTAGGTGTGAAGTCAGATTTGTTTTTACCTCTTAGTAAGTTAGCAGCTTTAACAGCTAATCTTCCTAATACTAAACCTGATGCATCAACTAAATATCACTTACGGTTTTTAGTTGCAACAACTGGCTTTTGCATTGTTGTTTTTTGCATTACTATATATAACCTTTAAATAAATTACTTTGTTTTGAGGTCCCATTGAAATATGATTTAGAAGCCACTAAATCACATAAAGCATAATAATTTTACCACAAATATCATATTATTTATAATAAACTTTATCTATAACTTTTAAAAGAGTAAGCAATGAATAAGATTATTGATTTAATCAATCACGAATTACAAAGACAACGTGATCATATTGAACTAATTGCATCTGAAAACTATGTTTCAATGGATGTATTAAAAGCAGCTGGTTCAATTTTAACTAATAAATATGCTGAAGGAATTCCTGGTAAGCGTTATTATGGTGGTTGTGAGTTCGTTGATCAAATTGAAACAATCGCCATCGAACGTTTAAAACAATTGTTTAATGCTAAACATGCTAATGTTCAAGCTCATTCTGGATCAACAGCTAATGCTGCTGCTTATTTAGCTGTCTTAAAACCAGGTGATAAAGTTTTAGCAATGGGATTAAATGACGGTGGCCATTTAACTCATGGTGCTAAGGTGAATTTTTCGGGAAAAATTTATGATTTTTATCACTATAATGTTGATGAAAAAACCCAACTATTAGATTATGATGCAATTCTAAAAAAAGCAATTGAAGTCAAACCAAAATTAATTGTTTGTGGTGCATCTAATTATTCAAGATTAATTGATTTTAAAAAATTCAGAGAAATCGCTGATCACGTTGGTGCATTATTGATGGCTGATGTGGCTCATATTGCTGGATTAATTGTTACTGGTTATCACCAAAACCCCGTTCCTTATTGTGACATCGTAACTTCAACAACTCACAAAACATTAAGAGGACCTAGGGGTGGTATTATTCTTACAGATAAAGAAGAATTAATTAAAAAAATTGATAGCGCTGTCTTTCCTGGAGAATTAGGCGGTCCATTAGAACATATTATTGCAGCAAAAGCAATTGCTTTTGAAGAAGCATTACAACCAGAATTTAAGACATATATTAAGAATGTAATTGATAATAATAAAGCTTTTTGTCAGGCATTTCTTGATAAGGGTTATAAGGTGATTGCTAACGGAACTGATAACCATTTATTTACTTTGGATCTGTATTCTAAATTTAAGATCACAGGTAATCTTGTTGAAAACTGGTTATATGATGCTGGAATTGTTGTCAATAAAAATACGATCCCTTATGATGTCAATACACCAACAACACCAAGTGGAATTCGAATGGGCACAGCTGCGATGACAACAAGAAAATTAAATCAAGATGACTTTAGATTAATTGCTGATTGAATTGATCAAATTATTGTTTCTAATGGTGAAATTAGTGTTATTAATAAGGTTAAATCTGAAGTGAAAAACTTATTAAATAAATACCCAATTTATCCTGATTTAAAATACTAATTAATGATTAACTTTATTATTTATTTTTAATAACTAATAAATGTTGATTTTTAAACAAAATCAACGGTAAATTTAAATAATTTAGCATCTAATTAATATTTGATTTTAAAGATAAATTTATTCTTAAAATTATTAATCATTTTCATTGCTTATTCATTCATCATTAATAAATGCTAAAAGCTTATATTATTAACTAAATAATATAATTGAGATAACAAAAGATATTATATGGATTTCATTACTGAACTTAAAAAACGGAATATTATTAAACAAATATCAAATGAAGAAAAACTAAAACTGGCATTACAAAACCAAAAAGGAGTTTATGTTGGTTTTGATCCAAGCGGTCAATCATTACATTTAGGTAATCTAATTCCAATCATCACATTAAGATATTTTAAAACCTTAGGTTTTAAAACTTATGCCATCCTTGGTGGTGCTACTGGATTGATTGGTGATCCAAGTGGTAAAGCTAATGAACGCCAAATTCAAGCCAAACAAACAATCCTTGAAAATGCTAAAAAAATTAAAGTTCAATTAGAGCGTTTTACAAACGCTAACATTATTAACAACATTGATTTTTATCAATCAATGAATGTTTTAGATTTCTTACGTGATACTGGTAAATTAATTAATATTTCATATTTATTAGATAAAGAATTCATTCGTTCAAGAATTGAAAACGGAATTTCTTATGCAGAATTTTCTTACAACATCATTCAAGGACATGACTTCTTGCATCTTTATGAACAATATGATGTTCAAGTTCAGTGTGGTGGTTCTGATCAATGGGGTAATATCACAACAGGTATTGATTTAATCAAGAAAAAACACGGTGAAGAAAATACCCAATACTTATGTGGTATTACTTTTAATTTATTACTTAATTCGAGTGGTAATAAGTTTGGTAAATCTGAAAAAGGTGCTTTGTATTTAGATAAGTCACTAACCCATCCGTATGAAATCTGGCAATACATTTACAACCAAGATGATGATTTTATTGTTGATTTAATTTATCGTTATGTATTAGATGTTAAGTTAGAAGAATTAGATCAAATCATCAAACAACATCAAGAAAACAAGAAAGCTAGAATTGCCCAAAAATATTTAGCTGATTACTTAATTAAATTCATTCATTCACAAGAAGATTTAGATATTGTTCATAAAATGAACCAAGCACTGTTTGAAAACAAACTTAATGAATTAAGTGATGAACAAAAACTTGTTGTCTTTGCAAACTTTGATAAAGTTGAATTAGATCGTAATAATCAAATTAAAATAATTGATTTATTATTACAAGCAAAAGTTGCTGATTCTAAAAGAATTATCCGTGAATTAATCACTCAAGGATCAATCCAAATTAATGATGTTAAGATTAGTGATTATGAACAAGTTTATCAACCAGCTAATCATGAAAAATTAACTGTTATTAAAAAAGGTAAAAAGAATTACTACATAATTATTTGAAAGAACTAGAATATGCTTAAATCAATGATTTCATCAATTGTGACTAAGTCGTTAAAAAAACGATTATTAGCACAAACTATTAAAGAAGAAGATTTAACCGAAGTATTAAGAGAGATCAGAATTGCACTATTAGATGCTGACGTTAATATCAATGTTGTTAAGACATTTATTAAAGCAATTAAAGAAAAAGCGATTGGCCAATCAATTGATAAATCAACTGATGTCCAAGCTTATTTCTTAAAGATTATTAAAGAAGAATTAGTAAATATTTTAGGTAAGGCCAATCAACCATTAAAGATTGATAAGAAATTATCTAAGATTATGCTTGTTGGGTTACAAGGGGCTGGGAAAACTACTACGGTTGCTAAGATTGCTAAATACTTACAAAAACAACACAATAAAAATAGCTTATTAGTTGGTCTTGATATTTATCGTCCAGCTGCGATTGATCAATTAAATACGTTGGCTGATCAAATCGATATGCCGTTTTATAATGAAGGATTAACTGATCCGATTAAAACAGCAAGAAACTCAATTGATGTTGCCAAACAAAAAAATGCTGATGTGATCATTTATGATACAGCTGGACGATTACAAACTAACGTTGAATTAATGAATGAATTGGTTAATATCCGTAACAACGTTGATCCTGATGAAATCTTATTGGTTGTTGATGGTTTATCTGGTCAAGAGATCATTAATATTGCTACTGAATTTAATGATTATTTAAAACTAAGTGGGATTATTATTACCAAATTAGATAGTGATGCCAGAGCAGGGGCTGCTTTATCATTAACTTCAATACTAAATGTGCCAATTAAGTTTTCAACCAGTGGTGAAAAACTTGAAGCAATCGAACTATTCCACCCAGAAAGAATTGCTGATCGTATTCTTGGGTTTGGTGACGTTATGACTTTGGCTGAAAAAGCAACCGAAGTGATTGATGAAAAAACCACAATGAAAAGTCTTGAAAAGATGCTATCAGGAAGAATGGATCTTGAAGACTTATTACAACAAACTGAATCAATTACCAAACTAGGAGGTTTAGGTTCAATCATTAAAATGCTTCCAGGTATTTCTAATAAAATCAGTGAAGATCGTGTTGAAGAAGCAACTGCTAAAATTCACGTATGAAAAGTTTTAATGTCATCAATGACATTAAAAGAACGCCGAAATCCTAAATTAATAATCAGAGAACCTTCTAGAAAAAACCGTATTATTAAAGGTTCTGGTCGTAAGGTTGAAGAATTAAATAAATTACTAAAAGACTGACAAAATGCATCAAGCAAGATGGAAGAAATGGGGCGCATGTTGAAATCAAACAAAAACCCATTTGGTTCATTCTTTTAATTAATCAAATGTTATTAAAATAACATTTTAATTAATTGATGCTTTATAATTCAATCATTAATCAATAACTAAGGAGTATTATGTTTAATAAGGTATATGAAGCAACGGCTAAAGCAAAAGCTGGGCGTGAAGGTTTAGTGCAAACTACTGATGGCCAATTATCTTTAACATTAGGTTTTCCCAAAGAACTTGGCGGTGCTAATTCAGATCGCAATAACCCTGAACAATTATTTGCAGCAGCTTATGCTAGTTGTTATTCACAAGCAGTGTTTGCAGTAGCTGCTAATTTAGGATTAGATGTTAAAGAAGCTCCAATTGAAGTAACAGTTCAATTACACAAACAAGATGAACCAATGGCTTTTGAATTAAAAGTTGGAATTTCATTAACAATTGATTTAGAAGAAAATAAAGCAAAAGAACTAATGACATTAGCTCACCAAACTTGCCCGTTCTCTAAGTTGGCTAAACCTTCTCAAATCCTTTGATTAAGAGTTAATAATATCGATTTACCTCATTAATTAATTTCTATAAAAAACTTCATTTAACACATCCTATTTAGGATGTGTTTTTTAATGCAATGACAATAAAAAACCTTCAAATTTATCGTAAAATTTGAAGGTTTATAAGTTTTATAGATACTTAGAATAAGGTAAAGATTTGATGTAATCTTTTATGTATTTTTTCCATATCTAAATTAACTTTTTTGTTATCTAATCTTCTTGATATGAATTTTATCTTGATATTTAGTTAAGTCTGATTTATTTGCCAACCACATACTACTAGCAGTGCCAATTGATATTGAAGTTGCTTTTATTAAAGCATCATTAATATCTTTTGTTTGTTTATATAAACAAACAAAACTACTTATTAAACTATCACCAGCACCCACTGTTGATTTGATGTCTTTAATTGGATCAATTGTAATTTGATAAGTATCGTGATTATTTAATACTAAGTATGAGCCATTCTTACCATCAGACACCATGACATTCTTAGCGCCTAATTTAATTAATTGATCGGCTGCATTCAAAATATCATCTTGATTGTTAATAGAACAATCAACCATCCGTGATAATTCATCACGGTTAGGCTTAATTAAATAAGGATGATATTTTAATAGTTCTAAGTTTTTATTCAAATCAACATCTAAAACAAACTCAATGTTGTTGGTTACTAAAACTTTTAACAAACTATCTAATTGATCAAGCTCACATGTTCCCATGACAAAAACTAGATCATCGCTCTTAAAACTTTTAATTAATTCTAAGAATTGATTAAAAGTTGCTTGATCAATCTTAGTTCTTGGTCCATTGATTTCAAAACTGGTTTCATCATTAAAATACTTAACATTAATTCTGGTATTATCTTTGACTTCAAAATTAATTAGCTCTATGGTTTCGTTGTTTAGTAAATCAATAAAGAATTGTTTTGTTTTACCACCAACAAATGAGATGGCCTTATTATCAAACCCAATACGTTTTAAAACAACCGAAGCATTAATTCCCTTGCCACCACAATAAAAGTCATAGTCATTAATTCGATTTAAACCATCTGGTTTAAATTGTTGATTATCTTTAATTACATAATCAATTGATGGTGAAAAAGTTATTGTGTAGATCATAAGATTTTATTAACAGACTTGTTGGTTTTGTTATGCTTAAACATTTTTCAGAATGGTTTGATACTTTGTTTTTTAGTTTTATCATCACCACCTGTTGGTTTGTTGAAGTATTTTGATAATAACCAAATTAATATCATTGAAGCAAACGCACCAATAATAATGCTTAGAATGTATAAACCAACACCAGCACCGATAATTAATGAAGTGTTATCTGTTTGTAATAAGTTTGTTTTTACTAAAGCAAAAACAAACACACCACCATGAGGAGCGGCTAATGTGATTTGAAAAATACCAACCAATAAACCAGTTAGCATTCCACCAATTAAGTTGGCTGGCACCATGATTTTAGGATTTTTAGCAGTAAAAGGAATGGCACCTTCTGAAACAAACGATAGCCCCATAATGTAGTTGGTAAATGCAGCCTGGCGTTCGTCTTTGTCATAAATATTCTTAAAGAATGTTGCAGTTAGTGCGATGCCTAATGGTGGGACCATTCCAGACGCCATACTAGCAGCCATCGCTACTGTTCCGCTGTTTGCATCATTTAGTGTTGCAATTGAAAATAAATAAGCAGCTTTATTAATTGGACCACCTAAGTCAAATGACATCATTAATCCGATTACTAAACCTAATAATGGTAATAGATAATTTCTTTCATTAATTAGATTTAATAACTTGCTAAAGCCTCAATTTAAATAAATTAATGGAATGTTTAAGATTCAGAAAATAACAACAATTAATAATGTTCCAATTAATGGAATGAATAAGATATTCTTAATCCCATTTAATGATTTAGGCATCTTATTAAAGATGTATTTAACTAAAACAATTAAAATAACAGCTGTTAATAATGCACCACCAATGGCACCGAAAAATCCACTTGACACACTACTTGGAGCAAATCAATTAACTACTCCTGTTTCAATATTGATGTCAAAAATGAATTTACCAGATGAAATTAATCCACATATAAATCCTGGTAATAATCCAAACTTACCAACCAATCCATACGCCATATAAGCACATAAGATTGGCACGATTAATCCAAAAGCAATATCACCAAGGGTTTTAAATCATTTAGCACCATCAGTTACTGAACCATAAGATTTATCACCAGCATGATTAATATCGATCAAGAATGCTAATGCAATCATAATGCCACCAAATACAACAAACGGAAGCATGTATGAAACCCCATTCATGATTGCTTTATAAATACGTTTATGAAAACCTTTGAAGCTCATCATATCAGCTGCATCACTGCTTAAAGTCTGTTGAGATGATGAAGCGTTTGGTTTAGTTCCTTCAAGGGTTTTTCCTTTGTTATCTAAGATGGTTTGAATTGTTGATTTTGCATCTTTAATAACGGTTTTGGTTCCTGTCTCAATTACGTTATTTTTACCGCTGAATCTGCTTAAATCAACAACTTTATCAACGGCAATAATTACACCTTTTGCATTATTAATTTCTTCTTGACTTAAGACATTTTTAGGACCTTCAGTTCCTTGGGTTTCAACCTTAATTTTAAGGTTCATTTCCTTGGCTGTTTTTTCTAAAATTTCAGCAGCCATAAATGTATGAGCAATCCCAGTTGGACATGCTGTGATTGCTACAAGATCATAACCAGAATCATTTGATAAACTGTTTGATTTAATATCATTATTTTCTATTTGATTATCAGCTTTTTTCTCATCATCATTAGTTAATAAATTAACTAATTTTTCATAACTATCAACATTCAATAAAGCATCACTGAATTCTTTGTTAATCAGTTTTCTTGATAAATTACCAATAATCTCTAAATGCACATTACCACTTGAATTTTCATCTAGAGCAATAAAGAAAATTACTTCAACATTTCGGTTATCTAAGGATTGTCAATCCATACTATTAACCTTAGCCACCAAAATCACAGGTTGTTTCATTACACCATTTCTAATATGGGGTAAGGCAATCTTATTACCAATTCCTGTTGAAAACTGATTTTCACGTTCAATTGCTTTTTCATAAACAAGATTAGCATCACTTGCATAATTATGCTTAACTAAATATTCACCAAAATATTTTAGCGCTTCTTGCTTATTGTTAAAACTCAGATTGTTTAAGAATAAATCTGGTTTTAAAAAACTTTTAATATCCATAAAAATTTATCTTTCAATTATTATTTTAACAATTAACTTAGTCTTAAAAAGACTAAACTTATATAATTTATTAAGCAGACTAATCAAATAATTATGTTTAAAAACTATCCATTAACTGAAAATAAATTGCAACAAATTATTAAAGACATTAAAAACCTTTGTGCAATTCCTTCTGTTTCATTTAAATCAAATGATAAGAAATTACCATACGGCAAGCATTTAGATGATGCTTTAAATTATGTTTTAGATTTAGCTAAATCTTTTGGTTTTAGAACAACAAAAGATGTTAATAATCGCTATGGTTTTTGTGAAATTGGCACTGGTAAAAAAATCTTTGGAATCATGGCACATTTAGATGTTGTTTCAGAAGGAATGGTTGAACAATGAAACACATCAGCATTTGAACCGATTGTTAAAGATGATTGCGTGATTGCCAGAGGAACACTTGATGATAAAGGTCCTGCAATCATCAACTTGCATGTCATGAAATACTTACACGATCATAATTTGATTGATGAAAATTGAACAATCCGTATGATCTTTGGTTTAAGTGAAGAAACTGATATGGAAAGTATGAAGTATTATATGGCTGATCATGGTGAGTTTGATTTTGGTTTTACTCCTGATGGACAATGACCAGTAATTAGCACTGAAAAATTAATCTATGATTTTGCTTTAAATTTTAAATCCCAAAATAATTTAGTTATCAACGGTGGAAGCGTGATAAATCAGATTGCTGATTATTGTAAAATTAGCACCAAAGATAATCAAAAATATTTTGATTATCAAGATAATCATGATAAAAAAATGCTTAATGATGGCGTTGAATATATTGGTGTTGCTAGCCATGGTTCTCAACCAAACAAGGGAGTTAATGCGATCATTAATGCACTAAAAACTTATGGAGAAGTATTTGATGATAATAAAGATTTAATCAAATACATTAATGATAATTATTTTGATAATCAATACGCTTTAAATACTGCTTTAAAGGGCTTTAGTGACTTCTCTGGTGAAGTTACGGCCAACCTTGGTGTAATCAGCACTAACAACAACATTATTAAAGTTAGCACCAATCTAAGAGTGCCTGTAACTTATAGTGTTGATGATGTTAAAAAACACATTGAACAATATTTAGTTGATCACAAGATTGATGCTAGCTTTGAATTGCTTGATACAAAACCTGCTAAAAATTTCGATCTAAATTCACCATTATTAAAACTAATGTTAGATTGTTATGCTTTTAGTAGTAAAGAAAAAGATCCACAACCAAAAATTATTGGTGGTGGAACTTATGCAAAACTAGTAACTAATTGTGTGGCATACGGTCCTGCTAAGGATTCTGTATTAATGCACGCACCAAACGAACGCATCAGTTTTGATGAAATTAAAATTTGTTATGAAGTTTATATTAATGCAATCATTAATTTAATGAAAGCAATTAATAACAACTAAAGCACATATTCATTCAAGACTTCATAGGCTTGATTGATCTTTTTAAACATCGCTTCAGCACCCGGTTCTTTATTAAGATCTGGGTGATATTTTTTTGCTAACTTACGATAAGCTGATTTGATTGCTTCTGGACTATCACTGCGTGATACACCAAGTGCTTCGTATGCTTCATCAATTTCATTTTGATTAGAATCATCACCACCAAAATTAACATTGTCCCAATCAACGTTTTCAAAATCAAAGCCAAAGTCAAAGCTATAATTTGTGGTGTTATTTTCCATAGCTTGACGGTATCATTCAGCTTCTTCTTTCTGACGTCGTTTTTGTTCTTCTTTTTGACGTTTCTTTTCTTCTTTAGCTTTCTTTTTAGCAGCTTTTTTATCAGCTGCATTTCTTATGAAATTCTCAATGTCATATTCAGCTGTTTTTTCAGCTTCTTTGGGATCAATGACACTGTCTGAAAACAAACGTTCTCTACCATCAGTAAATGTATAAACGTGACTATCATCACCAGCATTAGGATCATATGAAAAATGCATATCTTGGTATTGATGGTCGGTAAATAATGGACCTTCATAACCATTTTCTTGGTAATGTTGGGTATAAGCACTGTTATAAAATGCTTCAGCACGTTGTTGATAATACTCTTCTTCTTGGTTATTATCTTGATAGTTATATTGTTCTTGCTGATAATTATATTGATCTTGGTTTATATTTTGATCATAGTTTTGATCATAGTTAGCATAAAATTGATTCTTAATCTCATTGATTGCTTCATGATCATGAAGATAAATCTCTTTGGTATTAGATAAATTAATATCTTTTATTGCATTTTGATAATACTCAGATAATTCAATCGTTTGAGCTGATAAATAAACTGATGTTTCTGATGCTTGATTAGATTGTTCATAATCATCAAAATAAGGAATTACTGATGTTAAATCAACTTCTTGAGTATTCTTGTTTGGCATGATCAACGAGATTTTTATGTAGTTATCTTATGTTCTTATCTTAACACTATGAAAAGTTATTTTTGCTTAATTAGTTCAAGTTAATAAAGATTGGTTATATTAATCATTAATTGATTAATTTCTTAATTAAAATATTTTCATCTAAACCTTCGTATAAGATTTGATAAATTGTAATTAATAGTTTTAAATTTAAATTATTAGTTTTAATAATTTCATACATTGTTTTGGCTGCAACATAACCTTCAACGGTATTATTGTTTTTTAATAAAGCATTTTTAGTTCCATATTTAGCCACCAAATTACCAAAGCTAAAGTTACGTGATTGGTTATTAGTGCATGTCAAAATAAAATCACCAATTCCACTTAATTGACATACAGCTTTAGGATCGTATTTTTGTTTGGCAATTGCTTGATATAAAAGATCCATTTCATTAAAAATCTTCGTAATAAATGCACATCTTGTGTTCGCTGATTGGGTTTGTTCAAAGATGATTCCAGTCCCGATTGCACAAACGTTTTTAATTGCAGCAAATAATTCTGCTGCTAGTTCATTATTATATGCAACTAATTCAAAGGTGTCGTTGTTAAATAATTGACAAATCTTATTGCATGCTTGTTCATTATCTGACACTGCATTAATAACAGTTGGATGGTTATTAAATACTTCGTTAGCAAACGAAGGTCCTAATAATGAAGTTAATGTCAAGATGTTTTTAGAAAACATCTTTTTTAAAACATCAGATCAGAATTGCTTACTATTAGCATCCATCCCTTTGGCAACATTAATTAAATTAACCTTACGATCATTTAATGCATCTGATAACTTAGATAACACATCATTAAAAAACTTTGAAGGAATGGCTAATAAAATATAATCACAACCATCAACAACTTCTTTTAAGTTATTACTAACTAAATCAGGGGTTTTATGTAATTTTTTATGACCAAAATATTTGGTATTGTAACCGCTATTTAAATCATTAATTTCATCTTGATCAATTCCCCACATATTAACAATGTTGTTGTTTTTTAACAACACATTAGCAAGAGCAGTGCCTCACGCTCCTGTCCCTAGAATTGCTATCTTAGTTTTCATATCAGGCGTTTTATATTTCTATATACTAACATTAAGAAAGATTATTTTATTAATAATTTAGATTTATCAAAATGATATTGGTTAATCAGATTTAGGTTAATAAAATAACAATAAAAAAAGCTAATATCATTAATAAATTAATTGATATTAACTTTGAGGTTGATATAAAAAAATTGTTTAAAAACTAAGATGTTTTAGTTATTAAAATATTATTGTTTATCAAGTTTTTGGATTTCTGCTCGTAGTTTTGTTATGAACTTATCATTTGTTTGTGCAGTTCCAAATAAGTTTCTTGTTAATGTAAATAACGAACTAGTAAAGTGATTATTGATTCTTAAAGACTTCTTATCGTCAAATAAGAAGGCAATTGAATTTTTGTTTGGATCTTTATTTAGTTCTTCTTTGAAATCTAAATAATCTTTTAATGAAGCAGCTGCTGCTTTATCAATATAAATTGTTGATCAATCAGGATCGTTAATTTTAGAATACTTATCATCTGATTTTATGATTGCATCAACTCGCTTTTGTTTTTGTTCTATCTGCTTAGTTAAAGTATCATAAGTTTGTTTTGATAATGCAGCTTTGGTAGTAAAGTTATATCCAGATATTTGACTAAAGATTTCATAAATATAACGACCCTTTCATGGGCTGTTTGCTGATTTAATTTTGGTTTCACCACTAAACAATCATTCTAAGAATTTAATTGTTTGTTTTTCTTTATGTGGAGCTGATTTAATCGGAATTAAACCAGCACTACCAACTAAGAAGGTGTTTAGTTCTTTATCGTTCTTATTAAATCTGGTTAATTGGTTTTTTCATACAACATCATCAGCTGATGGCATTTGTTCTCCTGCTTTTTTAAGATCTTCTATGCTTGCACCTTTTTTAGGATCATTAGGATCTTTAATATCTTTTAGTGTTCCTGGTGAAAGTATTGATTGACTTCAACCAACGTGAGGTCCAATTCCAAAAGCAGTATCAAATGTTCTAATGTCACTAAAAGTTCAATCAGCAGCAGTCCCTAGTGCTAGATAATAAGAATATAAATTTGGTCTAATTGTTTCAGTTGGTTTATATTCTTTTTTTGATAATGGTAGTGAAGTTAAATTATTTTTGAAGAAATTATAAAAATCACCGATTTTTTTAATTGTTTCTTCTTGTTTTAAATTAGTAAAATCCAAAAACATTTGGTTTTGATCATTATACTTATGAGTTCATAACCAGCTTTGTTCGTTGTTACCTAATTTAGATCATAAATATTTGCGAATCGTATAAGCAAATGAATCGGTCGTAAAGATCTTTATACTTCTTGTTGGTTCTGGAGAACTAATTTCTTCTTTTAATTTTAATCCTTGTGCGATTTGATTAGAAAACTCAATAATTGATTCAAAATCACCAAAAGTATCATCATTCACAACTAAATTCTTAAAGACTTCACGATTTTTAACTTCAAGATCATTTCATCGTTTAGTTTTAGGAATCTTAGTTAAGAAATCATCTTGTTTTAATTCTTGATAAATCTTAGAATGTTCATCAACCATTCCACCACCATCTTTAACGAATTTAAATATTAAATTCATTAATGGTTTGTTATAAACTAAGCTATCAAATGTAGTAATACTAAATGGCAAACCATAAATATCATTACTATCTTTTTTAGCATTATTTAGCGTATTGTAATAATCAAAAATTGATTCTTCAAAGTTTTGTCTCTTAAGGATTTTGCTCTTATTTAAATTCAAACCATAACCAACATCATTGATCGCATTAACTGAATTTAAACTACCCAAAATAAGGTTGGGAATCTTATCATCTTCTTTTTTAATTAAATCAACGGTATTTCTTGTTAATGAAACCTCAGATCGTGCTTTGGTTATTTCTCTGTTTTGTAGCACAACATCTAAGTGTTCTTGATCATCTTCAAACTCTTGATTATATAGATCAACTAATACTTTTAATGCTCTTATTTGTGGATATGAATCACCCTGTGCTGTTTGAAAAATGATCTTTTCATTTGATCTAATTCTAGGTCTAGGTTTGTTAATATTTTCATCACCTGGATTAGTTATTATTGGATCAGTTTGTTTATTTGTTTCATCATCAGGATTTGGTTTTTGTGGTCCATCTAATTCCCTTGTGCTTGGTGTGGGTGTGCATGATGAAATAACTAATGCTGATAACCCTAATCCTGTTATCGAACTAATAAACGCTTTCTTAAGTCTAATCCTCATTTTAATTAATTACCTTGTTTTTGATTTATTTTTATTTTTTAATTTCTTATTTAAAAAATTCATCAAAACAAATAATCAATATTCTTATTATTTTTAAATCAACACCTTTTTTATGATTTATAAATTAATGCGATAATTTCAGTTAAAAAACGATATATATTGTTTAATTAAATAATTAAACTAAGAGATGTAAAAATAGGGTTATTTATTTTAGATGTTGTGGTTTTAAACAAAATAAAAATGCGTCATTAGACGCATTTATTAATAAAAACACCAATATTTATTATTTAATCATTCATACCGTTCATGCGGTTCATGAAGATGATCTGGTTATCAACAGCTTTTTTGGTAATATAAGTTGCATAAAACCCAGAGAAGAAAGTTAATATCGTAATAATCCACATGATATTAACTTTTTTGAATTCTTTATTCTTAGAACTAAAGTCTCATGAGATATACATATTTAAGAATCCTAAGAATAATAGTGCTAATGCTAAGATGCCAATAATCGGGAATCAAATTAGTGCAAAAATTGGATAATACGTTGATACCCCAGGGCGTGATTGCATTAAGATCATGATTACTGATACCGCAATAAACACAAGCATGAAATAACTTAAAACTGAATGAATTTTTGAGGTTTTTTTAATAATTTGTAATGGATTAGTTTGAAGTTTTTCAAACAACGCATCAGGGTTTTTAGTAGGTTTGGTTGTTTGTTGTTCAGCTTGATTTTGGGTTTGGTGTTTGGTTTCTTTTTCAACCTTAGTTTTAGTTGATTTAAATTCAACATTGTTGAATGGATTGCTTTGTTTTTTAGTTTGCTTAACATCAGGTTGTCGTGATAATCAAACTTCAAAACTCATCACAGCTGGTGATGTTTGTTTTAAATAAAGATTATATTTAAGTCGTTTATTAGGATCACTTAAAACTTCATAAGCTGTTTTAATCCTTCGGCTCATTTCTACTGAATGAGCATCCTTAGCATACAATCCACCTGCATCATATTGCAGCTTCATCATCTTATACTGGATTGTGATTTTTTCACGACTATCAGTTTCAGATACCCTTAGAATTTGGTAATAGTTCTCGTTTTTATTAGCCCTTGGTGGTGGAGGTGTGGCTTGTGCTGCTTGTTGTTGTTTTCTTTGTTTTAGTCTACGATCAAAATCAAAACGACCAGCATCATTACCTAAAATCGTATAAGCACGGTTGATTTCTTTAAATTTAGCTTCAGCATCAGGAGATTTATTAACATCGGGGTGATATTCACGAGCTAACTTACGAAACGCCCTTTTGATTTGCTCTTTAGTGGCGTTTTCTTCAACTCCTAATACTTCATAATAATTTGGCTCTGAAAATGGTCTCATAGACTATTATGTTTTATTCTTACTATTATAAAATAATTAACCAATCTGATGTTGATGATTTAACTAAGCAATCTTTATATCAATCAACCACTAATTTTATCTTGGTTAGATTATTTTTATTAAGTAAGACTAATAAAAATAATTGATTAAAATATCAAGAATTAATTAACCAACACTACCTTCCATATCCATGGTAATTAAACGATTTAATTCAATGGCATATTCCATGGGTAATTCTTTGGTAAATGGTTCAATAAAACCTAGAACAATTAGATTTTCAGCCACTTCTTTACTAATCCCTTTTGACATCATATAAAACAATTGTTCTTCACTAATATTTGAAACTTTTGCTTCATGTTCTAATGAAGAATATTTGTTTTTAATGATCTCAGTTGGTAATGTATCAGTTCTTGATATATTATCCATTAATAAAGTGTCACATTCTACCTTCGAACTTGAATGGTGTGCGTCTTTTTCAATTTTAACTAAACCACGATAGCAAGTATCACCACCATTGAATGATACTGATTTAGAAACAATTCTAGATTTAGTATATGGAGCTAGATGGATCATTTTAGCACCAGCGTCTTGAATAATTCCTTTATTAGCCACAGCAATCGAAATACAATCACTACTAGCATACTTACCAGCTAAAATTGATGAAGGATATTTCATATTAATCCGAGCACCAATATTGCCATCAATTCATGACATTTTAGCATTTTCATAAACAATTGAACGTTTGGTAACTAAATTTAAAACATTATCAGATCAGTTTTGAATCGTTGTATATCGTCCAACTGCATTTTTATGTAAAAACACTTCAACAACAGCACAATGTAAGTTATCTTCTGAATAAACAGGAGCAGTGCAACCTTCAACATAATGACATTTTGCGCCTTCTTCTAAGATAATGATCGTGCGTTCAAATTGACCAACATTACGACCGTTAATTCTGAAATAAGCTTGTAGTGGTTTTTTAATTTCAACACCTTTTGGAACATAAACAAATGAACCACCTGATCAGAATGCTGTATTTAGGGCTGCAAACTTATTGTCATTACTCGGAACAATTGAACCAAAATATTTTTTTACTAAATCTGGGTATTGTTTAACCGCAGTATCTGTATCAGTAAAAATCACTCCGTATTCTTCTAATTCTTTTGAAATATTGTTATATACAGCTTGTGAATCATACTGTGTTGATACCCCGTTTAAGAATTTAGCTTCTGCTTCCATGATGCCTAATTTCTTAAATGTATTCTTAATTTTTTTAGGAACATCATCCCAGTTAGTTTGTGGGGTTTCAATTGCTTTTGAATACATGATTGCTTTATCATAATCAATGAACGACAAATCAGGACCAAAATTAGGATTATCCATCTTAATAAATTGATCAAAAGCTTTTAAGCGAATGTCTAGCATTCATTTTGGTTCATTCTTTAATCTTGATATTTCTTTAACAATTTCTCTTGAAATCCCTTTGTGGGTTTCAAAAATTGCTGTATCTTTATCATGAAAACCGTATTGGTATTTTTTATTTAAGATCTTTTTAGATATGCCCATAGTTTATTCCTTTGATAAATAATCATTTAATGCTTTAGCATTAATTGTTGCGCAAATAATGCGGTTAGATTGCATATTAACTGATGAAAAAATTTCGAATTCTTCAGCCAATAAATCACTTTTTTTATTATGAAAAATAAATTCTAAATAAGCATTTAAAATCTTTTTAACTTGGTTAATTTCTTGATTAATTAAATACTTAGATAAACAATCAAATGTGGTTTGTGAAATAATACACCCACTGCCTGAAAATTTTAAGTCAATTAATCGGTTATTTTCAATCAATAAATAAATATTAAATTGATCAGTGCAACTATCTGATTGTGTTTTAATAACCTCATATTTTGCGTTATTTAGTGGTTGTTTTAAATAATTAATCGGGTTTTGATAATAATCAATAATGATCTGTCTTCTGATCAATGCGTTAGAATAATCCATCTAAAATATCCTTTAATTCGAACTGTTGAATAACATCAAAAAAATAATCAATTTCTTCAAAAGTGTTATAGGCTGATAATGACACTCTGACATAGCCATCTTGTTGATATTGTTTTAATAAATGAACGCAAGAAACTCCTGCTCTGGTAATGATTTTTTTTGAAGATAAATATGAAGCTAAATCTTGGGAATGAATACCTTTAATTTGAACTAAAAAAATTGGGTATGTTGCTTGTTTATTGATTAATATCAACTTATCTTGGTTTTTGATTTTAGATTTAAAATAATTAACTAATTGTTGTTCATAATCCTTAAAACCCTGATCATAAAGTTGATTAATAAAATCTAACGTTTTAGATCAAGCATAGATGCTTGATACATTGTTCGTGCCAGCTTCGTATTTAAGTGGGTTGTTTTTAAAACTTATTGTTTTGTTATTCAAATCAAAATCATAATACATATCACCACCATATTTGAGTGGTTTTAATGTTTGTTGTAATGATTTTTTTATGTAGCCAATTCCTAAACCTGTCGGTCCAAAAATCTTATGAGCTGAAAAACATAAACCATCAATGTCAGGCGTGATTATTATCTTATTATGAGCAACATATTGCGTAGCATCAATAAATACCAAACAATGAGGATTAATTGCTTTAATTAAGTTAGCATATTTTAAATAATCAACATGATAACCAAAAATGTTTGATAATGCTGAAAAAGCAACAACCTTTGTTTTTTGGTTAATTTTAGTTTTTAATTCATCTAATGATTTAATTAAAACCAATTTTAGATTATTACGGTTAGCTAATTCAACCCAATTAATTAGATTACTAGCATGCTCTAATTCGTTGATAATAATTTCATCATTTGGTTTTAAATAATCAATTAATCCAAAAGCAAATAAGTTTAATATTTCAGTAGCTGAACTGTTGAAAATAATTTCATCAGCATTAACACCTAGATAGTTTGCTGTTTTTGTTCTGGTTTGATCAATAAAATTATTTAATTGATTAGATAATTTTGTATCAGTATTATGAGGATTTAACGATCAATTATTGTAATATTCACTAATCGTATTGATTACAGCATCTGGTTTTAATGATGTTGCTGCATTATCAAAATAAATCCAATCTTTATTGTTTTTAAACCAATTAAACTGTTGCCTAATTAACTGAACTTTCATAATTTACTTTTAAGAATAAATCTTCAACTTGTTTGATGATTTGTTCTTGTTTCTTTTTATCATCAATGATGCTAATTGTTTTAATAAAGTATCCCATCAAAATTAATTTAATTGCTTCGGCTTTTGGAACACCCTTAGACATCAAATAAAATAAGTGGTTTTGGTTTAATCTGCCAACAGCCATAGCATGTTTAGCTTTAACATTATTATCATCAATGATTAATTGCGGTTCACCCTTAACTGATGCGTTGTCACTTAATAAAACACCTCTGATCTCTTGGATTGTATCATTGTGATATGTGTTGTTTTTAATAACGCTAGTAATTGTTGATGAAACATCAGAATAATCTGTTGCCACAACATAGTTTTGATAAACACTTTTAGCACTATTAGATAAGTGATTTAGTTTAATGTCATATTTCTTCTTATTTTTATTAATTCCAAATGTAGAAATGATCACTTTTGCCGAAGAATTTTCATTTAAATCAACATTGATCTTTAAATTTGAATCGTTATCATTAATATCTAAAAAATGGATAAAGCTATCAACATTATCTTCAATTTTATAGTTAAATTTTGACTTTTTAGAATCAACTAAAACAAATATTTTTTTATTCATATTTAAAGATTATTGTTTGAATGGATCAACTAAATCAAATTCTTGTTTTTTACTTTCTTTAAAGTCGATTTTGAATTCTTTTTTAATCCAATCATATCCTTCTTTATCAATTCGTTTGGCTAAACTAGCATCACCTTGGGTAATTATTGTTCCATTGACTACAACAAAAACCTTGGTCGGTTTTACTAATTTAAACATTCTTTCATAGTGAGAAACAATGATTAATGCTTTTGTTTTATCCTTAACTCATTCTTGGAGTTCTTTTGTAATGATTTTTAAAGCATCAATATCTAGCCCTGAATCAATTTCATCAAGCATTGCAAAATCAGGGTTAATAGTTTTTAATAATAAGATTTCATTCTTTTTCTTCTCACCACCACTAAAACCTTCATTAACTGAACGATTTAATAGTTCAAAATTCATCTTTAATTTTTTAGTGTTAGTTTGAACTAATTTATAAAACTCTGGTAAATCTATTGGTTTTTCTCGCCTAGCATTAATTGCTGAACGGATAAATTCTACTAATGAAACACCAGGAATTTCTTCTGGAACTTGAGTAGCTAAATATAATCCTAATCTAGCTCTTTCATCAACTTCTAACTTGTTTAAAACTTGATTTTTAAACTCTATTTTTCCTCTAACAATTTTAGAGTCATAATGACCCATAATTGATTTAAGTAATGTTGATTTACCATGCCCATTAGGACCCATTATAGCAACAACATCTCCAGATTTAATTGACGCTGTAATGTTGGTTAAAATTCTCTTTTCACCGATATTAACACTTAAATTACTTAGTTTTAACTCTGACATAATTACTGAATTTTAAAATATCTTATTTTAAAAGTTTAAATATTACATATTTAAATCTTAAATGTTTATCAAAAAATTAGCATTATTATTTTTGAAATAATTTATTTTAATCACTATTTTTAGCTTAAATATTTTTTATTAATTTAGTGATTATTTTTAATGTTATTTAAATAAAAAATATTAAAAATATGCGGTAAAAATCATATTTTTTAAAAAATAAAAATTTAAATTGATCTATTTTAAAACTAAATGTTTTTCTTCATAATTTGATCAATAATTTTTCAATCAGGCATGTATTGATTAATTAATGAATAAAATCTCTTTGTATGGTTTCTTTCAATTAAATGAGCCATCTCATGAACTAGGACATACTCTAAACATTGGATCGGTTTTTTAGTCAATCTTAAATTAATCCAAATTCTCTTCTTATCAACATTACATGTTCCCCATTTTGTTTTCATGTTTTTAATTCTATATTCATTAGCAGCAACGTTCATCTTAGCTTCTAGTTTTTCAACTATCAATTTCATTGCATAAGCTAATTGTTTTTTATATCAATTATTAAAAAACTTCTCTTTGCTTTCTTGTTCTGCATTATAAGGAATATAAAAATCAATTGTTTCTTGATTTAAAATTTTGATTTTAAATCTACCTTTATGTTCAATGACATTTAATTTATAAATATCTCCTCATAAGAAAATTTCTTCACCAGATACATATTCTTTATAGTTTTCATAAGATTGAGCTAAAACTCTTTTTTTCATCTTATGAATCAAATTAAGTTTATTTAAAACAAAAACTCTAATTTCATAATCTGGAAAATTATAAGGAGCAATAACAAAAACATCTCCGTGTGGAGGTTTAACTTTTATATAAACATTTTTTATCTTGGTTTTCTTAGTGACATTAACTTCGATACCACCAATTATTTCTTTGTTATTGCTGATCATTTTTTTATAAATCTAATAGCATTATTTATATTATTTTAAAACTAAATAATTAATTAAAAATGCTTATTTTTACCGTAAATTTTAAATATTTTTAATTAATAGATAAAAAAATAAGTCGCTAAATGCGACTGTATTTTTATGCAAAAATTAAAGTAAATTATCCTTCGTATTTTTCAGGATAAAGTTTTCTCATTTTAGCAATGAATTCATCCTTAGGTAATGAACCATATTGCTTCATTAAACTTACACAATTATTGTATTCGTGGATAGCTGCATCAACTTCTTTGAAACCTTTAACTGATACTTTTTTGTTTTGTAATAACTTGTAAGTTTCAAAAAATCCTTTAATTTCTTTAAGGCTGTGAGCACCTAAATCTTTTAAAGTTTTGATATTTTCAAAACGTTTGTCACAAGCAATAACACCAATCAGTTTGTTATCAGTTTCACCATCATCAACCATTCCCATCATTCCTAAAATTCTTACAGGAACATTGATACCTGGTTGAAATGCTTGATTAGAAATCACTAAACAATCTAATTCATCACCATCTCAATCTAGAGCTTCTTTAATAAAACCGTAGTTGTGTGGGTATACTTCTGAACCATATAAAATACGATCTACTGAGATTTGACCAGTCTTACGATCATATTCATATTTGATGTTTGATCCCTTAGGGATTTCAATAGTTACATTTAGTTCTAATAAATTTGACATTATTAATGAATTTATTTTTTATCTTTATATAAATAATACTTTATTTAATTATTATATTAATTAATTAATATAATACTAAGAGTATTTGACATAAAATATTACATTAATGTCATGCAAATGCGAAAAGAACGAGAGAAAAAAAACCATTATAGTTTTAATTTTAAACTGTCTTTTAACGCAAGTATGTTGGCACTAGCCATCATTTTTGCATACGTTTCAAGTCTAATAAGAATTCCGTTTTTTAGCAATTTGTCATTAACAATTGATATTTCAGTTGTTTTTTTAATACCTGTTATTTATATCAGTTCATTAGCTTCTTCTTTATTATTAGCTTCTGTATTGTCATTAATTCATTTTATTTGGAATCCTTCAAATTGAATTGGGATATTATTTTTAACAATTACCAACATATTTACCATTCTGATTTTTTATTTATTAAATTTAATCCTTAATAAAACCAAATTAAGATCTAAAAAAGCTAAATGATTGGTTATATGGTTACTAATTGTGCCAATATCAATGTTTTTATATTCAGCAATCAATGGAATATTAATTACACCGTTGTATTGATGATGGTTTAAGGCTGTTAATACAATTAATTTTATTGAAGTGGCTAATTATTATAATTCTGTTAGTAATCTAAGGGCTTATTTATTATTTATTAATGATTATTGAACTGGAATCTTCTCATTATATTCATTCTTTAATTTAATCAAATTTGTTTTGATTGCTTTTTTTGCAGTGCCTTTATTGATCTTCTTTCAGTTCAATTTGTTTACAAAAGAATTATTCAATTAAGATATTTTAAGTTATTGTGATTCATTAATTATTGATATACCAATAATTAATAATTATTTTTATATGACATAAAAAAGAGGCAGCTCATGGCTGCCTAGTTAGTTAGTTTATTAGTTATTAGTTATTGGTCCTGGAGACGAGACTTGAACTCGTAAGATATTGCTATCGGCAGATTTTGAGTCTGCTGCGTCTGCCATTCCGCCACTCCAGGTTGAATGTTAAAGCATATAAATAATAGCATAAAAAAATCATTGAATTCTCATAAACTTAATTAAAATTTTTATAATTTGATAAATCAAAAATTCGGATTTTAATAGCTTAAAAACACATGAATTTTTAATTTGTGATATTTTAGAAAATAAATAGAAGTTATCTTGGTTTTTAATCTATTAAAAATATCAACAAAACCATTGTAAATAAAGGGTTTTGGATAACTAAACAAACAAAAACCCAAAACGAGAAAATGTTTTGGGTTTTTTTATTTTTTTGATTAAGTTCTTCTAAACGGAGCTCTCGGTGGTGGAGCTGTTGGTCTTATTGGTGGCGGAATTGGTGCTTGAACTCGTGGTTGTTGAACAAATTGTTGTTGGTAATTATTATTTTGTTGATAAGGTTTTTGATTATTATTGCGTAATAATTCTTCAACATTCTTGGGATCAACAGTTTTAATTGTTAATGAGTCAATCTTCTTTAATCAACTAATATTAATACCAAAGATTGATGATAGTTCTTCGTTGTTTGGATAACTTCCATAGTGCAAGATGTCATTATTATCCATAATTACAGGAAGTTTGAAGTTAGTCTTTTTCAAGTGGTTTACTAACTTAGGATTCTTTAAGAAAATGTCACGGTGATCTTTTAAGTTATAACGATAACACGGAATGCCATTTTCAGTGAAATACCTTTGTAAAAGTTGTAATTTGGTTTTTAATAATTTAAACGCTAAATCACCATCTTCTTTGGTAATCGCAGAAGATTCATAGAAATATATCTTAATCTTATCTTCAAATTGGTTATGTTGAGCTTTGTCAATCATCAGCATTAAATCACCATATTGTTTTTCAACAATGGCACTGTTCATTTCGTATTTATTCTTATTTTCTTCAGATTCACTAATTGCATCTTGGAATGATAATAAGATGTGTTTATCCTTACGTTTTTGTTTATTAGTTTCTGCAATGTTTTTCACAGAAAAACCAAAGAATTTTAATACGAAGAAAATTCCAATTCAAACTAGTGGTAAGAAGATTGCAACCGAAGCAATAACAATTCCTCGATAAACTCAAGTTGGGTTAGAACCAAATCCAGAATATTCAAATTCTAAATTTAATCCAGGGATGTGTTCATAATAATTTTCAACCAACGGGTTTTTAATTAATGGATGGAATTTAAAGCTTTGATTTTTGTAATCAATATCATTAGCACGAATTAATAAAACAATTTCAGGATCAGGGTTGTTAGCACCATTGTTATATTTAATAAACAACGGAATAAATTGTTTTTTAATCATGAAATCGTTGTTAAACGGTTCAATTAATTCTTTAATTGAATGCACGAATAAGGTATCGTTTTCAGGATTAATTAATGCCATTCCACTACCTAGATATGTAATTCTAGATGTTTTAGGAGTTTGGTAAGTATCATCCGTATTTAATTGGGCTAAATTGTCATTGATATTAAATTCAAACAATGATAATGACTTCCAAGTTGTGTTGGCTGTTTCATAATAAACAACAATTCGTTTGGTTCCATCTAGCTCAATGGCGTTGGTAATTGGATAAGCACCAAAGTTAGAATTATTAGCAATCTGTTGGGTTACGCCACCACTTCTTTGTGTTACGGTATTAAGACTTCTGATTATGTAATTATTATTGCGATATTGCAATACATAAACTAATGCTGCAGTTTTATTTTTACTTTGAGCATGTAATGATCAAATGATTACTTTGTTCTGGTTTTCTGGATCATTTGAATTAATTGTATTGACATAATGATTCCAATTGTATTGATCAGTTTTATTACCAAATAATTGACGAATTGAATCAGGCGTTTCAATTAAATCATAAGTCTGATTTACACCAAAAACAACAATTAAATCGTTGAATTGCATTGTAAAAGTTCCGAAGCTAAAACCATCTTCAAAGTTAGCAACATTGTGGAAATAATAATCATCTAATCCTGCTAATTTTGAACGGTTTTTAATATTTTGTTGGCTAGTTTCTAATGCAGTGAAGTTATTAAAGTTAAAGTCTTCAAGGTGTGAAACTAATTGGAAATCTGGATTTAATTTTTTAAGATCTGTATCTTCTGTTATTGTTGATGGTGAATTAAATTTACCCAAACCTTCAAGGATATTTAAACTTAATCTAAAACTACCAATTGCTTTTAAATCTGAACTATTATTTTTAACTGGATTAATCTCGTGATGCTTACCAGCTGTTAAAACATTTTCATCACCAATTGAAAAACTACCACCTAATTGTAAGTGCGAAGTATCTTTAATGATCCTAGCTCCTGCAATCGCTGCTCGCATTACGTAAGTGTATTTAACATCTTCAAAAATTGGTAAGTTGACTGAGATATTATTATTATTATTATTATTATTATTATTATTGCCTTGCTCGTTTCACCCACCGATTAAAACAGCATAAGGTCAACCAATAATTTCGTTGAATCTTTCTTTATTAATTCGATAAATTCCTAACGATTGGAAACGGTCAGCAATCTGGGTATTAATATTACCTGTTCCACCTAAAATATAAACACTTCCACCATAAACTACAAGGTTGGCTAGGTTGGCTAAATAGTTATTAAATGAAATAACAAATCTACCGTTATTTGAAAAACCAATTAACGATTTTAAAAAGTCAGGATTGTTATTTCAAGTATTAGGAATATTATCTAATAATGTTTGTGGATCGATTGATATTTCAGCTTGTTTATCAATTCGTTTAGAAATATCACGATCAAGATTTTCTTTAAGTTTTTCTAATACTCCAAATCCTTTTTTATCAAAATTTGAATAAGCAGCAAGTGCAACATCATCATTGTTTTTTGGTGCTGCTAAAAGATAAAATGTTGATGGATCTTTATCATCTTGTGCAACTTCTAAAACATGGCGTTCAATTGAATCGACATTTGATATTTTATAAGTTCAAAGGACATTATAAAAATAATCCGTGCGATAAATTACACTATCATCTTCATCAGAAATAAAGATATATCCACCGTTTGATAACTTTAAACCATTAAAATTATTGCTGCGTTCATAACCCGCTACTTGGTTGCTAACAAACTCATCGTCAGTATCACGATAAATTTTTTCACCATCTTTAACGGTGTTAATTCTAGCTTGATTAACTAGGTTATATGATTGATTTTTAATGCTTGATTGCGTAACAATATCATTATTATTAAAGGGTTTAATTAAACCGACAATTAATAATATCACTAAGCTAAATAGGAATGTTAAACTAATGATTATCAGTTTTTTAAACTTATTTTTGATCACCACAGACCTATTTCAATTTTCTTTAATTATTTTAAATTAAAGATTAATTTTAAATTAAAGATTAATGTATTTTAAAATTATATTAACTGTAATAAATTATGAGTTTAATTAATACAAAGTTTGTTTACACCGATTTAGACGATACAATCATTACTTCAAAGAAAGAACCTAAGTTCTTATATAAAGGCCAACAATATAAGGATTTATTTGATGTTCCCAAAGAAGTTCAAGAAGCTTTTGAAAAATTAATTCAAAAAGGCATCAACACAGGAATTGCAACAGGACGAGATTATCGTAAGGTTTATCCGCTGTTAGCAAAAACTGATATGTTTAACTTACCAACAATTACGGACGATGGTGCGTGCGTATTTATTAATAATAAATGTGTTAAAGCTACTTATATTGATAAAAAAGTAGTTAACCGTTTCATTCAGTTGGCTAAGAAGTTTAAGAATATTTCTTATACTTTAAACACACCTTATGGGGTTTATGTTTCTAAAAATAAATCTTGATGAACATTACAAGACGAATTTATTAATAGTAAATACCCAAATAAAATGTTCAAACTAAGATATGTTGATCTTACAAAAGTTAATCACTTTTATAATGATCAAATCGTATCAATGACTATTAGCACAAAACCAATTGCTTTAAAACCATTAAATCCAAGAGAAGTTGATTACTTCATTGATTTAAGTAGTTTTGGTAATGTTCATGTAACCAAATACAAACAAGATGTGGTTATTCGTCCAAACGAATCAAAAGCAAGCGGAATTTTCTGAGTTAAGAATAATTTCAACAACACAATTACCAAAGACAATACAATGTGTTTTGGTGATAACCACAATGATGTTGATATGTTTAAATGATCAAATCTAAGTGTGGCTGTTGATAACGCTAAGGATGTTTATAAGAGTTTTGCTAAATACCAAGCTGATGATTGTCAAAACTTTGGTGTGGCAAAATTCATTAACCAACACTTATTAGATTAGTTAATCATTAAACTTTAATTAATTAAAACTAATCAAAATTTACGATAAAAATGACTGAAAATAAAAAATTAGATCAACTTGTTGATCTACATTTACACTCACAATATTCTTCAAAAGCAGGTGAAAAACAAGTGCCAAAAGGCGGGTATAGACCTGATTATTACATTATGAAACTAAAAGAAAATAATGTTCGTGCTTTTAGTTTTACAGACCATGATACTTTCAGTCATAAATTTTATTTAGAACTGAAAGAAGTAATTGATTCCTTACCTAACTTTAAGATGTCAATCTTTCCTGGTGTAGAATTCAGAATTCGTTCAGTTGGTTCTAAATTAGGTGATTGTAATTTTATTTTTAATAACAATCTAAACAAAGAAAAACTATTAAAACTTAATGTATTAGTTTCATCAATTGCTCAACGTAGCACTGGGGCTGATATTAAAAATTTAATCAAAAATATCGAAGCTGCTGGCTTTGATTTTTTTATTATCCCTGATGTTGGTAAGTCAGGTAAATCTAGTTTTAGCATTTATCAAGATGTCATTAAACACATTAAATATGTTGAGGCCAGAAAAGATTTTGTTTTTTCTAAAAACATTCAAAATCACTTAAATATCGACTTTAAACATGCTTTTTTTAGCGATTGTCATAATATTGAAAACTATGCTAAAAAACCTAGTCAAACCAAGATAGAAGTGCCAATTGATCACGAAATAACTTTTGATGATTTAAAAAGTTCATTAATCTTTTAATATTTGCTTATCTTTAGATTTTTTTGATTTATATTAAATCAAAGGAGGCAAATATTTTGGACACAAAATACATAAAACAATTGGTTCTAAAAGATACTATTAATGACATTCACACATTAGAATTTCAACCAGGCATTAATACAATCATTGGAACTAAGGGTGGTGGTAAATCTACCTTATTAAAGATTTTGTATGCTTTGCACACAAAATCTTCAATTAATGACAAAGACATCAATTCAATTAAGAAAACTTATGGTTTTGACATTGTGAAATTAGTTTATTCAAATGGTGAAACTAGAAGTTGGGATGATGAACGAAGAAAAAACAATGAATTAATTCAAGATCGTTATGACTATATTAGTCAAAATGACAAGATTAAAACAGCATTAGATGCGACTGCTGATTTCCAAAAAGGTAAAGAAGAATTTATTAAAAAAGCATCAAGTAATTACGCAAAAAGTTTAGAACCTTTCTTTAGAAGATACTTTGATTCTTTTATTCAAATTCAAGATAGTTTTAATGTTTTAAATAACTTAAATATTAAAGATCTCTTTGAGTTAAAAAATGCTAGTCATCAGAATGTATTAGAAAAAATTACTACATTTTTAAATCATTCAATTGATAAGCAAATGCTTGATTTTAACAACAAAAGCAGTAAACATCATTTTGAATTAATCAAAATAATAAGTCTATATTTTGATAATTTAGTTTCTTATAAAGAAAAAATAAAACATAAAGATCATAATTTTATTAGTGAGAATGATTATGAAATAATCATTCAATCGTTAGTTAAAATTTTAAATATTCACAAGAACAATATTCAATCAACAAAAATTGATAATGTTAAGCATTTAGCAACTGGAATAACTAAGTTTGCATACGATAAAAAGCTAGAACAAGATAACAATAACAACGCAAGAATTGCATCATTACCAGCAAACTTAGAATTAGCTTTTGAAAATGCAGCCAGAGCAATTGCCAATAATTTAGCTAACTTTGATAATTTTGCTTCTGAATTATTCCACAATGTCAGCATTAAAGACGAAGGAATTAGTAACAAAGATCCTGATGTTAAATACAGTATTGATATTGAATATGATATGCAAAATACGGATTCTGATCAGGGGATTTATTACATATTTGATAAGTTTTTATACAAAGCTAGTGACTTATTAAATAAGAAACAATGATTAGAAAAATACATCAATAAATACGAAGAAAATTCAACTAAAGGTGATTTTAATCCTAAAAATGGTGGCTTTAAATCAGATCCATACAAAGAAACTAATACGATTACAAAACAATTAGAAAAGATGTTTAAAGATAATCTTTCAGGTTTTGTAAAAATCATGATTTGTGGCAATGATTATAACGCCATGTCACTAGGAACAAGATCTAGTTATGGTGTGAAAAAGACAATTAGTCGATGTAAAGAACCAATTTTATTCTTAGATCAACCAGAAGATAATATTGATAGTTATACAATCTATAACTCATTAATTCCGTTGATTTCAGATAAAAACCACGACCGTGAGAATAAAACCATTCAACAAGTATTTATTGTTACTCACAACGGTAATATGGGGATTTTAACCAATCCAAAGACCACAACAGTATGTAGCTTTAAAGAAAAAGATATTAAGGCTTCATATCAACAATCATCACTAAAAGACATCTTATCAATTAAAGAAGATCAAATTATTAATGAAAACCCATCAGCACACTATCTAGAAGGTGGAATTGATCCGATTACTGAAAGATTAATGCTTTTAAAAAATACCAAAGAAGGAGAATAATCTAGAAATATGAATAAAAAATTGCGTTTTGACAAAAACGAAGATAAATACATTGTTTGATTACAAACAGATGAAAATCAAAAAGTTGAAAAAGCTAAACTTAGCTTTGAATTTGCTAACAACCAAGAAACCCCTTCATTTAATCACAAACTAGTTGATTTAGCTTTACATATTAAAGAAGATAGTATCCATAATGGTATTTTTAATCTAGAAGTTGAAGAACTAAATGATGAGCAAAAAAAGGATATTATTTTTCAAAAATTACATGATGTTTTTGCTAAGTTCGTTTCTGCTTTCAAAGATCAATACAACCAAACAAGAGATGAACTAAACAAAGAATTTGATAAATTAAAAATTAAAATCCAAGATAATGAATAAAGCAATTATTGTATCGTGTTCAAACACCAACTTTAAAACATCAATCAATTATGATTTAGCTTCTAAGATTGCACACAAGGGAAGTTTTGATTTACTTAATTTAGCTGATTATAATGTTGAATTATTTTCGATTGATATTAAAGCCAATGTGCCAGCTAAAATTAATGAACTAAAAGCTAAGCTTTTAGCTTATGAAAAGATCGTATTTATTACTCCTGAAATTAATGGTTATTTAGCTGCTTTTGCTAAAAATATCTTTGATTGATTATCATTAGAAGGTGCTTGATTAAAAGATAAAAAAGCATATGTAGCAACTGCAACACCAGGCGCAAAAGGTGGTCCAATGGTGCGAAGTATTTTTTCACAAGTTCTTGAATTTTTTGGTGCAAAAGTATTAGGATCAGTTGGTTTTGCTGAATACAAATTAGATGCAAATAAAGATCAAGAAATCTTAGAATTTGTTAATAATATCAATAACTAATTGACAATAAAATAAGATGAAAAAAGATGGGTTTATGCCCATCTTTTCTTTTTTAATTTCTTTCAATTTTTACGATTATTTTGCATTAAAATCAACTTTTAATATCACAAACAATCGATCGATTTATTTGGCTAGAAAATATTAAATGATTAATATTTGATAATAACCAAATACATAAAAGAAAAAAGCCTAGTATGAGCCAGGCTTTGTTTCTAGATTATTTTTTGTTAACCGACCATATTATACATTCTTTTATTTATAAATCGAGACCAAATGATATAAATTCCTAATGGAATGATCGTAGATATGACAGCACCAGCAGCTGTAACGTTATAAAGATTCTGGTTATATTTTTGTCCTAATCTTGTTATTATCGTGCTGATGGTATCAAGTTTTTCGCCCGATAAAATGATCTGCGGTCATAAGTATGAGTTTCATCCATCAATCGTTGTGAAGATGATTAAAAGATAAATCGGAACTTTTAATTTAGGTAAGAAAACTTGAAAGAAGATGTGTCTCATTTTCAAGTTATCAACTTTAATCAATTGTCTTTTTTGTTGATACTCTTGGTTGATTGTGTTGTAAAAAATAATCAACATGAAAAACGAAAACATCATTGTTAGTGATAATACAAATCCGATTGAATAATAATCACCACTAACTCTAATACCACTCTTATTAACAATCGTTAAGATATATAAGTAAATTGATATTTCAGGAATGAATGAAGCAAACAAGAAAAAGATGAATAAAATCTTTCTTAACGTTTTTGATAACTTAACTAATCCGATTGCTGATAGTAATACTGATGCTAATTTAAAGACATTTAAGATAATAACCGAAATGAAGGTTAATAAAAATGCTAAACCAAACTCTTTGAAATCAATTTGACGAAAGCTTTCAAAATGAATTCCATCAGGTAATAATTCTTGAATTCCCTTATCTACCTTTTCATTTGAAGTAAATGCTGTTACTAAAAGATAATAAAGCGGGAATAGAGCCAAAATAATTAAGGCGATGATTAAAGGAACAAGGATAATGTGTTTAATTACTTTCATTAACTTTTCCTTTCGGTTTAAACAACTTATTAAGCTTATTAGTTATATTTGTTATCGTTTGGACATTCAAACGCTTGATGATGAAGAAAATAAGGGTTATGCCTAATAAATAAAGCAAGATGATCACATTGACAGCAGCTGCTTTAAATGGATTGTATGGATTTAATGAACTTTCAGTTGATCTGATGGTTTCAAATAAATAACTAGCAAGCGTATTTCCATTAATTGTAGATAATGGTGTATTACCTTCAATAATTACTCCTGGATAGAATAATGCAGCGTTAAGGAAATTAACATATAAAACCAATCAGAATGCCGCTTTAAAGTTTTTTAAATAAACATATCAAAGCTTATGATGAAATTTAATCTTATCAATCTTCATAACCCTTGAATATCGTTCTAATGAACGAGAAAAGCTAAATGTCATCATTACTACATTAAATGGCAACATTCTTCAGAAATAAAAGATGAAATAAACTAAGAGAACATTCCTGTTATTTGGTGACTGGTCGTTGGTAAACCTAAAATTGGTTCCAAAAATTTTATTAAAACCATCATAGTGAGATCCAAATAAAAAGATAAATGCAAATCCGATTGCAAATGCTGATGTAAAGAATTGCGAAAACAAAGCCACAATCGCAACATTCTTAAACATCTTAGATGAAATTTCATTCAGGATAATCGCAAAAATAAATCCTAACAAGATTACTCCAGGGACTCCCGCAAAAATAATAATGTTAGTGTTTATAAAGCCGCTTTTAAATTGACTATCTCTTGCTAATTGTTGGAAGTTACCAATCCCAAAATTATAACGGACTAAACTATGCTTTAAATTTACCTTAAATGAATCAATAATTGATAAAATAATCGGTAAAAACGTAAGAATTATGACTAATAAAATGATTGGTAAATTTAAAGTTAAACCGATTATGTCATTCTTAATATTCCAACGGAATTTTCTTTTTTTACTAGACAACATAACTACTTTAAAACCAATGCTTTATTTTCATCATATGTAACACTAATTTGATCACCAATTCTGAATGAATTAGCTTTCACAATCACTTTAACTGATGATTCAAATAAATCTGATGAAAATTCAATAATATCTTGAGCACCCATGTTTTGAATATCTTTAATCTTAATTGTTGATGCTTCATCTTTATTAATTAAGAGATTATCAGGTCTGATGTATAGATCATTTTTATTAGCAATCTTGATAATTTCAGGAAAGCCAATGAATTTAGCTGTTGATAAATCAACTGGATGGTTGTAAATGGTATCTGGTTTATCAAATTGAGCTATTGTTTTTTGATTAATAAACATAATACGATCACTAACTAACATAGCATCGTTCTGATCGTGGGTAACTAAAATCATTGTGATTGCAAATTCTTTTTGAATTGTTCTTAACCAATCACGTGACTTCTCTTTAATCTTTGCATCAAGTGATGCAAACGGTTCATCTAATAAAATTAATTTAACTCTTTTAATTAATGATTTTGCAATCGCTACACGTTGTCTTTGACCACCAGATAAATTTGATGCTTTTGAGTTTAAAATATCAGTAATATTTAAACGATTAGCAATGTCAAAAATTTGTTGTCTAATACTTTGTTTTAATGTGCGTTTAAATGCAAAGTATTTTTTATTTTCTTTAAAAAACAACGGTAAATTTATTAAAAATAACTCTTTTTTGAATTGTATTTTTAACTTCTGATCTTGATGAGATTTTTCTAAAAGATTTTTTAATTCTTGATATTTATTATTATCAATAACATCGTTCTTTAAATAACAATCCAAATAGGTTGAATAGTATTGATGGAACGAATTAATTAACGACAAATAAATGTTTTTATAAACACTTATTTCCTCATATAAAATTGAATTTTGGAAAACAAAACCAATATCGATATCATTAATGCTATTAAAATTACTAATTTTAATATCACCACTTTTTGGTTTAATAAAACCTGCAATGGTATTTAATAACGTTGTTTTACCAGAACCTGAGGGTCCTAGGATTGATACCAATTCGCCGTCATAAATTTCGGCGTTAATATTCACTAATACACTTTTTTCTTTATAACTAACACTAAGATCACTAATTTTTAGTATTACTTTATTATCCAATTTTATCTACCGTTAAAAGTTTAAAATAATAATTTTTAATTTCTGATTTATAGCTTATTTATTTCTTTTAACCATTTATTTCTTCTAATTTCTCTTCAATTTGCTTAATAACTTCATCAGGAGTTTTGTGTTTTGAATTGTAAGTAGAAGCTTCAATTACATTCTTAGTAATATATCCAGATATGGTTGAAGTATCAGCATCATTTCTAAAATCAATTACTGAAACATCTGATTTATTATTATCAAGAATATCTTTTAATCCTTCTCTTGTGATTAATCCTGATTGTGCATAGTAATATTTATCCCAGTTTTTGTAGTCTTTTGCGTATAAATTAATCTTTTGTTCTTCATTAACGTTGCTAAAGTTGTATGTTGATTGCATTTCATCAAAAGCTTTTTGTTTAGCATCATTTACTTCTTTGCTTCAGTTAATTTTAGTAGGAACAAAGTAACCACTTTGGTTTTCAATTTCATCAACTAAATTAATGTTATTGAAAGTTCCTGAGTATAAATACTTCATGAAATTCAATGTTCCTTTGTTGATTTCTGGGTCTGGTGATGAAATTGGAACTAAATAAGAACCACCTACTTCATAAGTTCTTTTCTCAGTATTATCAAATTTAGTTACTTGGTGTGTTCAATAAACATCATTAGGTGAAAGAATTTTTGTATCTGCTTCTTTAACTTTTTGAGCATCAGTTTTATTGGTTCCGTTAGTTAATTTATCAATGCTGTCTTTTGAAATTGTTGAATCTGCTAATCCAACTGTTGGAGCAATAGCAAATGCTAGATTACTACTTCTAGATCTAGTGAAACTTAAAGTCCCATCGCTACCACCTTTATTTAATCTGATTGATTTGAAATCGTACTTATTATTTATTCTTCTTACCTTAGCATTATCAAATCAAAATTGCATTACTTCTTTGATAACTTTTTTGGTTTCTTCTTTCTTTAAATTATCAAAATTTACGGTAAATTCGTTATTTTTATCAGCATCTGGTTGAAGCGTTCATAAGAATGTTTCTTTCTTATTACCTAACTTATTTCAAAGGTGTTTTAAGAATACATTTCTGTCATAATCAATTTCTAAAATTGAATTATCATTATCCATTGATTTAACTTTTTCTAAGTCAAATCCGTCATAAATCATTTTAGAAAATTTAAACATTGATTCTAAATTATCGAATGTTGAATCATCAATTGTTTTACCTTTGAAAACTTCATTGTTTTTTAGTTTTACTTGGGCTCAAAAACTATCAGCAGCTACCTGGGTTTTTGTTGTAATTTTTTTATAAATATTTGATTCTTTATCAATTGTGCCGCCACCAGATTCAAAAAGATCAAACAGTTTTTGCATTACAGGCTTATTGAAATACAACGCATCTAAATCAGTTAAGTCAAACGGTAATGCGCTTTGACTTACATTATTAAGTCCAATTATTGTTTTTGTTGTATCATTAATTTTTTCAATAAGTGGTTGGTTTTTAAAATAATCGTTTTGGTTAATTTCTAATAATCGTTCGTTACGATTAATTTCATAAGCACTTGATAAACTACCAATAATAAGTTGTGGGATATTTGGATCTTTTGTCTGAATTTTTTGAGAAATAATAGTCGCTAAATTAAATTCAGAAGTCGCTTTGGTAACTGTTCTATCTTGATAAACAACTTTAATGAACCCTTCATCGTTTTTGTGATGTTCATTATAATAAGACACAAAGCTTTGCATAATCCGATTTAATGGATATTCACGAGTTTGTGCACTTTGGAAAAAGATGGTTTTTTCACCAGGACTACCTGGTGTATCAGGACTACCAGGTGTAATTTCTCTTTGAGTACCACTTGGAGCTCCGCATGAAGCTAAAATTGATGTGCAAAGACTAAGTCCGATAGTAAAACTAAAAATTTTTGTAGAAAGTTTCATAATTAACAATTGAATTATAGAACAATCTACAACTTAAGGCTTTAATATATATTAAATAATAAGACTAATACTCAAACCAAAAAATTCCAGGTCTAATTTGAGATCTTTAAATCTTCAAATTTATGTCTGATTTCTTTGGTTAAATCATCAATAGAATTACTTGATAATACTAGTTTTGAAAGATCTAATGTCTTAATTTTAGGATTAACTTCTAAATATTCACTAACTGTTTTAGCCACTTGTTTTCAATCAACAACATTGTTTGATGAAACTACTAATCTCAAGTCTTGGTTTTGAAGAATTAAGTTAGCATCATTGCTTGTAATATCATTGACAGCTGAAGTTTTTAATGTTGTAATCACGCTTTCAGCATCATTATCAAACTTAACACTTAGTGTGTATGTTTGGAAATCTGGATCTAAGTTTTTAACAATAACATCATTAATTGATGTAATGCCAGTATCTCTAAAATCTAATGAAGTAATATATCCACCAGAAAAAGCACCCTGAACATAACGTTCATAGAAGCGTTTAACATAAACATCTTCAAGGGCTTTTTTCACATCTTCATTAGTTAATCTGTGTTTGTATAAACTAATTTCTTCAAATGGTTTTGAATAAACTGAATCAAAGATTAAATGTGTATTTTCATTTAAAGCTAATGGGTTATAGCTCACTAAATTTGGCGTATATAGTTCTAATTCTTGAATATTAGTTTTAGTTCAATCGAAATCAAATTGATTAATCAGACGTGATTTGATCGCAACCTTTTTAACAGAATCAACAATTCTTAATTGCTTGATTGTATTGTTATCAGCATTGTTAATAATCAAGAATTCTGGTTGATAACTAGCAATATAAGAATTAATGATGAATGGTTCAGCTTTGCTTAAATCAAATAATAATGTTGAAATCTTATTTTTAACAAAATTATTCTTGATGATTAATTCAGAAGAAGCTTGATAGTTATAAAAATAAACACCTGATTGTAATTCGATATTAGCTACACGATTTCAACCATTGTATGTGTTGGTATCAATATCACTACTAGGACGTTCATTTTTAATATATGAAGAACTACTATCTAAGATCGGCATGAAAACACGATCGTTGTAATAATACGGCGATTGGTAGTTCGCATTTTGATCTGGATATCCAGATCAGAAGTTATTGGTATGATTAGTTTTTTGTTTTGCTGGAATTAATTTTGAACCAATTACTTCGTAATATTTAGGTTGATTGTTGTTAGGGTTACTAACATCAATATTAATATATTGATCTTTTTGAACCAATTTATCATTGATGACATTGACACTTGATTGGTTTTTATTACTTTGATTAACAACATCATATAGTGTTTTTTGTAATTCAAAATCTAAGCCATTTAATTTAAATTTGGCAATTGATTCATAACCAATACTGCGATTATCTTGATTTTTTGTTAATTTTCGATCATTACTTGAATTACTAGCAGAACTAAAACTATTACTAATACCAACAGAACCAAAAGCGATTCCTGTAATTAGCAACGAGCACGCAACAATAGAAGAAAAAATCCAAATTAAAGATTTAGTATGTTTATATTTTCGCACTATTTTAGTTTAAGCTATTAACAAGTATAAAGGCAAGCATATTGATATTAAATCATATGCTTGTGTCAATCAATGATAAATCTATTTATCTTACGCTTTAAATTATAACATTTTTAGTCATTAAAGTCATCTGAATGATGCAATAACAACCCTTTGGTTGAATCATCGAATTCATAAGAATTTAATCCTTCAATCATTTCAGTATTATTGATTGATGTGGTTGGATTAATGCCGTATTCTTCCATATTGATGGTTGCAGAATTCATGATTTCATCGTATGAATCAAATGATTTGTTATTCAGATTTATGCCTAAATCGTTATTAACATTAATCGTATTGATTTCATTGGTAATACTTTGATAGTCATTAATTTGACGATCAATTTCACTCATTCTTTGTCTTAATGAATCAATTGAATCATTAAGGTGACTAGCAGATGTGTTTAATGATGGATTATTAAAGCTGGTATCGTATTTATTAGCTTTATATGAATTGTTAAAAGAATCAAATGATGAATTAAAACTATTGTATTTATTATCAAAACTATTAAAGTCTGAATTTAGTTTTTGGTTATTTAATTCACGAGCAAATCTAGTGCTATTAATGTCATTAAATCTGTCATTATTTAATGAAAAATCTTTATTTAATGATTCAGGTTGATAATCATAACGTGAGTTAAATTGTGAATCAAAACGTTGTTGTAAACTTGGTTGCTCTTTTTGATCATCAAAACCATATTGACTATGTTCATCATTTTTTAATAAGCTCATGAATTTTGGTTTTACATAAGCAACAAATCAGCCAGCATCATTTTGATTAGCTTGATAAACAATCTTTTCATCAATTACAAAACCAATGTTATCAACTAATGGTGCTTTTTGTTTTCAGATATTAATAATTGTTTGAATATCGTGATAAAGATTTTCATCTTTTAAGATAATGTAGAATTCATCAACATAAGCGTTGATGTTATCTACTTGATATGAACAATTTAGTGCTAATTCAAACATCTGTTTGTAATTAGTTACATAGCACATCCCGATCAGTTTATTGTTATCAACTTTTAGAATGTTGTAACGAAATACTTTGTTATTAGTAACTGATAAATCAAAATTGGTTTTATAAATGTTATTCATCTTTTTTATTCTTAATTAATGCATTAAAACGAATTAAATCTTCGTTGGTTGTAATTTTGAATGCATCAATTTTTGCTTTAATTAGATAAGTCTTTATACCCTTTAATTTTAATAAAAAATGAGTTAAATCAGAATAATCTTGTTGATCATTAATCAAATTTTTGATTAAGTTTAATCAAGTTCCTTGCGGGGTATAGATCATTTTTATTTGATTCCGATCAAGATGATTGATCATTTCATTTTGATCATTAGTGCTTATGATTGTTGAAAAAACATCCTGATAAAGTGATACTGCTTGATGATTGTTTAGTTCATTAACACAATCATTTAAGCACGCGATATTAATGTTAGCTCTGGCAGCATCATGAACAATAATTTTAGCATCATCATAACCTAAATTTATGATGTCTTTAATCGCATTAATAAACGAATTATGACGGTTAATTTTAGAACCTAAAATTACTTTAATTTGTTCGTTTTTTGCGTATTTTTTGCAAATTAAATCAAAATATTCTTCATTAATTACTAGATAAATTAAATCAAATAATTTTGATTGTAAAAATACATCTAAACTGTATTCATAAATCATTTTGTTATCAACAAGATAAAACTGTTTAATTTGATTACTTAAATTTAGTCTTGTTGATTGACCGCTTGCTAGAATGATGCCAATAGTTTTAATCTTGTTTTTCATGCATTAAAACTAAAAGCTCAACTAGTTTATTTAAGATCATCATACTAACAACATTGACATAATCGTTGTTATTAACTTTACTTAAATCAATTGTTTGTTCATAGCTTGTTTGATTGATCATTAAATGAAATGAAACTTCTTGATTGTTTTGATGATTAAAATGAACAAAATTAATTAAAACATCACAACCAAAATATTTATGAGCAGCAGATGAAAGGTGTTGTTGGTATTTATTATTCCAGTTGTTTTCATCATTAATTGCTTGGTAATTATTTAATAATAAAAAGCGATTAACACTAGATATATTTTTAAAAACAATTGACCCTTTAAATAGATCATCAAGTTTTTTTGATACCAACAAAGCATTAGCAATCATGCCGTTACTTTGCGATTCAATAACAGCAATTGTTAGATTGTGTTTATTTAATTCATTAGCAATAATATCTTTGTAATCAATCATAATTATTGTTCTGTATTTTGGTTGTTAATTTTCAGTTTTTTATAAATTTGATATGAATAAATTCCACCTGATAATAATGATAAAAATAATGCTAAATAATGAGCAATATTAAAGGTGTGATAAACAACAATATCGTTTGAAGCAAACTGACCACCAACAAAAAAACTGATGATGATAGCAATCATTTGCACTGTTGTTTTTAATTTTCCATAAATATTTGCTGGCACAACAACTTTTTTGGTTGCTACAAACATTCTTAACCCATCAATATAAATATCACGTAAGATCAAAATAATCACAACATAAAGATTAACAATCTGTAAGTAAGCAAAATAAATTAAAACAGTATTAACTAATAATTTATCAGCTATCGGATCAAAAATCTTACCAAAATTTGATGTTAGTTTATACTTCCGAGCTAAATATCCATCTAAAAAATCAGATATTGAAGCAATTACGAATAAAATCCCAATAATTAAGAAATACAGATTAATTTTTAAAGTATCTCTAGACGAAAAATCAATCTGATAAATGATTTCTTTATCAGATTGACTAAAATATGTAAGGATTAAAATTGGGATTAATAATAAAATCCGTAAACTTGTTAAGATGTTGGGGATATTTCTAAAAATCAAGTTGCCCATGGAAACGAGGGAACGGAATAACATCACGAATGTTATCGCATCCTGTTACATACATTAATAAACGGTCAAATCCTAGACCAAAACCAGCAGAACGGTAATAACCATACTTACGTAGATCTAAGTATCATTGTAGGTTGTTGAATTCTGGATCTAAACCGATTTCTAAACAACGGTTTAATAGTTTGTTGTAACTATCTTCTCTTTGAGAACCACCACAGATTTCACCAATTCCTGGTGCTAATAAATCAGTAGCAGCAACAGTTAAACCATCATCGTTTTGTTTCATGTAGAATGCTTTAATTGCTTTTGGATAGTTAATAATAAACACCGGGCATTTATAAACTTGTTCACATATGTATCTTTCGTGTTCAGTTTTTAAATCCATACCAAAGTGGATGTCTTTAACTTCGAAATCAACACCGTCAGCAACTGCTTTTTTCAAGATTTCAATTGCTTCTTTGTATTCAACACGAGGGAAATTGTTATTAACGATTAAGTTTAGTTTTTCTAATAAACCAGGTTGTAAGTTTGCATCACATCATTCTAATTCTGGTTTAGCGTATTCTAATAGGTAGTAAATTGAATGTTTAACACATTGTTCCATTAAGATTGTTAGTTTTTCTAAGTCCATTAATGAAACTTCTGGTTCAATCATTCAGAATTCTGATAAGTGTTTTGAAGTGTGTGATTTTTCAGCACGGAAAGTTGGTCCAAAAGTAAATACACGTTTGAATGCTTGCGCATAAGCTTCAGCACCAAATTGTCCACTTACTGTTAAACTAGCTTTACGACCAAAGTAGTTTTCATCACTATCAGTTCTTACTTCAAATGATTCACCAGCACCTTCTGCATCGTTTGAAGTAATAATTGGTGAATGTACATATAAAAAGTCATTATTCTTAAAAAATTCAAAAAACGCATTAGCTAGTTCGCTGCGGATTTTCATAATCGCATAGAACTTGTTTGTTTTTGGTCTTAGGTGAGCATTTTCACGTAAGAATTCAGGTCCGTGGGCTTTCTTTTGTAATGGGTAAGAAGCATCTGCTTCTTTTAATACTAATACCTTAGAAGCTTGAATTTCAAACGGTTGTTGTTTTGAAGGTGTGTTTCTAACAAGACCTTTAATTAAAATTGTTGAAGCTAAATTTAACTTAGCAATTTCATCAAAGTTTTTGATTTCGTCTTTTTTGAAAACCACTTGAACACTTTCAAGTGATGTTCCATCGTTAAAAGCAATAAAACCAATCGCTGCAGAAGAACGAATTGATTTAAAACTTCCGACTAAAACGACCTCTTCACCTTCTCTTTTAGCATGCGTGCTAAGTAATTCTTTTATTTCAATAAGTTGCATAATTTTCGAATTTTTTTATTTCCTTTTTATATGTAGTTTTTCAATTCTATTATAAAAAAATAATATATTATCAAGCATTTATTATTTAATTATTTAGCAACTGATTTTCTTGTTGATTTTTTAATCATTTCAAAATGTTTAATTGCTGAATTTGTTTGATTTTTCTTACGGATAATTAGTTTGTAAAATTCCATAATGATTGTTAAGCTAATCCCCATCAAAATACTATAACCAACTAATTGTGGTTTTTGCGTAAATTTATCGTCCATATGAAACACTTTTGCAATTGGTCCCACTAGTGAAACTAATAAAATTAAGAAGATAGAAAACACTGCACTAATATAAACTAAACTGTAGTATTTTGGTGATGATTTTAACAATGATTGATCCGTCATTAAATTCAACGAATGAATTGAAGCTGATAATCCTAAAACCATGAACGCCATTGATGAACCAATTGCATTAAATGATTCGATTTGATTATTGTTAATTGCGTATAAAATTCCTAAACTGTATGCTAGTAAAGTTAATGTTGCAATAAAAGTTGATTGTCAAATTAGATCAATCCCCATTCTTCTAGCAAAAATATTTTCATACTTATAGAATGGTCGAACATTCATCACATCATTTTTAGATTTTTGCAACCCTAGTGCAATTGCTGGAAAACCGTGTGTCAAGATATTAATTCACAACAACTGAGCTGCTGAAAAGATGCTGAATTCTTTGAATAAATCATCTACAGTTTTGTTTGTTGTTGATAAGTAATCTAAAACATTTTGGTTGTTATTAAATACAGCTTTAAATGCAGGAATTAAAATGATTAATCCTAATAAAACAACGACAATTTCAGCAATTGAACTAATTAATAAGTTTTGAATAACCTTCTTGATTGTTTGATAAATTCTTCTACCAGATTCAACTGATTTAATAATTGTTGAAAAGTTATCATCAACAATAATCATATCAGCAGTTTCTTTGGCAACATCAGTTCCAGTAATCCCCATCGCACAACCAATGTCAGCTTTTTTAAGAGCTGGTGCATCATTTACACCATCACCAGTCATGGCAACAACTTGCTCGTTGGCTTGTCAAGCATCAATAATACGCATCTTATCTTCTGGTGACATTCTTGCGTATACTGAATATTTTTGAATATCTTTTTTTAAAGTTTCATCATCGATCTCATTTAGCATTTGCGAGTTGATTGCAAGATCGGTTGATTCATCAAAAATATTAACTTGTTTAGCAATTGCTTTAGCAGTATTTAAGTCATCACCTGTAATCATAATTGGTTTGATTCCAGCTGACTTAGCTAAATTTACAGCATGAATAACTTCTTCTCTTGGTGGATCAATTAAAGCAATAATTCCTTGAAGGCGTAAATTGTTTTCAATTTCTTCAAAATTATCGTAAATTTTATCAATTTCTTTATAAGCAACGGTCAAAGTTCGATAGCTTAAATCAGCATAATTTTTAATCTGTTCTTTGTAGATATCAACTTTGTTTTTGTCAGATACATTAACAATTGATTCAAAAGCACCTTTAACAATTAAATAACCTTTTTTAGTATTCTCATCAAAGATCTGAACTGACATCATTTTTTTGACAGAATCAAAAGGATTAACTTTAATTTGATAGTGGCTAAAATCTTTGGTGTTATAAAAATTATTTTCAATCCCAAAACGAATTAATGCTGTTTCTGTTGGATCACCAACTTCAACCATTTTGTTATTTTCATCATAATTAATTTTGGCTGTTGAACACAATACAGAATTAATTAATAAATTCTTATGTTCATCTTTTAAATCTTTAACACCTTCATTTCCATCAGTTCATAAACCAACAACTGTCATTTGGTTTTTGGTAATCGTTCCTGTTTTATCTGAACAAATAACAGCAGCCGATCCTAATGTTTCGATGGACGAAAGATGTTTGACTAGCGCTTTTTCTTTGGCAATGTTTTTAATACCTAATGCCAAAATGATCGACACAAAAGTGCTCAACCCCTCAGGAACGGCCGCCACAGCTAATGAAATCGAAGCAGTTAATGCTAATGGTCAGCTTGTTTCAAAATTACTAACACCACTTAAAAGAATTTGAATAATGAAAGCAATAATGAATAACACAATTCCACTATAACCAAAAACTTTAGAAAGTTTTTCTAACTTAATTTGTAATGGTGATAATTGTTTCTTTTGTTGATTAACTAATGAAGAGATCTTACCAATCTCAGTATTAATCCCTGTATTGATTACTTCGCATAAAGCATGGCCATTGGTAATTGAACAACCTGAAAATAAATAATCATTACGTTCAATATTAGGCAGCTTATCGCCTTCATTGTTTGAATAAACACCTTTTTTAACTGGCAATGATTCACCTGTTAAAATTGATTGATTTGAATAAAGATTACTGCTTTCAATAATACGACAATCAGCAGGAATCACATCACCAGCTTCAAGAACAATGTAATCACCAACCACTAATTGCGTTGAATCTAAATTGATTAAATTATTATCCCGATAAACCTTGGATTTAGTGATGTTCAATTTGTTTAAGGATTTAACTGCTTGATCTGATTTAATTTCTTGGACAGTCCCAATCAAGGAGTTAACAATGATTACGAATAAAATAATAAATGGTTGAACGAATTCAATTTTCAAAGCACTGTCTTCTGCTTCAAAATCCCATTTTAATCTAATACCAGCTAATATCGCTACAACAAATGATGCAATGGTTGCAATTAATAAAATGATAATCATTAAGTCTTTGAATTGACTTAAGAAGACTAAAAAATAGTTCTTCTTTTTTTCATTATTAATTGCATTTGGCCCATTTTTTTGATAACGTTCATTAGCTACTGAACTACTTAAGCCTAAAATCTTATCTGACATTATATATAAATTAAAGACATATAAAATTTTACTTTTTTATATCTTTAATTCACATTAATTTATTAATTAAACTAAATCAACAAATACTTCTGTTAGATAACAAGCACTAATATATTTAGTTAAATCAGAAAGTCGATAATTTGATGCTAATTTATAAATCATTTTTAAAATATCCATTAAATAAGCATCATATTTAATAATCGATGCACTTGCTTGGTTATCGAATAAAAATGCTTCAATTTCTTTTAATAAATTTATTAAATCATTAGCATATTTTTCTAACTCATTTTTTTGCTTATTATCAAGCTTATTTGTGCTAACAATTTTATGAACTATTTTAAAAGTATTATCATACTTATAACTGATCTCTTTTAATTTCTTAAATATCTCATTTTTATCGTCTTTTTTAACTCTTTTTGCTCTTAAATTAGTTTTAACAATTGGGTTAGCAACAGCGATAATTTGATCATTATTTATTCTTGATTTTTTAGCATCATAATTGTTGTTTAAACTTATAGTTTTTTTGAAGTTAATAAATAAATTTTTATACTCTTGTCTTAGTTTATTAAAGTCATCATAATTGTTTCAAGTTTTTAATCTTCAAATTAACTTATCAATTTCTAAGTTATTAAAGAATAAAATCTTTGTATTTATATTAGGTTTTAATAAGAATTGACGGTTTAATGACTTTAAAAAGTCAATTATTTGTCACACTTTATCTTCAAGGAAGTTAATGCCGTTTAAATTATTCAGCATGATTACTAAATAATCTAAATTTTGAAACTTAAAATCTTCACTAAATTCTTCAAATAATTCTTTTTTGAAAATGTAATCAAAATCAATGTAAGCAACTTTTTTATGTCATTTTGCTTTATGAATTAAGAAGTATTTAATGAAGTTATCTTCGATTTTTTCTTTTATGCTGAACTCTAATGAATTGGTGCTAATTTCACTAACTTTTTGATCATTATTTTCAATTAAGTTTTCAAGCTGTTTTATATCATTATCTTCGCAAAAAGTGCGATAAATATGGTTAGCTTGAGCTAATTGTTTGCTATTATTTTCGCCAAAAAATCAACTATCTTGAATTAAATATTTATAAAAGATATTTCAATAAAATTTCTTTAATGGTTTTTGTTCATAAAGCAGACAGATTTCTTTAACTAATTTGAATTCGTTATCAACCATTTTAATGGTTGGGTGTTTGATCATATTATCAGAACAAAAAGCATAATCCAAATCAACATCATATGATTTTGGATTAATATGCTCTTGATAACAATATTCATAACCAATGCATGAATCGATGAATAATTTAATGAATTCTTCGTTTTTTAATAGCTCTTTTTCAGAAATATTAAATTCTTTTGAATAATGAGCTAATAAAAACGGATAACAACTCTTATCTTTGTATTCATTAGAAATCAATTTTGGTATTAAAATTTTTTCTAATGTTTTTAAGTTTTCATTAAAGCTAAAAACCTTTTCACTTTGAGAAAACTCAAACCTTGTTCTTACTTGAAGAATATAGTCATAAGAATTCTTTTTTAGTTTAGGTTTTAAGATATTATTAATTTTTGCAATAACGGGGCTAGTGTATTTAGAAACATCCAATCGCTTATTTTTATGTTTAAGACTAAATAATGAAATTTTACGGTTAATTTCCATTATTTGTTTGCCATATTGATTTGAAATTTTATTAATTTCATTCGGATTATTTAAATCTTTAATACTTTCAAATCATTCAAGATAAGTTTGATAAAGTTGCTTTGAAATTTTTCTTTCTTCTAATGTATGAACTGATACTTTTTTATCATCAACTTTTTGTGCTAAGGATTTTTTAGTTTCTGTTTTTTTCATAACTAGCCTTACGATCTAGTGCTACTACTTAAATTTTGCTTATAATCTTTGAATTGTTTTGAACTATATACTTTTCTAAAATATTTAACAACATCACTTAACTTACGGATGTTTTTAATAACTAATGTGTTTGAAATCTTTTCTGCGTAATCAAATTGGATTTTATTAGTTAAACTAAACTGAGCTGAAAAATCTAAAATCGCATTAACAATATAATCTTTATTGTTTTGTTCTTTCTTTAATCCTTCAATAAATTCAACTTCTTTAGGATAAAGATTGCGACGATAAATTCCTCTTAAATAACGTTCTGAATTAAAAGTTCGGTATTCATGTAAAATGCTTACTTCTAAATCCTTGGGACAAAATAAACCAAAGAATGTTTCATTACGGTTCATATTTTGGGGAATTGAAGCATCTTCTAATTCATCAATCGTATTAGTGTATTCAGTAATTGCTTCTGCTAAATCAAATGAATCATTAATGTTTTCTGTGCGTTCTAAGATTTCAATCAATTCAGATTCTGGTGGATTGTATTTTTCACATAAACTAGTTAAAGCATTTTTAGTTTCAGGTGAAAAATTAAATTGTCTAAATTTAAGACTATCTAAATCGATTGAACCAGTGTTGCTTGCGATATGATCATAAATATCAGTATTTTGTTTTTTGAATACTTCATAAAAAGTTGATGAAACATTAATGTTACTGCCACCAATATTCTTATTTGAATAAAGATTACTTAATCTAAAATATTCTTCACGACCGATTTTATTGATTAAAGTAGTTTTAATAATTTCTTGGGACATTAAACCATCTCAATCAAGCATTTTTGCTAAAAAAAACTTATAGGTTTTAGTCTTATCAACATCGTTGGTTTCGACATAAGTTTTTAATAACTGTAAACCTTCAAGTAATTTTCTAAAATCGCTTAGTTGTTTTTTAGATATTCCTAATGTTTTAAAGATGCGGCTAAGTGATAAATCGTTCTTTTTGCAGCGTTCATGCATGTAGGTTTGATAATCATTAATCAACCACATATAAAACATGGTAGCTTCGCTGCCTAAAATGTGTAAATAAACGTTCGTAATCAGACTAGTATCATTGATACTACCAGCATTACGATGAATTTCATACAACTCTTTATATTCAACCATATCTTCTACTTTTTGCCCCTTGGTATTTAATAATGTAAAAGTTAATTTACAAAATTAAGCTATTAAAAGTATAAGCAACTGAAAAAATGATTTTTTAGTTTTTTTAAGTGGAAAATTTCTGGCAATAAAATGAGAAAAAAAATTAAAAAATAACCACAAAAATTAAGCATTAAATTTAGTGGTTTTTAGATAGTTTTCCCCAATTTGGGGATTATAATTCACAATCGCTTCTTATTTTTGTTAAGAATTTTAAAAGTTGGTTATAAGCATTAGTGATTTTATCGTTGTTTTTGACTACAAAATCAGCAATAAAATCAGGATTATCCTTAATTGGATTTCATTTTTTTAGATCAAAATCCTTTAAATAAGCGAATTTCTGAGCAATTGATTCTTTGATCAACTCTTCATTTCGTTCTATGAGAACAAAATAATCAAAAACATCTAAATAATTCTTTTGTGCTGTGTAAATAACGGCCCCTTCAACAACAATAATGCCATTAATTGATAAGTTATTTAGTTCGTATTTCACCGTTTTTTCAGCAAATTCATTCAAAAGCTTTAATTTATCTGGATTATTAAAGACTAATTGACCCAAGCGCTTGCGATCAACTTCAACTTCATTAACGTATTCTTTACCAAAATTTTCAAGGATAAATTCATACCCTTTTCTATCTTTTTGGTAATATTCATGAATTAAATTATCAAGTTTAATTGTGTGATAGCCATCTTGTTTTAATAAATCAATTAACATTGATTTACCAGATGAGGCTTTACCTGCTAAACAAACTAAACGTCTATTTTTGGCATTTTTCACAATAATAAGTTCCTCGGTTGTTAACTTTCATTTTTTTAACAATAGAACCACAGACTTTGCAAGCTAAGTCTTTTTGTAAATGGACGTTTAAATAATCTTGGTATGATCCTGCATGATTGTCCTTAAATTGGTAAGAAAAAATCGTTGTGCCGTTTAATTCAATGGCTTTTAACAATACTTGTGTAGCGTATTTAGCAATATCTTGGTATTGTTTATCAGTTAATTCATTAGCCTTTTTGGTTGGATGAATTTTTGCTAAAAACAAGATTTCATCAGCATAAATATTACCAATTCCAGAAACAACTTCTTGGTCTAAAATTGCTGATTTAATTGCTCTGGTTGATCGTTTAAGATTGTTTTTTAAGTATTTTCAATCCCATTGTTCTTGCGTTGGATCAATTGCTAATTTCTTTAAATAATCAGCATCTAAATAATCATCGATTGAATGAATATGGAACGTCCCAAACCTTCTGGTATCGTGATAGTGTAATTCGAAATCATCCAAAACAAATCGCACTAAAACATGGCGTTCGTCATATTTCGCTTTGAATTGATTGATCTTATATTTACCTTCCATTCTTAGATGTGATACTAAGACTTTATTATTAGATAAAATAAAAATAATGTATTTACCAATTCTTTTGATATCAACGAATTTTTCATTAACTAAGTATTTCTTAAATTCGTTAGTTGTGCTATTTTTTAATACTTTAGTAGCATAAACAAAAACATTATTAATCTTTTGATTAATAATTTCGGATTTTAAATAATTAATAACCGTTTGGACTTCTGGTAGTTCTGGCATAATTTCTTTTTAGTTTTGGTAATTTATATTATAAAAATCGCAAAAAGCAAAGTATTCTTTTGCATCCATTGGATTAATTTTAAATTCTTCAATGTCTGCATCAATTAAACAATCAGTTTTAATTGTGGCTAGTTGTTTTGATAAAAAACATAGCTCTTTTGATTCAATTAATTTCTTTTGAATGCTTGGTTTTAAACTATCTAAATTTGCATATAAACCTTCAATGTTTTTATGTTGTTTAATTAGTTCAATCGCAGTTTTAATACCAATTCCTTTAACTCCTGGGATGTTATCTGAACTATCACCAACCAATGCTTTATATTCAATAACATCAAGTGGTTTTAAACCATGAAAGTGTTCAGCAAAATTTTGATCATTAATTTCTTTAAAAACACTAACACCCTTAACAAATTGATACATCGTGGTATTTTGATTAACCAATTGATAAATATCTTGATCTGATGAATAAACATCACATTTGATATTATGCTTATTTGCAAGCACACTAAATGAACCAACTAAATCATCAGCTTCAATTCCAGGTGAAGATAAAACTTTAAAACCTAAGAATTTTAAACCATCTTGGATGGCAATTAATTGTTCAATTAAACCATCAGCAGGTTTTTTTCTTGTTGCTTTATAACCTTCAAAAACCTTGGCACGATCAGTTTTTTGTCCAGAGTCAAAAGCAATTAAAGCATAATCATAATTATCTTGTTTAATGATCTTATTGATCATTAATAAGCTGGTTTTAATTCCATTATTTGGTCTTAAATTATTTTGAACAGCATATTCATACATTCCGATTGTGGCATAAAATGCACGAAAAACAAGGGAATTTCCATCAATAACTAAAGCTTTTTTTGTTGTATTCATAAGTTTATTTTAAATTGACAACGCCTAAGATTGTGTAAGAATCATGACCCATATAAATATCACGGCGCAGTTTGACAATTATCTTGTTATTCGTATTAATCAACGAACTTAGATAAGCAATTAAATCTTGATTTCAAACTTTCGCTCAGATTTCATAAGCACCATCAAATAAAGCAAAGCGTAAGATATTTTTTTTCTTTTCAGAAGATTTCACTTCTACTAGCATTGAACATTCTTCTTTTTGCAATGATGCTTTTAATTGTTTAATTGTTTTTAGATCAGTAATTTCTTTTTCTAATTTCGCAATCGTTTTTTTAAATTGATTGGGTTTATAGATTTTTTCTTTAATTGCTTCAAATGATACTTTTAATGAACTATCAATCAATTCATTATCTTTAATCACTTCTTGTTTAGTTAGTTCATTAAACAACTCTGGGCGATCTTTTTTTAAGAATTCAATTGTCGTGTTAGTGATTGCTTTTTTATCTTCATAAGAAATCAAATCATCGTCGTTTTTAAATGAAAGATTACCTTTAAAATACGATTCAACCAAAGCAATCATTACCCGTTTTGGATATTCAAGTTTGAATTCATCAAAAGCACCAGCATTAATAAGTTTTTTTAATAATGTTTCAGGAATTTTGTTTTGTGATAACGTGATTAAACAATCAATAAAACTTTCGAATTTTTGGTTATTTCTAGCTTCAATAATTCGGTTAGCACTTTCATTGGCTAAACCAACAATCATATTAAAACCTAGAATTATTCGTTCATTATCGTGTGATAATGTAAAGCTAGATTGTGATAAGTTAATATTTGGTTTAACAATACCAATATTACGTTCAATAATTTCGATGAAATAATCAGTTAATTTTGTTTTGGAATCGATGTTGTTTTTTAATAAAATTACATAAAATTCCTTAGGATAATTAGCTTTTAAATAAGCCATTTGATACGCTAAGAAAGCATATGCTAATGAGTGTGAATGGTTAAATCCATAATCAGCAAACTTATGTAAGTATTCAAAAATTTCAATTGCTTTTTTCTCTGAATAATTATTGTTAATTGCTTGCTTAATGAAATTATCTTTTTCTTTTAATAATAAAGCTTCATCTTTTTTTGAAATCGCACGTCTAAATGAATCAGCCTGAGCAGCATTAAAGTTAGCAACAACAATTGCAGTATTAATCACTTGCTCTTGATAAATAATAATTCCATGAGTTGGGCGTAAGATTTCAACTAGTGAATCACTTAAATAATTAAATTGTGTTCGGTTAAATCTTCGATCAACATATTCATTGATATTATCTTGTGGTCCTGGACGATAAAGCGCTGAAATAATCGAAATATCTTCAAGGTTTTCTGGTAATACTTTTTTTAAAACACCTTGCATTCCAGCAGATTCTAGTTGGAAAATTCCTTTGGTATATCCCTTCTTTAATAGATTAAAGGTTTTATCATCATTTAATGGAATGTTGTTAATATCAAAATTCTTATTATGATTGATTTTAACTAGGTTGTTAATTTCATCAATGATTGTTAATGTTTTTAAACCTAATAAATCAATTTTAATAAGACCAAATCGTTCTAGATATTCCATTGAAAACTGCGAAACAGAACGATTGTTTGCATATTGAACTGGGATTGTTTGTGTTAAAGGTTGATCACCACACACAACACCAGCAGCATGTAATCCGATTTGTCTTGGTACATTGAAAATTGTTACGGCTAATTCAAAGATCTTTCTTATTAAATAACAACTTACACTACCCGATCGTTTGCATACTTTTTGATCAAGACTACATTCTTGGCAATTTAAAACAATTTTATAAGCACCAGATGCTTGGTTCTTGTGTCATTCTTCGATTTCGTCGTATAAAACTAATTTAATAATTTCATCAGCTTCTGATACTTTTAAATCTAAAACTCTGCAAACATCTCGGATAGCATTCTTAACCTTGATACGTTGAAAAGTAATAATGTGAGCAACGTTGTTTTTACTATATTTTCTAAACAGATAATCAACAACTTCTTCACGGCGATTATCCATGATATCCACATCAATATCTGGCATTGATTTACGTTCTGGATTTAAGAAACGCTCAAAGATTAATCCATATTTAATTGGATTGATTGTGGTGATATTTAATAAATAAGAAACAAACGAACCAGCAGCAGAACCTCTTCCTGGTCCAATGATTATGTTATGTTCTTTAGCTTTTTTAATGAAGTCATGAACGAATAAAAAATAATCACTAAAATTTAGTCGCTTGATGATTTCTAATTCATAATCTAAGCGTTTTTTATCTTGTTGATTGATTAAATGATTATTTAAATAAACATCAAAAGCTTGTTCGCATAAAGCACGTAAATATTGATCGCTATCAAAACCTTTTGGTGTTTTAGATTTAATGATTGAATTATGTTTTAAATTATCTAAATCTCAATATGAACATTCATTAATTAATTCATAAAGTTTGTCTAATTGTTTTTTGGTGTATTTTTGTTCAGATTGTTCTGTATTTAAAAATCCACTAGCTTTAACAATTTCAGTATCGATAATTTCATTAACGCTGAATTTCGGTCTTTTGTTTGCTTGTTTTAAAGCTACAGCATTAATTAAATTTAAACCAATGTTTTTAGTTTCATCAACACAATTAACAAAATTGCAAGCAATCTCATCATTAAGAATACAATTCTTATGATCCCATCTAAAATTACCAGATTTGACAATCACATAAAGATTATCATCTAAATAATCAAAGATATTGTATTGTTCATTTGAGCTAGCAAAACTGCTAATACTAATTAATCGTAAATAACCTTCATTATTTTTAGCAATTAATACTAATTCAGAATTAGTATCAGTATCAAAAATTTCTAGTCCAATGATTGGTACTAGATTATTTTTCTTGGCTAAATCATAAAATTCAACTGCACCATATAAAACATTTAAATCAGTTAAACAAACGTGGGTTTGATTGTTTTTAAGTGCGTATTGAATAATATCACTAATACTTAAATTAGTGCTTAATAAAGAATAATAAGATCGAGTGTTTAGATTGACAAACATTTATTTTTTGCGTTCGTCCAATTTAGCTAAATCTTTTTCAATTTGTTTAATTTCTTTTTCCAGTGATTTGCGTGTCGCTTTATCAACTGTGTTTTCTAATTCAGCTTTTAAATTAAACAGTTTTTCTGTTAATTCAATCTTATACATTCGTTCTTCCATGTCGAAAACTTTGGTGTCTTCTAACTTAACACGTTCAAACTTTTCTATTTCTTTAGAAGACGTTTTAAAACGAACTGTTTTATTTTTTTTATCAGAATCCATCAATAGCCTCACAATGAGAAAATTACTAATAGAATTATAACAAATATTAAATAATCAGATGTTAAAAGATTGAAAATTTCTTTAGCTTTTTATTAATCAATATTTATTTTTATCAATAAATATCTTTATTTTAAAAAGTTTGAAGTATTCATGTTCTATAACAAGATATGTTAAAAATTCTTAAAAGGAATAAAAAAACATCACCTTTTAACGGGTGATGTTTTTAATTAGCGTGATATTTTCCTATTCTCACCTAAGCTACCTTCGGCTCCATGATGCTTAACTTCTGGGTTCGGAATGGGTCCAGGTGTTTCCATCACGATATCGATATCACACTTACATTGCTCTTTGAAAAACTAAATACAACAAATCATATATGATTTCATAACTAATGTTATTTGATCAAACCTAAGTCCTCGAATTATTAGTACTAATCAGCTAAATACCTCACGGCACTTACACATTTAGCCTATCAACGTCGTAGTCTACAACGATTCTTACCCCATTGCTGGGAGGGAAGATTATTCTTAAAGTCGGTTTCACACTTAGATGCTTTCAGCGTTTATCCGTTCGACACGTTGCTACCCAGCGGTGCAGTTGGCACTACAACTGGAGCACAAGAGGTGTCTTCACTCCGGTCCTCTCGTACTAAGAGTAAATCTTTTCAATCTTCCTGCGGGCACAATAGATAGGGACCAACCTGTCTCGCGACGGTTTGAACCCAACTCACGTATCTCTTTAATCGGCGAACAGCCGAACCCTTCGAACCTGCTTCAGCTCGAGGATGAGATGAGTCGACATCGAGGTGCCAAACACTGCCGTCGATGTGAACTCTTGGGCAGTATCAGCCTGTTATCCCCAGAGTAGCTTTTATCCGTTGAGCGATGGCCATTCCATACTGAACCACCGGATCACTATGACCTAATTTCTTACCTGTTCGACTTGTAAGTCTCACAGTCAAGCACCCTTATACCATTACACTCTTAACACGATTTCCAACCGTGCTGAGGGTACCTTTGCACGCCTCCGTTACCTTTTAGGAGGCGACCGCCCCAGTCAAACTGCCCGCCTAACACTGTCCTGTTGCTGGATAACAGCAACCAGTTAGAGAAGAATGTAAACAAAGGTGGTATTCCACTGGTGACTCCACAACTCCTAGCGAAGTTGCTTCAAAGTCTCCCACCTATTCTCTATATGTCTAAACTCTGCCCAATATTAAGTTACAGTAAAGCTTCATGGGGTCTTTCCGTCCCGTTGCGCCTAACGGGTGTCTTCACCCGTACCTGGATTTCACCGAGTCTATAGCCGAGACAGTCAAGAGATGGTTACACCATTCAAGCGGGACGGAATTTACCCGACAAGGAATTTCGCTACCTTAGGACCGTTATAGTTACGGCCGCCGTTCACTGGGGCTTCAGTCGGGAGCTTCGATTGCTCTAACACCCTTCTTTAACCTTCCAGCACTGGGCAGGTGTCACCCCATATACATCATCTTGCGATTTAGCATAGAGCTGTGTTTTAGTTAAACAGTCCCCCCTTGTTCTTCACTGCGGCTCAACTTTTACATTGAGCATCCCTTCTTGCGAACTTACGGGATGAATTTGCAGAGTTCCTTAGCTATAGTTCACTCGCTAACCTTAGGATCTTCTCCTTGACCACGTGTGTTCGTTCTCGGTACTGGAAACAAAATAATTAACCCTAGAAGCTTTTCTTGGAAGCGTGATGTATGCATCTTCGCTACTTGCAGAGCGTTCGCTCGTATTCATAAGTTGTCCTTAAAAGAAGCGGATTTACCAACTCCTAAGACTTCTTATTTAACCCCAAATCCAATAATGGGGATGCATTAACCTTCTCCGTCACTCCATCAGTTATTTTGTTTGTACAGGAATATTAACCTGTTCTTCCATCGACTACGCATTTCTGCCTCGCCTTAGGTCCAGACTAACCCTGGAAGGACGACCCTCGTCCAGGAAACCTTAGTCAATCGGTTTGAGAGATTCTCACTCTCAAGCGTTACTTACACCGGCATTCTCACTTGTATACAGTCCACCAATCCTCACGGTTTGACTTCAGCCCGTATACAACGCTCGTCTACCACTATCTAGACAATCTAGATAATCCATAAATTCGGTAATATGCTTAGCCCCGTTACATCTTCGGCGCAAAAACACTCGACAAGTGAGCTGTTACGCACTCTTTAAACGATGGCTGCTTCTAAGCCAACATCCTTGCTGTTTAAGTATTTTAACAACCTTTTCCACTTAGCATATTTTAGGGACCTTATTTAATGATCTGGGCTCTTCCCCTTGTGACAATGAAGCTTATCCCCCACTGTCTGACTGCAAGAGTAAATTAATTGGCATTCGGAGTTTAATTGTATTCAGTACACCAAGGCGGCGCCATCATACATTCAGTAGCTCTACCTCCAACTAATCATGATCTTACGCTAGTCTTAAAACTATTTCGACGAGAACCAGCTATCACGGATTTCGATTGGAATTTCACCCCTAGTCACAGGTCATCCGCTATCGTTTCAACGAGAGTCGGTTCGGTCCTCCATTAGATGTTACTCTAACTTCAACCTGCCCATGACTAGCTCAACCCGTTTCGGGTCTATAATAACAAACATTTAAACGCTCTATTCAAACTCGCTTTCGCTTTGGCTACCCTTCTATCGGTTAACCTGCTTGCTATCATAACTCGCCGGCTCATACTTCAAAACGCACGCCATCACACATTAATGTGCTCTGACACGTTGTAGGCATATGGTTTCAGAATCTATTTCACTCCCATCCCTGGGTTCTTTTCACCTTTCCCTCACGGTACTATACGCTATCGGTCACTAGTTAGTATTTAGGCTTGCCCAATGGTCTGGGCGAATTCAATCAAGATAACGTTTCTCGATCTACTCAGGATACTGCTAGGTATCAAACCAATTTAAGATACGGGGCTATAACCCTGTGTCGCATAGCTTTTCAACTATTTCTCCTATCAGTTCAAAGTCCACATTGCAGTCCTATAACCCCAAGATAAATCTTGGTTTGGCCTGTTCCGCTTTCGCTCGCCACTACACACGGAATCTCTTTCGATTTCTTTTCCTGTTGCTACTGAGATGTTTCACTTCACAACGTATTGCTTTTAGACCCTATGAATTAAGATCTAAATAATTAATATCGCTATTAATCAGGTTCCCCCATTCGGACATCTACGGATTATCGCTTCCAACCAGCTCCCCGTAGCTTTTCGCAGGTTTGCACGTCCTTCGTCGCCTTCTAGTGCCAAGGCATCCACCATAAGCCCTTAGTAACTTATGTATTTGATCCATTAGCTATTTGAATCTATTTTTGTTGATGAAATTTGATTGATACTTTAATCAAATTTCGGACTAGAAAGATTTGTTGTATTCAGTTTTCAAAGAACAATGTAGCTATTTAAAGCCTTTATAAGTATATCACAAAAATGTAAATAATTCAATGAATTTTAAAAAAGATTTAATTTTATTATTTTGATCATTAATAATTAATTAAAAATTTATCAAAAATCATAGTTAAATTAATCTTGATTTTAATTACAAACAAAAGGTGCTGTTTAAGTTCTGTAATTAAATTAATGTTTATTTTTTTCTTAAATATTTATTTATCAAACTAATTGATTTAATTTTTAAATTTTAAGTAATGAATTAATTTCAAAAATAAAATTTCATATTTGTTATTTAATATTTTTCACATCCCAATTAGAATTAACTTTTATAAAAAACACCAACAATAAAATTTAAAAAAGTATGGATGATTTTTTTATTAATTAAAACTATCAATTAATTCAATAAAAAAATGATGAGAAATTTGATTGAAAAAAATTATTAATTGGTTTTAAAAATTTTTTAGTTAACTTGGATTTATTTTTATCTAAAAAAAAATCGTAGATATTAAATAAAAACAAAAAATCAAAAATTAAAACCCAAATTGTTTTTTTATCTAAAAAAAAGTAATTGTAAATTTAGATTTTTATTCTGGATTTTTAGTGTCAGTAATTTTAGATATATAAATAAAAAAACATCAGCGTGTGCTGATGTTTTTAATAAAGGAATAAAACATGAATAGTTAAATGTTCATTGATAACTGAATAGAATCTGACCAACAATGTTTAAGTTAATAAATTTGCTTTAATGGGTTTAACTATTTTGTTGGATTTTAATTTCACCGTTATTTTAGTAACAGGTGTATATCGTGTTTGTGTATTAATATACTCCATAGAAAGGAGGTAATCCACCCCCACGTTCTCGTAGGGGTACCTTGTTACGACTTAACTCCAATCACCGGCCCTACCCTAGACATGCGCTTCCTTGCGGTTAGCAACACGGTTTTAGATATTACCAGCTCTCATAGTTTGACGGGCGGTGTGTACAAGACCCGAGAACGTATTCACCGCGACATGGCTGATTCGCGATTACTAGTGATTCCGACTTCATGAGGGCGAATTGCAGCCCTCAATCCGAACTGAGACCAACTTTACAGATTAGCTCCACCTTACGGTTTGGCGACTGTTTGTATTGGCCATTGTAGCACGTTTGCAGCCCTAGACATAAGGGGCATGATGATTTGACGTCATCCCCACCTTCCTCCAACTTACGTTGGCAGTCTCGTTAGACAAAGTAACTAACGATAAGGGTTGCGCTCGTTGCGGGACTTAACCCAACATCTCACGACACGAGCTGACGACAACCATGCACCACCTGTCACTGGGTTAACCTCCATTATATTTCTATAACTTCGCCCAAGATGTCAAGTCTAGGTAAGGTTTTTCGTGTACCGTCGAATTAAGCAACATGCTCCACCACTTGTGCGGGTCCCCGTCAATTCCGTTTGAGTTTCATTCTTGCGAATGTACTACTCAGGCAGGATGTTTAATGTGTTAACTGCAGCACCGAAGTATTCGCTCCGACACTTAACATCCATCGTTTACAGTGTGGACTACTAGGGTATCTAATCCTATTTGCTCCCCACACTTTCAAGCCTAAGCGTCAGTATTGGCCCAAGTCCTCGCCTTCGCCTCTGGTGTTCTTCCATATATCTACGCATTTCACCGCTCCACATGGAGTTCCAGGACTCTCTACCAAACTCTAGACTAGAAGTTTCCAATGCATACAATCGTTAAGCAATTGCTTTTAACACCAGACTTTCTAATCCGCCTGCGCTTGTTTTACGCCCAATAAATCCGGATAACGCTTGCAACCTATGTATTACCGCGACTGCTGGCACATAGTTAGTCGTTACTTATTCAAATGGTACCGTCAGATCGTTAGCTTTCCACTCTAACGATTATTCTTCCCAAATAAAAGAACTTTACAATCTAAAAAGACCTTCATCGTTCACGCGGCATTGCTCCATCAGGCTTTCGCCCATTGTGAAAAATTCCCTACTGCTGCCTCCCGTAGGAGTATGGGCCGTGTCTCAGTCCCATTGTGGTTATTCTACCTCTCAGCATAACTACACGTCATCGCCTTGGTGGGCCATTACCCTCACCAACTAGCTGATATGCCGCACCCTCATCTTATAGCGAAGCAATTGCTTCTTTAAAGTTATTCTCATGCGATAGTTAACTTGTTATGCGGTATTAGCTAATCTTTCGACTAGTTATCCCCCACTATAAGGCAGATTGGATACGTGTTACTCACCCGTTCGCCTCTAATGTATTGCTACATCCGATCGACTTGCATGTATTAGGCATGCCGCCAGCGTTAATCCTGAGCCAGGATCAAACTCTCAGAAAATGACAGATTCTATTCAGTTTTCAAGGAACATTTAACAGTTGCTAGAACTTAATCTGACAACCTGGATAATGATAATACAAAATATTTTGTTTGTCAATAACTTTATTAAATATTTTTTTAAGATTTTTTTATTATGGTTTTATCAAACTTTAATATAAAGTTTAATAACGCATTAAAAAATAGGCCAAATTCAGGCCTATTTATGTATGAAATTAATTAATAATAACTATATGAATTTTGGTTTAATAATTTAGTTATTTAATTTTGTTTGTTTTAATCGTTAATTTTGAAGATTAATTATTGATTATTAATTTCATTAAGATTTTTATTTTCTTTTTTTAATTGAGCTTTTTTAATAAAGCGTTGCATCGCTAAACCAATGTCATACTTACTTATGAATTCACGATATTTATGAGCAAAAGGAATTGAAATAATCCAGTTACATAACCACGCAGCTATACCATTAATTGGTTGCATTCAGATGTATAAATAAATATTATTTTGATCAATCGAAACATAATACATAATAAAGTATGTTGGAATGAAAGTAAATAATCCTTGCATCAATGAACTTATTCAGGCTAAACCAATCCGTTGAGTTGATTGGAATAATAATTGAGCATTCATTCCTAGTGCGATAAAGATTGCTTGAATTAAGGTGATTTTTAAGATCAAATTAGAAGCAATCAACTTATCACCTTGTTCGATGTTAAAAAAATGTTGTAAGAAAATATCGTTTAGTCCAAAAATAAATAAACAATAAACAATGATCGAATAAGTTAATGCAATCATTGGAACGTATCAATAAATTTTGGTGATATCCTTATAATTTTTCTGCCCAAATTTATAGCCAGCAATCGTTCTTCCACCATTGATTAATCCCCAAACAGATTGCAACATTAAGTTACTGATTGGCGTGATTGATCCAAATAAAGATTGGTAATAATTAGGGGGTAAATCTGATGCTACTTTTTCTGAAACCGTGACGAGATTGGTTTGAAAAATTGCATTTGAAACTGATAGTGAAGCATTTCTAAAAAAGCTGGCTAAGCCTATTAGAAAAATTAAATATAAATAGTTTCAATTGAAATTAATTTTTCTAAACATTCCCTTATAAACTAAGTATGTTTCTTTACGTTTAATTAAGATAATGTTGTAGATTAAATATGCTAAATAATTCGTAGTTCACCCAATAACAGTTGCATAAGCAGCAGCTGTGATTCCTTGATTGGTAAATCGAATTAATAAGTAGTCAAAAACAATATTAACAACATTAGCTAGCGGCGGGATGATTGAAATGAACAATTGTCTTCCTTCTGATTGGTTCAATAAGAAATACATTTGGTTCATTGTTTGAATTGTGAATAAACCAGCTAGTACATAAACATAATTACTCGCATTTTGTACTTGCAATTCTTGGAAGCGTTCATTGAATTTAACAATGATCATTGCAGCATGCGAATTTAAATCTAAATTTGGATCATTTAATTTTGCATTTGCACCATTAGCTGAACTGGTTAATCAGATTTTAGCAACCCCAACAATCACGATCGAACTAAGAATGCTGATAACTAAATTAGTAGTAAATCCTGTCGTTCATACTTCTTTGATTTTACGTTCATCACCACTTCCTAATGCTTTTGAAAATTGGTTAGCTAACCCCATGGTAATCAATAATGTTAAAGCATTAATAATTACGGTAATAGGAGCAGAAATTGAGATCGAAGAACGAATTAAATCATGAATTGTAAATGGTGTTTTATTTAATTCTTTTGTCGCACTTAAATAATCGTTTTGATAATCATAACTACCAGTGCTATCAGCGAAATTAAAATAGTTATTATCAAAAATTGAAGTGGGGTTTAAATCATCAGATTTAACAACAAATTTAATGATCATAATTTGATCAATAAAAATGTATAAAGCAGCAAAAAACGAAACAAAGATTGCAGGGATAATAAAACGTAATAAAACAATAAAAAGACGAGGATCGTCGAACCGTTTTCTCATCTTTTCATTTAATTTTTGTTTTGATTGCAATCTTTGATCGTTAGTATTTAACATTTAGTTGCTCATCTTTTGAAGTTTTTAGATAAAATTCAGAACCCACAACCATATCATCATTTAAGATTAAAATTCTGTGGTCTTTTGGATCATGTTTTTTTAATCCTAATTCAGCTTCTGAACAAATCATTCCACACGAAGGTTTGTTAAATAATTCAGATTTAACAATGTGTTTTCCTGTATTGATGAACCCACCAACTTGAACTACAACAACCTTAATGCCTTGTGAAACATTAGTACCACCGCAAACAATTGATAAAGGTTCATCTTGATTGATATCAACAAGACAATGATTTAAATGAGTTTTTTCAACTTTATTTACTTCAACAACCTTACCAACAACATAAGCTGATGATAGTTGGTTTACTTCTAATAAATAGTTTTGTAATAACACCTTTTTTAATTCTGGATTTAAGAAAATTAAACCTTCATTATGTATGGTGTTTTTTAAATCTTCTTTTTGTGAAACATTTAGAATGTTAAAACTCACAATTTGTTGATTTTCATCGTAAAAATAGATGACATCGCCAACTTGTTTATTGGTAGTAATCTTACTTTGATCTTGAACATAACCAATCAAAGTATCTTGAAGATTTTTGAATGAATAATATAAGCTAACTTGCATATTAACTAGTCTTCCATTTGTACTAATAATGCGTAGTTTGAAATCCCCGTATGTACGGCAATAACAGGAGAAAATTGGGTAATTTCAATTTTAATATCAGTCTTTAAAAGTTTTTGGAATTCTTCAGCAATTTTCTGATTCTGAGCATCATCTAAAATCGTTGTAACAACGGCAGCTCTTTTAATTTTTTTAGATTTAATTTTAATTTTTTCTTCTAAAAATTCGATTAAAGTTTTCTTAGCTGCTAAGTCAGTTTTTGATTTTTCAAAATACTCTAAACCACCATGGTTAGGCATCATGCTGATTAGTAATTTTAGTTTTAATGTTTTAACAAAAATTGCTTTAAACCCTTTTAAACGACCGCCAGCAATTAGTTGACTCACATCAGAAACAACTAAAACTCCACCAAAATTATTTTTTAGTTTTGCAATGAATTTCTCAAGTTCTGTTGGGTTTAGTTCGTTATTTTTAGTTAGTAAGAAGTTTCTAATTTCTTCTAACATTCACACAATCCCAATTTCAACATTACCTAAATTGAATGTGAAAAATTTCCCTTTGAAATCTTGCTCACAACTTTTTCAAGTTGCATAGTTACTAGAAAGTTTTTCTGAAATAGGTAAGCCAATAATATAATCGTATTTTTTAGCTAATTCTTCAACAGTTTGGTGTAAAACCCCAATTGCTGATTGTGATGTTTTAAACTTTGATCCATCTTTAATTTTGGCATCAAGTTTTATTAAATCCATATCAACACTTGCGTTATGAATTGTTTGTTCGTTATTTTTAGTTTCAATAATTCCTAACGGAACTAAGTAAATATCTTTTGATTCATCACCTAAAATATTCGAAGAAGAATCGATAACGAATGCGATTTTTTTCAAAACAAAACCTTCCTTTTATTTATTAATAAGAAAACTAAGGAACAAAGTTCCTTAGCCCTATATTTTTATTTTTTAAAGAACTATTCTAATACTTCAACTACAGTTCCAGCACCTACAGTTCTACCACCTTCACGGATAGAGAACTTAGAACCTTTTTCACAAGCGATTGAAGAAATTAGTTCTACTACGATTTCAGTGTTGTCACCAGGCATAACCATTTCAGTTCCTTCTTTAAGTTGGATTGAACCAGTTACGTCAGTAGTTCTGAAGTAGAATTGAGGTCTGTAACCATTTAAGAAAGCAGTGTGACGACCACCTTCGTCTTTCTTAAGTGCATAGATTTCAGCTCTGAATTTTTTGTGTGGAGTAATTGAACCAGGTTTAGCTAATACTTGACCACGTTGAACATCTTTACGATCAACACCACGTAATAAGATACCAGCGTTGTCACCAGCAATAGCTGAATCAAGTTCTTTTCTGAACATTTCGATACCAGTTACTACTACTTTTCTAGTGTCAGTAATACCAACGATTTCAACTTCTTCACCAACTTTAAGTTGACCACGTTCAACTCTACCAGTTACAACAGTACCACGACCAGTAATTGTCATAGTGTCTTCAATTGGTAATAAGAATGGTTTATCAGTTTCACGATCAGGAGTTGGAATGTATTCATCAACTGCTTTCATTAATTCGTGAATCTTTTCTTCTCATTTAGCTTCACCGTTTAAAGCACCTAATGCTGAACCTCTAATGATTGGAGTGTTATCACCGTCAAATCCGTAAGATTTTAATAGGTCTCTAACTTCCATTTCTACAAGTTCTTGCATTTCTGGATCATCAGCAACGTCACACTTGTTTAAGAATACAACCATCTTAGGAACACCAACTTGGCGAGCTAATAAGATGTGTTCACGAGTTTGAGGCATTGGACCATCAGTAGCTGATACTACTAAGATACCACCATCCATTTGAGCAGCACCTGTAATCATGTTTTTAACGTAGTCAGCGTGCCCTGGACAGTCAACGTGAGCATAGTGTCTGTTAGCTGTTTCGTATTCTACGTGAGCTGTGTTAATTGTAATACCACGAGCTTTTTCTTCTGGAGCAGCGTCAATTTCATCATAAGCTTTCGCTTGTGAAGTACCTAATTTAGATAACACGGTACAAATAGCTGCGGTTAAAGTAGTCTTACCATGGTCAATGTGACCAATTGTTCCGATATTAACGTGAGGTTTACTACGTTCGTACCTTTCTTTTGCCATATTTTAAAAAAATTTCTCCTTAAAATTCAAAAGTGGCAACGGTTTTGAACCGTGCTTACTTAAGATTTATTGTCTTAATGCTAATATATTATATTATTAAAAACAATTTTTAAATAAAAAGTTTAAATAAATTAAAAAAGACATAGCATTTTAGCTATGTCTTCAAGATACAATTTTTGAATTTAATGGCAGGGGTGACAGGACTCGAACCCACAACACTCGGTTTTGAAGACCGATGTTCTACCATTGAACTACACCCCTAGATTAAATGTTATTGTTTTAGTTCTTTAATATATTGAACTAAATCGTTTATTGTTTTAATCTTCATCAGTTTTTCGTCAGAAAATTCAATTTTAAATTCTGCTTCCAAACTTACGATAATATCAAACAAATCTAATGAATCAATTCCTAATTCTTTGTAATTTTTATTGATATTAGATTCGTTTATAGTCACTGCCATTTTTTTCTTTTTAGCAATGCTATTGATGACACTTAAAATATCCATAAACGCCCTTATAGTATAACAATTTAATTTTTTTATGAGTAGTATATTTGTTTAAACTATAAACTAAATTAAGCAATAGATGGCTTATTATCTTCTTTAACTTTAATTAAAAATTGATCTCAATATTTTAAGTTTTTATCTTCATAAACAATAGGTTTCTTAAACGATCAAGTCACATTTAAACTAATTGAACGGCTAGGGTTTTCGATGAAATAATCGATATTAATGTAAATATCATCGTTATTATTACGAAACATTTTATGTGATCTGATTGCTTTATAAATTCAACTCTTAATGTTCTTTTGAAAATACACAACATCAAAACCACTAAACGGTCGGTTGTTATTATCTTGATACAAATAATCACGATAATTAATCAAATTATCAAACTCGTTAATTTTATGTAAATGTTGATGAATATTTACGTAATAATAAAAGAATTCTTCATTATCTTCTTTATTTTCTAAGGGGTATTTTTTAGTTGGTGGAATTAATTTATTTTGTTGGTGAATTTCTTTAATATTATCTTTTTTGTCATCGATTTCTTTAACTGATGATTTAGTACTAGATAAATAAGTAGCAACAGCTAATCCAATTGTTCCTAAAAATAAAAATGAAGTGAATAAAGCAATGGTAATTTTCTTATAAGTTTTGTTCATTATTCAAGTACTGCATATGAGCTAAGCGATGTGATAGTTTTAGGAAAAAATGCGATGAAATCTAACTTATTTACATTATCTAGTCATGAAAAATAATTGAACGAATTCGAAGTTTCTAAATAGTATTTAACGTTATTAACTAACAAGTTAATTTGGATGTTGTAACTACCACTTCCTCCTCTAGGTAAAAAGAAGTAGTGATTGTTATTCATATCACGTTCAATAACTTCATTTTTAATCGTGTCATAAATATAGCTTGGTTCTAAACTAAACTTAATTTCACTATTTGGGGTGTATGTGGTTTGTTTACTATATGTTTTATCAATCGTTTTTGACGAACCATTAGCCGAAGTCGCATAATTAAAAATGAATTTGTAATTAAAGATTGTTACTGTTGAATTAATTTTTATCGTTAATAATTCTTTAATTTGATCTAAATCACTTAAAAAGTTATAGTTTGGTTGATATCAACTAAGCGTTTCTTTTTCATCGCCTTTGTATTTGGTGCTGATTTCTTTTTCACCACGATTTAGTTGCAAGAAAATGTAGTTATTATACGTAATTTTAGTTGTAATTCGCGAAGCACTTAAGTTCTCAATTAAGATTCTTAAAGCATTACTTTCTAGATTATTTTTAATGCCATCTAAAATGTCTTTTTGCAAATAAAAATCAATAGCAATCGGAACTTCAATTCCTTCTTCAAATTTATCAACTTCAAGTTCATCAATCGGAATACTTACTTTAATTCAGTTTTTCTTAATTTTGGTATCACCTTCTGATGCTATACGGTTTAAAACTGTTGGATAAATTTTGTTATTTACCAGAACATTACTTTGGATTAAATTTGGTGGTAAAAATGACTCATTTTCAATATTAACTTCAAAGTGAAGATTAATGCTTTTTTGATCTGATCAAGCATTCTGAAAAACCAAGGAAGATCTGAAATAAATTGGTAGTCCATATTCATCTTTAATTGGTTCATTTTTATCGTTGGTTATTGGTTGTAATTTTCACCAATAATCTTCTTTGTTAATCGTTGTTGGTCCATCTTTATCAGCATTAATTTGATATGTAGTTGTGCTTATCATTATTGCTAAAAAAATAAATTCCTAAGGTCTGAAAGAAATTAGCACAGGCTTTCTTTAATGCTCGATAAAAACTTGTCGTGCTGTAATTAAATTCGCTACGATGTTTTTTCTTCACAAAGAACTCAATGAGCAATTGTCTTTCGTCTTTTTGTAGTTGTTTTAATGTGCTTTCAATTAAATTGACATATGAATGCATGGTTATGATCTCTTCTTCACTTGCTTTGTGATTAAACACAGCTTTTAAGGTCTCTAGATTTTCTAGTTTTCGCCTGAAGAAGTCATACCTTAATAGGTATTTCCTAGCATCATCAATTCACTTATTGGTCATACTTATTTCTCCTTGATTAAAAAACTTTAAACGGAATTTTATTTACTTTGCTTTTTGTATTAAAGATATGTTTATGTTTTCAAAAAAGAAGAAAAATAAGTGTTACATACTAATTAATTTTGGGCTTGATAAATAAAAATTCGGTTATTTAAAAGATCACAACATAGATTATTCACTGTTGTTTTCTTAAATAATAACCGATAATTTTGTTGATTATTCTATTTTTTTACTTATCCAGGTCAATTTATTTAAAACCAGATTTTTTAAATAAAAACCTATGGATAAAATACTACATTTTTTAGTAAGAACGAGCAAAGTAGATTTCTACTTTGGCTGGTTTATTTGAGATGAAGCAAACCTTGTCACTATTAGCATCTAAACGCTTAATAATACATCTAGAACTAGCTTTGGTTTTTTCTTTGATTTCTTTTTCGTATTGCTCTTCATCACAATAATAAACTTTAACAAATTTTCCAGCTTCAATTTTAGCAGCAAATTCATCAAAATTAGACGCACTATCAATTTTATCATTAAATACAGCTAGTGCTTTTTCGTATAATTTTTTATCAAATAAATCAAATTGCTTATTAACTTCATCAACGATTTGATCTAACTTAATAAATTGTTTTTGCTTACTAATACGATCAATTAAAATAATCTCATTTTTCTTTAAATCATTTGGTCCTAATAATAAGCTAAAACAATCACCACGAAGTTGAGAATTCTTAATTTTTTCACCAGTAGTATCTTTTGATAAATCTAAAGATACACGATATTTTTTAGCAAAAATACTTCTTAATTCTTCCAATTTATTTAATAGTTCTTCGTTAGTATTATCAAAAATACAGTTTAATGAAATGTGATAAGGAGCAACCTTAGTCGGGAAAACTAAACCATCATTATCACCGTGCGTCATAATGATAGCACCAATAATTCTGGTTGAAATTCCTGCTGACATTGTATGAACATATTGATAATCATTATTTTTAGTTTGGTATTTGATATCAAATGCTTTTGAAAAATTTTGCCCTAGATTGTGTGATGTTGCGCTTTGTAATGCCTGTCCATCTGGCATGATCGATTCAATAGTATAAGTGGTATTAGCACCAGCAAATTTCTCAGATTCAGTTTTTTCACCAGCCACATAAGGAATACATAAAACATCCTTGATGAATGATTTATATAGTTCTCAAATGTTTTTAGCAAAATCATCTGATTGTTGTTCATTTTCAAAACAACTATGAATTTCATGTCAGAAGAATTCACTGTTTCGTAAGAATGGTCTAGTGTTTTTTTCTACCCGAAAAACACTTGTCCATTGGTTATGTTTAATTGGTAATTGACGATAATTTCTTAATGTTTCTCTTCATAAGTTACAAAAAGAAATCTCAGATGTCGGCTTTAAGACATACTTTTCATTATCATTACTAGTTTTAGTAACAATAAATAATTCAGGAGCAAATCCCTCTAAATGTTTTTTTTCTAATAAGAAGTCATTGTAGTTAATTAAAGAAGGTAAACAAAGTTCTAATACCCCTCTTTTATCAAACTCATTAGTTAATTCTTTTTTGATTTCTTGTCACACTCTTCAACCATTTGGTAAGAATGACATAAAACCCTTAATATTTGAATAATGGATTAAATTTCCTTTGCTAATTACTTCTGTATATCAGTCAGAAATATTCTCTTCTTTAATAGAGGTTAGATTATTTTTAAAGCCCATAAACTATTGTTTTTTACCAAATACAAAGATAGATAATAAAGTTAAAACAAAAATAATAATAATGATTATAAGAATCACTAATGCCATTATTTTTTTATTTCTTGTGTATTTTGAAACTTCCTGATTTTCGTTATTATTCATCTTAATTACTTAACTAGTATAAAAAAAATTAATTTTTTTATATCTTATAGCTAACGAAATTAAATCAATTAACTGAAAGTATACCATAATCGCAATTGTATAGCTACCTAAATTTTTAATGTTATCCCTATAAATAAACGAATCAATTAATTGTCCTATTACTGATGTTCCATAAGCACCTAGTATAATTAATAATCTTAGGATTGATTCAAATTCTAACGAATAAATTGTTATTAAATCCTTTTTTATTGAAGGAATTACGTATAATTTTAGGATTTCTCAGTTCGTATATAATTTTGTTTTCATATTATCGATTAATGTTCAATTTAACGAATTAATCGATTCATAAATTCTTTTGGATAGTGATGTTGAAATATGAAATGAACCAATGATAGCTATTGTTGATATTCCTGAATTAAATAACGGATTAAATATCCTAAAAAGAATGATTATTGGTATTGTTCTGATGATTAAAAACAGTGATTTAAAGAAGATTGAAACATATTTATTCACTAAATTTGATGAAATTACAGCAAATATGATCCCTAGAATTAATGTGATACCTAAAATTAAAACTGTTTGTAATGTTAAATTAATGAGTAATAAAATTGGATTTTGATTAAACGATTTTATAGTATAAAAACTTTTATTAAAATTAAATAAACGTTCAAAAAAGTCGGTAAAAATTAACAAATTATTAGTTTTTAAATTAATTGATAAGATTGAATATAAGCTAAAAATTATTAATGATAAAAGTATTCAATAAGAAACTATTTTTTTTATAAATATCTGTTTTTTTACATCTTTTTTGGGATCGTAAGATTTTCTTTTGATTAAGTATTTTTCAAATAAAAATAAGATCATTTCATTAATCAATAAGAAAATCATTAAAACAATCAAGGGGATTAGTATTTCTCCAAAATTGTTTAATTTTATCGGATCGTTAATTAATTGTCCTAATCCCAATAATCCAACAGCAGATAAAACAGTTGTTCATCTAAAATTAGATTCTAATGAATAAGCGAATAAAACTAGGATCTTGGTTTTTATATCAACATAAATATTATTTAAAAATGCTTGGATTTTGTTTTGAGATCGCATTAATGACAATTCAAATTGATAAATTTTACTGTTTTCAATGTAATCTGAAATGTATTTTGCAGCTCATAACATTGAAAATCAACCAATAATTATTAATGCTGAAAGATCAGAATTAAACGAAGAATTAAATAAATTAATGAAGATTACAACAGGAAATGATCGAAAGAAAATTATCGTCAATTTAAGCAATCATGCCGTTAAATTATTGGTTATTTTTAATGCTGATAAATAACCTAAAAAACAACCTAAACTAAACCCAATAACCGTTCCTGTAACTACATATTTTATCGTTGTTCATAAATAGCTAAACGTCTTAATTAAAAGTGAAGAACTATCAACTTTTGATTGGTCAAAAATAGCTAAAAAATTATTCTTAAAAACCGTTATTCCATAGGCATTAAAATTAACATTTATAACAGCTAAAGAAATAATGAATAAAATTAAAAAACATGCAAAAAATACGGTAAATTTGTTAATTTTTAGTATTTTAAAAAATTTATTATGCATCATATTTTTGCTTAATTTTTTCAACAGTTAAATCGTCTGAATTTTCAAATAAAAATGTCTGTTGATTTTTAATAATTAATATCTTGTCTGCAAACTTTTTAACAATGTCTAAATCATGAATTGATATGATCACAGGACAACTAAATTCTTTTGAAAGTTTTATTATTTCCGAAACAACATTTTCAGAATTTAAATAGTCCAATCCTGTTGTCGGTTCATCAATGATTAACAGCCTTGGTTTTTGAAAAAAAATCTTAGCAATTTCAACTCTTTGTTTTTGACCACCTGATAAATTTTTAATTAACTTATTAATGTGTTCTGATAAATCTAATTTTTCTAAAACTGCTTCAACCTTTGCTAGCTGTTTTAGTGATGTGTAACCAAAAATTCGTTGGTATCATTTTTTCTTAATATTTCTTAAAACGTTTTCAAAAACATAATCATCTGCAATAAGGTTTGGAACTTGATCTAAAAAACCAATATTTCTAGCAAACTTTCTTATTTGTGATTTATTAAGATCTAATAAATTCTGTTCATTAAATAAGATTTTTCCAGATGAAACTAACTTCTTATTAGTTATTGAATTTAATAGTGTTGTTTTACCTGATCCAGACTTACCAATTAACATTAATATTTCTGAACCATTTAGTTCAAAATTTATGTTTTTTACCGTAAAATCTTTATATTTTTGATGTTTTAACTCAAGATTTTTAAACTCTATTTTGTTATTCATTATTAATTAATTTTTAGATAAATCCATGAACTCAAAAACTTCTTTTTCTGGATCATTAATTAGTTTGTAATGATTGTATCCAACTGTCTTTCCATATTCATCTTTATTTTGATTTGAGAGTTCAATAATACTTTCGCTTATTGCATTAACAATTTCTTTATCTAATTTTTTATTAAACACACCAATATCATATAAAGCTGGGTTGGTTAATGATAAAACTTCAACTTTTGAGTTATTGTCATTTTTATCTCAAGTGAAGCTTGGGACTTGTTTATTATTGTTTTGAGTTCAAGCAAAAGAATTCATATCATCAAACACAATATGAACATCTTTATTTAATCCAATTTCTCTACCTTTAATAATTTGATAGTTATTAATTGTTAAATCAGTTTTTTGAAAATGTTTTTTTAATAAATTCAATTGGTAAAGATATTTTCCGTTAGAAGTTGTATTACCTCCACCAATTCCATAGCTAGCAAACTCTTCTCAGTTTTTATCATTTCACGCTTTTTTGATTTTAGTTAATGTATCAACATCACCTCCAATCAAAATCATGCCACGGTAGTATTTAACTAAGCTATCGCTTGTGTCATAAAAATATCTATATTTATTCCCATCCCACATGCGATTATCATCTGTTCATTGCTGATAAGGAATTTCATTGAATAAATTATTTACTTGTTCACTAACTTTATTTAGTTCTTGCCCATAAGCTAATTCTTGATTGTCATACTTAAATGCTCTTGTTAGCGTTTGAATTTTTGGCAAAACTTCATTACTATCTGTATTTCTTAATGCTGAAGATGAAACAAAAGCAAAATCAGTTAAATTAGCTTTAATGTTATCAATAATCGTATTGCCATCTGAAATTACATTGATATTAATTTTTATCTTCTTATTAAGTTTATTTGAAACTAATTCAGTTAATTTATCACGATATGAATCTAAAACAGAATTGGCATCATGGTCAATCTTTAATTCAAAACGTAATTCATCATTGCTTCTAGCACATGACGAAGCAATTCCAGCTAAAAATAAACCAGAACTTAGTGCTAAAAACAGTTTTTTTCTTATATACATTAAAAAAGCTCCTATTTAAATGGTTTTAAATAAGGAGGCACATAATTAAGATTTAACTCGCTACGCTGGTATTAACCAGATCAGCTAATAAGAGTATTTCTCAACTTCTTTTATTTATATAAATAAAAGAGGTACCTCTGTTATTTGTTTTTATTATAACAACAAAATAATAAAAAACACACCATATTCTTGGTGTGTATGATTATTTTGCTGCGATAAGCCATGTTCTGTCAAAGGTTGGTTATTTATCTAATAAAGCTGTGCTTTATTCTTTTAAGTAATTCGGATTCTTACTTAGTAGTTCCCTTACCAAATTTAGGTTTCTCGCTTGAGGGGTTTACCAGCGTTTCATACTAATCTTTTCAGATTAGCTCGTCTCTGTGGCACTTTATGAATCTTTTGCATGTTAGTTAAACTAATTTAGCAAATTCTTCGCCGTCACACTAATCATTAATGTGCTAAATTTTATTTTTTATGTACTTACACAAACACTACAAGCATCACAGCTTGTGCGAGCATGGACTTTCCTCTATTTTATGTAAATAAAACAGCAACCAACTGCAGCATTAAAATTATATAAAAATAGATTAAAATCTATTATCAATCTTTTTGAAAGCGTTCGAATAATACTTGTAATTTTTGAATTACTTTACGTTTTTTATCAATTCTTGATTCGTTATTTTTAGAAATAAATCTTGATAGTGGTGGCAGAATTTTATTAATCTCAGCACCCTTAGTTTTTAGTTCGTTGATTTCTAAGCATTTTTCAAAGAACTTCTTGGTTTCATCTTCTCTAAGATTTTCTTCTTTAATTAATTGATCAAGTTGTTCTTCTTTTTTAATTTCAACAAAATCATCCCATTTGTAATAAATATCATCATCTTTTTCTAATCTGACATCTACAAATGCCCTGATTAATTCTTTCTTACTACGTAAGATTGGTGAAGCATTCACCCATCGCATAATTTGATCAAGGATTTCTTTTTTAGCACTATCATGAGCTGTTTGATATTTCTTAACAAGCATTAAGATATGATCGATGTCAAAAGTTTCGCTTTCAATAATATCAACTTCAAAAACAACATCATCATTAACATTTTCAGCTTCTTTGTTTTGACGTTTTTCTCTATGTTCTAGATACATTGAGTTGTAATCTTGGAAATCTACTGAACTAATGATTTGTTTTTGAGCATCAAATTCATCAAAACTTCTTAAGATATTTCTTGTTCTTAAAACTTGTCCAAATAATTTAATGAAGTCTTTTTGTTGGCTGTTTTCTACTAAAATTCTGTTAGTTAGCGGGAATGTTTTTATTAATTCATTGATCAGTTCTTTATAACCTTTTTTGAATTTACCATTATCATCATAATAGCCTTCATAGTATTCAGCAAAGCTTCTGATCAATAACTTACCACTAGCTTCTTTGTTAGCAAACAAAGCAATTGATTCATCAACTTTATTCTTGATGGCTCTAAAACAAACAATTAAACCAAAATTCTTAATCGAATTAAGAATTCGGTTAGTTCTTGAAAATGCTTGTAACAACCCGTGCATTTGCAAGTTCTTATCAACTCATAAAGTATTTAGAGTAGGAGCATCAAAACCTGTTAAGAACATATTAACAACAATCAAGATGTCGATCTCACGATTTTTAGTTCTTAATGATAAATCGCGATAATAGTTTTCAAAACCACCATTATCCAAACTAAAATTAGTTTGGAACATTTCATTATAATCTTTGATTGCGTTAGCTAAAAAATCTCTTTGGGAATTATTAAGTTTATTGTAATCATTTAAATTTTCATCTTCAATCACTTCTTGGTTAATTGTTTTATTTTCACCATAAGAATAGATTAAAGCAACTTTAAGTCGATCGTTAATTGGTAAATTAGCTTGTTGTTTTTTAAACTCAGCATAATAAAGACTAGCAGCTTCTACTGAAGCCGTGGCTAAGATTGAATTAAAACCATTAAGTTTTTTAGCTTTCTTAACAACCTTGTTAGTCCTAAGTGCTTCACTGATATTATCCACCACATTGTGTGTAAATCATTGGTTTTTATTTCGATATGTTTTCATATCAAAATTTTTAAGAATGTGATTGGTTATCTTTTCAATCCGTCTTGAATCGTTATAGATTGCTTCTTTATTAATCCCATATATCTTTTCATCTTGGATATTATCTTTTTCTTTAATTGTGCTGTAATATTCAACTTTGAAAGGTAATACTTTATTATCAGATACAGCATCAATGATGCTGTATACATGAAGTTGTTTACCAAATGCTTGTTCAGTAGTTTTTAATACAACTGAATTGTTGCTAGAAGCATTAACATTAAAGATCGGTGTTCCAGTAAATCCAAATAAAAAGTATTTTTTAAAGTTTTTAGTAACTGCTGTGTGCATCTCACCAAACTGGCTACGGTGACATTCATCAAAAATAAAAACAACTTTTTCATCATAAATTTTATGATGACTGTTATTTTTAATAAAAAGATTTAGCTTTTGAATTGTTGTGATGATAATCTTAGCATTATCATCACTTAATTGTTTTTTTAATACTTCAGTTGAATCATTTGAGTTGGCTGCTCCTTTTTCAAAAGCATCATACTCACGCATGGTTTGATAATCTAGATCTTTACGATCGACAACAAAAAGAACTTTTTTAATGTCTGGAAGTTCTGAAGCTAATTGGGCAGTTTTAAATGATGTTAATGTTTTACCACTCCCTGTGGTGTGTCAAATATATCCACCAGCACTAGTAGTTCCATATTTATGGGTTAAACTTGCAGCTCTGATTTGGTTAATAATTCGTTCTACTGCTGTAATTTGATATGGACGCATTACTAACAATTCTTTATTTTCAGTATAAATACAATACTTGGTTAGAATGTTTAATAAATTCTTTTTATCAAAAAATGTTTGGGTAAAATCAACTAAATCAGTAATCGGTTTATTATTAGCGTCTGCTCAATAGATGGTAAAATCAAAGCTTTTGTTTTTATTAGCTACATTGGCATTATTAGCTTGATTATTATGAGTAATTCTCGTTGATTTTGAATAATATTTAGTATATGTTCCGTTTGATATTACATATAACTGAATGAATTCAAACAACCCATACCCAGATCAAAAACTTTCATTTTCATAACGATTAATTTGATTAAAAGCTTCTCTTAACCCTTCTAGTGCTCCTCTTCTTTTTAGTTCAATATGAACTAACGGAAAACCGTTTACAAGGATCGTTACATCATAACGATTCTTGCGTTTTCCTTGATCAGTTTCATATTGATTAATAACTTGAAGTTTGTTCTTAAAAATATCATTTTTATCGATTAATTTGATGTTTTTGATACTATCATCTTTTTGTAATCTAATCGATTTAATGTATTCTTTTTGGATCAAATAAGCTTTATCTTTAGCATTACCTTTAGTGTTGGTTATTTCTTTATCAAAGAACTCTTTTCACTCTTGATCGGTGAACTGAAAATTATTTAATTTTTCAATTTGAATTCTTAAATTATTGACCAATTCTTCTTCGTTTTTGATATTGATATATTCATAACCTTCTTTTTTAAGGTTATCAATAAACTTCTTTTCTAAATCAGCTTCTGTTTCATATCGTGTATCTTGCCTTTCAATAGAAACATACTCAGATAATACCGTTCCCTTATTTTTGTGATCCATTTTTTAATCCTTTTATTTATCAAATGTTAACAGCTGATTTTGATAATACTCAAGTTGTAATTTTCTTAGCTCAATTTCTTTTTCAAGTTTTTGGGTATAATTAGTAAAAACATCTAAAATTTCAACAATTTCTTTTTGTTTTTCTATTGGTGGAAAGCTAATTTTAACATCAGCAACATCATCGGTTTTCATAGCTACATTAGCCCCTCCACGCATAAGTGTTGTCAATTTAACATCTTTAAATAGATATAAGTAATAATATAGATATTTAACATTCAAAACTTCTTCATCCTTAGGAATTAGAGCACATAAAATATTACCTAAATCAAACTTACCTTCTTGATAAAAAAGATAATTTATCTTAGCAACTCCACTGCCTACTGAAGAAACTAAAGGAACACAAACAGCTTTACAGTCAAATTGACATTTATTAGATGTAGCTCCTTCTTTTTTCATCGTAACAAAATGGTACTCACCAGATGGAGTTTTTTTTATAGGAGATTCGCCTTTTTTTACCGAACAAATATCCGAAATCTTATATTTTTTACCTTTGTTTTCTTTGGTAATTAGTTTGTATAAGTAGTAGTTAAACTGTCGTTTTCTAAGTTCTAATTCTTTTTCAGAAAGATTAAGTAAACGGTTTAAATTATCAAGATTTTTTATTATATTTTTTTGTTGTTCTAAATTAGGAATTTTAATCACAAACGATAGCACATCATTGTTAACTAAATTAGAAATAGCACCCTTTTTTACATTTTTTAATGCGTGATTTTTAAATTTATGTTTCAAATAATAATACACATATTTAACCAAAACATTTTTGGAAAAATTATTTAAAACAAAGACTTTTTGTTGAACATCAAACTTGCCATTATAATACTTGACACCCCCAACATCACAAGATCTATTTATTAATATAGCTTCGCAATCGTATGAATACGAATTTATTCTAAATTCTTCTTTTGATGTAGTAAAAAACTTATATTTACCGTTTTCATTTTTATTTTTGGTCAATAATGTTCCGAGTGAAAGATTGCATAGTTCTTCAATTGAATATTTAGATGTATTCTTATTATTCATTTTCACAAAAACCTTCTATAAATTCATCTATGCTCTTAATAAGAGGTTTTTTCTCTATTGAAATTTGTTTTATTTTATTATTAACTTCATTAATATCTATATCTAAGTTTGGAAGTTTTTTGTCAAGATATCTAGATACAGTTAAGTCAAACTTTTTCTCTTTTATTAATTCAAATGAAGCATTAAAAGTTTTTTCTTTAATTATTTTTCTATTCTTATATCAATCAACAATATTTTCTATATTCTTAGGACTTAGTTGGTTATTATCACCAACTTTAATAAATTCATCACTAGCATCTATGAAGAAAATTTTACGATCTTTCCTATTCTTTTTTAGGATCAAGATATTTGTTCCAATAGGTGTACCAAAAAATAAATCAACAGGCATTTGTATAATAGCATCAACAAAATTGTTATTAACTAAATATTCACGAATCTTTTTTTCAGCTCGATCTCTATAAAAAACGCCCGGGAAACAAACAATTGCTGCCGCACCATCATCTTCTAATAAGTATAACGAATGCATTATGAATGCTAAATCGCCATACGATTTAGGAGCTAAAACACCAGCTGGTGAAAATCTAGGATCATTTATTAAAAGAGGGTTATCTTTTCCTTTTCAAGGAATCGAATAAGGAGGATTAGAAACAATTACTTCAAACTTTTTGTTCCAATCATAAGGCTGGGTTAATGTATTTCCATAAGCAATTGAAAAGTTATCATATGCGACACCATGTAAAAACATATTCATCTTACAAAGGTTTTGGGTCGTGTGATTAATTTCTTGACCATAGAAACCGTCTATAACCTTATTCTTTCCTAAAACTTTATTAGCTCGCAATAATAAAGACCCAGATCCACAAGCTGGATCGTAAATTGACTTAATTTCTTCTTTATCAATCGTTGTTAATCTAATTAGAAGTTCAGAAACTTCTTGTGGTGTAAAGAATTCGCCGCCGCTTTTTCCAGCATTGGATGCATACATGGAAATCAAGAACTCATACGCATCACCAAAACCATCAACGTAATTATTATTTAGATAACTAAAATTCATGTTTCAGATTTTATCTATGATGTTTTTTATATTTTCATTTCTTTCAATAACGCTGCTGCCTATTTTATTTGAATCCAGTTTAATTTCATTGAAGATTTCTGTGAAATTATTTTCCCTGGTTAATGAAGAAGAGGATCTTTGAATGTTAAGGAAAACTTTAGTTAACTTTTCATTTAAGTTTTCTAAGTTATACCCCCCCCCCGCAGTTTCGTCGAATAACGACTTCTTGACATTTGAAAATAATTCTGAAGGATAAATGAAGAAACCTAACTCTTCAGCAATAGCCTTCTTAAATTCTCTACTTATAGCTTTATCTTTTAATGAAGCATAAGAGAATTTTTCATCTCCTGCTTCGTGTTCGTTTTTATTAATATAATGTTCAATATGTTCAGAAATAAAACGATAGAACATAAAAGCGAGAACATAATTTTTAAACTCACTGCCATCAACAGTTCCTCTTAACTCGTCAGCAATGTTTCATATTGTTTTGTGAATATTATCACGTTCTTTGTTAGCTGATAATAACGCTTTAGTTGTATCTTTTGGCATTAAATCTTCCTCTTCACAAGAAACTATTTTTTATAAATAGTACCAATTATTATTTTATTAAAAATAATAAATACTCTGGCTTATATCTATCACAATTCTAGAATTCACGAGTTTGTTTTTTAACAATAAAATATTAGTTTTTTTCGTTAAATGTTAATTCTTGTTTTTTTATTCATCAAATGTCAGCAGTTGGTTTTGATAGTATTCAAGTTCTAATTTTCTTAGTTCAATTTCTTTTTCAAGATTTTTGATGTAATTAGCAAAAGGGTCTAAAATTTCAACGATTTCTTTTTGTTTTTCGATTGAAGGCACTAACACTTCAAAATTACCAACATCACTATTGTTTAAATGAGCTATTATCCCTTTATAAATAAGTTTTACCGCATATTTATGAAACTTTTTGTCTAAGTAGTAATATAAATATTTGAGTAAAATATTGGTTTTCGGTTCTCCAGTTTTTTCATCTTTTTTCTCACTTAATATAATAACCCCTAATTGGCAGTCGAATTCTCCTTTATAATATTTGATTTGTCCTGTATTACCATTACCGGCTCCTGTTATCAATACAGCTTCGCAATCATAAGGACATGAATTAATTTTTAACTCTTCTTTCGCGCAAGTAAAAAATTTATATTTTCCGTTTTCATCCTTGTCTTTAGTTAACTTTTTTCCTCTTTTAATTGAACATAAATTTAAAATTTTATCTTTTTTACTAACGCTTAAACAATCATTCTTTTTAAATCTTTCTATAGCTTCTTTTACATCATTGATAAGTTGTTTCTTTTCTTTCTCATTTTGGATTATGTATTTATTTATTTGTTCAATGTTATTTTCTGAATTTTCGATTTTAGTTTCAATATATTTTGAAGTTGTTAAATCATATAACCCTTCTTTTACTAGTGAATTAGGAATATTTGTGCAAACAAATTTTATTTTTTTTCTTTCTGTGTATAAATCAACTATATTTTTTATATTCTCAAAACTTAATTTATTTTTTTTACCAACTTTTATAAATTGATTTGATGCGTTAAGGAAAAATATATCATTATGTTTTTTATTCTTATTTAGAACCATTATATTGGTCGGAGTGCTTGTACCAAAAAATAAGTTTTCTGGTAATTGAATAATCGCATCAATAAAGTTATTATCAACCAAATATTTTCTTATTTGTTCTTCAGAGCCTTTTCTATAAAAAATACCTGGAAAACAAACGATCGCAGCAACACCATCATCACTTAATGATGATAAAGAATGCATTATAAATGCCATATCAGCGTTGTTTTTTGGAGCTAGAACCCCTGCTGGAGCAAATCGCTCATCGTTAATTAAAATTGGATTACTATCACCTTCTCATTTAACTGAATAAGGAGGGTTTGAAACAATTACTTCAAACTTTTTATTTCAATTATAAGGTTGGGTTAATGTATTTCCATAAGCAATTGAAAAACTATCATAAGCCACACCATGCAAGAACATATTCATCTTACAAAGGTTTTGAGTTGTATGATTGATTTCTTGACCATAGAAACCATCTCTAACTTTATTTTTACCCAGAACTTTATTTGCTTGTAATAACAAAGAACCTGATCCACAAGCAGGATCATAAATTGATTTAATTTTTTTCTTATCAACCGTTGCTAATCTTACAAGAAGTTCAGAAACTTCTTGCGGTGTGAAAAACTCACCACCACTCTTTCCAGCAGTAGAAGCATACATTGAAATTAAGAATTCATAAGCGTCACCAAAACCATCAACACTATTATTATTTAGATAGCTAAAATCCATACTTGAGATTTTATCTATAATGGTTTTGATACGCTTATTTCTTTCAAGGACGTTATTACCTAATTTATTTGAGTCTAGTTCAATTTCACCGAAGATTTCGGTGAAATTGTTTTCTTGAGTTAATGAAGAAGAAGATTTTTGAATACTGCGGAAAACTTTAGTTAACTTTTCATTTAAGTTATCTAAATTATAACCCCCCCCCCCCGCAGCTTCGTTAAATAACGACTTCTTAACGTTTGAGAATAATTGTGAAGGTAAAATGAAGAACCCTAATTCTTCGCTGATTGATTTTTTAAATTCGCTATCAATACCACTATCTTTTAATAAAGCGTAAGAAAAATCAACATCACCTATTTCATGTTCATTTTTATCAATATAATTCTCAATATGTTCAGAAATAAAACGATAGAACATGAAAGCTAAGACGTAGTTTTTAAACTCACTACCATCAACAGCTCCTCTTAGTTCATCTGCAATATTTCATATTGTTTTATGGATACTATCACGCTCTTTATTAGCTGATAGTAACGCTTTATTTGCTTCTTTTGTCATTAAATCTTCCTTCTTATCATTAACAAAACGCTATTAAATAGCGTTCTTAATTATTATTATAGATATAGCTATAATACTAATTACTATTTTATAAAAAAGAATAAATAAACTAATAGAACTTGATTTTGGCTGATGCTAATCATTTATTAAACTTACATAAAAAAAATATTAAGCACATCTTTTAAACAGTGCTTAATATTTTGTATTTTAAAAGTAAAATTCTTCTAGCAAATTAATAGTCTTTTAATTCTTCCATTAACTTTAAATAGTTTTGATATTCTGGTTCATTTTTAAGAGCTCTGAATATTCTTTCGATAAATTCTTTGCTTAAAAATTCATCTTTTTGGTATTTAAGTTTTCTATCGTTGCGGTCCATAGTTTTAATCCTTTTATTTTTAAAAATTGATCTTTCTTATTTTTTAAAGAAAACAGCTTTTTATCAACACGTTTTATTTATAACAAAACATCTGAAATGAATAATTCTATTTCAGATGTTCTGGTTTAAATTAATAGTCTTTTAATTCTTCCATTAACTTTAAATAGTTTTGATATTCTGGTTCATTTTTAAGAGCTCTGAATATTCTTTCGATATATTCTTTACTTAAAAATTCTTCCTTACAATATTTAATTTTTCTGTCATTTCTGTCCATATTTTTAACCCTTTCTGATTATCTTTTTTTGATAGATATCTCTTAAATAATTTGAGATTATAGAAAATTCTACCATTTCAATAATGTTTTTTCAATTGAATTAATTTAAAAAATTAATTTATAAATTTTCGTAATCTGAATAAATCAACATAAGTTTAAATGTCTTGTTTTTAGCAAAGCTAATCATTAGTTTTTTTAACATCTTTTTCATTTAAATCATCAGCTTCTAGTTGCAAAGGAATAAAACTATTAGCTAAAATAAATGCTTTAAACTTTCTTAACATACTTTCACGATCTCTTGTTTGTTGATATTCTTCAATAAATTTATTAAGGGTTTTAGTAAAGGCAAAAACAGTTTGATCATCAGTTTTTTTGTATTGTAAATAGATCCCTGAAAAATATAAGAATTCTGATAAGAATGTTATCGCCATTCTTTTATTACCATTCTTTAAAATATGTTCATTTAGTAAAGAAACAAAAATTTCATTTACTAAATCAATCATATTCAACGTTCCTGGTGGATTATCAAACTCTGGCGTTAGAATAGCTGATTGCATATCAAAATAATTGAGCGATCTTTTAATGCGCTCAATTATTTTATTCTTACCAACATCTAATAATTGGTTATCAACTTTATGGTTTTTAATTATACTTTGGGCATTGTTAATTATTTGCTCAATAATTAACATCAACTTATCATAATCTTTGTAGATAACAATTGGTTTAAATTCAACTAAGAATTGATCAAATGTATTTGTATTAAATTGATAATAAATTCGTTGATTAGTTATCTCTTTAAATGTTAATGATTCATTCTTAAACATTCTAACAAATTGGTGTTTGGCTTTATTTAGTTTTTGTCTTAATTCTTCTTGACTTAAATTCTCATTTAATAAGTATCATACGTATAACTTTTTAAGTACTAGTTGTTTCATAAATAATATGTCATTTAATCGTAGTTTTTTTAAATATATAAACTAAAAACAAATATATTTTTATCAATAAGATATCCATCATTTTTATCAACAACTTCTTTATAAAATTATTTAGTTTAGCTTCAAGCTAAATCTTATTTATTTAACTAACAATAAGATTAATATTTATCAATCTTATTCTAGATCTAAATCAACATTTAACATTTGATCTAAATAATATTCTAGCTGTTGTTTTCTTAGTTGCATTTCTTTTTTTAAACCATCAAGATAATCACTAAAATCATCTAAAATACCAACAATCTTTTTTTGCTTAGTTAAACTTGGCACAACAACGCTAAATGATTTAATTTCATTATTAGTAAGATAAGGTGATTTTCTTTTTTTAATAATACTTAATACATATTTTTTGAAATGCAGTTTCAAAAAATAAAATAAGTATTTAGTTAAAACCTGATCATGATTAACTTTTAGTGCTCTTAGATCAGCGCTGATATTAAACTTACCATCATAATACTTAATATCCCCAGCATACTGGTTGGTATTAATGATTAAATACTCACCATCATACATATAAGAGTTGATGTAATGTTCTTTTTTAGAATCAATAAAGAATTTATATTTACCATTACTATCTTTTTGTTTGGCTAGCATCTTTCCTTGAAAAATGTCACATATTTCACCTAATAAATACTTATTAGTTATTTCATTAGTTAATTGATAAGATTGTTTTTGCTTATTGTTCATCATCAAACTCCTTAATGAACTTATCAATATTATTTTTTAGTTCTTTTCTTTTAGATATGATCTGATTAATATCAGCATTAAGTTGTTTATGATCAATCTTCATGTTAATGAATGTTTGTTTAATGTATTTTGAGATTGATAGATCATATTGTGAGTGTTTGATCATTGATGAATCAATGATCTGGCAAACATTCTTAATTGGTTTTTTGTTGATATACCAATTAAGAATGTTGTTGATATTTTCATCAGATAGTTTTATTCTTTTGGTTGATTTATCAAATTGATCATTAGCATCAATGAAGATGATCTTGTTGTCTTGTTTGTTCTTTTTTAAGATAAGAATATTTGTTTTAGTTTCAGCACTAAATAAGTTGTCAGGTAGTTGAATAATAGCATCAACATAGTTATGATCAATTAAGTATTGTCTGATTTTTTGTTGGGCGATTTCTTTTTTAGGATATAAGATGCTTGATGAACAAGCAACAACTGCCACACCATTATCATCTAATGATGATAATATGTGCATGATAAACGCCATATCAGCACGGTTTTTGGGAGCCAATGTTCCAGCAACACTAAAGCGATGATCATTAATTAAAAGTGGATTGCTGTTCCCAATCCATTTAGTTGGATATGTCAAATTACAAACAATGATTTCGAACTTCTTATTTCAATCATAAGGATTAATTAATGTATCATCGCACGCAATAAAGAAATTAGTATAAGCAATATTATGAATAAACATATTCATTTTGCAAAGGTTTTGAGTTTTATAATTGATCTCTTGACCATAAAAACCATCAATCACTTTATTATTACCTAAAACTTTATTAGCTTGTAATAACAAACTCCCAGACCCACAAGCAGGATCATAGATTGTTTTAATCTTATCTTTATTAATAGTTGCTAGTTTAACTAAAAGTTCTGATACTTCAACTGGTGTAAAATATTTAGCACTATTTTTATTATTAAATGAACCATACTTATGAATTAAGAATTCATAAGCATCAGCAAAACCATTAATATTGTTAATCGTATAGTTAAAATTAATTGTAGCAATCTGATCAATAATCTCTTTAATCCGTTTGTTTCTTTGAAGTGTATTGTTGCCTAATTCTTTGGCATTTAGTTCAATTTGACTGATGATTTCTGTAAAATTATTTTCATCACTTAAAGCTAAAGATGTTGATTTATTGATGCTTCTAAAATTATCATCTAGCTTTTGATTTAAATTATCAAGATTATAAGCGCTGTTTTTGTTTTTATTATTTAATGCTTGATAAACATTAATAAATAGTTGTGAAGGATAGATGAAAAAACCAATTTCTTCAATGATGGTTTTGCGTATTTTATCAGTTATATTTTCATCTTTTAGTTTGGCATAATTAAATTGACGATTTCCAGCTTCACGTTCGTTATCATCAATATATTTCTGAAAGTATTCAGAAATAAAACGATAAAATAAAAAACCTAAAATGTAGTTTTTAAAATCAATTTCATCAATTGATCCACGCAGTTTTTCAACAGCATTTCAGATTTGTTTGTGAATTGTATCAATATCATTATTAGTTGATATTTTATTGTTTTTAGTAGCCATTAAGTTGTTATTTTTAATATCTATTAACTAGATAAATTTAATCAAATATTATTCTATAAAAAATAATAAGTAATAAAAAATCAACCAAATAGCTGGTTGATTTTTGATATTATTTTTGAAGTAATGGCAGGGGTGACAGGAGTCGAACCCGCATCGAAGGTTTTGGAGACCTTAGTTCTGCCGTTGAACTACACCCCTAAGCCCTTTCATTGTTTTCATTTACTTCTTAAATATTTAAGGTTAAATTGAATATTTAATAATTAGTTGCGATTAGCTTTTTTAACTGGGCTTTTGTTTTTAATTTTAGCTTTGATTGTGATTACTTTTTTAGGAGCTGATAGATCAGATTTTGACGATTTGATTTCTTGGGTTTCATCTGGCTCGTTGAATAGTTGATCAAAGCTTAGTGTTGGTTGTTCTTCATCCATTGAACTTACTAGATCTAGTAAGTCATTTTGTTTTGACATATCTTCATCTTCATCAGATTTTTTGGTTAATTTAATCTTGTAAGATGTTGGTTTGTTTTTCTTAACAACAACAGGTGCTGATGTTTTAGTTTTAGCAGAAGCGCTGTCTTTATTTTGTTTTTTAGTTTCACCAATAACAATCGGTTTTTTAATTGGTGTGGCAACTTGTGCTGGTTCTTCTGGTTCAAATAAAGTTAGTTGTCTGGTTGATGATGTCAGCATTAATGGTTGATCATCAATTACTTCTGTGCGTTTGATTAACTCACGTAACTTACGGTTTTCTTTACGTAGTTTTCTTCGTTCTTCTCTTAGACGGGTAATTACTGATTTAACTTCATTAATTAATGAAGCAGAAAAAGCGCCCGTATCTTCAATATAATTAACTAATTGTCGTGAATTTTTGAAATTTGGTTGTGGTTGAATTAGCGCAATTTGGTTCTTTTTCTGATCTAAGAATAACTTCTCACGATTAAGTTTTTCAATCTGTTCATCAAGACTTTCTTTTTGGTTTTCTAATTCTCTTAAACCATCTTCATAACCATTAACATCAATCAATAGATCACTAATTGATTCTTGGTATCATAAGTTCAAGTCTTTGATGTCAGCTTCTTCATTGTTTTGTAAAACGATATGCGGGATTACACCAATGATAATTCCAGCCAACGGAATCCAACCAAGTAAGAAATAAAACGTGTAGGCTTTTCTAAATAATAAATAATAGTCCCACGATTTTTCAGACAACGAAATCTTAATGCGTTTGTTAAACATCTTAACAATCGCATACAGTAAATATCCCGCAATCAGGGTGATGATTAAAAAGGTTAACCCTAAGAACTGACTAACGCCCAGATAGTTAGTTTGTGCTTCTCAAAAACTAAAGTCGTTTAGTCCTAAGAACACCATGAACAAAATGAATGAAACTAAATAAGCAACATTGATCCAGATTGCTATAAAGTTGTAGGTTTTTGTTCTAACTAATAACTTGTCAAAATAACGATTCTTCGAACGGTTGGCATCAAGTGCTTTTAGGTCCTTTTTATCGTAATTAACATTCTTTTTGACTTTATTAACTTTGGGACGTTCACTAAAATATTCATCATCATCTAAGCTGTCATCAGCATTAAAGAAGATGTCTGACATATCAGTGCTGTCGTTAAAAATATCAGTCGAATATTGTTTCATTGAAATAATTCTAAGATAAGCAACTAACTAATTCAAAATTCACTAATTTATATTTATATATGAATATATAAAATATAACCATTATATTATAACTTATTTAAAATAACGGTATTAAACTTCACCAAATCCAAAGATCTCAATACTAAATACAAAATGGGTAATTCAAATATCAACAGCAAACTTCGGATTGTTTGGATTAGTTCGATCTAAGATTGGGTAAGGTAATAAAACTTTATACTTAAACCACGTAATAAAGGTTTCATAACTCACGTTGATTGGAACGTTTCTAGAAATCAAACCAACTGAGATCGTAACATCTAATGAAATCTTATTTGGTTCTAAGATTGTGCTTAATGATTCATTATCACGCACAATCCATTTTTTATCAACACCATTAACTTGCACTAGTGAATCTAATAAACTCAATCCCCCAGCATCAATCGAAGTAACTAAACTTTGAGGATCACGGTGAATTCCTTTTCTTAGTGATCTACGGTTTTGAATATTTAATACCCGTTCTCTGATTTGGCGTTTTTGATCATCCGTAGCACGATCAAAGTTGTTGATTACTGATAGGTTGGCATCGTATGAAAATAAGGCAATATTTTCATATGGATTAGCTTCATTTAAGATTAAATTTTTCTTATAACCATCACTACCTGGTAAAACAATTCTGGTTCGTTCTGAATAAATACGGTTTAGTGATAAACGTAATGATTTACGCACCACATCTGCGATTGTTTCATAAACTTTTTTAGATAAATCACCAAATGGAATTGAAGGTTTTTCGTAATTATATTTTTCAAAATGTAAGGTGATGTTTTTGTAGATGTCTCTGAAATCACGATCTAGTTTAACATCATAGATTTGATAAGCAATTTGGGACTCGTTCGTATTTGAAGGTAATACTCTAAAGTATGGTAGGATGTCTAAATTCTTACCGTGGTATTTGAAATACCCTGTCCCTTTGAAGGTAATAATTGGACGGTTTAAGTCGATGTTATTTGAACCTAAGAAGATTTCATTGGCAATATCACGGATTGTTCTTCCGTTTTGAGTTAACCCTTTCATTACTTGGTTTTTTCAAATATCATCAAACTTTTCAAACAAGAACGCCTTACCACCATTACCACTTCATTTACCAGTAATAAATGCCCCAAGATTTAATTGGGTGGCGTATCCTTCTCTAACAGCTTGGTTGTATGCACTTTCTTTTAGTTGTTCATAACGTTCATTATCAATCAACAACTTAACAAACTCATCCAAACGAATGTCAGGTAAGAAGTCAAATAATGAAGAAACAAACCCATAAGGAATGTCGTATGAGTTGATGTCAAATTTAAAACCAACATCAAGATTTTTAATCTTCAAACTATCTTTGGTTTCAATCAGTTCAATATTATTAAAGTTTTCTGGTTTATATAAACTGAATTTTAGTTTGTTAATATTAGCAGGCTCTAAGATCTTGCGTGCTCAACTAAATAAGTTTAAGATCTTAGCTTTAAACTTATCACGTGATAATAATTCAGGGTTTTTAAAGACTACTAAATCTAATGCGGTTTGAATAAATGAGTCAAAGTTTTTAACATTAAACCCAAATGCAGAGATCAATTCAGTTAAGAATTGGAAGTTATTGGTTGAAAATACTTCAATCAGATCATCTAAATAATTTGATGTGCTGGTTAATAGGTTGACTAGTGTTTGTTTGTTTTTAACAAATAAGAAATTAAAGAAACTTGAATAACTTAATGATTGATCAACTTTGTTGAAAATATCATCACCATTCTCACTACCTGATGTGGTTACATTGATTAATAAATCAAAAATTTCATTAAATAATACTGGTGATTTAAACACCCGATCAATTAGATAAATGTCTTGTCTAGGGATCGGAATTAACGTGCCATTATCATCTAAATAACCCAATAGTTTTTCAATAATATTGAAATATTTTAATCTAGTTGGATATAGTTGGATCACCCGTCGTAATAACGGCATGGTTTCATAAACTTTTTGATAAAAGTCACGGGCAGAATGGATGTCTTTGGTTAAACTTTGGAAGATTGAATCATAACCACTGATGTCAATAAAGTATGTGCTAAGAATTAATTTAAACGCATCAAGGTTGTCATATAAAACTTCATAAACCGTCTTGGCATTCGGAATTCTTGAGTTTGATCTTAATGCGTCAATGATTAATTTTTGCACAGCATTTCTTTGATCTGAATAACCAATGTTTAATGATGAGAAATTAAAACTGAAAAATCTAGCAAATGCTTCGGCTTTATCTGTAAATAATTCATACAGATACTTATCATTATTTTCATTTTCAATAATTCAATCTAAAACATCATGTAATAGATTAAAGATTTCTAGTCTTCCATAATAAAGATCTAAGAAAGTGTTCTTTAAGTTATTTGAAATTTGTTTGGTTGTTAAATCACGATTTAACAACTTACCCTTACCAACTAATTGATCGGCTGCTTCATATGGGTTTTTTCCAGGAGTGGTTTGTAAGACCTTAATATTTGTTGTGGGAACTGTGTTGTTAAAAATGAAGTTGGTAAATTTCAACTTGCGATTATTGATGCTTAATCCTAGGTTTGAAACATTTCAGTTTAAGTAGTAATCATAATAAACACTCTTGGTAACGATTACATTTAGATAACTAAAACCAGGAATTAAATTAATCGGATCATATGAACCAATATAATTTCTTTGTTGTAATGGATTGACATCATTAGCTGAACTTAAGGTATTGAATTTGATGTCAACTTCACCATTAGGATCAACTTTTTGTTCGTATTTACTATTGAAATACCACATCACAAAAGTTTGGGTTTGTGATGTGTCGTTTTTAAATTTTAATGACCCAGTAATATTAACGTGTAATGGGTTTTTATCATTTGATTGTTTGATCTCAACTTTGTTTTCACCAACAGGTTTGAAATAAGCTTTGTTGTAGTTATAAATCGTTCTGGCAAAGTTGGAAATATCAGAGTATAACGCTCCGTAATTGAACTTAATTTGATCAACTAAGATATCTAACAACCGCCCATGAATTTGGTATGACTCAACCGACACACCTTCTGGTCGGAATGGTAAATCAATTAGTTTAGCACCATCAACTTCAGATGAGCTTTTCTTGGGAACATAACCATTATAGATTGCTGGTAATTTTTCATCAATCTCAAAACCTTTACCAGGATCAATTGGTGTTTCATTTTTTTTACGTTTATCTTCAGGATCTTTCTTTTTATTATCCTTATTAATCTGACTAACAAGAGCAAATGACAATAACGGACCAGCAATCCCGAATGTAATTAAAGTAATTCCAACTGTTAAAAACCGTGCTTTACGTTTTAATAACAATGGATTTTTCTTTAATGCCGCTTTGTATTTTTTATCTTGTTCTTTTTTAATTAACGCTTTTGATTTTGGGGTTTGCGCTTGAGTAATTGGTGCTGGTTTTTTTTGTGGTTTATTCTTATCAAAATGATCTAAAATTGCAATTTCATCATCTAAAAAAGCTTCTAGACTATTTCCAGAAACTTGATTATCTAGATTGTTTGGTTTTGGATCATTATTTCTTTTTTTAAAAATACTCATTGCGGCTAATTAAAAATTTGATAACTGAATAACTAAACTAATTAGACTAAATTCAAAATAGGTTTAATATCTAATTTTAATTTGTTTAATCAAATTACGCAATTAATAAGAACTAATTAATCTTGATTTTAAGCTGCAAAATTAAAATCCACACCTTGATAAGTCTTAGATACTTTATTACTAAATGTTGGGTTGTTAGCATCTGAAACATCATACGCATTGTATGGCAGGATTAGATCATACGCTAGTGCTTTGCCTTCAATTGATAATTTTGCATTGACTTGTTCAGTTCTTCAAAATCATGCAACTTGAACACTAATACTAAACTGGATATTACCATTTAATTTACCAGTGCTAAATGGTCGAGTTAATTGGGTTAGATATCTTTGATCAACACCTTCAACACTAATGTAGTTAGCAAACTTACCTTTTGTTAGATCACTAATTTTAATATTATTTAAATCAGTTGTATTTCAATCTTTGATTGCTTCTTCACTAGTAATCTTGAATTGTTTTTGCTTGGTTAGATCTTTAATTGTTAAACCAGGCATATAAGCATTTTTAACAATTCTATTGATTGGTTTTTTATTATCAAGATAAATTGGATTGCTAAATGATAATGCTAAATTATCAACTAATTTAATTGATTGTTTATCAAATGTTGGTGATAAATCTTTATAAAATTGTCTTGTTAAATTAAAGATTTGTTTTGATAAATCCATGTAAGTAATCACAGGATTGTTATTGGTATATTCAAGATTTAATAGTTTTGAATTCTTTTGTAAATTACCAATATTAATTTCTTTTTGGATTCCTAAAATTTGATAATCCAATTTCATCTTATTATCTTTTTGGGTGTAATAAGGTAGAACTTGTAAATTATCACCTGTTAGTGAAACATCAATATTACCTTTTAGTTGAAAGAATGCTTCATCTGGATTTGGATTTAAATTACCAAAAATTAATTCTTTAACAAAGTTCTTTAAGTTAGCTTCTGCTAGTTTGTTTTTTAAAGTAACAATGTTTTGTTTAATTTGTGGTTTGATTGTTGCTTCAAGATTAAATAGGTTTAAAAAGGTTTGTGAGTTTCTAGCAGTTTCTCATGCTTGATTGGTTGTGTCATCGATCGCTTGATCAGTGAAGAATTTATCTAAAATTTTTGATAATCTTTCTTCTTCGGGGATTAAATCGATTAGTTTTAATACCGTTGAATTTTTTAATACTAAATTATCCAACTTAACTGAATAACCATAATCAATATGTTTGATCTTTAATTCATCATTAGTGCTAATGATTTCAATTGGATTGTTGTTTTTATCTAATGGTGTGAAAGATATTTTTGCTAAATTTTCTGGACTGATTAGTTGAATTAAATCAGATAGGATAGCAACAATATTATCCAACCCTGCTTTGTCTTTTAATTTTTTATTGTCCTTAATGAAATTATCAAAGACAAACTTGATCATTGGTTCATCTAGATTGATGTTGATATTAAACATCTTTAATAATGAGATGATCGTTTCAAAGTTGTTAGCAAAAAATGGTAATAACAAATCATCCAACGACGTTTTGGTATTATTGATTAATAAATCATAAAACGTTTGTTTGTGTTGGATAACTAATTGTTTGAAAGTTGGATCTAAATAAGGAATAACCTTATCAAAAGCTAAATCTAAAATTGGTTTAAAGACAGCGCTATCTTTAATCACACTATCAATAAAGTATGGGGTTTTGCTATTTAATACTTTTAATAATAAATCTAAGTATGGATAGAATGGTGATTCTGGTTTAACTAAGTTTTTGATTGTCGGGATAAACTGAATAACCTTATCTTGTAATTCTAATGCCGCTTTATTAGGATTAGTTTCTTTGATCGTATTAAAGAAATCATCAATAATTGATTGATAAGCAGATAGATCAACTAATTTAGTTTTTTTCAAGAAGTTAAGAATAACATCTTTTTGTTGTCAAATAATCTTGTAGATTGATTTGGCATTTTTCTTAGCTGATCATGAAGTTAAGATGTCATAAATTGTGGTTTCAAGTTTTTTAACTTCAGATGTTTTTAGTGCTTTTTCAAGACCAAAGATGATTACTTCACTAATGGTTTTGGCATTATCATATAAGAAGTTAGCAATATCAAAAGTTTCACTTCGATGGTTAATCATCCAATTACTAATTGAATAAATATAACCAGCATATTGCTTGGCTAAATTGAACTTATCTTCAAAATTATGTCTTAATGAATCTTTTAAGTTTGATTCATTTAGGTTGTTATTTAATAGTTTATTTTCACCAACAAAGTTCTTAATGGCATCATATTCAGAATAACCATCTTTAACATCACTAATCTTAGTATTTAGTGCTGATTTTTCTTTATTAAAAACGAAGTTGTTAGTAATAAAATCTCTTCTTCATAGTCCATCTTTTGATTCTAGATGAACATAAATTCTATCCATTGATCAGTTTAAATTATTGTTTTGATCAATGAATGGTGTTGCTTCTTTTAAGAATGATAAATTGCGATCAGTGTATAAATTAAGTTTTAAAGTTGTTTCACCTGAAACATCAAATTTATGATTTTCAATTAATAATGTTTTGGTGTTTTTTGAATTATTCTTAATTTCATAATTAGCATTAATTCCAACTGATAAACTCACATCAGAATCAGAAGTGGCAATTTGCACATCAGTTTTATTAATACTAAAGTTTGATTCGTTTTGTTGGAATAGTTGAACGATGTAACTATTCACATCAGCACTAATTACCTTATTTTTTGAATCCTTAACGATCTTAGCTAATCTTTGGTTAAGTTCGTTTTTAATCGTATTAGATGCTAAATAAATTGATTTTGATTTTAATGAAGGTTGGTTGATTAGTTCAAAACCTGATATATTAGAAGACTTAGCATGATATTTTGCTTCTTCATTAATCTTTTCATCAAGAGCGCCTTTGGTTTGATCACCAATCGTTGTTAGACTTAGATCATATCTAGTTTGATCGCCGTTTTGATTATGAGGTTTTTGCGTTTTTATTAAGCTAACTGCACTAATTGCACTGACTGTACTAACTAATCCAGCTGCTAATCCAAAAGCTAAAACAATCTTCTTTTTCTTATTCATTAAAACTTTTTGCTTTTAATAATAAGGATTATAGCACCATAAAATTGGTTGATTTGATATTTATATTTCTATAAAACTAATGTTTTATAAAGATTAATATTCTTTTTCAAGAGCATCTTCACCAGCTTTGATAATTTCTTCTGAACTCATGAATCCAGTTCCAGCTGGGATTAAATTCCCTAGAATTACGTTTTCTTTAAGACCCACTAAGTAGTCAATTTGGTTCTTCACAGCAGCGTCAGTTAAGATCTTCTTGGTGTCTTGGAATGAAGCAGCTGATAAGAATGAACCAGTCTTAGCTGGAGCTTCATCTAAACCAAATACTTGGTTGATTGCCACAGCTGGACGTTTGTTAGCCATTAACATCTTAGTTGTTTCTTTTCTAAATTGGTTGATGTCAACAGTTTGACCAACGAAGTAGTTAGAATCACCAACATCAATGATTTGAAGTTTGTTAGTTAATTGACGGATTGTCACTTCGATGTATTTATCAGCAATTTCAATCCCTTGTAAGCGGTATACTTTTTGAACTTCTTCTAAGAAGTATTGTCTTACAGTTTCAATACCAGCAACTCTTAATAATTGTTTGATGTCGATTGAACCTTCGGTTAGTTTTAATCCTGGATATACATCTTGGTTAGGTTCAACACGAATTACAGAATCTAACGGCACACGGTATTCTTCTAGTTCACCAATTTGGTTTTTTACTGAAATAATACGTTCGTATTCGTTAGCACTAATTGATTGAACAACACCTTCGTTTTCAGCAATTTTTGCTAATTCTCATTCTTTAGGAGCAACTACGTCAAAGATTTGTTTTAGACGTTCAAACCCTTGAGTAATGTTACCTTCGTTCGCAGCACCCCCAGTGTGGAACGTTCTCATGGTTAATTGCGTACCAGGTTCACCGATTGATTGTGCAGCGATCACCCCGATTGCTGTTCCGATTTGAACTAAGTCATTTGTTGTTAAGTCATTACCAAAACACTTTTGACATAACCCCTTAACAGATTGACAATAGATTGGTGAACGAATGAATGCTTTGGTTACATTTGCTTTAGCAATTCTTTCAGCAGCTTCACTTGTAATCAATGAATTTGCTTCAACTAAAACTTCACCAGTTTTTTCATCAACGATTGGATCGATTGTATATCTTGTTGCAATTCTTTCAGCTAACGTTTCAACAATACCACCATCTAATGAGTTGTAGATTGATGAAACCACAATACCTTTATTAGTATTACAGTCAGAATCATTAATGATTACTTCTTGTGCAGCATCAACTAGCTTACGAGTCATATAACCTGATTTTGATGTTTTCATCGCAATATCGGTCATACCCTTACGAGCACCGTATGATGAGTTGAAGTATTCATTGATGGTTAAACCTTCAATGAATGAGTGTTTAATTGGAACTTCAATGGTATCACGAATTACTTGAGATTTAATCTTTTGGTCATAGTTATATGACTTAGACATCAATCCCCGCATCCCGAATAATTGGGTAAAGTTTGAAATGTTACCACGAGCACCAGAGTCAGCGATTACAACAATTGAGTTATCTTTGTATTCTGGACGAGTAATGATTTGTTTAATATCACTAGATACGTTGTCCTTAACTTCTGATCATAAACGAATTACACGAGTATAACGTTCATCATCAGTTAATAACCCTTTTTCATACATGCGTTTTAGACGGATAATTTCTAAATCAGCTTCGGTGATATATTTAGATTTATCGTCATATTTAGGAATATCAAATACTGAGATTGTTGTTGAAGATAAGGTTGAGTATTTGAAACCAAATTCTTTAATTTTATCAAGAATTTCAGGAACTTTTGGAAGTGGGAAATTCTTATAAAGAATTTCAATAATCTTAGACAATGTCTTCTTACCAAATGGTTTGTAGATTGGACGTTTTGCTAATTTAGCTTTGAAATCTTCACCTGGTAAAACGATGTTTGAGTCATCTAGATCTAATAAGTTATCACCATCATTTAAGAAGATCATTTCTTCTGGCATGATTGAGTTCATGATCGCCTTACCAACTGTGGTAATTAAAATTCCATCTTTTTTAAATGGTTTTTTAGGCATTGATTTAGTTCTTAAACCAATTAAAGCATGAACTGAAACTTGGTTAGCTTCATGAGCTAAAATTACCTGATCAAAGCTAGTAAAGATCATTCCTTCACCTTTTTGACCACGTTTTTCAGTTGTTAAGTAGTAGTTACCCAACACCATGTCTTGAGTTGGAGTAGCAACCGGCTTACCATCTTTTGGACCTAGAATATGTCATGAAGCTAACATGATTGCTCTAGCTTCTGCAACCGCTTCTTTTGAAATCGGCACGTGAACAGCCATCTGGTCACCGTCGAAGTCGGCGTTGAACGCTGTTGTTACTAATGGGTGTAATCTAATTGCTTTACCATCAACAATCTTAGGTTCAAATGCTTGAATCCCTAGACGGTGTAATGTTGGCGCACGGTTTAATAAAACAGGGCGTTCTTTAATTACTTTATCAACAATTTCCCAAATGCGTTCTGCTTTTTGAGCAATCATTTGTTCAGCAATCTTAATGTTTGGTGCAATTGGTTTGATTTCTTGTCCATCATCATTAAAACGACGAATTAATTCACGAATAATGAATGGTTTGAACAATTTTAAAATCATTGGAGCAGGAATTCCTACTTCATACATTTTTAGTTCTGGACCAATTACAATAACTGAACGACCAGAGTAGTCTACACGCTTACCTAATAAGTTTTGTCTGAATAACCCTTGCTTACCTTTTAAGCGATCAGTTAGTGATTTTAATGGACGTTTGTCCTTAGCTGTAATTGGTTTTTTACGTGATGAGTTGTCAAATAATGCATCAACAACTTCTTGTAACATCCGTTTTTCGTTATTAAGAATAATTGATGGCGCTTTTAGTTCAATAATCTTCTTTAAACGTTCGTTACGGATAATAATTCTACGATAGAAGTTATTAATATCACTTGTAGTAAATCTAGCACCATCTAATTGAATAATTGGACGAGTGTCAGGAGGAGTTACTGGAATTACCTTCAAGATCATATTTGAAGCTTTGATTCCAGATTCTTTTAATCACTTGATGGTTTCTAATCGACGTAAAGCACGTTTAACTTTTTGGTCTTCTTTTTCACCCTTAGTGCTATTTAGTTTTTCTTTAGAATATGCTTTTAATTCTTCATTAATTGCATCATATTCTTTTTGTAGATCAACACCTTCTAATAATTCAAGGATAGCTTCTGCACCAATACCTAGTTTAATACCAGCGTGCGCTTCGATGAATTTTGCCACTTCATCAATTGAGAATGGTAATGTTGATTCTTTCAGTTTGTTGTAATAATCACTCGCTCTACGATAAACGATTGAGTGTTTGTCATTTTGGTGTTTATCTTTAATTTCACGTAAAACTTTACGTAATTTAATTCTTGAAGATTTTGATCCCTTACCTGATAGATCTAATACTTCTTTGAACTTAAAGACAGGGTTTTGTGAATTCCCTGGGTTTAAAACGATGTAGTTTACGAAATAAACTACTTCTTCAACTTCTTTATATGAAACATCTAATACTAATGAAATCTTTGAAGGTGAAGGTAATTCTTTAGTCATCCAGATGTGAGCAACAGGAACGGCTAGATCAATATGACCCATACGTTCTCTTCTTACGATTGCTTCAGTGATTTCTACACCACATTTTTCACAAGTTCGGCCACGGTGTTTGATCTTTTTATACTTACCACAAGCACATTCAAAGTCTTTAACAGGACCAAAAATTGCTTCATCAAATAAACCATCAGTTTCTGGTTTTAATGATTTGTAATTGATCGTTTCTGGTTTTTTAACTTCACCATGAGATCATGAACGCATTTCTTCGGCTGAAGCGATTGAGATTTGTAATCCACGAATGCGTTTTGTTTTATTTTTCTTGTTCAGTTTATCCATAACTTAGTTGATATGTTGTAAATATTAGAAGTTGTCGTCGTTGTAGTCGTCTAAGCTGAAGCTATCAAATTCAGTTTCTTGTGGTTTTGGATCAATGCTTTCGTCTACTACTGAAATGTTGTTGATGTTTTCAATTGAATCATCATCATAAAGAACGTTTAGTGTCATACCTAGACCTTGAAGTTCTTTAGTTAATAGTTTGAATGATTCTGGAACACCAGGCTCTGGAATACTTAAACCTTTAACGATCGCATTGTATGTTAAGTTTCTTCCACGAACGTCATCTGATTTAATTGTTAAAATTTCACGAAGGTTGTGCGCTGCACCATAAGCTTGTAAAGCTCACACTTCCATTTCCCCAAATCTTTGTCCCCCGTTTTGTGACTTACCACCAAGTGGTTGTTGGGTGATCTTAGAATAAGGACCAACCGCACGAGCGTGAATCTTATCATCAACCATGTGGTCAAGTTTTAACATATACATGATTCCCACTGAAATTGGTTTTTCAAATGCTTCACCTGTTCTTCCGTCGATTAGTTTGAATTTACCTTCAGTTTTTTCTGGATCAATACCAGCTTCGGTCATGATGTCTTTTAGATCATCCATATTCACACCTTCAAAGACAGGTGTTGCTGTTTTGAATGCTAAATCATCGTAATTTAAACCAATTTGTTTTAATACGATGTCAATATCAATGGTCTTCACACGTTTTTGTGCATCTTTTAATGTTGTCACATTAATTGAAGCCATGTGTTCTTTTAGACACTTAATTAAGCTAGCAGTTTTTGATTTTTCTAAACCATAAATTTTGTGTAGTTCATTAGCTAAATCATCATTAAAACAAGCTTCTACAAGTTGTTTTTTAGCTAACTCTCTAGCAGCATAACCTAAGTGTAATTCAAAGATTTGACCGATGTTCATACGGCTTGGCACCCCTAATGGGTTTAGTAAGATGTCAAGTGGAGTTCCGTCTTCTAAGTGCGGCATATCTTCTTGTGGCACGATCTTAGAAATAATCCCTTTGTTACCGTGACGACCAGCTACTTTATCACCAATTTGGATCTTACGTTTTTGAACAACATAAACCTTAATTAGTTCTAATACATCATCATCTAATTCATCACCGTTAGCAATACTAAAGCGCTTAATACCAGCAACAATTCCATCACCACCGTTTGGAACTTTTAATGAAGATTCACGAACTGGACGTGTTTTTTCATTAAAGATCATTTGAATTAATTTTTCTTCTGGACTTAATTCAACTTGACCTTTTGGTGAGATTTTACCAACTAAGATATCACCTTCTTTAACTTCAGCACCCACCATGATCACACCTTCTTCATCTAGGTAGCGTTTAGCGTTTTCTGAAACGTTTGGAATATCTCTGGTAATTTCTTCATCACCGTTTTTAGTTCTTAAACATTGAATTACGTATTCATCAATATTAATTGATGTATATACATCTTCTTTGAATAAACGGTCAGAAATAATCACGGCGTCTTCGTAGTTATAACCACTTCAAGTTGTGAATCCAACTAGAACGTTTTGACCTAATGCGATTTCTCCGTTCTTCATACTTGGACCATCAGCAATTGCTTGGTTAGCGACTACTCTTTCGCCCACACTAACAATTGGTGATTGGTTATAACATGTGTTCTTATTTGACTTAACAAACTTTAATAGTTTGTAAGTTGCTAATTTACCATCATCTTCTTTGATGATAATCTTGCTAGCATCAACATAAGAAACCACCCCAGGGTTTTTAGCTACCACTAACATTCCTGAGTCTTGAGCAATCTTATATTCAACACCAGTTCCTACTAATGGTGAATATGGTTTTAATAATGGCGTAGCTTGACGTTGCATGTTCGCACCCATTAATGCCCGTGAAGAGTCATCGTTTTCTAAAAACGGAATTAATGAAGCAGCTACTGACACTACTTGTTTAGGTGATACGTCAATATAATCTACTTGAGTTGGAGCATAAAGATCTTGTGATGAACGGTAACGTCCAATAATCTTTTCATTTTGGATCGTTCCATCTTTATTAACATCCATATAAGAAGAAGCTTCAGCAATAATGTATTCATCTTCTCTTAATGCTGTTAAGTGTTCAACTTTATCTGTAATCTTACCGTTTTCAACTTTTAAGTATGGTGTCATTAAAAAACCATTCTTATCAATAGTTGCATAGAACGCTAATGACATAATCAACCCAATGTTCATACCTTCTGGTGTTTCAATTGGACAGATTCTTCCATAGTGAGAATAATGCACGTCACGGATGTCTAGGTTAGGGTCTTCTCTTGAAATCCCACCAGGACCCATCGCTGAAATTCTTCTCTTATTAGTTAATTCTGATAACGGGTTTTGTTGATCTAAGAATTGTGTTAATTGGTGTGTATTAAAGAAGTCTTTAATCACAATTTGGAATGGTTTTGGATTAATTACTGACTTAACAGTTAATTCAGTATTCTTTTCAGGAGGTAGATCGTTTGCATCTGCATCTGGATCAATTACTTTATTATTACCGTCTGCGATTTGAAGTTTATCTTTGATGTATTTTTCAATTCGCATCATTCCAGTTTGGATCTTAGATTTTAATAATTCATTAATCAGTTTTAAGCGCTTATTACCTAAGTGATCAATGTCATCGTATGAACCAATGTTGTGTGGTAAATTTACGATGTATGAAATGATTGAAATTAAGTCGGCTAATGTTAATGTTTCGATAGAATCGTTTGAACCATCAATACCGATAATTTGCGTAGTCTCATCCCTTAAATCGTTATTAATGTAAATATCAACTTCTTCGTATGTGTTGTTATCGCAGAACTTGTTGTTTAAATCAGGGTTTACAAATTCAATGTTGTGAAGGATCTTTAAGCGTTTTTCTTTAGATAATTTTTTGAACAAATCAATTTGTTCTTTTAACATTAAAGTTCCTTGTTTTAGAACGATATTACCATCAAGATCAACAATATCTTGAGCTAATGTTCTTTGGTATAAACGTTCAGAAATTCTTAACTTACGAACAAATTTGTGTCTTCCAGCTGATGATAGATCATAACGCTTCTTTTGGAAGAAGTGTTGTAATAAAATTGATTGGTAAGAAATTTCTTCTTTTTGCACAACGTTATCAAGACTTCTTGTTGAAATTGAAAGTTCTTGAATTACGTGTTTAGCTGCTTTTTCACAAACTAATTTTCTTAATACAACACCAATGTGAGTATCTAATGATTCAATCTTAACAGGGTTAGGATCACCAGCATTAATTAAATCTTGTTTTTCTTGATTTAGTTTGTATCAATCTAAAACTAAATTCTTTCATTTTTGATCAATTGGTAAAGATTTAACCTTAGTGATGCGATCGGTTTCAACATCACGAATTAATTGAGCAACATCTGATTCGTTTAGAATTTGTTTTTCGTTATAGAATTCAGATTCTAATGATTTAACAATGTAATCATTGTTTTTGAAAATCTTTCTGATTTCAACTTCACTTAAACCAAATGCTTTTAATAACGTAGTGATTGAAAACACCTTCGCACTTTCACCACCAACATCTCTTACTACTGCTTGAACAAAATCTTTGTTTTCAGCAATATAGAACAACATTAATGTCCCTTTTGATGGGAACACTTCACAAATATAACCTTCTTGGTTTCTCTTTCTTGAGTTAGATAGTTTTACTTGTGACTTATTTAAGATATAAGCACCTGGTGATCTTACGATTTGAGCAACAACGAATTTTTCAATCCCGTTAACGATAAAAGCTCCGTTTTCTGTCATCAACGGAATGTTTGAGAAGAAAATCCCTTCAGCGTTTGCTTTACCTGCTTTTTTATTTATTTTTTTAACAGTCCCAGTTTGGTGGTTAATTAATGACAGGTTTACATATAAGCTAGCTTCGTAAGTTTTTGATTCAGCACTAGCTTCTTCTTTGGTTCTTTCTGGTTCTAGAATTTTCATTCCATGGAACTCAACAGAATATTTTCCGTTAGGTGATTTTATCGGGAAATATGAACCAATAATCTCTTCTAATTCCTTATCAAGGAATTGTTTATAAGCGTTAACTTGGATACCTGGTAAATTTCCAGGGTTATAATTGTTATGAACTTTTGAATAGTCTCTTCTGACTACTCGGGGTGAATACTCAGTAATACGATAAGGTGAGTTTTTTTTCACAAATTGGCTCCTGATTTAACAATTAGATTACTGTATAGTATTATATAAATAAGGAATAATCTAAAAGCAATATAAAATAATATCATAAAATAAAAATTTTTGAGTAAAAAGTTTAATTTTATGATATAAGCACACAACTATGACAAACAATATTGACTTATCAAAAATTGATAGTTTTGAACTAATCAGACCAAACGCAAAGCACAAAATCGTGTATTTACACGGTTTTAGTTCTAATTACAAAGTTAAGAAAAAATTATGAGAATACTACGATAATTGCAGCTTTTATGCAGTTAATATGCCAGGGCATGGGAATAGTAAATTTAGCAGCCCTGAAGAATTAAGTATTCCGTATTATGCAGAAGTAATTAAAGCATATTTTGAAAAGCACGATCTAAGAGATGTGATCTTAATTGGCCATTCAATGGGTGGTGGATTAACTTCAATTATGAACCACCAAATTCCAGAACGACTTAAATTAAGTATTCTAGAAGCACCAGCAAATAGAGCCATTCTTGGAAACTGTAAAACAATTGATCTATTATGTCCAAAGGGTCCAGAAGATATGAAAGAATTATTTTATTCTTTATACTTCGATCCTGAAAAAGAATTCAGAGGTCAAATTGATAAAGTGGCAGCTGATGAATATAAACAATTAAAAAATCACTTTGAAACATTAAAACCAATGTTATCAGTTAATGTTCTAGAAGACATGAGCAGAATGAGCGATCTTGGTTATCAATCAGCAACAAAACCAATGTTGATTATTTTTGGTGATACTGACAAAATGGTGCCAACAAATGAATCAATTCAACACATCTCATCACTTAATAAAAATATTAAATTCGAGATCATTAAAAACTCAGGTCATGTGCCATTTTATGAACACACAAATGAGTTCTTAGATATTACTACTAAATTTATTAAGAGTGTTGATCCAACTTTTGAAAAATAATTAAAAAACTACGATAAAAATGAATAAAAAAATGATTTCTTATTTTTTGTAAGAAATCATTTTTACTAGTTCATCAGCGTCTTTTTTAGTTCCTAAAATCTTAACTGCTTCAATTGCGAAATCAAAGACGTGACCTGTTGCTTTTGCTGTGATGAAGTTGTCTGAATGAAGGATATTTGATTTGTTATCAAAATTAGCACCTAAAGCTTCTTTGTGTTCATCGTTGGCTGCAACTTTTTTAGTTCCTAATAGATCTAAGTTTTTAAGAACAATTGGTGATTGGTTGATTGCTAAGATAAATCTTGAACTGCGATTTTCCTTATCATTAAATTTAGTTAAATAATGAATTAATTTAGGATCATCACCAAACCGTTTAGAACCCTGACCACCTGGAAGATAAATCGCATTATATTGCATCAAGTTTGATTTATCAATGGTTAAACCACATTTGATTGAAGTCCCTTGTGCTAAGGTTACACTGTTCTTTTTTTCTATTGAAATATAATCAACAATAAACTTAGCTCTTCTTCATAAATCTGTTGGAACAATCAGTTCTAAATCATCAACTTCCGTAGCTACAATAGCCGCAATTCTAATCTGTCTTTTAATATTTTTTTTCATCTTTAGATAAGCACGAATTACCTAATGTCTTGTGTATTAGGTTGTTTTGTTTATACAAACACTATTAAAATTTTAACATTTATAAAAATATATAAATATATAAAATCATTTATTAATTTAAAATTGTTATTATGTATGCTTTTAAACGTTTTCTAACAAAGACCAAAGTCAGAATGGTGCAACAATTCAAAGTTGCCAATACAAAACGATTATCAATGATTAAATACCCAATCCTGGTTTTGGTTGGTTTTTTAATTCTTTTAATTGTTTTTTTATTAAGAGATTATTTTGAACATCAAGTTGGAATTGGCACCCAAAAAGGTGAAGGGTTCTTACAAATTAATGTTACTACCAATCCAGGAGTTGGGTTTTCATTATTAAAAGAAAGTAGTGTTTGACCTTACTTATTGCAAGGTGCATTAGTTATTATTTTTTTAATCACATTCTTATTTACAGCCAACAAAACATTATTGGTATTATTACCTTTAATTTTATTTGGTGGTTTATCAAATGTAATTGATCGAGCAATCCCAATCAAGGTTGGTTCAACGTTAGAATATAATTCTGTATTAGATTATTTCCAATTTCTAGGAACATCAGCGATCTTTAATTTTGCTGATATTTGTATTGTTGGTGGATTTGTTTTAATCTTCTTGATGATGATATTTGAATTCTTTGTTGATTTCAAAAAAGAAAAAAATAAGAAGTCATTGAATAAGCAAATCAATGGTTGAAAAGATCTTGATGCAACTCAAAGAGAAGGTTGAGATAAGTTTGAAAACAACAAATGTGTTTTTTGTAATTACCAACTAATGATTAAAGAACAAAAGAACATTATTTGTTCAAACGAATCATGTAGTTATATTAGATTAATCGATCAAGCTAAACCAATAAATGTTGAGAATTCTATTAACTGTGTAATATGTAATCATGAACTAATTAGAAAGGTTGATGATAAGGGGTTTGAATTCTTAGCTTGTTCAAGATTTAATGAAGGTTGTTATTTTACAAAAAAAGCTAATTTTAACGATAAAAACGATGATTTTATTAAAAAAGTTAATCATCAATCACCAACAGAAAACAACAATTTGTCACAACAAAAAACACCTGATTTAGATAACAAAAAAACTGATCAAAATAATCAAGAAACTAAAAGCGAAACTACTAACTAAAAACAGTTAATTAATCAATCGAATTAAAACAATAATTAATTAACTTTATTAATCTGATAAGCACACAAAATATTCATGCCTAAGCATAAGTTTATAAATGAAGATCACGAAAAGATTCGTCTGGATGTTTTCTTAACTTACCGTTTAAATCTTTCAAGAAATAAAACTTCTTATTTAATTGTTAATGATCTAGTAAAAGTTAATAACAAACTAATTAATAAGAATAACTTTGTTCTAAAAATTTCAGATGTAATTGATGTTGAATACGATGAAAGCGTATTCAACAAAACCAAAGAAGAAATCTTACCTTTTAAGAAAGAATTAAACATTGTTTATGAAGATGATGATCTAATCATTGTTAATAAACCGACCAACATGTTGTCACACCCAACAACTCATAATGAACCTGATACCTTATTAAATTGTTTGATGTATCACAATAATAACAATAAGGTTTATTTAGCCCACCGTCTAGATAAAGACACCACAGGTTTAATTGTGGCTACTAAAAACTTTAAAGCTCTAGAAAAAATCCAAGCCCAGATTTCTAAAAGAACAATGAAGCGTTATTATTTAGCCATCGTTCATTATCCATTTAATGAACTACATGCAACAATTAACGCTCCAATTGGTTATTTAAAAGATCATGATTTAAAATTTGGTGTTGAAAACACTAAGAACCCAAAAGATGCAATTACCAAGTTTTATGTGATTAATCAAAACAAGAAGTATGCTTTGATTAAATGTGAATTATTAACAGGTAGAACACACCAAATCAGAGTTCATATGGACTTTATTAAACACAACATTGTTAATGATCCATTATATGGAATTAAAGGCGAACAAAGAACTGATTACAAGCAGTTCTTGCATGCTTATCAATTAGAACTAACTCATCCAACAAAGAACATCCCATTGTTCTTTGAAGTTCAACCTGATGAAGTGTTTATGAAAAAACTATTTGATGTGCATTTAGATTTACACCAAGAATTAAAGGAATTATTTAATTAGTTATGAAAAAACATTGCTTATTTATTGATACTTGTTTAGATAAGATTAATATCGCTTTATTTGACGATGAAAAAGAAGAAATCTTTAATTTCAATTCAATTGAAATTAACAAGAATTTAGTTGATATTGTTGTTGAAAAAATTGATGATTTCTTAAAACAAAATAAGGTCAAGAAAAAAGCAATTAAAAAGTTGTATATCACAACTGGTCCTGGATCATTTAGTGGTGTTAGAGTTGGAACAAATATTGCTAAAACTTGAAAAACCGTTGAACCAAATTTAGAAGTATACACAATTTCTTCGTTAAAATTACAAGTTCCTTATGGTGATGGTATATCTTGTATTGATGCCAAATCAAGCAAACAATACGTAAGTGTTTATCGTGATAATATCGGTTGCATTCAGATGCTTAGTGATGAAGATTATGAATGTATGTGTAAAAAAAATACCGACCTTTCGTTGTTTAAAAACTACAAAAATGTCGATATTTTTGAAAATCTAATTACTAATATTTCTAATTTTGAATTAACTGAATTAGAAGATATTAAACCGATCTATTTAAAAGATCCGTTGTAATTAAATATCTCTGGCAAGTTGTTCTTTGATGTTAGTTATTAATTGTTCTTCTGATAAGTTAGAACCAGCTTTTGTTGTAATATCAAAGATCGCTTTATTAATAATAGCTGAAATAGTTAATGATTTGCTATCGTTGTTAATGAATGCAATTGAGTTTTTACTTGGTTCTTTTTCTAATTTAGCTTTGAAGTCAAGTCAGTCTTTTAATGAAGCTGCTGCACCTTTGTTTAAATAAATTTGAGATCAATCAGGATCTTTAATGTTTGCGTATAATGAATTTTCTTCGAAGAATTTATTAACTTTTGTTTCTTGTCCTTCGATTTCTTTATTTAATTTATCTAATGCTTCTTTTGATAGAGCTTTCTTAGAAGTAATATCGTAAGCAGATTTACTGTTTAATACTTTTGAAATTGATTGATTGTTGTAAATAGATGATTCATCATGAATAATTGTGTCATCATTGAACAATCATTCTAAGAATTTAATTGTTTGTTTATCACGCTCAGCAGAAGTTTTAACACCAACAAGAGATGATCCACCGATTAAGAAAGTATTTCTTTCTTTTTGATCTTTTTCGTATCTTGTTAATTGGTTTTTTCAAAGAACATCTTTTTGACTAGCAAATTTCTTTTGAACGTTTGTTACATCTTCTTCAGTTAGAGCTTCATTTGCTTTTTTACCAAAAGTATTAATTGAGAATGGAGAAATAACTGATTGGTTTCAACCTACATGTGGAGCAATAGCAAATGCTGTGTCATAAGTTCTGATGTCTCATGATGCTCAGTCGTTAGTTCCACCTTGGCTGAAATAAATTGATTTAAGTCATTGATCATCACTTAAATCTTGTTTTGCATATGAATCTTTAAAGAATTTGAAAGATTGTTTAATAATATTTTGATTTTGTTCTTTTTCAAGATTTGTGTAATCTAATTCATTTTTACCATCTTCAACTTTGTAGTTTCATAGTCAACTTTCTTTAGTGTTACCTAATTTAGATCATAGGTATTTTTTATAAGTGCTTGGACCGTAATCTAACATGAAAATTTTTAAATCACGTTGTTGGCCTGAAACTGTTTTTTCTGATTTAACTTTTAATCCTTCTGTGATTTTTTTAGCAAAGTCAAACATTGATTCTAAGTTTTCAAAAGTGCTATCATCTACTGTAACACCTTTAAAAACATTATTTTCTTTAACTTCTAAGTTAAATCATTTTTTGTTCTTAATAGATTCATAACTTTCGGGATTAAAACTTTCTATCTTAAGTTCTTTATAAATATTAGAATCTTCTTTAACTTCTCCACCACCATCTTTTACAAATTTAAATAATAAATTCATTAAAGGTTTGTTAAATACTAAACTATCTACTGTTGTTAGGTTGAATGGAATTGCGTATACTTTTGTAGTTACAGATTCATCTGAACCTGCGATTTTGTTAAATTCATTAAAAATAGTGCTATCAAAGTAGTTAGCATTAATAATTTGACTACCACTGATGTCTAATAAACTTTCAACTCTTTGTAATTGGTAAGCAGAATTTAAGTCAGCTAATAAAATGTTAGGAATATCATTTGACTTAGCTTGGATCTTAGTTAACACATTGCTAGTTAATTGTGTTTCAGATGCAGCTTTTGTTTCTTCACTTTGTTGTAAAACTACTTCAAAATTGTTAGTCGGATCTTTCTTGAAGAACTCATTATTATATGATTCAACCAATGAACTTAATGCGTGCATTAATGGATAAAATCTGTTTTGAGCTGTTTGAATAACAATTTTGTTACCAAACCCACTAGTATCTCCAACTTTATTATCAGGGTCTCCACCATAAATTGGTCTTGATGGTGAGCCAGCATGTGCACAAGATGATAGAACCATCGTCCCAGCAAAACCTAAAGCCATTAACGAACTAATAAAACTCTTTCTAGTTTTTTTTAGCATTTTTTCTTTTTTTATATTTCCTCAAATTATTTTTAATAACTATTACATCTCAAACGAGATATAAAGCCTATTTTTATTTATAAAAAAAATAATTATTTATTAACTAAAAAAGCATTAAAAAAATATAATTTAATCTGATAAAAATTTCAAAGATGACAAATTACAAGGAATTAAGAAAATTAGCAATCATTAGAATCATTGTTTCACTACTAATCTACATTAGTTTTTTTGTTGGTTTAATAATGACAGTTCTTGGGGTAAAATACTATTTAGATTTCAAACAAGCCCCAGATGATCGAGCATTAAAAAAACTAGCTCATTACTTAATGGATCCAGGAGTAATGATCTTAGTATTCTTTGTTGGTTTATTAATTTATTACATTTATTTAGTTAAATATAAGCTTAAAAAAGTTATTAGTTCAGATGATAAGTTATCAGAAGAACAAAAAAACCAATTGTATTTTACAAGTGGTTTTATTCACTTACCATATATCTTAAATGATATTCACTTCTTTAATATGGTCAGTTCTTATAAAGAATAAATATTTTTTTAAATTCTTTACTTTTTAATAGGATTGTGTATAATATATATGCATAGTTCGTTGAGAACTGTGTTATATAAATTCATTAATAACAAATAAATCAATCTATCTTAAGACAATGGTATTCCTCACCATTGTCTTTTTGTTTGCTATAGAACAAAAATAAGGGTGTTAAATAAATTAATCCCCTTATTTTTGTTTTGTTTGCATTTAATGCTTTTAAGACAAAATGATAAAATCAAATCAATATATACCATTTAAAGGGTTTTATGAATAAATCATTTAATGAAATATTAAAAGAAGCTTTTATAAGATATTTAAACACAAGCCCAAGATCAAACGAAAAATTAAAAATTCTTCATGGCTTTGTAGCTAAAACTATTTTTGAAAAACTTGGTAATGACTATCAAATAGATTCAATAAATCTTGATGGTGGTAAAGAAAAAGTTATATTTGGAAGCTATATGCCTAAAAAGGTTGATATAACTATTTCTAAAATTATTGATAACGAATTAACTCCTATAGCTGGGATTGCTATCAAATTTATTATGAGTAACTATTTTCAAAATTCAAATAATTATTTTGAGAATATGTTAGGCGAAACATCTAACATTAGAAAAGCTGGTATTCCTTATTTCCAAATGTTAATTATCGATCATTTTTTACCTTATTTTGAACAATCTAAACATATTTCAAAGTGAGAAGAAATCACTTCTGATAAATTGTTAAAATATAAAATTCTTTCGTTTGAAGATATTAAAACAAACCTTTTTATTCCTAACAAAACTTTTTTGCAAATCATAAATAAGAAATTTAAAAACTATGACATTAAAGATTTAATGAATTGTAATGATTTAAATGAATATAAAGATTTTTGTTTAAATAACGAATTTGTTTTTGAAAATCATGAGTTAAACAATTTTAATTATGGAAACTCAATGATTTTAAATGATTATGATAAATTTATTGACTTTATTGTTGATACAGTAAAATCAAATCTGAGTTATAAATAATAATTTAAATAGTTAGATAAATCTTTTGTATTAAACGTGTAATATCCACCTGCTTTGTATTTACCTAGCATAGTAATGTAATCAATAAAATTTTGATTACATATTATTTTTTTAATTTTTTGTTCTTGTGAATTATTATCTATCATTAAATATAATCCAGAATAAACTAACTCACCTTCTTTTGTCTTTTTAATTTTTATAGATTTTAAATCTTTTATTGTTGTGTTTATACAAATTTTTGCATAATTTTTATCTTTAATAGCTTGGGTTCTTCCATAAACCCATCATAAATCTTTATTTTCAAGATCTCTATTTTTAAGTGCTTTCTTATTTTTTAATAAATAATCTTTTATTTTTTCAGGAATATCATTAAAAGTAATTGGTAAAAAATTATCATCATACAAAAATAAAGTTTTTGTTTGTTTTAGCGTTGATGCTTTAATAATTTTCAATGTATATTTGCTATCTGGTAAATTATCGTTGATTAAAACTTTATCGCATAAAGTAGCAACACCATTTTTAGCCTTAATTTTTTGAGGTTTTTTATTATTGATAATTTCCTTTAATGATTTCAAGTTTTTGATAGATTTACTAAAATATCAAAAATTATTTATTACAAAATCATCATATGAAAGTCTAGTTGGATTATTAAATCCGCATTCATAATAATCAATTGTTGATTGTTTATTAGCGCTATCTAACAATAAAACTGTTGAATAAGTTGTAATTTTATCAAATAATTGCTGGTGTTTAAAATTAATAACTTTTGTAAGAAGTTTTTCTTTAACAATATAATCCCTAGCAGTTTCGCTAGCTTTACTATTAAAGATCGAACTAGGATTGATGTAACATAATTTACCATCTTTTTTTAACATTTTTAATCCTATTTCATAAAATGCTAAAAATAGATCTGTCATTCCTTTGTTACAAAATTTGAAACTAGATAAATTTTCTACAGTATTATGGATCCTTACATAAGGAGGATTTCCAATAACTAAATCAAATTTATTTTCATATTTTTTATAAACTTTTAAGGTATTTGCGTTTTCAATATTTCATTTGATCTTAGGTAAATTAAATTCTTTTTCAATAACTTTCAATTTTACCAAGCACATTTTATAAGCTGTTTGGTCAAGTTCAATTCCAGCAACATTTTCTTCTAAAACTTTTTTAATGTTTTTTGGTTTTGCTTTGATTATTTGCTTAACTATTTCACAAATAAACGCTCCATCACCACATGCATTGTCAATAACTTTAAGTTTAGTAATATCTTTAATATCACTAAACTTAATCATTTCTTTTACAATTCAATTTGGCGTGAAAACTTGCCCTTTTTCCTTACTCATAAACCTATTTTATCCACATTTTTATTTTCTTAATAATTTATAAGATTTCAACTACTTAACTATAATAAACTAAATATTTTTTATATCTAAAAATTTTAAGATTATTAATAACTATTTAACTATATATTAACTAACTGGCAGAATAAATAAAAAAACACCAGCTAAATGTTTAGTTGGTGTTTTTAAGTTTTTAAATTATTGAATTACTTTAAATACTTATTATTTAATGATATTCAATAATGGAGCGGGTGATGGGAATCGAACCCACATTAACAGCTTGGAAGGCTGCAGTTCTACCATTGAACTACACCCGCAAAAACTGGTGCCCAAAGCCGGACTTGAACCGGCACGGTATCGCTACCCCAGGATTTTAAGTCCTGTACGTCTACCATTCCGTCACTTGGGCATAAATGGTGACCCACCCGAGGATCGAACTCGGGACCCTTTGATTAAAAGTCAAATGCTCTACCGCTGAGCTAGTGAGTCATAATGGCTGGAATGGATGGGATCGAACCATCGCATGATAGAGTCAAAGTCTATTGCCTTTCCGCTTGGCTACATTCCAATACTGGTGGGCAGGGACGGATTCGAACCGCCGAAACCAAAAGGTGTCTGATTTACAGTCAGAAGCGTTTAGCCACTTCGCTACCTACCCATCTTTAACCCATAAAATTATAACACAATTATTAAAAAATGTTAGATAATTTTATAAGTTATTTTTAATTAAAGTGTAATTTTCTTAATTGTTACCTTGTAAGGATGTTCAATTCCTCTTACTTCAGCTGATTCACCTTCTTTGTGATCCATGATTGCTTTAGCTAGTGGAGATTCGTGAGAAATCTTATTGTTTGCTGGATCACTTTCAATCGGACCAACAATTTCATAAGTGAAATCACACTTTTCAATGTGGTCATAAATCGTTACCTTAGAACCAACAATTACTTTCTTTTCTCTAGTATCAGATTCTTTGATGATCTCATAAGAATTTAAAATATCTTGAATTTCTTTAATTCGACCTTCGATTTCTGATTGACTAGCTTTAGCTGCATCATAGTCAGCGTTTTCAGATAAGTCACCTTGTTCTCTAGCTTCTTGAATTAAACGGATAATTTCAGGACGTTTAACATCAACTAAGTGTCTTAATTCAGCTTGAATTTTAGCTAGACCTTCTTGGGTTAATAAGTGTTTATTCGATTTTGACATAACTATTATTTAACTATTTCTTTGTATATTCCATGGTTCTAGTTTTAGCTGCCATGTATTCATTATATTCACGTTCTCTGTCGGCTGGATTTGCACCTTGGGCTAACGCTTTTCAATCCTGACCAGGATCATATTTAGGAAAGCTCATTGTTTGATTAGATGATGCATCATAAAATTCTTTGGTTACTGATGCATAATCTGGTTTGTTGTAATTAAATTGTGGACCTGCTTGTTGTGCTCACGGATTTGGTTGAGCTTGTTGTTTAGCTTCTTTTTTCTGTTTGATTTGTTTTTTATTCTTAGCTGATTTAGCAATTAATTTAATGATAAATCTTAATAAGAAGTAAGTAATAACAGCCGAAATAATACTAAATAACAATCCAATTAATAATGGAATAGCAAAGCCAAACAACCCTACTTTAACACTTGGATTATTTCCAACAATATTTGAAGAATATAATCAATCTCTAACTTTATCAGATGTTCCAAATAACGAACCACTATCTGGTAAAGTTGTTGCATACTTTTCGTATGTTGATTGTCCTCATTCTCATCTCGTATTAGGTTTAAATCATCCTAATGCTTGATCTGAAAAAAAGCTATTTCAAATATTTATTGGGTTTGTTTTCTTATCAAATCATAAGAAAGCATAAAAGATGTATATAAAGAGGATTAAAAGGATTAAGAACGCTATAAAACCTAATAAACCCCATAAGAATCGGTGTCTTTTTTTAGAAGCCATATTATTAAGTTAATACAAATATTATATACGATTATATTAATCCATTGATTATTTTAATGATAAATTTTAATGGTTAATTTTGTGGAATTTAATCAAAAGCTTTTATTTATAAATAAATAAAAAAGTCAGCTTAATTAAGCTGACTGATGATTAATTTAAGCTGTAATAAGTCTTAGTTTTAATTATCTTAAATAACGCATTAATCTGATTACATAAATTAGTAAAGTAAACAGATTATAAAACAAGACAAATGCTGTATATAGGATGAAATTGCTTGTTAATTGTTTGTTATTATCACTTAGTTCTAGTTGTTGTAAAACTGCTCTTGTTTGTTGTGAAGTTAAGATTAAACTGATTACTGAAATGATTAAACCAACAATGTTGATTACTAAGAATCAGATATTGAATTGTTGTTTGTTGAATGCAAAGATATAAACAAATTGCATAATCACAATCATGATTAGTGACACGATTGAGATGATAAACAAGAACTTTCTTAGATTAAAAGCAGTCTTGTTTGACATATAATAACCACTAATTGCAGCCGTGATATAAACTCCAGATACGATTACTAATGCTGATAGCACTTCTGTAAAATTAAAGCCATCAACATAAAGACTACCTGATGTTAAGATTCCAGCTAATCCATAAGTTAATAACAACCAGATGATTGAAAAATTAATCGTCATCGTTGTTTTTGATGAAGTAGGTCTGATTAATCACATCGCAAAGAATGCAAAGATAAAACCAACCAACAAACTGATTGCAGAACTGATTAATAAGCGGAATGAAATTGTCGGATTAGCAATTAAGTTTTTATTAATATAAAAACTAATGCCTAGTGCTATCACAAAGCTTAATAAGAAAGCTAATCCAGCATAAAAATGAGCTTTAAAGAATGCTTTTTTAACAAACTGTTCTTGTTGAGAAAGATAAAAGTTGTTAGCAAAGCCAATTGATTGTTTCATAACTAAGTGTTAATAAAAAATATACTTTATATTATACCTTTTAACTATTAATTAATTTAATATTCAAGGATAAAATTAATTGGTTTTTGTTGATCTAAACGTTTAATTCCATCTAAGTTTTTTAATTGGATTAAAAAACTATATCCAGCCACACTCGCATTTGATTGATTGATCAGATTGCTGATTGCTTCTACTGTTCCAGCTGTTGCTAATAGATCGTCAATAATCATCACTTTAGCATCTTTTGGGATGGCGTCTTGGTGGATTTCAACAACATTGTTTTTGCCATATTCTAGATCATAAGAAGCACTGAAAGTTTTTCTTGGTAACTTATTTTTCTTACGCACTAAAACAAATGGTAGTTTTAATTTATTAGCCACAGGCACCCCAAATAAGAACCCTCTAGCTTCTGGCGAAGCAATCATTGTTGCTCCTGCTTTTTTAGCACTTTGTGCCATTATTTCGATCACTTGATCTAATAATTCTGGTTGTAAAAAGATTGGTGTAATGTCATAAAATAAAACACCAGGTTTAGGAAAATTATCTACTGTAAGAATTGTTTTTTTTAATTCACTAATCAGTTTGTCGTTCATATTAACTATTAATTATTAGTTTGTTCATCTTGATCGTGATAAACAACTTTATTGGCTTTTTTAAAGAAGTTGATGTCTTGAACTAATTGTTCATCAATTAAATCTAAATTCTTTTCTTCTTTCTTAGTTTTAATTGATACCTTAGATCAATAAATTGCATTGGTTTTTGATTTTTGGATCATTAATAAACCAATTAATGGGTTTAGTAAGAAGATTGAAGCAATGTTGATTAAGATGATGTTAATTAAGCTAAATACACCTAGATATGCTAATGTTGGATTGAATTGATCATTTAAGTTTTGACCATTACCACCATAATTTAATCCATAGAAGATGAAATAAGCAATTGTTGCAACTAATGTTGAGTATAGATAGAAATCTCAATTAGCTACTGTGGTATTATTAACAATCGTTTTAACCGATTTGGTTTTATAAATTTCTTTCAGATTGAAATAAGTATATAAATTAGTCACACCAAACACGAAGTTAGCCATCGCATAAATATAACTAAATAAGCTAATCAACAAGAAGATATAACCAAAGTTATTGCTAATTCAGTTTTTGGTTAATAATAATGTTCCTAGAATGATGCTAAAACTAATGATCACATGAACAACATAACCAATAACAACAATTCATTGGTATCTTAATAAGAAATAAACTAAACCAATTAAGCTGGTTGATCCTAAACTAATTAAGATCGTATTTAGTGATCCGTATAAGTTATCTGTGTTGTTAAATAATGTTCTAGAATTATAAGCTTGGTATAACCCAAAAGCACCTAAAATAATTAATCCGATGAATAAGAATAATGCAGCTAGTGATTTCTTATTCATTACTTCGTATTTATATTGTTTTGAGAAGGTTTTTTCTACCTGTTCATCAATTGAGCTAACAAGATCATTGAATTCCATGGCATCTTTTGATAAGTTACCTGAAATTTTATTTAAGTTGATGTAGGTTTTTTTGTATAAATACAGTTTAGGTGAGAAGTTATTAATTGCGTTAAAGATTTTAACTAATAATACCGTTAATCCGTAGTTAAATAAGAAACCAATTAAACTTGAAACAATTAATAAGATCCCGATTGATTGTGATTCATAACTTGATAAGTATGACATGAACAAGCCAATTACCAAGATAATTAAATGCACATCAACGGCTTTTAAGAAGGTTTGGTTATGCGTGTTCTTCCACGACTCTAAGAGTGATATCTTATTTGAAACATTCCGTCTGAAGTGTAGGTTGATAAATGCTTGAACTAAGAAGTTAAAGATGATCACACCAATTCAACCTGTGATGCTGAATAGATCAACAAAACCGTTGAATTTTGAATAAATAAAGAAGGTTAAGATGCTTGATAATAAGAAACCAAAAACACCAAATAGTCCTTGAATTTTGAAACTAATGATTAGTAATAAACTAATTAATAATAAGATAATGCCAACAGCTAAGAATCCTGATTGGTATTGGTTGAAATTAGTAAATGTTTTATTAATTAATGGATCATTTAGTTTTGATGTTTCACCAACAATCACAAAGCGTTGTTGTTCATCATTTTGTTTAATTAGTGTTTCTAAACTATTAGCATCATTAAATGTTAAATCTTCGTATTTATTACCAATAGTTAAACGTTTAGTTAATCTTAATGTCCCATTACCATTGTGATTAATTGTTACATTAGTTGGGAATAAGTTGGTTAATTGTTCAGTTTGATTACCTGATGTATCAGTTGTTCTTACTTCATATAAAATGAAGTGAGAAAATAAACCACTAAAGTCAGTTTTTGAACTTCTTGATTCTCTCGTTGCTTCTGGAGTGGTTATTTCTTCTGGTTTAGTTTGTTTACTATCAGTTGGAGCTGCTTTATATGCTTTTGGTTGAGCATAAATGTAATATAAATGATTTAGTTGAATATCATTAGCAGATCTGAATGGTGTAACTAAGTTTTTATTATTAACATTAGCTTCAAAACCATCTCGACCATGTAAAAAACTTCATAATGATTTTTCTTGATCATTTAGTGAGAATCATTCATTAGAGTTTCAAGTAACTTTAAAGATTTGTCTTACGTAATTTAAAGCACCAACTTTATCATTTCATAAAACTAAGTTTCTATTACCTAGCGTATCTGCAGTGTTATTAGTTGCAAATAACGGGTTAGTTGATCCTTCTACACTACCTTGACCATTAGATTTTTTATAGTCAGAGTTTTCAGGAATAATGCTGTCAAAGTATTTTAATTGTTGGTTGTTATTGTTATTTGTTCTTGGTGGTGTTTGGTTATTTTCAGATGGTTTATCTGTTGTTTCTTCTTTGTTTTCAGAATTGTTTGCACCATCTTGATTTTGGGTGCTGTTGGTTGTTTCGTTGTTAGTTGATGGTTGGTTTTGTTCGTTATTAGGTGTTGGATTGTTTTGATTCTCAGTGTTGTTAGTTTGATTATTATCAGTGCTATTGTTTTGATTATTATCAGTAGCTTGAATGAAGTTTTCGTTATTCTTTAATTTAACTTCAATTGTTAATGCTGAACTTGGACTAGAAGCAGACGGTCTAGTCACTTGGATTGAATTTTTAATAAAATCAGCATTATCTAAAACAACATAACCATCGGTTGTTTCTAAACTTAAATTGTATTGGTTATTAAGGGTTGTTTGAATGTTTCTAAATAATCTTTGACGATAAAAACGATCTCTTTCGTTCGGATTTTGTTTGATCGTGCGATTAGTTGAAATCTGTAATGCAGGTAATTTTTGATTATCATTTAATCAAGAAGCATCAACCTTTAAATTTTCAGGTAATTCAGCATTATCAACGTAAGAAACGTTAATTTCAGAAAACCCTAATGCATGTAATTTATTACTATATTGGTTTGCTAGTGTTGTTCAAGATTCATTACTAATTAATTGTGTATTTTCTTGATTTCTTGGCTTTGAAAAATCTAGCGTTTCATTTAATGAAGCCTGTCAAGAACTGTTGTTTTGACTATTTTGTTTTACTTGTTTATATGGTGAAAAATATATGGTGGTGCTAACATCACCATCATAAAATCGTCCTTGTGGTTGGATTGATCCAATCTCAACACTTCCCACAACAATTCCTACGATTGCTAAAACCGTCAGAATAATAATTAATAAACTTTTTAATAGATAGTCAAAAGATAGCTTCATAACTGGTAAATTATAACATTTTGATTTTTTTAACTAAGGAATCAAACAACTGTTCAACATTAATAATATTAGATGAAAACTCAGGGTGATATTGACATCCAATAAAGAATGGATGATCTTTTAATTCAATTGTTTCAACTAAGTTTTTTTCTTGATAGATTCCTGAAATAATGAAGTTATTGTCATTAAACTTATCAATAAAATCATTATTAAATTCATAACGATGACGGTGTCTGCGATAAACTTGGTTAGAATTATAGATCTGTTTGATTAAACTGTTATCTTTAAAATTAATTAAATAATCACCTAATCTTAAACTACCACCAAGGTTTTTGTTATCTGCATCCATAATTTTAAAAATTGGATGTTTGGTTTTAGCATCAAATTCAGCAGAATTAGCATCACTCATCTTTAAGACATTTCTAGCATACTCAACACAAGCTAGTTGCATTCCCAAACAAATTCCCAAGAACGGGATTTTGTTTGTTCTTGCTGCTGTAATAAATTTAATCTTACCTTCAACCCCACGGTTACCAAATCCACCTGCCACAATCATTCCATCGTATTGTTTGGCTACATTATTAACTTCATCAAGATTGGCTTCATCATATTGCGAAGCTTCTAGTCAATCAATTGTTAAATTAACACCATTATGATGAGCAGCTAAATTGATTGATTCAATTAAAGAAATGTATGCATCTTTGAACTTCGTATATTTACCAATAATCGCAATTTTTTTAGCAACATTTGCTTGGTTATTAATCTTAGAAACAAGATCATCTCAAGCGTCTAATTTTTGGTTAGTATTAATACTTAAATTTAGTTTATTTGCAATACGTTCATGAATCTTCTGATTGTATAAATAATGCGGTAAAAAGTAGATATTTTTTAAATCAATTGAACTAAAAATACAGTTCTTATTTAAGTATGTTGAGTTGGCAATTTTATTTAAAATATTTTGATCAAATTCTTCTTTAGAACGCACGACTAAAAAGTCAGCATTAATACCTAAATTATTTAGTTCTTTTAACGAGTGTTGTAATGGTTTTGTTTTTAGTTCACTATTGGTTAAACTAATGATTGGCACAACATGAATAAACGAAGTATCATTCTCATCATTTTCATGAATAATTTGTTTAATTGCTTCAATGAATGGTAATGATTCTAAATCACCAACTGTTCCACCGATCTCACAAAATACGATGTCAAATTCGTTATTATTTGAAGCATCATAGATGCGTGATTTAATCTCATTAGTTACATGTGGAATTAATTGAACGGTTTTACCTAAATATTCGCCTTTTCTTTCTTTGTTAATAATATTTAGATAAATCTTACCTGATGTAATTGAAGATTTTTCAGATAAATTCTGCACTAAAAAACGTTCATAATAACCTAGATCTAAGTCAGTTTCAGCACCATCAGATGTCACGAACACTTCGCCATGTTCGTATGGTGACATCGTGCCAGAATCCACATTTAGGTATGGATCTAGTTTTAAAATATTAATTTTAAAACCTAGATGTTTAAAAATACTTGCCAATGAAGCAATAAATAATCCCTTACCAACAGAAGAATAAACTCCTCCTGATACAAATACATACTTAGTTTTCTTCATATTTTCTTATTATAATAAGTTCCAATTAAACGACATATCTTTTAAAGCAATCTGGTCCATAATGTAATTGAGGTGTTTCATGTTTTGCACATAAATTCCCAATTCAGCATAAAATGTATTGTTTTTCTTATCCTTAGTAATATTTAATGAAAAGATCTTTGCTTGGTTTTCAATAATAATTAATAACATATCATTAATTACTGTTCCACTCCATGCACCATGAATCTTGACATAACTCCTAAATAATCTTGGTCGTGATTCTAATTTTTCATTATCCCATCTTAGTGCAATAATCTTTTCAGCACTTCTGGTTTTTTTAAGCGTCTTACAGTTAGGTGAATGCACACTTAAAACATTACGTTCAATAATTCCAGCTGATGGAATAAATGGTAAGATCGAACAACATTTATTAATTTTAATGTTAGCAAAATCCAATCCAGGAATTTCAGAAAAATAAGATTTATCAAATAACCATTTTGTGCGATTTGCTTTTAATTGTTTAAGAGTCTTTTTTCAGTTATAGTTTTTTGAAAAATACTCATATTGCTCGTTATTTTTGAAATTTATCTTATTTACATAATTAATATATTCAGTTAAATCTTTGAATCCTAAAATATTAACTCTCTTGATAATATCAGCATCAGAAATAATATTATTCTTAAGGAATTTTTTTAATTTATCTAAGAAGATTTTGTCATCTAATTCAGTTTGATTTAATTTATCAATGATGCTGATTAATTCTTTTTTGATGGCTGGGTTTTTGATTTGTTTTAACCAACTATTATTAATCTTAATTTCATTGGCATATTCAAAAGTAATTACATCACCATTATCAAGTTTTTTATCAAACGAAATACTATCATTAAAGCAAGTAATTTTATTTAAAAAAATAAATTGTTTAGGATCAACTCGATAAGCCAATTCTAATCCATTAATTGAAGCAGGAACTGAATAAGTTTTATTATTATTTGCGACTAAAACGTCAATTAATGATCCCTTAGTTAGGTTTTTAATTAAACTAATATCTTGGGTTTTATTTTCATTAAAAATATCAACTTGAAAACGGTTTAATACTTCAGTTTTATATTCATCATTTTCACTAATATCTTGGTTGAGTTTATAAGCTCAGTGTGATGCTAAACCAAGGTGTGAATTACGATCCATATTCTTGGTTCTGATCTGAATTTCGATTTGGGTATTATCTACTAATACGGTCGTGTGAATTGATTGGTATAAATTGTTTTTAGGAATACAAACATAGTCCTTAAAAAACTTGGGGATGTATTTGTAATTTAAATGAATTAAACCTAGAACATGATAGATATCAAACTCATTTTCAACGATGATTCTTAATGCATAAATATCATGAATATTTTTAATGTTATTATGACGATAACTTAATTTTTTATACGTTGAATATACACCCTTAATTCTTGATGTCATTTCATAATGAACATGGTTGCTATCAAGCATTTTAATGATCTGTTGTTCAAAGCTTTTTCAACGAGCACTGTTAATTAATTTACATTCATTAATTAATGATTGTGTTTCATCAAAAGCGACAGGGTTGATGATTTTAAAGGTTAGATCTAGCAATTGGGTTTTGATCCAATACATTCCCAATCGTCCAGCAATTTGAGCGTAAATATCAAAGGTTTCTTGAGCCATTAATTTTTGACGATCAATCTTTAAGAAATTGATTGTTGATAAGTTATGAAATCGATCAGCAATCTTGATAATCATTGGTCTGATGTCTTTTGATATTGAACTAAAAACCCTGATTGTGTAATCTAGTTCGTTATGTAATAAATAACCTTCACGGTTCTTTTTAGCCAATAACGAAATTTTGGTTACAACCTTAACCAGTTCTAAAACATCCTTATTAAAAGTTGATACAATCAGCCGTTCTTCAACGCTTGTGTCTTCTAATAAATCATGCAACAATCCAGCAATGATCGTATTATCGTCCATCTTTCATTCTGCTAGTTTAATTGCAGTTTCTAGTGGGTGGATAATATATGGTTCACCGCTCTTACGTTTTTGTTCACCGTGTCAGTGTTTGGCAAAATCAAAGGCGTTGATAAATTTATGAATACTAGATTCTGAATAATTATTCTGTTTTAAGATTTCTTTGAAATCTTCAAGACGAGCATTAACTGATTGAAAATCCATTATTGATTAATAATTACTTCTTAATTGATAAATGTAATTCGTCTAAGAACTTATCATCAATTGCAGCAGATGGCGCATTACTCATTAAATCAAATCCTTGGTTATTTTTAGGAAAGGCAATGATGTCACGAATTGATTTTGATTTGGTAATAATCATCAAAATACGATCAGCACCTAGACCAATACCACAGTGTTGTGGTGCACCATAGTGATAAGCTTCAAGTAAGAATCCAAATTTATCATAAGCTTCTTGTTTAGATAAACCAAGTGATTTCATCACTTCTTCTTGTAATTCTGGATTGGTAATTCTGATCGCACCACTGGCTAATTCAAAACCATTTAATACTAAATCGTATGATGAAGCTTTAGCATTCTTCTTATCTTCATTAAAGTTATTTAAACATGAAGCATCAGGTGATGTAAATAAGTTATGTGCTGAAACGTATTTTTGTTCTTTATCATCCCATTCGTATAATGGTCAATCAACAATTCATAAGAACTTATATTCATTATCATCAGCTAATTGATAAAGTTCATTTAGTTGATTTCTTACTGCACCTAGTGATTTATTAACCACATCTAGATCATCATCCCCAACAAAGAAGATTGTTCCTTTTTTGTCAGTTAATCCTAATGCTTTTAAATCATCATTGCTAATAAATCTTTTGATCGATCCATCAACAACTTGATTGTTATCAAAACTAATTCAACTTAACGCTTTAGCTTGATTATCTTTTGCATATTTTTCAAGGATCTTGTGTTCTTTTGATGAAATCATTATTTCATCTAAAACGATTGCTTTTAAGTGGTTTTTTGCCGCAAAATTTTTAAAAACAGCAAACTCATGGTTTTTAAAAATTTCTGAAACATTATTAATTAAACAACCAAATCGAATGTCGGGTTTATCAGTTCCATATCGGTTCATTGCATCATCATATTTCATGCGTAAGAACTTTGGTTGTAATTTAACATTTAACAACTTATCAAAGACATAAATAAACATCCGTTCAATTAGATCAAAGAACTGTTCAACGTTCATGAATGATACTTCCATATCAATTTGCGTGTGTTCTGGTTGACGGTCTTTTCTTAAGTCTTCATCACGGAATACTCTGGCAATTTGGAAGTATTTTTCAAACCCTGAAATCATTAATAGTTGTTTGTAAATTTGTGGTGATTGGGGTAAGGCATAAAACATATTAGCACCACTTCTTGATGGCACAACATAGTCTCTGGCACCTTCTGGTGTAGTTTTAGATAAGATTGGTGTTTCAATTTCAGTAAATTCTTCTGAAATTAAAAAACTACGAACATGGTAGAAAAAATCTGATCTTAACTTTAAGTTTTTTTGTAATATCGGTCTTCTTAAATCTAGATAACGATATTTTAATCTCACATCTTCTAGTGCGTCAGTTTTATCTTCTAAGATGAATGGTGGCGTTTTTGATTTTGATATCAAATCAATGCTATCAATTAAAACTTCGCGATCACCTAGTTCAATGTTATTGTTAGCATTCTTTTTAAGTTGTAATTTTCCATGAACATAAATTAAATCTTCACGTGATAAATTAGCATACTCATTATTCTTATCAAACAATTGGATTAACCCTGATTTATCAGCTAATTCAATGAAGTTAAAATTACCTAATTTACGAACGTTTTTAACTCAACCAACAATATCAACATTTTGGTTAATTAGTTCGTTATTTTTTAATGAAATAATAGTTTTTCGATTATTAAAATTTAATGGTTTCATGGTCTATTTAATAAATTCTTCTCACTTAATAGTTTGTTGAGTTTGTTTGTTAAGATCTTTGATTGTAATCGTATTGTTATCCCATTCAGAATTACCCAAAATAATTAAGTGTGAATATTCTGAACGATTAGCATACTTGATTGCTTTATCAAGTTTTTTAATGTTGTTGTTAAAAACAACATTATAGTTTTTTTGACGCAATGCTTCAATTAATTTTAATGTATTAATTATTTTTTGATCAACTAAGTTGATGACTAAGTATGTTGGTTTTATGTAATTATTTAATAAGTTATTTTTAGTTGTTTCATCTAAATAAGCAATAAAACGTTCAATGCTTAATGCAAAACCAATGGCTTGATAGTTTTTGTTAGTTAATTCAGTTACCAGATCTTCATAACATCCACCAGCTAGCACTGTGCTTTGTGATTTTTGATTATCTTCTAGAATGAATTCAAAAACAATGCGTGAATAATAATCCAATCCCCGAACTAATTGTTTGTTAATTTGATAATCAATATTTAATTCATCTAGATAAGATAAGAAAGTTTGAAATTGTTGTTTTTCTTCTTGTGAAATAAATTCATCAATCTTTGGTGCGTTTTTTACAAAATCTTTTTGCGCTTCAATTTTATCGTCTAAGATTCTTAATACACCATAAGAATTTAAGCGTGATTTTGATAATTCAGTTAATTGATCAATGTGTTGATTAAAATATTGATTTAGTGCATCAACTCATTTTTGACGTGAAGCAAAATTACCTAATCAATTAAGGTTTAAAACCGTATTAAGGTTAAATGTTTTTAAGATCGTTTTTGCCAACAAAATTACCTGAACATAATCAACTAAATCTAATTCACCAACCAACTCAACGCCGTATTGGTGAAACTCACGCATTCTACCTTTTTGGGGGCGTTCATAACGAAACATCGGTTCTAGATAAAACATTCTTAATGGTAATGGTTTTTTATCTAACAACTTGTGTTCAGCCACCAATCGCATCACGCTAGCTGTTCCTTCTGGGCGTAGGGCTAATCAACGATCAGATAGATCTTTAAATTGGTAAAGCTCTTTTTTAACAATATCTGAATGTTCAAGGTTACGATTAAATAATTCAGCATGCTCAAAGACTGGAGTTTTTACACGATTATAAGAATATAATCGTGATAACTCAATCATTTTGTTAGCAATCTGATCAAATAAAATCATCTCTTGATCATATCAATCAGTTGTCCCTCTTACAGCTTTAATCTGTTTGTTCTCCATTTAAATATCTAGCCTTTCAGATTGGTTGATTTTTTAAAACTTAATAACTATAAAAATAATTAAAGAAGTAAAAGTATTTTTACTTCTATAAAGATTATTATTTTGACATTAAAATTATACTTTTTTTAAACTATGACATTTAAATTGGATATTAGATTTATATTGATTATTTTGTATATATCAAAACCATAGATTAATTAAGATATCTTGGTTATTATCAATTTTTGGTTGACATAAATATCTTAAACAAGACAAGCATTTTATTAGTTATTGCTTTGTAGAGATTATAATAGAGCAAATCATTATGATCGACTATTTTAATATCATCAAAAACGCCTTAGAAGAAAAGTTAAAAGATTTTTCATTCTGCATCAGAGGCATATTGTTATCAGATAAAAAAACAGCAATAACAATTGGAAATGATTCAAAATTAATAGGTAAAATTTTTGAACTATTTTTAATTCCTCATCTTAAAGAAATATGCCAACAAAATAATTGAAAATTTGAAGTAACTAAAAAACAAAATGTTTATCCCGATTTCAACATAATTGTCGGTAAAAATAAGCATATTGCTATTGATATAAAAACAACTTATAGAAGAGCTAATAAAATAAAATTCACCTTAGGATCATATGGTAGTTTTATGAGAAATAATGTCAAAAACATTCAATATCCATATGATAGTTATATTTATCACTACGTTATAGGATTTGTTTATAACAGAAATGAAAAAGCAACTGAAGGTGTAATATTTAATACTAATGAAAAAGTTGAATATCCATATAATAATGTTGAATGATTTTTTCAAGAAAAATACAAAATTTCAGGAGATAAACCAGGATCAGGCAATACTGAAAATATTGGTAGTATAGAAACTGATAATATCAATGATTTTAAAGAAGGCAATGGTGTATTTACTAAATACAAAAAAGATGGCTTAAAAATATTTGAAGATTATTGAAAGCACTACCCAAAATATCGTTCTAAATTCAAAGAATATACTGATTTAAAAACTTATGAAAAATTAAAAAGAATTGTTGTTAAAAACAACAAAGTAATATTTACAAAATAAAGTTGAATGTTTAGTTATAAATTAAACATTCAACGATTAAATTACGGTTTTCTATCTTTGCACCAACATGATAGAAGTGTTCTATTTTTTGAATTTTAAAATTCTTAGTTAAACGTTCAATTTCGTTGTTTTTTCTTCATTCACTTTCTAATCAGTTTGAATAAATAAATTTAATCTTATTATCAAGAATAATTTTAATTAATTCATCATTTTCTTTCTTAGTTCAGTTGGTAAAATAGTCGCTGTAACGATTAATGTATGGTGGATCAAAATAATAGAATGTATTTTTAAGATTTAATGATTTCTTAGATAAGAAATCAAAAACATCCATGCAATAAAACTCTCAATCACATTCTTCTAAGCATTTTTCTACTTGGATTACTTGATTAACTATTTTGGTTATTAATGATTTGGAAAATCTTTCGTTTTTATTACAAAACGGAGTATTTAATTCACCCTTAGAATTAAATCTTAAAATCCCATTAAAACAACTTCTGTTTAAGAATAAGAAAGCTAATGAATTTGGTTTTTTATTAAATTCTTTTCTTTTTTGATACCAGTATTCACTGCCTATTTCTTTTAATTTTTTACCCTCATTTGTTAAATAAGTTCTGATCATTTCAGAATTTATTTTTTTGTTTTTTAAATCATTAAAAAAAGAAATAATATGTGGATTAATGTCATTAACAATTGCTTTTTTAGGCTTTAAATTAATCAGCACTTCACCAGATCCTAAGAATGGTTCAATATAAGTAAGTGAATTAAAATTTTCAGGTAATAAAGCTTTTATACTCTTTATTAACTTTGTCTTTTTACCCTGAATTTTAATTGGACTTATAAAAGTCTTTTGTGTTGTTAATTTATTATCCATCGTATTTTATACCCTTTATTATTTATGTTTATATTTAATTAAATCTGGTTTTGCTTATTAATTATTAATGTAATTAGGATTATTACTTAAAGTTAAATCTTTGATTAAATGTTTATAATATTTTTTATTTAAAATCCAACTTTTATTATTAAAGTTTAATAATAAAAGAATTATAAATTTATCTAAAAAAATATTAAAAGCATCGAGCTTAAACAATAAAATTTAAAGCAATAAATTAAGTGAAATTAGCAGCAAATTTTTAGTTAATTTTTTTGCTTATTTTTGTTGTTATTAAAAATTAATTTTTGATCGTTTTTTACGAAAAAAATTAGTGTTTTTAGTTTAAACACTAATTAATTTTTTTGGTTGGATTATTGCTTCAAAAACTTGTTTGAGTATAACCAGAATTTTTATTATTAAATCCAGCTTGACTAAATGTTTTTGTTGGGTGTTGCATTCGATATGCTTGTGTTGAGTTTACTTGTCGTGGTTGGTTGTAATAACTGGTTGTTGGTCGGTAGTTTGGATTAGCGTATCGTGGTGAATTAAAGCCATTAGGGTTTTTATAACCACCATAGTTTGGATTAATGAATCGAGTGTTGTTTAAATTTTGATGTCTGATGTTATATGAGATGTTTTCATTTGGTTTATTGAACTTATTAGTTAGCTTTTTCTTCTCATTAGCAGGGTTGTATAATTTGGTTTCAATTTTTTGATAAATCGTATTTACTGAATCATTTAATTTATCAATCTTATTGTTAGCATGATTGAACAATTGTGCTGCCACTTTTCTGCTCTTGTTAATCTGTCATAAAATCAAGAAGACAAATGCAACAATCAAGATGATGATTAAAATCACAGTAACAACAATCGTTGGCACAACATAAACTGGATTAGCATCTAGACCATCATATTGGATTGAAGGGAAATCTAAGTTTTTTAATGCTTGTTTTGTGCCATAATATTCGCCATTAAAGTATGGTAATAAAACATCAAGTTTTAAGGTTCGATCATTAATCACACTTGGAATAATCTTGATTGGCAATTTAATGATCCCTGGTTTGTAATCAACAAGTTTATTAAGAATAAACGAACTGTTCATCACATCGTTGGCATTCATACTACTTAACTGATTGTTTGATAAGTATGATTCTGGCTTAAAGCTAATCATTCCTCATAGCTTTGAACCTTTTGATTCTGGTTTGTTATCAAACGCTGGAATCTCACCATCATAAAAATCAGCATTAATATAACTTTGTTGTTCTTGATCAAAATAGATCAGATTAAAATGCACAACACCATCAGCACCACTTAAACTATAAAAAGCATCCTGGCTTAGTGCTAAGATTAAAAAGATCTTATATCCTTGTTTAGCTTTATAGATTTCAGAATAATTGATTGATAAAACCGTGCGATTAGTGCGGCTTACTGTTGTTTTTAATTCATTAATCCAAGTAGTTGTGGTCGTTGGGTTATAGAATGCTAATCACCAAACACCCTTATGAAAGATAATGTTGGTAATATATTGAAATCCCGTGATTGCACTAGTATCAGCAAATAAGTTATAAACCCCACCCGAGATAAACTTATAATCATCACCTGAAAAGATAAATCCAACAATTCTTAAACGAATCACTAAGATCCCAATTAAATTAGCATACCCAGTTTTGTTGATGGTTGAATTATCAATTTGCACAGAATAGTGATAAGCATACTGACTTAGATTATTCTTCTTTTCATCAAATTTATTACTATCATAAGATAGCTTTAAACTAAATGATGATGAAAAGAAATCATTAACCGTATTAAAGTTATTGGTAATTTCAACAATCTTTGATTGTGAAATTGCTCCACTAACAAAAATATTAGAGTATGCTTCATCATCCTTGCTATAAAATGAAGAACTAATAATGTGACTGTATTGGGCGCTAGTTGTTGATACTTTAGAGATCGGTGCTGGAATTAAACCAAGGTGTAATGAATACATTACGAGTTGGTTATTATTATCCTTATCGTTTTCTGTTCTTAATTCTTGTTTAACAACATTAATTCCAGCCACGAAATAAGCTGGTGTGTATAGTTTGACATTATTAACAACAAAATTAGCAGCTCTGGTGTGTTCTGAGTTTGATTGTTCTTTTAATGTTCAATTAAAGTTGGTATTGGCAAATAAACGCGGATAGATATTAAACTGATCAGTTTGTTGGTTATTATCTTCGTTGGTTTGGTTGATATTAAATAAGTAATACCAAATACTAATGACATCATTACTACCAAAGATTGCCAAACGATTATTTAAGAAGGCAATTTTACTGATTGAATGATAATAAAAATACGATAAATTATTTAAGAATGAAGTATTAGCTGGACGATCTAATAAACCAACTGCTTGTTGTTTGGCATTATTTAGTTCATCATTTGAAGCATTATCAGCTAGTTTTGGTTCAAAACCAACCTTAGCATAAAGTCCTGCTAAGTCACGTGAGAATTGATAAGCATCTAATCTAAAGCGTTTGGTAATAGTTAATCCTGGATTTTGGGCTTTTGGATCATCGTATAGTTCTAAAACAAATGCAGGTGAATTAACTACCAATGAAATTAATCCTGAACCCGTGATGCTAATCAACGGGTTTTTAATTAATAAGTAATAATAATTTGGTCTGATTGTATTGGCTGCTAGATCTACGGTTTCATAGTTAGCAAACTCCATACCATAATCAAATTGATAATACAGATTACCAAAAACATCAAGTTTTTGGATCCCTGTTTTAGTCATTACAAAATAATCATTATTAGCATTCTGCACATAAAAATTATTGTTGGCTTTGATATTATCACGCTTAGTATTATCTTCTAATAAACCAGCATGATTGTTAAGTGCATAGTTGTTTGGATTAGTTTGGTTATTATGATGATGATTAGTTTTAATTAAACTGATCCCAAGAATTGAAAACAACAAAGCGATAAAGACAAAAATGCTAATTATGACAGTAATTAGCTTTTTGTTTTGATATCTCTTTAAGTATTTTTTATCGCTTTTCATTCGTTTAATTATTCAATTCCTATCATCTTAGTTTTTTGTTTGTATTCACGCATCTTGTTGAAATTCACCCGTTTAGTATCATCTTTTTTTAATTCAGTTGGCGGAGTGATTGGCGCTTGTATTGTTTGAGTGGTTTGTTTAATTGGTTTGATTTCAAATGGAATGTGTTTGGTATTACTAATAACTGGTTTTTGATTGTTAATAACAACTTGGTTTTGGTTGTTATTAACAATCTGATTATTTTGGTTATTAGTATTTATTATATTATTCTGTTCAGTTCTAACTTTACCTGTTAGTTGTTTTAATGCTGGTTTTGGTTCTTCTTTAGCTTTAATTGATAAACGCTTAAACTGTTTGGATTTGGTAATTAATGATTTAAACACTGAACCAATTGATATTACTAACCCATCAACTCTCAAGCTATTCTTATTAAATGATTTCACCATGTTATTTCTTTGACGAATAATTGATACCCCAACAAAGACGATGGCAATCATTAAGATGATAAAGATCACAATTGGCACTGATACACCAATGTATAAATAGATCGTATCAATTGGCGTAAAGTTATTAAAGTTACCAAAGCTTTCATCGCTGTTTAGTTGACTATTACTATCAGGAATAATCTCATAACGATTGGTTAGATTATTTAATACATAAGGCACTAATCTAAATTTAGCATGCTCATAATCTAAATCAACAGCTTTAAGTTTTAATTGGTAGTTTGGATTATTTTTAGCTGGATAGTATTCATAAACACTATTAATTAAGTCATTTTTAAGGGTTGTTTCTTTTTGATTAAAATCAAAAAGATTGGCTAAATTATTCTGATTTAGATTAATATCACGATTATTAATGAATCTACCTTGTCCTAAGAAAGATATACGTTTAGTGATCGGGTTAACTAATCCTTCGTCTGAAATCGCATTAGCACTTAGTGAGAAGCTATTAAATGAATAATCATTTAATTGGATGTATAGTGCATCATTAGCAGAGACATTAACAATCCCGTTGATTTCACTATTAATTGTTTGTGAATAAAAGTTAGTTTGATTATTAGTATTCTTATTGAAGCTATGATAATAAACCTTTGGTTTAGAAGCAGTAGCTGAACTTGGAGCAAACAAACTAAACAAATAGGTTTGGTTAGTTTTGATTGCTCTTATTCCCCTAAAGTCCTTAAAGTTAAAGATTGTGCTGATCCCAATTGAACTGTTAATATCATAAACTAAGAAGTCTTGGTTAGATAGTTGGTGTAATAAGTTAAATGGCACATCATTGCGTAGTGTGGCTGGCGAAGGACCATCAATCGTTAAAATATAAGGACCAACCTGAACAGCATAACTACTATCATCTAAGATAATTAGATTACCAACATCATTTTCATTAAAACCATGACGCACAGTTAAATTAAATAATGTTCCTTCAACACCTTGGTTATTTGATCCAATGGTTGTTAAAGCATCATTTTGAGTTTGAGCAGATTTTGTTGTTCATGGAGCAATGATTCTAAACCCGTATGAGTTCTGGTTAAGATAATAGGTTTTATCAACATTAGATTCATCAATCTTATCATCAAGTTTGGCTAAATCAGATAGATTGAAGAAAAATCCAGCTAATACCCTAGGACCAACTGAGTTTTTCTTAGCATCGTTTGCTACTAGTGGTGTTGAGCTTAGTGTATTTAGTTGTTTTAATTTAGCATCACTATAATTATCCTTATTTAAAACCACACTATTAGCATTATCATCAGCATCTAGACCTGTTGTTACACTACCAAATAAGAATAAATAATCATTCGAATAATTTAAAGCAGGTTTAACCCCCGCGACAGCAATTCTTGGCACTAAGGTATAGTTCTTATTTTGACCTAATAATACTCTTTGAGTATCTTGGTGTGATGATGTTAATGAACTTAATAAATAAGCATAAGGATAACCACTAACATTAGGTCTGATGTTTTTATCATCATGAAACCTAACCCTAAAAACACCCATTGATAAATAAGACGAAGCTAGCTTGCGATCCTTATCATCTTGTTTGATCCAATTACCATTACCACCAAATAAGAAAACATTACCTTGATATTCATAAAGGTTAGCTAAATTAGTAATGTATTGTAATCAAGGTAATGAGATAAAATTATCACCATTACCTTCACTAAACCAGGTTGGGTGTTCGGTTTTTTTAAACGAACCATTAACTCCATAAATACTTGGCGTGTTCTTAGTTCATGTGGCTGGATAATTATCAATTAATGCTTTTGGTGAAATGTTAGCATAATCAACAATCCCATAAGATTCTCTAACGTGATTTAGATCTTCTTTGATCTTTAAGATTGTTCCTTGGATCCCAAAGTCCGTGCTTAGTTGTTGTAAACTGTAAAATTGATCATTAACTTCATTATCAATTAATTGTGCTGGCACTAATAAAAGATAAAAGATCGATTCATCCTCATTAGATTGGATTGCTTCTGAAACAATCTTGGTATCAACGCTTTGTAAGAACTCAGTTGTGGTCGTTAGTGTTTCTAGATTATTGTTTTTGTTATAAATTAAATTCTGATTTTCATCAGTTCTAGCAAGTTTGTTATTACTGTTTGGTAAATAAGATCATTTCTTATAACCAAAACTATCTAGTCGATCAATTCCACCATCACTAGTTAATACTAATGACCCACCATCTTTGGTTGGGTATGAACTAAAGTTAGCATTAGCATTCCAGCGTAGATGACTAGCACTGTGTTGTTTAATTCTTCTTACTAATTCTGAATCATTATTATCTTCAACTAAACTTACAGATTGATTCTTAAGTTTAGTTGATAAGTCAGTATTATTAGGTTTTTTAAAGTTTAAGTGTAGCCCTAAAAATACTAAACTAATAGCACTAATTAGCAAGATGATAAAAAAAACGAAGTATTTTTTGATCTTAGGTTTACTCATTGTTTTAGTTTTATTTTCTAAACTAATAGTCTATCATTCAACTTGATTGATAAATTAGTCATTATTTATCAAATAAGCAATATAAATAATTATAAAACTTATTATTAGTTTTTCAATACAAACCAGTCGTTTGTTTTTATTAAAAAACACACCCCTAACTAATAGCTATTCGCCAAATGTTTAGGGGTTTGTTTTTGATTTTATTTTTTAAGCTCTAAATTTAATTATTTCTTAGGAGCAGTTGGTTTAGGAGCAGCAGCACCTACACTAGGAGCACCTGGTTTTGAAGTTGGAGCACCAGGTTTAGCACCAGGAGCAGTTGGTTTTGCACCAGCTGGTTTAGCAGCTGTTGGTTTAGCTCCTGCAGCAGCAGGTTTTGGTGCACCTGGTTTAGCAGCTGGAGTCTTAGCAGCACCTAAGGCAGCAGGTTTTTTCTTAACGTTAGCTGTTTGACTAATAATTTTCTTATAAACAGATCCCACAGCTGAAGTCAAGGTATCAACTTTTTTGAATGTTGTTTTGAACCCTTTGTCTTGTAATTTTCTATTAGCTCTCATCGGAATACCGATTGATAGACCTAGAATAATTAAGATTGCAACTAATCCTAAAATACCACCGATTACAGCAGGAATTACTCAGCTTGGTAATGAAGCAAATCCATCTCAACCATAAACTAATGCTTGTTGATCTTGGTTAGCTAATGATGAATCTGTTGCATCATAATACTTACCATCTAAGTATTGGATTTGAACTTTAACTTTTAATAGTGAGTTAGTTACTTCATCAGTTACAGCAACAACACGGTATTTTTGACCAGAGTAAGCAGGTGTGAATTTAATTAAGTTATCTAAGAAGTTTTGGTTGTTTTCGTATTCTTTAGCAGTTTTTTGGAAGTATCCGTTAGTTTGTAAGAAGTCTCTTCCTTTGAATTCGATTGTTCCTCAGAATTTAGAACTATATACAGGTTTAGATTTATCTTCTTGAGTAAATACAATCTTAGATGTGCTTGCGTCAAATGAATCGTTCTTAGCAAATTCATTTGGGTTACCTTCAGTGTTTGAGTATAATGCAACGCTTCCTGAATTATCAATTGAGTAGAACGCATTACTTAATAAAGGTAAGATTGCGTTTACGTTATCAACATCAGCTAAGTTAGTTGGAGTGAATGCAGCGTTGATTGAAGAACCATCAATACTATTTCCACCACGGTCATAACGGTCTGAGAATGAAACTCCACCATTAGTTAAGCTTAGAGTGTATAAGCTTGTTTTGTTTTCTTTGTTTTTGAACAAGAAGTATCAAATTCCATCACCTGGGTAAATATTTTTGATGTTACTTACAGTTGCAGCTGTATCAATTGGTGATGTAGTAATGATTGAGTGAGCGTTGTAGAAAGTCTTTTCGTCTTTTAATTGAATAATTGCGATTTGACCACGGTAATAAACCATAGCAGCAACTGATTCTAAACCACTTCCACTTACTGGACTGTTTAAGTTAACAATACTTGTAGCTTTAAATCCAATGTTTAATGTATTTCTAATACCATCAAAACCTAATAATGAACGGTCTAATGAGAAGGTGTTGTCTGAGTAAGCAGATTCAAAGATTTTTCTTTCTCCACTTCCTTGTTTGATATAAGGAATCTTAGATCTTTCAGAAGCTTCAGAAGCTGTTAAGTAACCACCTAACATTCTTAATGGTAATGTAGCAGGTTTGAAGTCATTAGATTTCTTTTGTATTTCTTCTAATCTTCTAGCTTCAAGAAGTGAGTAAGGTGTGTTGTAAACAATTGAATAATCACCTTCAAAGACTTTATTTCTTCTTGCCTTGTGGAATTGTCATAACTGATAACCGAATACATATAAGTATGCTTCTTTGCTATTAGTTTTAACCCCGTTTTCATAACGGCTTCTTAAAACAGTTTTTGAACCAGTTGAGTTGAAAGCAATATCACCATCACTTCCACCAAAAGTTTTGTTTTGTTGTTCGTTATCAATACCTAATTTGTAATCGAAATAAGCACGACCTTCAATAACTTCTGGATTAGCTCAGTTGCTAGCATCAATTGAGTTACTTACATTGATATTGCTATCATTTTGATCTTCCATCCCAAAACTTCTGTAAGTTTTTAGTGTATTTTCGCCAGTAAATTCACCAGTATCAGTAGTAGCAGCATCGTTATCTTCAGCTTTAACTTGACTTAATTCAACTAAATCAGAACGTTTAGTTGGGAAAGCGTAGTATCAAAGTGAAGGTAATTCATTTGAACCAAAGATGTAAATACTGTTACCAATGAATGATAGTGAGTTAACTGAGTTTAAGTATAAACGGTCAATTACTTTTAGTGTATTAGTAGTTAATGGTTTTTGAGTATTTAAACTTGCATTTCAAGTATTAATTTGATTATTATTGCCACCTAAAGTTACACTAATATCTTCATTTTGATCAGTATCATCAAATTGAGGATAAGAAATTTTCTCATCTAATTGGAATGCTGATTTAATAACACCTTTAACCCCATCATCATCATCATTGGTGTTATCATCTTTATTTTTTTGGAAAGTATTTAACTTAGAGTTGTCAATACTTGTAGAAGGGTTACCGTTACCAAAGTCATAAACTGCTTCTTCAGTGTTATTTCCACCAATACGACCGAACGGGAATGGTTCAGCAGCTCTAGTTACATCTTGATCAGTTAAATCTCTTTGATAGTAAGCATTGTATCAAAGGTTGTTTAAGTCTTTTGGTAAGATTGGAGCATCTAAAACGAAGTCAGTAATTTCATCAGCTGTTCCGTTCTTGTTGAAAGTAAATTTAGTTAAATCATCTTCAACTTTAATTACGTGAGCGGGATTGTCGACTTTACCGATGGCTAGCTTGGTATTATCATTTCAAGCACCTTTACGGTTTTCCATTCTTTTTTCAGCATCTTTACCCACTCTTTTAACGTGGATATTAACATTTTCATTAACTAATAAGATGTAGTATGAACGCTTATTAGAAGATGATGAAATGTAGTCTTCAACGATTTGTCTAATTTCATAGCCAGAAAACTCTTGATCAAAGTCTAAGGCATACATTGGTTTACCAAAGCCATCAAGTTTAATGATGCTAGTTTTATTATTAGTAATAAAGTTGTTATTAGCATCACGGATAATTGAGTTGAATAAAGATTTCGATGTTCCTACATCTTTTAAATTTATTTTATCCGCAGTTAATTCATTTGCTTTAGTAACTAATTTGGCTGTATTATTGTCGTTGGTATTTTGAATAGCAAAGCTTGTTGAACTCACAATCCCAAAGCCCAACAGTGTGCTTAGTAAGCTATAACTTTTTAATTTTTTCGAAATCTTCATATTCAATTCTCTTTTTTTAATTAAATAGATTTTAATATTTTCTTTAAATTTCAACTATATTTGTTTAATTTTGAACTAAATAAATATTATTTAGTTTAAGCAGTCGGTTTAGAAGTAGCAGGTTTAGGTCCAGGTTTAGATCCAGGAGCACTTGGTTTTGGCGCGCTTGGTTTAGGGGCTGCTGGTTTAGATCCAGGAGCAGCTGGTTTAGCTGATGGACTAGCTGGTTTAGCAGCTGGTGATTTAGATGCACCTAACGCAGCAGGTTTTTTCTTAACATTAGCTGTTTGAGTAATAATCTTCTTATAAACAGATCCCACAGCAGATGTCAAGGTATCAACTTTTTTGAATGTTGTTTTGAACCCTTTGTCTTGCAGTTTTCTTTGAGCTCGCATCGGAATACCGATTGATAACCCTAGAATGATTAAGATGGCAACCAATCCTAAGATCCCACCAATCACAGCTGGAATTACTCAGTTTGGTAATGAAGCAAAACCATCTCATCCATGAACTAAGGTTTTATCAGCACGGTTTGATTTAGCATCAATCGCATCATAATACTTACCATCTAAGTATTGGATTTGCACCTTAACTCTTAATAATGAATTGGTTACTTCATCACTAACAGGTAACACACGGTATTTTTGTCCTGTATAAGCAGGAGTGAATTTAATTAAGTTATCTAAGAAGTTTTGGTTATTCTCATATTCTTTAGCAGTTTTTTGGAAATAACCATTGTTTTGTAGATAATCAATTCCCTTAAATTCAATTGTGCCTCAGAAGTCAGATTTATAAGTTGTTGGTTCGTTAGCATCTTGTTGGAATGATAACTGATTCAAGTCCTTATTAAATGCTTGGTTTGGCACGAATTGGTTTGGGTTTTTCTCACTGTTAGATCATAACTGAACAGCACCTTTTGAATCTACTGAGTAGAATGCACTACTTAATAAAGGTAGAATTGCTGTAACATTATCAACATCAGTTAAGTTAGTTGGACCAAACGATCCTGATAATGATGAACCAGATAATTCATTAGTTTTATCAAATCTGTTTGAGAACGTTGTTCCACCCTTAGGTAAAGTTAGTGTGTATAAACTTGTTTTGTTTTGATCATTCTTATATAAGAAGTATCAGATATTATCACCAGGTGAAATGTTGGTAATGTTCTTGATCGTTGCAGCACTATCAACAGGTGAAGTTGTAATGATTGAGTGAGCGTTGTAGAATGTATCTTTATCTTTTAGTTGGATAATTGCAATTTGTCCACGGAAGTAGATCATTGCAGCGATTGATTCTAGATTACTATTAGTTGCTGGGCTGTTTAGGTTTACAAAGCTAGTTGCTTTAAACCCAACATCTAAATTATTTCTAATGCCATCTTTACCTAGCATTGTTTGATCAAACGTAAATGTTTGATCATCATATGCTGTTTCAAAGATTTTTCTATCATCATTGTTTGTTGAACCATCTTTGATATAAGGCATTTGCGCTCTTTCTTGAGCTAATGTTTCATTTAAATAACCACCTAAGAAGTGAAAACCTAGATTGTTATTAGGTTTAGAGTTTTTAGGATCAACACTTCAAGAAGCTTCTACTGGTTCATAAGGGGTTGTATAAATTACTTTATATTCACCATCTAAATTAAATCCAGAAGTTGTTCATCTAGTTTTTTGTCAAGTTTGATAACCAAATGTGTATAAGTAAGCTTCTCTTTGACCTGTGAAGTTTCCGTTTTGATAAACTTTTCTTAAAATTGTTCTAGAACCAGTTGAGTTGAACGATACACCACCAATTGTTCCATTAATGAAAGCATTAGCAGTTTGATATTCACCATTAATACCCAACTTGTAGTCTGCATAAATTCTAGCTTCAACTACTTCTGAGTTAGCTCAGTTGTTAGCATCAACTTTGTTTGATGCAGCGCTTTCTTGTTCAATACTAAAGCTTCTGTAAGAAGTTAATTCGCCATTTCCTTTAGTAGTTCCAGCATCAGTAGTTGATGCTTCTAGATCTTCTGCTTTAACTTTGTTTAATTCTTCTAGTGCTGAACGTTTAACAGGGAAGGCATAGTATCAAAGTGAAGGATATTGGTTAGATCCAAAAATATAAATACTATTACCAATAAATGTTAATGAGTTTACTGAGTTTAGATATAAACGAGAAATTAAATTAGCAGTATCTTTTTTAAATTGACCGTCAAACTTAACTTCGTAATTAAATTGTGTTGAACTACTACCAGTGAATTGAATGCTCTTGTTTTCTTTATTTTCTTCTTCTGAATTATCATAAAGCGGAACAGAAACATTTTCATCCATCTGGAACGCTGTTTTAATTAGCTTTGGAACATTAGTATCACCATCATCTTTACTACCATTTCCAGATTTAGAAGTGGTTGCACCTTTACCAAAGTCGAATTCATTTGTATCAACACGACCAATTGGTGATGGGTATAATGCACGACTAAAATCGTCGTTGCTAATCTCTCTTTGTAAGTATAAGTTGTATCAAAGTGAGTTTAAATTCTTAGGTAAAATTGGAGCGTCTAAGATGAAGTCATTAACTTCACCAGAAGAGTCTGTTTTATTAAAAACAAACTTTTCATTATTATCAACCACTCTAATTACGTGAGCTGGGTTGTCAACATTACCAATAGCGAATTTAGTATTGTCGTTTTTAGAACCTCTTCTTTTAGTGTTTCTGTTTTCTGCATCATTGCCAATTCTCTTGACATGAATGTTTACATTTTCATTTACTAAAAGCACATAGTATGCTCTTGCATCAACAGAATCTGAAGTTCTGTAATCTTCAACAATTTGTCTAACTTCATAACCAGCAAATTCTTGATCGTCTAGTTTCAAACCATATAATGGGTTACCAAAACTATCAAGTTTAATGATGCTAGTTTTGTCGTTAGTAATAAAGTTATTGTTCTTGTCCCGAATAACAGAATTAAATAAAGATTTAGATGAACCGATATCTTTTAATTGGATTGCATCACCTTTAATTTCTTGTGCTTGTTGGCTCAGTTTATCATTTACTAATTTAGCATTTGCATCAACTTTATGTTGATCAACAGCAAAACTAGTAGAACTAACGATTCCAAATCCAACTAAGCTACTAATTAAACTAAAACTCTTTATTTTTCTTGAAATCTTCATAGTTTATTTAGCAGGAGCAGCTGGTTTAGGTGCACCTGGTTTTGGTGCTGCAGGTTTTGCGCCAGCAGGTTTTGGAGCAGCTGGTTTAGCACCAGGAGCAGCAGGTTTTGCAGCAGTTGGTTTTGCACCAGGAGCAGCAGGTTTAGCAGCAGCTGGTTTAGCAGCGTCCTTCTTACCAGATTGAAGCATTTGTGGTGATTTCTTAATGTTGCTAACTGAAGTTCTGTTAATAATTTGTTTGAACACACTACCAACAGCAGTTGTCAAGATGTCAACTTTCTTGTTAGACATTGCGAACCCTTGTTTCATAGCTTTACGGTTTTGAGCCATTGGAATACCAATACCTAGACCTAATGCTAATGCTAATGCAACGATTACTAATGGAATAGCAATTGCTACTGGAATTACTCATGAAGCTAATGCGTCAAATCCTTCGTAAGTTCTTTGAGCAACGAACACTGAGTCACCTTGAGGAATTGGAACATAGTTATTACTTAATTTAACTTGTGGTAATAACTTGATGAAGTCGTTTGTATCTTTTGAATAGTCAGTTACTAATAATCTTCATTCAATGTTTGGATTATCAGCTGGTGCTTTGTAAGCGTAAATTAATGATTTGAAGTCAGGTCTTAGAATTAAGCTTCCGTCAGTATCTGTTTGGATAATATCAGAGATTTTGTTTTGTAAGAATGATGAAGGTAATTCATTAGCAGCTAAGAAGCGACCGTTACCAATTTGGTTGTTTCTAGCTTCTAATGGGTTAGTGATTGTTTCTGAATCTAGTTTGTAGTTAGATGAGTTTAAACCTTCTTTTTCAACAGCGTTTAAAGAACCTTTACCTTGTAATTGAACATAGTATTGGTCAAGTGATTGCATGTTTACAACTGCTTGAATATCAGAAGCAAAGTCCATTTTGTTAACACTGTAACCTTCAGAAATTCTAATTCTGTAACCAGATTTAGTTCAGTTAGAAATAACTGATCCAGTTGAAGTTGTAGATAAACCTAAGAAACTATCTCAAGTGTAACCTTTTGAACTAGCAGTAAATTTATCACTCTTAACATAGATGCTTCCGTTGTAAATATCTGAACCGTCAGATGAAACAAAAGAACCATTTAATTTAGATTGTCTAGTTTGAGTAGGTGTGTTAGTTGTTTTACCAAAATCACTAGCTGTTAAGTTGTAAATATTAATTTGAGCTGTTGATCTGTAACCATTTCTTAATTCTGGTCAAGACATGATAGCTCCACCAACTTGGTAGTAGTAAGTTAGGTTAGTATCTTGAACGCTTTCAGTATTTGTTCTGTTGTCATAAGTATAAACAACATTACCAATATTTCTACGGTCAAATCCTCTAGCAGTTGTTAAAGCATTTAATAGGTTTCTAGCTCCAGCAATTTCATCACCGTCTTTTGAACTACCTAATAATTGTTGTTGAGTGCTTGCTGGTGCTTTATCAATAACATCAGTGTATAGTCAAGAAGAGTCTTTTCTTGTTCCTAAGTGTCATTGTTTACCATCCAACATTACATAGTTGAATAACCCTTTGTTTGATGTTTTGTTGAAATCATCAGGTAAAGTGTTTAACGCATCTAATTTGAAAGCAGTAGTGAATAATGATTCTACTTCTTTTGTGTTACCACCAGCTGGGTGAGTTTGTAAAGGAGCTGTTACAACTCCGTTAGCAAGATATTTGTTTGTTCAAGCTTTAGGGTATCCACTATTTTCTTGTCCACTACCTTCATCAACTAGAACTTTTGGAGAGTGGTATTTACTATCTAAAATGTTACCACCATTAGTTCCTCAAGTAATAGCAGAACCTAAGAAGATATTTCCGTTAGCAACTCTTGGAGAGCTTACACCACCAACAGCTAATCTTGGCACAAAGTGATAACCTACATCTTGACCAATGTTAATTCCACCATTACCTTTTGGAGAGAATTCTAATGCAATCCCTGAAAGTAAGATAGCATAAGGATAACCAACTACTTTTGGTTCTTCAGTTTGAGATCCGAAATTAACTCTGAAGACACCCATACTTAATGCAGTTTGGTTATTTACTCATGTTCCATTACCACCAAATAAGTAAGCAGTTCCGTTTTTAGCATATAAACCACCTAAGTTAGTGATATATTGCATTCATGGCATTACAAATTGACCACTATCATATCATTCTGGATGTTCATATTCAGTGAATGATGAATCAGCCAAATTAGTAGTTGTTTGAGTTTCAATACGTTTAGGGAAGTATTCTGGTCAGAAAATATCGTTATCTTTTCCGTTAACACCTAAATCATTTGAACCATTCTTATCGTAATACTTAGTTACATTAGTTCCTTTATTTTTAGATTGTGTTCAAGTAGTTGGATAGTTTTTAACCATCGCTTCTGGACTAATGTAAGCAACGTTATCAATTACAAAAGGGTGGTCTGAGTCTACATCAGAAAGGTTTTCTGTGATTTTAACGATAGCACCTTGTAAGTTTTTTTGACTCTTAATTTGGCTATAGCTTTTTCCAGAATTAATACTATCTGATTGTTCGTCGTTACTAGCTAATTCTAATTCCTTAGGAATTTTAGATTCAGATGGTTCTTTTGTTTCTTCTTCACTATCATCTAATAATCTAGCAGATGAGAATGTAGTTGTTGAAGAAGATGCAGCAGCGGCAGCAGCACCTTCAGCACCGTTAGTTTCTACTGGTTTACGGAAGTTCTCTAAAGTTTGATCTTTAGCTTTTTGCTGTTGTTGAATTGCTGCATCTGGAATTAATAGTAAGTAGAAAGTATTAGGGTTACTTTGATCTTGAACAGCCTCTACAACAGTCTTGCTACTAAGATCATCATAACTAACGTTCTTACTAAAGTCAGCCTTACCATTAATATCGTATTCACCTTGTTTTAATTGTTCAGCATTATCAGGATCAAAAGTTCAAACAACGTTACCGTATAAATCGATACGTGTTAAAGCTTTTTTGCCAGTTAATACTAAAGAACCAGGGTTAATTTGTTCAACTGGAGAAGATGTAAAGTTAGAGTTTTTTCATCTTCTAGCAGTGTCTAAAACTGTTGATTGAGATGGAGTAGTTTGTTCACCATCATGATTAATAAGTTTGGTATCATTAGGTTTTGCTGAATTGTTTGATAAACCTAAGAATCCTAAACTAACTAATGACAGCGGCATAATTGCTGCTGATAATTTTAAAATGCGTTTTTTCACGATTTGGATCTCTGTCTTAAATTCTAGTTAAGTTTAATTTTATAGATTCATATAATATTTTAATAAAAAAAATTATTATTAAGAATCTCTTTTTTGGTTGTGCCTAGTTTAAAGCCTTATTATAGAGTGAATTTATAATAACGCTTTAAACTTTGCGAGGAACCTGTTGTTGGGGATTGAACCCTGGGCGTGGACCCATTTGGGGATTCATTTGTGGATTACCCATTTGGGGATTAAAACCAGGTCTTGGTCCCATTTGTGGGTTCATTTGTGGATTACCCATTTGAGGATTAAACCCTGGGCGTGGACCCATTTGTGGGTTCATTTGTGGATTACCCATTTGTGGGTTGAAACCAGGTCTTGGTCCCATTTGTGGGTTCATTTGTGGATTATTCATCTGAGGATTAAATCCTGGGCGTGGTCCCATTTGTGGGTTCATTTGTGGATTACCCATTTGTGGGTTAAAACCAGGTCTTGGACCCATTTGTGGATTCATTTGTGGATTATTCATCTGAGGATTAAATCCTGGGCGTGGACCCATTTGTGGGTTCATCTGAGGATTATTCATCTGTGGATTAAATCCAGGTTGCATACCCATTTGGGGATTAACAGGTGGCATGGGTTGTGGTTGGATTGCTGGTTGTGGATTAACATTCACAGTTGGTGTTGGTTCAACTGCTTGCGTTTCTTCAACAGCTTGTGTTTCTTCTTCCACTTGTTCGGTTTGTTGTTGTTCTTCCATTGAACCTAGTGATTGAACCATTCTTTCATGTTCTTCACGTTCTTGAAGCATCATGCGTTCTTTTTTCTTGGCTAATGGGATTCCAATTCCTAAACCTAGAACTAATGAAATAAGAATTAAACCACCCCCTGCACCAATTACTGGTCAAAATCAAGGTTCTTCTGTAATTGGTGGTTTTGTTACAACTTGATTGTTTTGACCGTTATCACCTTCAGCGTGTAATACTAATTCGTTTGAAGTTTGATTTGTTTTGTTATCAATAACAAAACCACTAGCTAGCACAATACCAGCTGGTAAAGTTGCCATTATGCTTAGAAGTTTTGATTTTAACCGTTTATTTTTCAACATAATCAATTAATTTTAATATATTTTTACTCTTTTTCTACTACTCTAATGGGTAGTGAACAATCTTAGATACTCGTCTAGACGCGTTTGCACCATCTTGCGATAAGCAATGATTTTATCTGTTTGTTTCATATTGTAAGTTCAGATGAGTGCAAACAAACAAGTGATGATCAAAAAGTCCTCAAAGACTTTTTGATCCAACCCACCATAAGCATGAAGCAAATAGTAAGCTTGATCTAAGTTTAGTGATTCTCGCGCCATGTTTGCTAAATCAAAGTATGGCGTGTTAATCCTTGACCATTCATAGTCAATCAGATGAATCTGATTAAACTGATCTACCAACATATTGTGGGCATTTAGATCTGAATGGGTTAAAGTTGTTGGTAGATCTTTATACTTATTTATCAATTCGACATAAAGCTTTTTATGTCGGGTTGATAATTTAGCATTCTCAATTCCCTTAAACCAGTCAATTGGTAGGATGTTTAGATTATTAAGATCGACTTGGTGGATCTTTTTGATTGCTATTGCTAAATTATCAAGCCGAAGTCGATCAAAATAATCAACTTCTTTACCTGGAATTCATTTTTTAATGCAATCACCAGTGTCTTGATCAAAGTAGATGAATAAGTCAATATTCAGCGCTTTGATCACATTGTATTCATTAGTTCTAGAAACTAATTCATTGTTTCTAGCAAACCGCACTTGGTATTTTTGATCATCACTAGTTATGATCAAAAAAGACAAGTTGGTAAACCCGTTATGGATTTGAGTGATGCTAACTATATCACGCCGCGAGTAAGCTGTGTGTTCTATGAAGAACTGCAAGGCGACATCTTGGCTTTGTTCACTATTCATTACCAATAACCTCTTGACATTACTGGTCTTCTAGCTGAATAACGTGAGCGCATCATTCCACCACGCATTGGTGGCATGTAAGAAGCTCTTCTAACACCAACTGGTGTTACGCTCACTCTTCTAGGTGGTAACACTCTTCTTGGCGCAATAACTGGAGCAATCGGTCTAGCTATTGGTCTAGAAGCACTAGATCCTGTTAATAATGGTCTTGTTGGTCTTCTGATCTCACCTACATAAGTGTCATAGTTTGATCGGTAGTATTGTGTTGATGGACGATCATAATCATAACCATAACCTTCTTTGTGTCTTAAATAGTTTAATTCTCTTCTAGCTAAATTGTTTGGCATCATTCTAGATTCAAATCTTGGTTCTGATCTTCTAGAAGAAATATAGCTATATCTTCTAGAAGGTTTATTTAATTCATAAGCAGCTGGTTTTCTGATTTCAAACTTAGCTCTTGGTTCATATGGTTGATATGATGGTTCATATCGTTGTTGATTTAGATATGAATCATCTTCATATCTTCTAGGTTGTTCAAATCTTCTAGGTTGATATGGTTTAGGTTCATATGCTTCATATTGTTCATATCTAGGTTCATATCTAGATTGATAATCATTTGAAGCACTTCTTCTTGGTTGGTCTTGATATGAACCATATCCTGGTTCATATGATTCAGGATATTCTTCATATCTTGGTTGATCGTAGTATTGATCGTGACCAGGGCGTTGATCAACGTATTGATTTTGTTGATCGTGATAGTGATCATAACGATCATTAGCATAGTGATCGTGATGATCTACATATCTAGCATCATAGTCTTGGTATTGGTTTTGACTATAAGCTTCTTGGTGATAGTGTGGTTGGTGAGTTGGTTGGTAGTTGTTTAATTCTTGGTGGTAGTGTTCAGGTTGTTGTTCTCTTAGTGGTTGTGGTCTTAGAACTTCGTTGGTTGGTTGAACTACTTGTGGGTTGATATTGATGCTTGGTGCTGGTTCATTAACAGCTTGAGTCACACCAGGGATGTAGTTGTCGTTGTTTAGAATGTGTTTTTGTTCTCTTGAAGCTGTGTATAAAGCTTGTGGTTGAACTTTGATTTCAGGTTCTAAGAATAAGTTTTGTTCAACAGGTTGAGCAGTTATTGTTTGGTTGATTGTTGGTTGAACAACAGGTGTTGGTTGAACAACTGGGGTTGGTTGAACTACTGGTTGAACTGGTGTAGGTTGAATTACAGGAGTTGGTTGGATTTCAACTTCAGCAGTTGATAGTTCATCAACTTGTTGTTGAATTGATTTAGTTGGTTTTTTCTGAACAACAACAGGAGTGTCTTCTTCTTCAAAATCAACTGCTTGTTGAATTAAGAACTCCATTTGTTTTGCACTCAATGGTTTTTTAGGCGCAACAACTTCTTGACTTACTTCATCATCTCATTCTTCAATGATATGACGTTCTTGAATGATTGGTTTTTGTTCGTTAATTTGGTTATTAAAAGCATTAGCATTGAAGCTGTTAGCTTGCATTGCTTGTTGAGCTTTTAATAACTCATTATGAATTGGTTGTTGTTGTTGTTGTTGAACAACTTTAGCCTTGTTAACTTGTTTATTAACCTTAGGCATTAAACTATCAAGTGATGGTTGTTGTTTGATTGATGGTTCAATTTCTTCTAGAACTTGACTTAATGATTTAGCTGGTTCGTCGTATTCTAATTCAATTAGATCATCTAATCTAGTAACTTTAACTTGTTCAACTGGTTGAACTAATCTAGGTAGTTCACGTTCAAATTGAGCTTGTTGTTGGATTGAATCTCTGATTTGAACTCTTGTTGGTTTAGGTTGTGCTTGAACTTGAACTTCTGGAGTAATTGAAATTGGTTCTAATTTCAATTCTGGTTGTTCTTGTTGAATTGATAAAACTGGTTCAACTTTTGAGAATGTGTCTTCAACTTCTTCAAAAGTTAATTCGTCTTCTTGTTCAAATTCTAATTGTAATTGTTGATCTTCTAATTGATCATCTAATGATGGAACTTGTAATTGAACTAGTTCAAATTCATCAATTTGTTTTTGTGGTTTGTTATTAACTGAATAATCAACTGGCGTTGGCAGTTCAAATGATTTAAATTCAATGGTTTGTGAATTTTCTAAATCAACTTTTTTAATTTCAGGTGTTTCAAATTTAGGTAATTCAATAACAACTGGAATTTCTTCTAAGCTTGATAAATCCTTCTTAGGTTGATCAACTTCTGGTTCAACAACAGTTTTATCTTCTTCAACTGGTTGTTCAACTTTAGTTTCAACAGTTGTTTTGTCTTCTTCTAGAATTTCTGGTTGAGAAGGTTGAACTACTGCTTCTGATTTTAATTGTTCAGATGGTTGTTCTTGAACATGTTTGATTTCATCAGTCTTAACTGCTGGTTGTTCAACTTGAGTTTCAACTGTTGTTTTGTCTTCTTCAACTGGTTGTCCAACTTTTGTTTCAACAGTTGTTTTGTCTTCTTTAACAACTTCTTCTTGTGAAGGTTGAACTGCTTGTTGAGCAGCTTGTTTAACAGCTTCAACAACAGGAGCTGCTTGTTCAACTACTTGTTGAATTACATCTTCTTTAACTGGTTGGTCAACTGGTGCTGGTTGGTCAGTTTCTAACTCAATTGTGTCATCAGTTGGTTTTGTTGGTTCAGGTTTTTTAACACCTTGAACTGCATAACGAATTTGTTTTTTAGCTGGTTTAGTTGGTTTTTTATCAACAGCTGGAGCAGCTTCTTCTTTAACTTCTTCAGCTTTATTTTCTTCAACAACTGTCTTATCTTCTTCAACTGGTGCAGCTTGTTCAACTGGTTGAACTTCACTAGCTTCATGAACTAGTTCAGGTTGAACTTCTGGTTGTTGAACAACTGGTTCAGGTTGAACAACTTGTTGAGCTTCAACAACTTGGTCTGGTTGAACTACATCATTATTTAGATCAACTTCAACAGTTGGTTCAGCTTGAGCATAGATTTGATCTGCAGCTTGTTGTAATGGTGAATCAACTACTGGTTGGTTATTTTGTTGTGCGTATGGATCAACATTATTATTAAATTGTTGTTGATCTTGATTGAATTGGTTGTAAGCTTGATCAGCTACTGGTTGGTTGTAAGCTGGATCATAAGCAGATGTTTGATCATAAGCTGATGTTTGATCGTATTGTTGAGTGAACTCTTGTGTATAAGTTCCTGTTTGATCATAAGCAGAAGTTTGATCATAAGCTGATGTTTGGTCGTATTGTTGAGTGTTATCAACTTGGCTTTGATCATAGTTAGCTTGAGCGTTTGGATCAACATAAGCTTGTTGTGCTTGATCAAATTGTTGTTGGTTAGGATCAACGAATCCTTGGGCGTTTGGATCGTTGTATTGTGCGTTTGGATCTACATAACCCGCTGCATTAGCATCAGCATATTGTTGGTTTGGATCAACATATGCTTGTTGTGCGTTTGGATCTGCATAGTCTTGTTGAGCATTAGCAGCATTAGGATCAACATAACCAGTTGCATTTGGATCAACATAAGCCTGGTTTTGATCATTGTATTGAGCATTAGCATCAACATAACCAGTTGCATTTGGATCAGCATATTGTGCATTTGGATCAGCATATGCTTGTTGTGCATTAGGATCTGCATAGTCACCACCAGCGTTTTGATCATAAGATTGAGTTTGATCATATTGAGCGTTTGGATCGACATAACCTTCGGCATTTTGTGCATACTGTTGATCATATCCAGCTTGATCAGCTGCTAGTTGTTGTTCATCAGCTGCTTGGGTTTGATCCACTTCTTGGGTTTCGTCATAAGCGGTGGTTTCATCAACTTCTTGAGTTTCATCATAACTACCATCATCCAGGTTTTGTTGATCAGCTAGATCGTCTTCTGGCATATCTGCTAAATCTAAATAACTTGAATAATAATTTGAAAAATCTAACTCATAACCTTCTAGATCAGTGTAATAAGCACTATCAACTGGTTCTTCGGTTTCTGTATTAACTAATGATTGGTCTAATGCGTTATATCTTAATAATACTTGTTCACCAACATCATTAATCGCATCAATATAATAATGATTATTAACAAAACTAAACTCAGCATGATCTAATCCAAACAGTTGTGCTGGTAAAGCTTTTTTAGGTTTTAATAAGTTAATTAGTTCATTATTTTCATTAACACCAACTAAATAAAACTTCGCTTTTTGATCATAAGCAAAGTTGAAGTCATAAGCTGCATACTTCTTAAAGGCTTTAGTTTTTAGTTTTGGTAGTTGTTTAATTAATTTCTTGTAAAATTTCGGGTTCATAGTTGCTTAACGCCCATTTAATTTATAGATAGCACAATTTTAATTATTGATTATATTTTTAATATTAACTCATTTTAGATTGTTTAACTACAACTGATTTTGCTTATTATTTTTTAATAATAAAAAAGTTGTCTAAACAATCGATTTGAGGTTTTCTAGTAATAAATGTAGTTGGTTAGGCTGGTAGATAAACTGGGCTTTTTTATGATAACTTTCAGCCATCTTACTAGAAAACACATTGTAATCAAAATGATCTAATAATTGTTCATTAATATGATCGTTTAGTGATAAGTAGATTAAAAAACTATCGTTGAAATGTTTTTTAATCGTATTGTATTTATTAATATCCTTATTAATAAACAAGCCATCATCATGATTTAGTTTAATGAATTCAAAGCGGTCGTGGTTTTTGATCGTTTGTGAAAAATCATCGCAGTTAATTCATTCACTAATGTTAAAAAGATAAATTTGACTGATTACCATCTTTTTAATCTGTTGGTTGAAACTATCATAATCATTGTTCCAATTCATTTGGTGCTTCCAACGTTGTCGGGCCTGCTTAATCGTGTTGTAGTTTAAGAAATAAGAAGCAGCTAGATTGTCATAACTATCAGGGTTGCTTAACCCCTTGGCAACAATACCTGATTGTTTGATTAGTGCTAAGTGATTAATTAGATCATAATCGTTCTTTTTAAAGATTGATTCGTAATAAAACTTCTTATCGTGTTTTTTTCTTAAACAAGCCCCGTTGGCCATTAAGATGTTGATGTCATCAACATCAAGTTTTACTAAGTTATTAAAATGTAAGATGTTTTCATACCAACTGTTTGAACTGATGATGATCTCAAAGCGATCTTTGAGATCATTAATTACTTTGGTTAGTGCGTCAATGTCATAACCATCATCATAAATCGAACGCACATCAACATCAATGATTAATAACTTATTCTTATTCATTTGTTTTATTAACTAATATGGTTTTTTAAACAACTCAATAAACTTACTTAGTTCTAGTTGGTTAGATTCACTTTGTCCGTATAAACGGTAAGTGATTTGGTTCAGATCATTAGCTTCATTATCACCAACAATAACTTGAACAGGGACCTTGTTGATTTGCGCTTCTCGGATTTTTTTATTCATTCTTTCATCACGTTGATCAACACTTACTCTTAGATTATGTTGTTCAAAGATGTTTGCTAATTGCTTACATGCTTGTAAATGCACGTTGTTATTGATTGGAATAATCGTGATTTGTTTTGGAGCTAACCATAGATCTAATGCACCTTTGGTTTGTTCTAATAATGTTGCCACAAAACGTTCATAAGTTCCAATGATCCCTAAGTGGATGATCACCCCTTGTTCAAACTCGTTGTTTTTGTTTTTATATTTAATGTCAAATTTTTCAGGTGAAGGTAGTGAGAAATCTAATTGGATTGTTGATACGGTAATGATCTTATTTAGTGCTGTTTTTACTTGGAAGTCAATCTTAGGTCCATAAAAAGCAGCTTCACCAACTTGTTTGGTATATGTTAGTCCTAAATCAATTAGTGCGTCTTCTAATTGTTTTTCAGAACGTGATCACATTTCTTTGTTATCAATAAATGATTCTTTATCAGCTGGATCGTGTAATGATAGATCAATACGGTGAAACTTCAGATTAAATGTGCTAATTACTTCATTGATCACTTTATAAGCATTTAAGATTTCACTCTTAATTTGATCTAAACGACAAAAGATGTGGTTGTCTAATAACATCATGGCTCGCACACGTTCAAGCCCAGTTAAACCACCTGATGCTTCATAACGGTGTAACAATGCATCTTCTGATAAACGCATTGGTAAGTCGTCATAGTTTCTTGTTTTGTTTAAATAAACCAAACAGTGGTGTGGGCATGTCATAGGTCTTAGCATCATGCTATCACCATCTAGCAATTTGATTTCAGTAAACATATCTTTAGCATAGTGCGCATAGTGCCCTGATTTTTTATAAAGATCCACACTACCCAACACAGGGGTGTTTACAAAAGTAAATCCGTATTTGGTTTGAACACTATGAACATAATCACCAATTAGCTGACGCACGATCTGACCGTTTGGTAATCAAATCGGCATCCCAGCTCCTGCTAACGGATTGAATGTGAATAGTTCTAAGATCTTATTAATACGACGGTGATCACGTTGTTTTTGTTCTTCAATAACGGCTAAATAATCAGCCATCGTTTTATCATTATCAAAACCAAAACCATTTAGACGCACCATGACAACATTATTCTTGTCACCCTTAAAATACGCCCCACCAACTGATTGGAAATTAAATGCTTTTAATTGTTTGGTATTTTCTAACACCCCACAATTTGCTACATAATAATAATCATCATCAATTTGCGCTAAACAAACAAGATCTTCTTCACACTCATTGATCAATTCAACGCTGTAAGGTTGATTGATTAATAACTTGATTGCTTGTTGTTTATCAACTTTGTGTTCTTTGATTGGTTTAGCTGATGAGGTTAGTTTAGTTAATGATTTGATAAGCTTATTAAAATCTTCAGGATTGATCTTAATGGTTTGTGATAAATAATCTAAATAAAATCCTTGATCATTAACTTGGATGTTTCCAAACTTAATTGCTTCATCTTGTTTTTTTAGAACAACCTGAAGCATTAATAAAGCAGTATTAAAGTAATTAAGCATATTAATTTTCTTCTTGTTGATTAGTTAATGTTTTGTCGTGATTAACTAAAATTTTCTCGGCTAAAATTTGTGTTTTTCAAATTTTGGTTTTTTTATCTTGATAAGTAGTTAAAACACCCTTAACAAATAAGTGTTCGTGGTTTTGCACGTATTCAGATAATTTTTGTCCTAGTTCATCGTTAGCATAGATTACAAAAAAATCCGTAAAAATCTTATTTCCAAACTTACGCTTTTGCGTGATCGTTACATAAAACCCAGTTTTATTTTTTGATCACTTAGAACTGTCAATCTGACCACCTATCAATACAGTATTAAGCATTAATCAACACTCTTATCTGATGATTTTTGATCTTCTTCATAAGCAGGGTTTTGCATATTAAATCTAATTGCAAACATGCTGATGGTTTTTAACACCATTTTTTCTTCGAAGATTGAAACACGCACTGATTCAAATTTTTGTTTATCGTTTAATACATCATGAATTGATTGGTTGGTTTTTTGATAATAAATATCCAACATGTTTTTTACTTCTTCATCAGATACTTTAACTTTTCATTGTTCTGATAAATAATCAAACATTAAACCTTTTTTGATGATCTTATCAGCCATGCTGTTTAATACTTCTTCTTTTTGAGAAGTTAAACCATTTGCTTTTAATTGTTCGATGATTTTCTTAATTTCTTCTTGATCAATTTCAAACTCAAAGTGAGATGCTAAATGATTCATGATTGATGAAAATAAGTTGTCTTTAATGCTTAGTTGTAATAATTCATATTGCAACATCGTTTCATCATTCATGTTAGGAATCGCTGCTTTGATTCTTTCACGTTGTTGTTGCATCATTGCAGGATCAATGAAGAATTGGGTAACTTTGATTTCTTGATTGTAATCAATCTCTTTAATTAATTTTAGTTTTGATGACATTATATATAATAACCTTTTGTTAGTAATTTTAATATTTTAATTTTTATTTAGTTTCTAGATTGATGAGTTTAGCTTTTAGTTGTTCATCATCAATCATTTGATATAAAACCATCCGTTGGTTGGATTGTTCTAATAGTTGCAATAATGCTTCATAATCTTTGAGTTGAATTATTCCCTTTTTAATCTGATCATAAACAGCATGTTTTGATACTTGATAATTGGTGGCAATTTCGTTGTATGATAGGTTGTTGATTAAGTATTCTTCTAAGTATTGTTTGGTTTTAGATGATAACAACTTTTCATAGTAACTAAACAACCGATTTAAATAATCCCATTCTTGCAAATTAACTATTGGTTTGTTCATAATCTAATTTAAGATTTGCTGTTAATGAGATTAAGTATTTTTGCAGATCAAAACTTACTAAATCATCGAGTTTTTCGCCTAATCCGATTAATTTTACGGGGATATTAAATAGATCTTTTATTCCCAAAATAATTCCGCCTTTTGATGATGAATCCATCTTGGTTAAAATGATACCAGATATACTACTTACTTCATGAAAAACTTTAGCTTGCATCAGACCTGATTGACCCGTGGTTGCATCTAGAACTAATAATGATTCATCCACCTTACGTTCAATGAATTTTTCAATCACGCCATTGATCTTTTTTAATTCGTTCATCAGATTGACTTTGTTTTGTAATCTTCCTGATGTGTCACAGATGACTAGATCATAATCTTTTTGTTTGGCAAAATTTAAACCTTCATAAATCACAGCAGCTGGATCTTTTTTGGTTTCATCCTTATAAATATCAACATTTAAGCGTTGTGCTCAGATATTTAATTGTTCAACTGCACCAGCTCTGAATGTATCGGCTGCTACTAATAAAACTTTCTTATCAAGTTTTTTGTAATAATTTGCTAGTTTTGCAATCGAGGTTGTTTTACCAACGCCATTAACTCCAACAACTAAAAAAACATTTTGTCTGCCTTGTTGATAATTTAAATCAATATTTACTTCACTGTCTTGAATGTAATAAATAAACAACTTATCAACAATGATTTGCTTAATCAATGTCGGATCAATTACCTTCTGGTATTTGATTTCTTCCATGATGGCATCAACAATCTTTTTTGTTGCAGTATATCCGATGTCTAATTGAATGAAAGAATCAAACAAATCATCGTAAAATTCGTCATTTAATGTGACATATTTGGTTGATAATTGATTGATGATATCTGAAAAAGAATTTGAACTTTTTTTCAAGCCATCATCAAACTTTTCTTGGTTAGATTCAAACAAAGAATGTTCTTGATTTTTTTTACTAATTTCTTCAACAACATCTGGCTTTTTTTTGAACTTACTAAATAACTTCTTAATAAAACTCATTATTCAGCCTCAACTTCTTCTGCCATATCCTTAGCTTGGTGTAATGACACTGATAACATCTTAGTCACACCTTTGGTTTGCATCGTTGCACCAATCAACTTATCACATTTAACCATCGTTCCTTCACGGTGGGTAATGATTAAGAATTGCGTTTGTTTTGATGAGTTCTTAATGATGTTAGCAAAACGTTCAACGTTGGCTAAGTCTAATGCACTTTCTGCTTCATCTAATACTACTAATGGGAATGATGAAACTTTTAAAATACTAAATAATACTGATAAAGCAACTAATGCTTTTTCACCACCTGATAACAGGTTTAAGTTACCAATATTTTTTCCAGGAGGTGAAGCAAATACTTCAATACCACTTGCTAATTTATCTTCTGGATTTGAGTATCTGATTTCACAATTACCACCACCAAATAAGTAATAGAATGTTTTAGGTAATTCGTTATTTAAATCACTAATTAATTGATCAAATTCTTGGATTGCTTTTTCATCTAAACGAATAATCGCATCATTGATCTTATCACGAGCATTAATCAATTCTTGTTGTTGGTTATATAAAGTTTCATAACGTTCTTTTTTAACATCAAGCTCTTCAATCGCTTCCATGTTAATTGCACCAAGATTGTTTAATGTGCTTTGTAATTTAACAACTTCATTACGTGCTTGTGATAATGAAATTGGTAATGGTTTATTGAAGTTTTCAATCGCAAATTCAATCGCCATTCCGTATGATTCATTAATCTTAGATTTTGATAAATACATCGTATTTTCGTGCTTAGTTAACAGCTCACGATGTTTTAATTTATCGTTTTTATCATCATCAATTTCACGATAGAAACTACTTACTTCTTTTTCAAGTTGACTAACTTGTTTTTGATACATTTCTTTCGCTTCTTGATTAATCTTTAAATCTTGAGCTAATGTTGTTTTTTTAGTTTCTAAACTGAACAATTCAGATTTGATTTTTTTATCATCTCACTTAACATCTTTACCATCAAAAGTTTTATCAGTTAATTGTTCGTATTGAATTTTGTAATCATCAAATTTCTTTTGTTCAATAACTACTAAATCTTGATAACGTTGAATTGTGATTTTTTTCTCACTGTATTCGTTTTCTTTTTTAGTTAGATCTGCTTGGTAAAATTCGATGTTTTTATTCAATTCATTAATGTTTTTATCAGCTACTGAATATTCTTGTTTTAAGCTGTCAATTTTTTCATCAACATTAAAGATTGTTTGAGCGTGTTTAGTTTCAGCACCACCAGTAATTGCCCCACCAGCATTAACAATATCACCACCCAGTGAGATCACGCGGTATAGTTGGTAAGTAAATTTAGAAATCTTGGTAGCTGATTCTAAATCTGATGCAATAATGATCTGACCTAATAATGCTTTGATGGCTGGATCGTATTTATCATGATAATCAATTAGATTGCAAGCAATACCTAAATAACCTTCAACTTGATCTAGAACTTCTAAATGTTCAGGTTTAACTTCGCGATCTTTTAAGTTGGCTAGTGGTAAGAATGTCGCTTTACCAGCGCGGTTAGCTTTTAAGAAATTAACAGCATTAATCGCATCTTGGTTACTATCAACAATAATGTTTTTAGCTGCACGGTTTAATGCGGTTGAAATCGCAACTTCATATTGTTCATCAACCTTAATAAAATCTTGAACAATACCATGAACACCACCAATTGCATCTTTATTATTTAATACCGTGCGCACACCAATATCTTGAGCTAATTGATTTTGTTTTTGGTTTACATAAAACTGAATTTGTGAGTTTGCTTCATAGCGTCTAACTTGGTGAGTGGCAAGTTCTTTTTTTAATGTTTCTAACTGAACTGTTAATGCTTCTTTTTCTGAATGTTGAACCTTTAATTCTTCTTCTCATTTAGTAATTAAATTAAAGTATTTTTTTAATTGTTCTTCAGATGATTTTAACAGTTGTTCTAACGCATCAATTTTCTTATTTTTATCGTTAGAATCTAAATCTGATTTAAGTTGTAAGTCATTAAAAACATTACGCTTTTCTAATAATGAAATTTCATCATAAATTTTTTGTAATTCGTTTTGAATTTTCTGAACATTATTATCAGCAGTTGCATAACGTTTTTTAAAGGTATCAAGTTTTTCCTGATTGATTTGTAATTGGGGGTCGTTCTTTAATAAACGTTCATCAATTTTCGCAATTTTTTCAGATAAGCCTTCAATTTCTTTTTGGGAAATTAAATATTCATTAACTGCTAATGTTACTTCAAGATCTTTTAATTTTTCTTTAGTTTCACTATACAGTTTTGCTTTTTCTGCTTGTTGACTTAATTTCTTTAAATCACGATTAAGCTCATTAACGATTGTTGTAATTTCTTTTAAGTTATCGTTAGTTCTTGCAATCTGTTTAATTGCGTCTTGCTTCTTTTTAGCATAACGTCCAATCCCAGCAGCATCTTCAAAGATTTGTCTGCGATCTTCTGGTTTAGCTTCAATAAAGTTTGATACGGTGTTTTGCGAAATAATACATAACGAACCTTTTGTTAAACCTGAATCTAAGAAGATGTCATTGATTTCTTTAAGTGATGATGGCTCGTTATTAATTAAGTATTCAGATACCCCACTACCACGATATACTCTTCTGGTAACTGTGATCTCTTTACGTTTGTCATGTAAATAACCTTGTGAGTTGTCAAATGTCAAACTTACTTCTGCAAATTTAGATGCAGGTTTTTCTTGCGAACCAAAGAAGATAACATCATCACTGGTTTTTCCTCTCAGGTTTTTCATAGAACGCTCACCAAGCACTCACTTTAAAGCATCTACTACATTTGACTTACCAGAGCCGTTTGGCCCTACAATCCCCGTTACGTGTTCGTCAAAGCTGAAATTAACATTGTCAGCATATGATTTAAACCCTTGGGCATGAAATTTCTTTAAAAATAGCATTGCGAAATTAACTTATACCTTTTTTATGAATAAGATTAATAAGAATTATATAGAAAAGAAAAAGCAAGCTGACAGGCTATCTTTTTATTAGTATTTATTACTAATAGATTAGTTGAAAATATTGATAATTGACTCGTTTAGTAGATCAATATTGTTAGCTTTTAAATGGTTTTTAACAATGCTGACATAGTTGAGTTTATCCTTGTATTTAAGATAAGCAGTCTTGAATGGTTCAATGGTTATATCAATGCCATCTTTTAGCCTTAAACCCATCATTAAAACACGTTGATAAAAGTCTTCTTCGCTTAGTGCTGTGCTCTTGATTTCTCAGTTATCAATTGTGCCATCATAATAATAACTTTTACGGTCTTCAAACCCATGAGCACCCCATCCGATTGCAGCATAATCTTTGGATAATCAATAAGCCAAATTATGAACTGAACGATACTTTTTTAAGCGTGATCAATTAGCCACTTCATAACGCTTATAATTTAGCTTATTTAGTTCAGCTTTCATCGTCTTTAATTGGATTGCTTCTTGATCTAAATCAATCTCATAAGGGGTCTTAGTTAAATATGCTCCTGGTTTTAAATCTAAGCCATAAAAAGATATGTGGTTTGGTTTAGTTTTTTTAATGAATTTTATGTTCTCAATAACATCATCTTTTTTCATGTGAGGCAATGCATACATAAGATCGATATTAATGTTATCAATGCCTTGTTCATGTAAATTTTTGATTGCTTGATAACACTGATTTATGTCATGAGTTCTGTTTAAATATTTCAGGATTTTATTATTAACAATTTGCACTCCAACAGACACTCGATTTACTTTGTTTTTTTTCAGAACTTTTGCTTGTGATTTTGTAATTAAATCTGGATTACATTCTATAGTAAATTCACACGTTTTTGCCGCATATTTTGAAATATTTAATAAAAAATAATCTAATAATTCATCGCTAAATATATTAGGCGTTCCACCACCTAAATAGATACTTAAAAATTGTTCTTGTTTAAATGATTTTTTTTCTATTTCTTTTAATAAATCATCAACTACTTTTTGTGGATTATAACGATCAATTAACTCTCGTTTAAAATCACAAAAAGTGCAAATCTTTTGACATAGCGGTAAGTGAATGTATAGATGTTTAGTCATTATCTTTTATGTATTCAATTATCTCATCACACAATTTATCAGCATCATCATTAAAGAAATTAAATTCGTATGTTTTTAAACCATCATTAAATTTATTTCTTGTTCAGGTTAATTGGTGTTTAACTAGTTTTTTAAGTTTCTTATTAATTGCTTCACGATCAATCGGTTTTTTATTTAATCATGCATCATAAACTTCTGGATAACCTAATGCCTTCATTGCAATTAATTTTTTATCAATATTTTTATCTTTAATTAGTTGATCTAAATAAGCAATTTCTTCAGTTCATTTTAGATCATCAATCATCTCATTTAATCGCTTATCTAAGTAGTCAAAAAGTTGCTGTTTTTCTGACATACATTTAACAACAATATAATCAAACTTTTTTGTATCATTTTTTGACTTTTTACCGTGTTTTTTGAACAAATACACTGCTCTTAACAATCTTCTTCTATTGTTAATTCCGATCTTATTTGCTTCATCAAAATCATAGCTTAATAATTGATTAAAAAGTTCTTGGTTCTCTTGTTGTTCTAACTCATTAAATAATGCTTGATCTAACGACTCATTTTCTAGTTGATAATCATTAATCAAACTGTTGATATAAAGATGGCTGCCTCCACACACAATTGTTCAATTTGGAGTGCGTGACAAAATATCCTTAGCTTTCTTATTAAAATGAGCTATTGATCAATCATCAAATATTGATATTTCAGAAACCAAATGATAATCAATTTCAGATAAAGTTTTTGCTGATGGTTTATTAACACCAGCATTTAATTCTTTATAAACTTGAAAAGCATCAGCTGAGATAATTGGCAGATTTAATCTTAATGCTAATTTGTTAGCTAAATACGATTTTTTAGTTCCTGTTGGTCCAATGACTAAAATTAATTTTTTTGAATGCATTATATACCAACTATATTTAATATCTTTTTATATAATATTATCTGTTATATAAATAAAAATATGAATAAAAACAAAATTGTTAAAAAACTTACAAGCCTTGCTTCAATCGGTTTAGGTTTAAGTTTTGCACTAACAAGTTGTTCAATTGGTGCTCAGTCAGGTTATTTTAAAACTGTTTCTATTAGTGATTTACAAAACAATAGAACTTTTAAGGATATTCAAACAGTTTCGTCTGAAAAAATTCAAAATCTAATTTACGGAACTAATTCAATTAACAACGGAAATTATGTTGTTTCAATCCTTACAAACACTGACCCTGCTCAAAACCAATTCATTAATGGTGGTGATTTAAGTAGTGGTAACATTTGAGCTGGACCTTACGCAAAAGCAGTTCAAAAATGACAAGGACCACAAGATAATCCGAACTACAAGTCTGGTATTACTTTCTTCTTATTCCAAGATATTTTAGATGATCAAAAACACCCATCTAATGAATTAAATCCATTCTCTAAAAAACCAGCTGATGATAAGAATGCTGGCGAACAAAGAACTCATGATGGAACAGTAGAAAGCCAACCAGCTACTCCTGCTCCTGAAGGTTCTGGATCTGGTGCTAGCACTGGTTCTGGGTCTGGTTCTGCTCAAACAGGAAATCAAAATGGTGCTCAAGCAAGTAGTGATAACAAAGATGCTAATAAAACTGAGCCTGAAAAACCAACAACAGAAACAAAACCATCAGAAGGAAACAACCCAAGCAACCCATCAGAAGGTGATAACAAAGAAAAAACTGATGGAACACAAACTAAGCCAACTGAAACTCAAAACAAATCAAATACTAACTCTGGTGAGTATTACAGAAACGATCAATCAGCTAAAGCATATCGTGAAATCGTTGAGTTCTTATTAAAAACATATCCAACTCAAACTAATGGTTGATTAAATAGAGTTGATGGAACAACTAAGATCATGAACATTGTATTTAGCAATGAAAATGGAAAAGTAACTCCTCACTTCTATATGGGTTCTGAACCTGCTGCTCCTGCTAACAACGACAATAAGGGTAATAACACTAATTCACCAACACCAGCTAATCATTTAGCTACCATCCTTGATACTAGCTTCTCATCATACTTAGATGGTATTTATAAGCTTATTTAATAAGCATTAAATTAAGCAATTTCATTATTCTTAAACATTATCCTTCGGGATAATGTTTTTTTATTACATCAATAATCATTCTTAATCCATTAATAAGCAACATAAAAAAATCCTTATGACATTGACTATGCCATAAGGACTTATAATTGATATGTTAACAATATTAATGGCGTCGACAACAGGACTTGAACCTGTAACCTTCAGTTCCGCAAACTGATGCTCTATCCGGTTGAGCTATGCCGACATTCAACCTTATAAATTATAATACAATCAATAAAAAATTACGCATAAATTTGCGTAATTTTATTTAGTATGTGTTTAATTTAAGAGGCTTACTATTAATCTTTTCTATTTAAGTTTAATAGTTTATTTAATGAAAACAATGAAATAATGGTGGTCTCGGGCAGAATCGAACTGCCGACACATGGTTCTTCAGACCATTGCTCTACCGACTGAGCTACAAGACCATGGCGGTTCCTACGGGAATCAAACCCGCAACCCCTCCGTGACAGGGAGGTATGTTATCACTACACCAAGGAACCATGGTTGCGGGAGATGGATTTGAACCACCGACCTTCAGATTATGAGCCTGACGAGCTACCAAGCTGCTCTATCCCGCGATGCATTACACATCATTTTAACATATTTAAATGATGTGTAAATATTTGAAAAGTTTTATTTTTAATGGCGGATGCTGAGGGATTCGAACCCCCGCTGACCGTTAAGCCACTCTCGGTTTTCAAGACCGAACCCTTCAGCCACTTGGGTAAGCATCCATATGATAGTACTTATTAAAGGCTTTTGCCTTCTATTTTTCAATAAAATTAAAAAACTAAGTACTATGCCAAAAATTTTTTAATTTTTAATATTTGGTGGATCTAACAGGACTTGAACCTGTAACCAACCGATTATGAGTCGGGGGCTCTAACCATTGAGCTATAGATCCAACATGGTGGCGGGAGTGAGATTCGAACTCACGACAACTCGGGTATGAACCGAGCCCTCTAACCAACTGAGGTATCCAGCCATAAATGGTCGGGAAGACAGGATTTGAACCTGCGACCCCTTGGTCCCAAACCAAGTGCTCTACCAAGCTAAGCTACTTCCCGTAATGTTTGTTAATTAATTGGTGTATGTTTTTGGAGTCGAACCAAAATATATTCCGCCCCGGACATACATGGAGGTGCCTGTCAGAATCGAACTGACGATGTGGAGGTTGCAGCTCCAAGCCTTACCACTTGACTAAGGCACCATATAACCTTATAGATTATAACAAAAATTAACAAAAATTTTAAATTTCATTAAGAAACAATGATTAATTTATGCTTTACCAGTCAATCTAGTTCTTAGTTCATCACTGAATTCTTTAGAAAAAATCATTTCCAAACTATAAAAAGCTAAATCTAATGTTGTTAATGAACATCTACCCGTAATTAATTTATTAGAACAGTTTAGTTGCACATTAAAATCTTTAATACGATTAATGTCATTCATGCTGCCATCACTTCATGAAATATAACTATCGTTTTTATTTAAAATATTATTTTCACTCAAAGCATTCGGAGCATCACAAATTGCAATCACCCATTTATTGTTATCAACAAATTGTTTAACACAATCAAGACCTTTTTGATTAGTTCTTAAATGTTTTGCACCCATTCCACCAGGGATATAAATCACATCATAATCATTAACATCAAATGAATTAATTGTTTTAATATGAGCAATATCAAACTGACCAACCACTTCACTTAAATTATCAGGTGAATAAAAATCAATTTGTGTAAATTTCTTTGATGCTTTCATGATTGAAGTGAAGCTAACTAATTCAATATCTTGGAATTGTTTTAATGTTAATACAAGTAGTTTCATATGAGTTTATGTTTGATAATTTCTAAATTGTTAAATATTTTATTTTAAAATTTAGCTATCGTGTAACTAAAACACATCAAGATTAAATAATGAGCCGTTTAAACCAAAATAAAATTGTTCGTGAAACCAAAAAAAAGCAAGCTCAATTAAATAAAATCTTTGATCAAGAAGATAAAAGTGTTACTAAATATAAGAATGATTTAGAACGCATTAGTAACAATATCTTATTAGATTATCGTATTAATAAACCTAATTTATTTAACCTTAAAGTTAATTATTCCCAAACCAATTCTGAACAACTAAAAGCACTTAAAGAACTGATTGAAACTTTTGATTCACACGATTTAATTAACATTATTGAACAAGCCAGATTTTTAACTGATTATTCAAAAGACATCACAAGCACTAAAGAAAATAATAGCTGGATCTTAAAAGATGTTGGTTTAGTTGATATTAAAAAGATTGAAAACGATTTTGAATCAATCAAACATTTAGCCATCAGCTTTAACTCAAACTCAAATAATGATTTAATGAAACTAAAACACATCATTAAATTTGCTCAAGAGCAAATTAATGATGAACAGTTCTTCAAACCCGTTGATGTTATTGAGATAGCTAAAAATAAAAACAAATCACGATCGTTTAAAATTTTACTAATTACATTAATAACATTAATGGCAGTGTGTATAATATTTTTATTTGTCATCTTTGGAATTTATCAATAACATATGAATAACAAACAGATTGCAATCGATGGTCCTGCTGGTAGTGGTAAATCTACAGTTGCTAAATTAGTAGCCAAACATCTTAACTTTGATTATTTATCAACAGGTAAGATGTTTCGGGCGTTTTATTATTTAATTAATAAAAATAGCTGAAATAACGATGATTTAATTAAAAACTATCATCAATTTAATTTCGTATTTAATGGTGATCAAGTATTTTTAAATGATGAAAATATTTCAGATTTACTAGAAAATCCTCAAGTATCAATGGGTGCTAGTTTGATTGCTCAAGATCAAAAAATTCGTGATCTAGCACTAAGATTGCAACAAGATTATGCAGCCAAAAACCCTGTAGTTATGGACGGTAGAGATATTGGTAGTATTGTGTTAAAAAACGCAATCTTAAAGATCTATCTAACTGCATCAGCCAAAGAACGTGCCATCAGAAGAATTAAGCAACTAGATCTAGAATTATCTGATCAAAATATTGATAAATTTAGCAAAGACATCCAACAACGTGATGATAATGATGCTAACCGTGAGTTAGCTCCATTAGTTATTGTTGATGATGCGTTTGTAATTAATTCAGATAACTTAACAATTGATCAAGTGGTTGATCAAATTGTTAAGTTATATCACCAAAAGGTAGGTAATTAAATATGTTAAAAGTTGCCATTGTTGGAAAACCAAATGTTGGTAAATCAACTTTATTTAACCGTTTAATTAAGAATCGAATTGCCATCGTTGATGATGTTCCAGGGATTACCAGAGATCGTATTTTTGGTGATGTAGAATGATTGACTAAACGCTTCCAAATTATTGACACAGGTGGGCTGACTACTGATAGTGATGAGTTTCAAAAAGCAATTGAACAACAAGTTCAATTTGCCATCGATGAAGCTGATGTTATCTTATTTGTTTGTTCTTATAAAGAAGGTATTAATTCAGACGATCACTATGCGGCTAAATTACTTAAAAAACATAAGAATAAGAAGATTTTATTCGTATTAAACAAGATTGAAAATCAAAATAAAAACGATCTTAATTTAAGTAATTATTTCAGTTTAGGTTTTGGTAAACCAATGATCATTTCAGCAGAACACGCAATTGGTATTGGTGATCTATTAGATGAAATTATTAAACTCAAAGAACAATTCGAAACCAAAAAAGACGATGAGTTTGCTGCTACTTTTTGTATTATTGGAAAACCAAATGTTGGCAAATCTAGTTTATTAAACCAATTGTTAAAAAAAGAACGGGTTCTAGTATCTGATGTCGCAGGCACAACACGAGATGCAATTGATGCAACATTTAAATATAACAAAGAACTATATAAGGTTATTGATACGGCAGGAATCAGAAGAAAAGGTAAGATTGCCACTAGAATTGAAAAGTTTTCAGTCCAACGCACCCAGCAAGCCATCTCACGATCACAATTCATTTTATTAATGTTAGATGGATCACAAGATTTATCAGAACAAGATGAAGTAATTGGTGGTTTATGCATGGAAGCAAACCTACCCACAATCATTGTTGTTAACAAATGAGATATTGTTAAAAAAGACGAAAAAACAATGAATTTATACAAAAAACAGATCCGTAATAAATTCAAGTATTTAGTCTGATCACCAATCATCTTTATTAGCGCTAAAGAAAACCTAAGAATTGATACAATTTTTGAAACCATTAAGTTGATCAAACAACAACTAAACATTAAGATTTCAACATCATTATTAAATGATGTCATCAGCAAGGCCCAAATGATGAACCAAGCACCAATCTTTAATGGTAACCGTTTATCAATCACATACACAACTCAAGCCAAAGGCCAGATCCCAACTTTTGTATTGTTCTGTAATAACCCTGATTATTTACACTTCTCTTATGCACGGTTTTTAGAAAACAAAATCCGTGAAGCATTCGGATTAACTTATGTGCCAATGACGCTGTATTTTAAATCCAAGAATGCAAGAAACCGAAAATTATCAAAAGATGTCAAATTTAAGCAAGTTGGCTATGACATTGAATAATTTGAATAAATTTAATTAAAATTAATTAAAGAAGATAATATATTTTATGGCAAAAACTAAAAAGTGTTTTATTTCAACCCCAATTTATTACGCATCAGGCCAACCACATATTGGTCATGCTTATACAACGATCTTGGGTGATTTTTTAGCTAGATTTAAAAAACAACGAGGTTATGATGTTTTCTTCTTATCAGGAACTGATGAATTTGGTAAGAAAATTGAAACTAAGGCTAAATCTCTTGGAATAACACCTCAAGAAATGGTGGATAAATATTCAGTTAAATTCAAAGAATTATTTGATTTATTAAACATTGAATTAACAAGATTTGTAAGAACAACTGAACTAAACCACCAAGAAGTTGTTAAGAAAATATTTTATCTTTTTCATAAAAAGAATTACATCTACCTAGATCAATGACAAGGATTATATTGTGTTGATTGTGAAGAAGGTTATACTTCATCTAATGCTTTGAAAAAAGCTGATGTAGCACAAAGATTAAATACGGATGTTTCTAATGACAGCGATGATCAATTATATTGTAATGTTGGTCATAAGATTGTTACCATCAACGAACCTTCTTATTTCATAAAATTATCAGAATTTAGCGATTTTATTAAGAAATCTTTAGAAGAAAATAATCCTGTTGTTTTCCCAGAATCTAGAAACAAAGAGATGCTAAATAACTTTGTTAATGTTGGTCTAAAAGATTTATCAATCAGCCGCACTAGTATTAACTGAGGAATTGAAACACCCCTAAATAAGAGTCATAAAATTTATGTTTGATTAGATGCATTGTTTTCTTATTTAACATCAATGGGTTTTGGTTCAGCTGATGATAGTGTTTATCAAGAATTCTGAAACAATGATGATAGTGAAAGAATTCATTTAATTGCTAAAGAAATTACCCGCTTCCACAGAATTTATTGAATTATCTTCTTAGAAATGCTTGGTATCAAACAACCAACAAGAATGATTTCTCATGGTTGAATTGTTGATCAAAATGGTAATAAGATGTCTAAATCACTTAACAATGTGATTGACCCTGTTGAGATGGTTGAACTATTTGGTGTTGATCAATTTAGATACTTCTTATTAAAAGAAATTAGCTTGAGTGAAGATGGTAAGGTTGGTAAAAAATTAATCCAAGAAACAATTAATGCTGATTTAATTAACAACCTTGGTAACTTAGTGCACCGTATCATTCCGATGATTGAAACAAGACAAGATTCAATCATTAAACCATATCAAGCTGGTGGTGAGTTAGAAGATAAGTTTTTAGCAGATTTAGCGAAAATTCCTCAACAATTTGAAGATTTTGTTAATAAGAATGATGTTAAATCAGCCATCAAATTATTACTAAATATTTCTAAGGAATATTCAAGTGTAATTGAGATCAGAAAACCATGAAACTTATACAAAGAAGGTTTGATGCAAGAACTAGCTAACGTCTTATTCATTGGTTGTTGTGCAGTTAGAACGATCTTTGTTTTATTAGAACCAATCCTTGTTAATAAATCTAAGGAAGTTTATGAACAAATGGGCTTCACACCTGAACAAGTAAAATTAGAAAACATTAACAAGTTCGAACAATTATATAACCATAAGATTAACAAAGGTAAGAAGTTGTTTCAAAAACAATCTGATCCTGAATTGAATGCCAATTCAAAATCACAAAATAAATAATACAATTTACACCCTTATTAATTTAATAAGGGTGTTTTTATATTAATAACGATTAATAAGCATTAATAACAGCTAATAAAATGATTTGAGTGAAGTGGAATCTGTCATCTCTTTTAATCCTTGTTAGTTATCAATCAATTTTATTCAGTTTGTTAATAATTTTCTTGCTATCTTGTAGATTGCTATTTACGAATAAACAAAGCACTGATGCATCATAGTGAAGGTTTTGGGTTTTCTTGCATATAAAACGGTGTTTTATTTCTTGTTTTGCAATTAACAAAGATTTAGTATCTAAAAGCTTTTGATTGCTTAGGCAGAGCACGGATTCACTTATTAGGCTCATAAGCAATTGATTTTAATAACTTATCTCTTTTTGTTGACGAAATAACAAAAGCTATATTACCTGGTTGTAATTTTGAATTAAAACGATAAGCACCACCAACTTTTATAAATATCTTAAAGAATAAATATAAATTAGGTTTATGTTTTAATGAATTAGTTTTAGGTAAATTCTTAACGTTTTTAAATCAACATAATGCAAATTACCAATAATTAGATCTGGTTGATAATTTCTATCAAAATAAGATCTGATAATAGCGTTTTTATGAGCTATATTTTTATCTATTTCTATACCAACAACATATTATATTTTTCTATTAATTTATCGTAAAAAACTCCATTTCCTGAACTTGCTTCTAAAACTAATTTAGGGTTTTTGATTGATATTAATTCAAGCATTTTTATAGCAATATATTCGTAGTAAATACTTGTCCTAGAAAAACTTTATTCATAAGATTTTTAATAACAATTTCGTTAAATAATCAATAAATCTGAATTTAAAAAGTTATTTAATCTTTTCTGATTCAGTTTTAATAATTTTTAAAGCATTTTTTATAAATACACTTTGCATCAAATTTTTATTTTTTAAAATCTAAATAATTAGCTTTATTTTTGCTTTACTAAATACATTTATGTTAAAAAAACACGGTAAATTTAAACATTTTTGAATAAATACAAATTTAATTAAAATACCAAAAAATTCACAAACATTTAATGTATTAAGTTTGTTTTCTGGTGCTGGTGGAATGGATTTAGGTTTTGTTGGAGGATTTGAATTTTTGAATAAGAATTATCAAACAAATCCGTTTAATATAGTTTTTGCTAACGACATTCTAAAACCAGCATCTAAGGTTTATGAATTTAATTTCAAGCATAAAGTTGAAACAAAAAGCATTTCTGATTTAACTCTTGAAAAAGATTTTCCTAATATTAATGTTGATGTTATTCTTGGTGGTTTTCCATGTCAAACATTTTCTTATTCAGGCAAAAGAGCAGGATTAAGCGATAAACGTGGTCAGTTATATTTAGAAATGATCAGAGTAATTGATCATTACAAACCTAAAATCTTTATTGCTGAAAATGTTGATGGCATAAGAAACTCTAATAAAAACTTTAAAGGAGAAAATGTTAATCAATCAGCATTAACTACAATCTTGAATGAATTTGAAGACCATGGATATTATGTTCAATATCAGGTTTTAAATGCAGCAAATTATGGTGTTCCTCAAATTAGAAGAAGGGTTATCATTATCGGCATTAGAAAAGATTTAGGTAATTATAGTGATGTTTATTATCCAGAACCTTTATTTGATGAAACAGGTGAATTAACTGGTAATAAATGAATTAGTGCAAAAGATGCTATTGATGATCTATGAGATAAATTAAATGATCCTTTTATTAGCAATCACTCAATTAAAGATGTATCTAAAGCTAAGTTTTATTTAAATAAGAAAATGCAAGGTAATAATAGAATTCATGAGAACAAGCCTGCGCCAACAATAAGAGCTGAACATCACGGTAATATTGAAGGTCATTATCGAACATTATTAAAAGATAAAAATGATATAAGTGGATGACGCAGATTAAGCGTTAGAGAATGTGCTAGATTACAATCATTTCCTGATACATTTAACTTTGTAGTTAGTGCATCAGCAGCTTATAAAGTAATTGGTAATGCAGTGCCTCCTGTAATGGCTTGACATATTGCTAGAGCTACTTATTACACACTAATGAAATTAGATAAAAATAAGCGTTATAAAAATAACAATTTAAATAAACAAATAAGCAATCAATTTAATTAATTTTTCATAATTTATAAACAATAAAAAACATCGTTTTTACCGATGATTTTAAATTTTTTTAAGTAAATTAAATTGTTAATTTATACCAATAAATTAAGCTTGTGAACTCTCTTCATTTACACTGTTATTTGTGGCTGCTAAATTAAGATTTTGATCAGCTAATTTATGTTGTTCTTCTGGTGTTGGTAAGTTGTATTTTCTAGCTTCATTTAAGAAGAAATTATATTGCATTAAATCAAGCTTGTTCATCTTACGTTCATTAGTTTGATTCTTCGGATTTAAATTACGTCTTAAATAAATTAATGAAGTAATAAACACAACAACCGATGTTAAGAACGGTGATATTGCATAACCACTGACATATACCCAAATATATGTATTATCTTGTTTTGGTAAAGCTTGAGCTATTCCAAATAATCCAAAGAATACCACATAAGCAATAATCACACCTTCAATACCAGAAGCAATATAAGAACGAATAATGTTATTAGTTCCTTGGAATAACATTAAACCACAAATAGTGATAGCAAATGTTATGGTTCTTAACATTGAGATTGCTGTATATAATCATGCAGCATTGGCATCTTCAATTGGTTGGACGTTAGTGACAACATCAGGATCTTTGAAATTAAATCATGAAACTAATACTGGTTTAGCAATCAATAACACGATCACATAAGATAAAACTGAATAAGTAAATGTTACCAACAACGATCACCAGAACGCTTGATGCACCCGTTTGTAATTACGATTCGTATAGTTATAACCAACTAACGGCCGTCCACCATCAGCTATCCCAAATAACGAAATAAAGAACAAGATCAATAACGGCATTGAACTAGCATGATAGTTTTGGAAATCTTGTCCTGATATTCTAATCAACAAGATGTTATAAACCAAGAACATTAATGCTACACCAACACTGCGGATAAAAGATGATAATCCCAGCGTCATGATTGGAATAATAATCTTGATATTAAACTTAACTTTAAATAGATCTTTAAAGTTAATCCATGTGGTGTTTTTGTGATTACAATACATCACAAAACCAATGTATAGTAATAAGTTTACTGCTCAACCAATCACAGAAGCACCAGCTCCACCAATTAGTCCTCAGTTACCATATTGCATGAAAATCCAGTCTAAAAAGACATTTAATAAGTTCGAAGCAATGGCAGCAACTGTCACATAAATATTACGTCCTTCTGAACGAATTAAGTATGACAATAATGAGAATAATCCAACGATGAAAAACCCACTCACATAAAGTCAGCTATACTGATCACCCCACTCAGCAGATAGATCAGCAATCGAATTATCATAACCAATAATTACTTGACCATAGTTAGTAAAACTAACATTATTTAATGAATTATTATCAATATTTCTGATGTTTTTAATGATATTAGCAACATCATTATTATTTAATGTAGATAATGCTGTTTGATTTAAGTTAGCAGTTCCAATTAATTGACGTTGTAAACCCCCACCAACTAAGGCATAACAAATTAAGGTTGCAAAAATACATAAAATCAATGTTGCTCAGAATGACATCACCCAGATATCGCGTCCTGTTTTTTCGTATTTATAACTAATTGATTTCGTATAATACACCCCAGCACCTAAGGGAATTAGATAAATAACAGCATTACCAATAATTGTTATACTTTGGAATGAATTAACAGCTTGTCTGGCAATTACTGATACATTAGATAATTGCGAGATCTCGTTGCTATTAATATTATTTTGAGCATTATAAACATTCTTGTATAACAAAACGATATTATCTAAAATTTGATAATCATTCATATATTGTTGTATGAATGATCTATCTAATGTTATCGTTGGTGATGTTTTAATTGTTTCGCCAAAAACAGTTAAAAAATCAGCATTAAAATAACCATCAGGCACTGGATGGTTCATTGATGCTTGTCAATATTCACCATTAATAAAATAAATGTTTGGCAACACTACATGATCAGAGTTTACAAAAATCTGATCTAAAACATGTTGATAAACATTAATGTGCGAATAAACACCATTATATACGTCATTTAATGTTCTAACATTAGGCACTAATGTTTGAATTAAAATCTGATCTAAAAAGCTATATAGTCCAGCAAAAAAAGATGCCAATAATCCTGGTAAACATACGATTCAGATCGCTTTTGCAATCGGCGTCTTACCAAACAAGTTATTTGCCTTTTCTTGCTTATCGATGTGGCTATATCCTGTTTGCATTCCCTTTTTCATAATTAATTCATCTTATATATTTGTTATTACTTAGTTAGATTTTTTTTGATCTGGTTTTAAAGTAATTGTGAATTCTTTGAATTGACGGAAAAATTGTCCATCGTCTTTTTGAGGTTTATATATATCAACCCTAAAAGTTAATTGGTTCGTATCAAAATTGAATTTAGATGCTTTATTTGATAAAGAAATATCCATGTAGTTATCAAATCTTGGGTTTTGGAATTTTAATAATCCTTTGGGTTTTACAGCTGTCAACAATACATCTTCTTTTGGCTGCATCTTATCATCCACATAATAACTAACTGGTTTTTGAAGCAAGTCACTTTCTTGATTGATTATTACATCATCCACAGCCTTTTTAATATCAGAAACAAATTCAACAAAAATATTTCTCTTAGAAGTATTTGATGTTCAGATTTGCTTTTCTTTATTATTATCAGTAATCTTAAAGAATTCTTTCTTATTACTATTCTTATTAATTAATTCACTATCATATCTAACTGTAAATAGATCAGGTTCTTCTTTATGAGTAGTGTATTTTAGACTAATATCAAACCAACCACTTAAATAAGTAAAACGATTATGATTTTTTTTATCAACACTAATCAATGCAGGATCTGCAAACTTAGATAGATCTTTATCACTAACAACTTTCTTTAATTCATCAATTGAATCATCAGTTGTGCTATCTTTAACATTTAATCAAGACACATTGTATGAAGCAATGTTTTTAAAATTATATTCAACAGCTTGTTTAAATGTAATTTTCTTATCATTAACACCAAGATCAAAACTAATCATACCTTTTTCATCATCAATATCAATATTATTGATGATGGCAGTTTTTTGTTGTTCTGATGTTAGGTTAGTATTAAATTTTTCTCAATTTAAATTATTTTTATTGTTAGCATTAACAATCACATCAGAAGCAACAACTTCTTTTGATTTTAATGACAATTGAATACTTTGTGTATCACCTGTTACTGATCCAGGCAATGATGGGTTATCAATTAGTTCATTGTTTGGATCAGTTTGTTTTTCTTTTTCTTTATCATCTATAGGGTTTGTTGTGCTATTTGTTGGAGTATTAGCACAAGAAGCTAAAAAACCACCTAATAAAGTAGTTACTAATAAAAGTTTAGATTTAATTAATTTCATTCAATTTTGAAATGTTCAATAATATATGTATATAAAAATATAAAATATAACATTTAAAATATATCATTAACTTTTAAATTTTTATTATCAATTTGCTAATATTAAAATATTCTAGTATTATATTATTATCACTCTATTAATTAGAGTGCTAAAATCAAATCATCATTATGGCTTCAAAAAGAGATTATTACGAAATTTTAGAGATATCAAAATCAGCTAGTCAACAGGATATTAAAAAAGCCTTTAGAAAGCTTGCGATGAAATACCACCCAGATCGCAATAAAGAACCTGATGCTGAAGAAAAATTCAAAGAAGTAAATGAAGCATACGAAGTTTTAAGTGATGAAGAAAAACGAAGACTTTATGACACTTATGGTCATGAAGGTTTAAACGCATCAGGTTTTCACCAAGGTGGATTCAACCCTTATGATGTGTTTAATTCCGTGTTTAGTGGATTTGATTTCGAGGGTGGTTTTGGCGATGTTTTCTCGCAGTTTTTTGGTGGTGGCGCACACAGTTATCACGACCATGGCTATGTTGAAGAAATTGATGTTAATTTAGTTCATGAAATTAATTTAACTTTCTTAGAGGTGGCTAATGGTTGTGTCAAAACCATTAAATACACCCGTCAAATTACTTGTCCTGATTGTGATGGAACAGGTTCAGCTGATGGTGATGTAGCAGCATGTTCAGATTGTAATGGTGAAGGTTATGTTCTAGAACAAAGAAGAACATTGCTAGGCATGTTCCAAACTAAAAAGACCTGTCCAACTTGTAAGGGTGAAGGTCAAACAATCAAGAACAAATGTAAGCGTTGTAAATCTAAGCGCATGATTGATGAAACAGTTGAACGTAATGTGTCAATTGATTCAAATGTTTTTTATCAAGATGTAGTAGTTGTTCGCAACGAAGGACATATCTTTAAGAACTTAGTAGGTGATTTATACCTAAGGGTTAAGATTGAACCTTCAAGAATCTTTGAACTACGTGATAATGACATTTTAGTTAATGTTTTAGTTGATCCACTAATTGCAATAACTGGTGGAACTATTAAAATCCCAACCCTAAAAGAAATCAAAGAAATCAATCTAAAACCAGGAACTAAGAATGGTGATATTATCACCATCTCAAATGGTGGAATTGATCTAAAAGTTGATAACCACATGTTTGGTAGCTATTCTAAAAAAGGTGATCTAGTAGTTGTAATCAACTACGCACGACCAAGCGAATATAACAAAGAAGAAATTGCTGAATTAAAGAAATTCATTAAACCAAACAAAGAAGTAAGTTTATACGAAAACTTAATGAAAAAAGAGATTAATAAAAAAGAATAATTAACAAGTAAAGATCAATCGTAATGATTGATCTTTTTTGTATTCTTGTAGCCCATTTTATGAATCTGAATGTTTAAATTCAAAAACAAATTCAGTTCTATCGTATATAATATTATATGAATGTCTTTTAAAGACATTACTATAATATGCGAATGTGTAATTCGCATTATTCTTAAAAAAACATTAATAAACAAACGAAATTTTATGAAAGTTAGAAAGTTAATTAGATTCGCTAGCTTCTTTGCATTAAGCACAATTTTAACAAGTGCTCTAGCTAGCTGTTCTACTGTTACATCTTCAGGGGGGGGTCATCATAATCCTGGTGGCAAATCTTTATTGCAAGAACTTGAAGAAAAAGTTCAAGGATTAAATGAAAATAGTGTTAGATTAACAGAAGATAAACAAAACAAGACTCACGCTGCTTCTGAAATCACTCCTGAAAACATTTCAATTAGCATGGATCACAAGTTTGATGATTTCAAACCTGTTATTAAAGTAGTTAAACAAGATGATGCTAAAGGTGAATTAACAATCAAAGTTCAATACGTATTTAAAACTGATGCAAGTGTTAAGACTACTGAAAAAGAAATTGTTATTCACGGTTTACAAGTAAAACTTACAACAAAACAACGCCTTGAAAATGTTCTTTTACTTAACCAAGGTGAAGAAAGAACATTAGATTTAGGTGATGCTAATTGAAAAACTTTTGAAGAAATTTCAACAGCTGCTGGTGCTACTAAAGTATTCCATGAACACTACAAAAACATTCCTGAATTACAAAAATACCAAATTAAGGGTGTGTTTGAATTAGTTAAAGCTCCTGAAGAAGATAGCAACAAAGATGTAGTTCTTACATTCAAAGCAGTTAAAAACTCTAAGATTACTCTTGTTCCAACTACATTTACAAATGACGGAGTTGAATTCCAAATCGATTCATTAAAGATTGCTAACGTTAGACCAACTCAAATTTCATTAAAAGCATGAAACGGAACTAAAGAATCAATCAATGCTTTTGAAGATTACAGAAAAGCTAACTGATCAACAGTTGATGAAAAACAAACAGAGGATTCTAATCGCTTAGTTCAGGATGATATAAAGAAAAATTTAGGTTCTACTGTTGGTAGTTCTAAAAATCCAGGTCGTGTAGCAGTTAACCCACAATATTACCGATACAACGAAAATAACTTAAAGTTATATATCGATAAAAAACAATGATGAGTTGCTGATCCAATCACTGTTGAAAGAAGCGGTAATAACATTAGTGATTACAGCATTTTAGTTACAACTAAATTCGGTGAAGGTGATAAAGCAAAAGAATTCGTAACTAACGCCTACAAATACGAAATTTTCTCTAAGAGAATTGATAAAACTGATTTAACTCCTACAGATGATAATAAAGCAGAAAAAGTAAATGGAAAATCTAGATTAAGAATTGATAGAAATAATATTATTCCTGAAGTTTTCTCATACACTTCTGAAGCACGTAATAACATTGGTTTATTCTTAGGCGATACATTAGATAGAACTAAATTAACTTCATTCGTTACTTACGGTGATGAAAAAATGAACGGAACATTTGATTATTCATTAAACGTTCAAGGTCAGCACGGAAACAAGATTGTTCAAAACGCTGACTCATCTGGTGATTGAAAGATGAAGCTTGAAAGCGATATGCCAACTAACTACATTTTTGTTATTGGTTTCTCTAACAAAAAAGAAGGTTCAAAAGTAGTATTTAACCCTAACTTAACTTTCTTAAACATTCCAAAAGCTCAACCTAAATAAAAATAATTCGCTTTAATAAAAATTCCAAAAAATTTATAAATTGCTCTCCTAAAGGAGGGTAATTTTTTTGTCATATTAGCAAATTTGCTCGTTTATAATATTTCCACCGATGAACCAAATTTAACCATCGATTTGAATAATGAAATTTAAAAAGATAAAACAACTGATTAGCTTATTAGGATTCTCATCAATAATAACAACAGCACTAGCCAGCTGTGCTCCGTCTGTGAGTGATCAACAACCAAGCAATAGACAAAAAGAAACTAACACACCAATTGTTGGGCAATTAAATGAATTAGCCACAACCATTGAAGCTAAAGATATTGTTTTAAAAGATAAGAATATCAAAGATGAATTAGCTTCAAAGATAACTAATGAAGATTTAAACATTAATCTTGATAATAAGTTCAACGACTTTAACCCAGTTTTTGAGATTCTTGAAAAGTCAGATAAAGAAGGTAAGATCAAAGTTAAACTTCACTTTGTTTCTAAAACTGATGAAAATACAAAAACAGATCCAATTACATTAGATGTTGTTGGTTTTAAAACAACTAATCAACAATTAGCTCCATTAGTTTTTGAAAACCAACAAACTAAATCAATTAATTTAGGTGATGCTAATTGAGAAACTTATGAATACGTAACTAAGAATGTTAATGAGATGTTTAAAAAACGCTTTGCTAATGTTCCTGAATTAAAAGGTTGAACCATCAAGGGAGAGTTTGAAGTTAAAAAAGCTCCTGAGAAAAATGAAAACAATGATGTAGTAATTACATTAAGTGGTGCTAATAATTCTAAGATCTGACTTACAAACAATAAGCAAGGTGATGAATTAGTTCAATTAGAAATCAATAGCCTTAAAGTGGCTAATGTTAAACCAACACAAGTTTCACTTAAAGCATGAAATGGTGAAGTTGAATCAACTAATGCTTATGAAAGATATAAGAACGATAAAAAACAACTTTATCCAACTTATACAACCATCCCATTAATCGAAGAAGATCCAAATAAAGAAATAGATGTTGTGGGAACTAATAGTAATGGTAGAATTCAAGTTCCTAATAAATATCGTCCATACAACAAAGACAATTTAAGCATTAATATCAATAGCACTAAATGAATTATTGATCCAATTACTGTTCCTAAAAAAGGTGAGACAATTGATCAATACTCAATTTTAGCAACTGTTAAGTTTGGTGAAAACGGAACTTACTGAGTAACTGATGCTTACAGATTCCAAATTTTTGCTAAGAAATTCTACTTCAGAGATCTTGATTTACCTTACCAAATTATAATGCAACCTGACTTAGTTAGAAAAGGTCCAACTCGCATTACAAACAGAGATTCAATCGTTCCAGAAGTATTTTCTCTTGTTGGTCCTGATCGAACTAATGTTAGCTTATTCTTATTAAGCGAATTAGACAGATCTAAATTACAATCATTCCTTACTTATGGTGATCAGTTTGTTGAAGGTAAATATGATAACAGCTTAAATGTTCCTACTGGTCACGGAAACAAGATGTTTAGTCTTCCACTAGAAAATGGTGGTAAATCAAAAAACATGTTAGACCCTAAATCAACTAACTACATTTTTGCCATCGGATATTCAAACAACAAACCTGATTCAAAACTAATGTTTAATAAAAACTTAACTTTCTTAAACATTAAATATATGCCTAACAATAAAGCTAACTAATAATATAATTGTTAATATTTCACGTTAGTTTTTAATAAAACCAAATAATCTTAAATCTATAAATTTCATTAAACTTTAACTACGGTTTTTGTATTTTCAATTTGATAAATTACTCTCCATCAGGAGGGTAATTTTTTATTGAAAATACACTTAAATATCAAAGTTGTCATATATAATAAACTAACTGAAAAGGATTTTTTAATTATTCAATTAAAAGAATGAAATTTAAAAAAATAAACCGTTTAATTAGTTTATTAGGATTATCATCTTTAATATCTAGTGCATTAGCTAGTTGTTCATCTGTGCAAGCACAAGATAGTAATCCAAACAACCAAAAACGCCTAATTGACGAATTAAATGATGTTGTTAATAATTTAAAAGCCAAGGATTTTAGCTTAAAACAAACCAGCTTTAATGAACAAACCCCAACAAAGATAAATGAAGCTGATTTATCAATTACTATTGATCAAAAGTTTAATAATTTCAAACCTATTATAAAAATCATTAATAGGTTTGAAAACCAAGGTAAGATTGAAGTTCAAATATACTTTGTATCCAAAACTAATGAAAACATTAAATCAGTAACTAATACAGTTGAAATAAATGGCTTAAAGGGGGTAAGTCAATATTTAAGTTCTTTGATTTTTAATAATCAAAGAACTAAATCAATTGATCTAGGTGATGCTAATTGAGCTACTTATGAAACTGTGTTAAAGAATATTGATAGCTTATTTAAAAAACGCTTTAATAAGATTGTTCAATTACAAGATCTAACAATTAAAGCTGATCTAGAAGTTAATAAAGCACCAGAGAAAAATGCAAACAATGATGTTGTTATCACTTTAAGTCCAATTAACAATACTAAAATCTTACTTACGAATAAACAAGCAACCAACGATCCTATTGAAATAGAAATCGATAGCTTTAAAATAGCTAACGTTAAACCAACGCAAGTTTCACTTAAAGCATGAAATGGTGAAGTTGAATCAACTAATAACTACAACGAATACAGAACTGCTAATGGTGTTAATGTTGCTAAAGTCCCACCCAACAGCGCTCATTCTATCGTTGAAGAAGATTTAAATAAAAAGGTTAATACTATTGGACAAAACGCTGGTGATCGCATTAAAGTTAATGCTAAATACTATAAACATAATGAAGATAATTTAAGTTTATTAATTAATGATAAAACTTGAATAATTGATCCTATATCAATACCACGTAAGGGTAATTCGATTGCTGATTATTCAATCTTAGCTTTGGTTAGATTTGGTAACAATAAAAAATACTTTGCTACAAATGCTTATCAGTTTAAGATATATGCTAAGAAGTTTTATAAACAAGATGTAAGAAGTAATGCTAACGACATAACTGATAGAACCTCAATTATGCCAGAAGTCTTTTCTTATAATGCGATATGAAGAACTAATGTAAATTTATTTTTAGAAAACAATCTTGATAGAGAAAAACTAGTGGCATTCATTACTTATGATGATCCTGGTGTTGATGGTAAATATGATAATGATCTAAATACAAATAAAACTCATGGAAATAAAATCTTTTCAGTTCCACCAAACACTGATGCTAGTTGAAAAAATACATTAGATGAAAAATGATCAACCAATTACATCTTTGTAATTGGTTACTCTAATACTAAGAAGAATGCTAAGATAATGTTTAATCAAAATTTAACCTTCTTAAACATTAAGTATGGAGCTTAAATTTATTAATCTTATATGGTAATTAAAACCACTCAAATGTTGAGTGGTTTTTTTATTTATTTTATTAGTTATTGATTTATAAAAATATGCAAAATTAACGGTAAATATTGAATAAATTAATAAACTATTTTATTAGTTAAATATAAATCTTATGATTGTTTAATAAACAATAATTTAGCAATTAAACTTATTTAGATTTTGATAATAAATTCTTGATTAATAAATACATTTCATTTAATGCTTTTACTAAATAAAACTTTATAAATGCTCTTATTCATTTTTATGTTTTAGCTAAGAGTTTAAAAATTGTGTTGGAGTTTTTAAAACATATTTATAAACGTCTTATTGAAAGTTATTAACAATAAACTATCTCTAATCATAGTTAAAAGATAAATAACCTTTAATTCTTTGCAATCCTTGCATCATAGAATGTGCGTTTGTTTTAGTGTCATTAAATCAAACCTAAGTATAGATAAAGATCTAATCAATTAAAACTCAGTATTCATTAAACGTTTATCTGTAATGGTTTTGTTCGTTATCTTAAAGTTGTTTAGTTAAGATGTTTAAATGTTATCTATCATTAAACTATTAACTGCTAAATATAAGCATTCTTAATATATTCTTATTAATAAATCTTTGAACAACATTTAAAACTAGAAGCATAGCTTTCTAAGCTTAATATTCTTGATCACTCACATAAATTATCAATCATCAACAATAAAAAAACATTTTAAACAATATCATTTAAGAAATGACATGTTTAAAATGTTATATGGTTTTTTTATAACTAACTTAATAGCTTTTAACTATCAAGTTAAGACGCATAAATGATAACTAAGCACGCAAAGCTAATTCCTAGAAAGATGCCAATCATTGTTAATAAGAATATTAACGACGCACTAAACCAATCCAGACCAGCTTTAATCTTACTGTTTTGGTATTTAGATACTTCACTAACACTATCTAGTTTTAGTTCTTTTGATTTGTGTGATAGATTATCGTTCATTATTTAGCTTTACTAACTCTTAAATCGTCGTACATTCCGCAAGAGCAAACTCTGTGAGCTTTTTTGAATTTACCACATTGCTTACATACATTCATTAAGCTAACTGCTAAAGCATCATGTGAACGTCTTTTATCTCTTCTGTGTTTAGAGGATCTTCTTTGTTGTACTGCCATGATGTTTTAAATATTTAATAAGTTTGAAAAATTAAGTTGATTATTTAAGTTCAACTTTAGCACCAGCTGCTTCGAATTTAGCTTTAAGTTCGTTAGCTTCTTCGATTTTAACGTTTTCTTTAATTGTAGCAGGAGGAGTATCAACAGCTTTTTTAGCTTCCATTAATCCTAATCCAGTGATTTCACGAACTAGTTTAATAACTTCTACTTTCTTATCACCAGCTGATGTTAATACAACTGTTACTTCACTTGGAGCAGCAGCTGCACCAGGAGCAGCTGCAGCAGCAACAGGAGCAGCAGCTGAAACACCGAATTCTTCTTCGATTGCTTTAATTACATCGTTGATTTCAACGATTGTCATTTCTTTTAGACTTTCAATAAATTGTTCTTTAGTTAATTTTGCCATTGTAAATATTACCTATAATTTAAAAATTATTGTTTGGTGTCAGCTACAGCTTTAAGTGCATATAAGAAATTGCGAACTGGAGCTTGTAGCACTGATAAAAACATGCTGTAAAGTTCGTCTCTTGATGGAAGAACTGCGATTTCATTTAAATCAGCTGCAGATAGTTTCTTGTTTTCTAAATATCCACAAACGAATTTGATCGCATCTTTTTCTTTAACGAACTCATGAACTGCTTTAATTGGTAAGAATGCATCTTCAAGACCAATAGCTACTGCTACTTGGTTTTTGATGTCGCTTTCAAATCCATCAATTCCAGCTGCTTTAATTGCTCTTCTTAAAATGTTGTTTTTTAAAACAAACATTTCGTTCTTAGAAGTTTTTACTTTTCTTCTTAGAGCAGTAATTTCTTTAGCTGTCATTGTAGAGTATTCAAAAACTACAAAAGACTTAGCATCCTTTAACAACGCAGCAATTTCATTTACATGATCAATTTTCTTTTGAATAATTGCTTTCATTGTGTGTAAAAAATCCAATATTTATATTGAAAACAATAACTAAGATTGTTTATTAGATATGTCTATCTAACCTACATAACAAATTAAGGAGATTTTCATCTACCAGTCATGGTCTTTGGTTATTGCTCTTATAGTATACTATGTTTTTTAAATTTTTACTTTAAAAATGTCTGAACATGTCAGTAAGTAAAGAATTCCAGGGAAAACAAAGAATATGATTAAAATGATAAAAATAATTCAACTAAATGGTGGAACAAAGATTTTAAATAATGCGTATAAAACCCCTGGAACAACTCCACAGATTAATAAGATAATCAGAATGATTATGTTAATTCCTCTATCACTTCTAGCCATAATTTAATTTAAATTTAAAACCTCAATTAATTCTTTTGCAATATTTGATTGGATCTTAGTAACCTTTGAACGTTCTGGGTCATTAAAATCAAATGATTGCTTAAATAGTAAATAAAATAAACAAAACTTATCCAAAATCTGTTTATCTTTTTTAAATAAACTTAAAACATCTTCAATTTCTTCATGAGCTGTGATTTTAGTTAAACATGAATTAAAGAAGAAATTTTTAGCATAACCCTTTGAAGGTTCATTAATGATGTAATTCATTAATTCATTTAATTTTTGACGTGGGTATTCCATATTAGCAACCCCATCGTTTTCATAAACAGATCTAATAAAAATGAACTTATCTTTTTCTTTTGAGAACAAAGTATTGAAAGCAGCAATTGCTTTATCAACATTTTCTTGATACTCTGATTCTTTTTTTTGTTCTTCTGATACTTGATTAGACATACACAGAAAATATTTTATTAAATTTTTATATACCACATTATATTAACAGATTTTAAGAAAAGATATAAATATTTTTAATCTATTACATAACTTGGTTTAAAAAATATTAAAATATTAACAATTATATTTGTACATAAAAAATGTTAACTAAATCAGAAATCTGCAAAATTATCGCTGAATGTACTGGGGCTAATCCTAAGTTGATAAAAGAATGCTTCCAAGTATATAGTGATTTGGTAAAAAAAGAAATTAAAACCGAAGGTCAAGTAAGATTACCTGAACTGGGAACTTTTAGAGTAACAATTGGTCGTGAACGAATTTCAGTTGATCCAATTACAGGGGCTCAAACAAGAATTCCACCTAAACCAAAGGTAAAGTTCCGTGCTGCTAAACCACTTAAAGAAGTTGCTTCAACAATTAAGTGAAAATACGTAAGTGAAGATGATGAATTATTACAACCTAAAAGAAAACCAAGAGGTTTTTTTAAGCAAAAGGAAGATGGCGATTACTAATCGCATTAATTCATTGTTCTAACCCTTCAAATATCCCGATTACACCAGGATAATATAGTTCTAATTCAATTGAATTAGCAACTATCCATTGATATTGAATTGTTTTTGATTCTTGATTTTTTAATCAAGAATCAATTTTTTTAATTGGGATCATATAGAACTTTTCTTTGGGAACTATTAGTAGCAAAATAAATGCTAAACCACCGTGTTGTCTTATTCTTCTTAAATGTTCTAATTGGTGGGTTTTAATATTACTTAATGAATAATTAAGCTTAGAGCTTTGTTTGGCATCAAAATCAAAGAAAAAACCTTTGTATAAACCATAATAATCCGTTTGGGTTTTTTCTTTCAATCAACCCGTTACTTTGGTATTAGCAAAGCTGTAAACATTAATTGGCAAATGACGTTTAAAAATTAGCCCTTTTGGGGCTAATTCATTATGTTTAATCGTATTGTTGATTAATGTTTCAAGAAACATTCCTCGATTTTGATGCATATAATGAATTATTTATTCAAGATATGTTTTTTTTATCAAAAAAGATTAAAGATTTTTATTAATTGGAATGTTGTTTGTATTCATGTTGGTTTCAGGGATCTTTACTGAACCTAAGAAATACATGTAAGAAGTGATTGTAAAGATGATTGCTAAAACAAAGCTTGTAATCGATGTCACTCCCAAAGCGATCCGCACATCACCAACAGCTTGATTGAATAATGGTGTAATTTCTAAATCAATTGTATTAATCTCATCAATTGAGGGTTCAACTAAACTAAATAAACCAGTACTGCTAACTTTTCTAATGAACTCTAATTTTTGTTGATCTGATGTTTCACTATCAAGAATTTCTTTGTAAGCAGCTCCACTTAAAGCAATGAACACCACTGCAATAAGCATAAAAATAATTGCTAATCCAAAGAATGCGTATGATTTTTTTCTGGCTGATTTTAGTTCTTCTGGAACAAGATTCAATTTAAAGTAATTTGCTTTAAGTGGATCTTTAGGTTTTTTATTTTTTATTTTTTTCATATTCACTAATTTTATTAACCCTTCTTTCGTGTCTTCCACCTTCAAATTCAGCACTTAAGAATCTTCTAAGAATCTCTTTTGATTCATCGATTGTTGTAATTCTTGCACCAATAACTAAAACATTGCATTTATCATGCTGAATTGCCAAGGCTGCATCCTTAGCTTCAAAAACTAATCCTGCTCTAACATTTTTAATTTTATTAGCAGCAATGCAAATTCCTACACCTGTTCCACAGATTGCAACCCCAATATTTGTTGAGTTTTCATCTTTGAAATAATCTTCTAACATAAAAGCAAAATCAGGGTAATCATCAGGAGCTGTTTCATCGTGAGAACCTAAATCAATTACTTCGAATTGATCATGGTATTCAGTTTTTAACATTCCGATTAATTCTTGTTTTAACAAAACACCCGTATGATCAGCTACTAATATGATTTTTCTTTTAGCCATAGTTATTTCTTATATTTAGGAATTACTCATTAATTATATTCTTATATTTTTTAATCATTAACTAGATCAATAGATTTTTAAAACCAATTTAAGAATTAATCGACATTGTTAGTAAGTATTGTTTTAATTCATTCGTTAGATCGCCTTCACGTAAAATTTGTTTTTTATCTAGATCATAGATTGTTGATCCTGTTGATGAATTAATACTACCCTTGATTAAAACTAAATCTTTTTGGTTTTTAAAGTATTCATCATTAGCATATTCTTGTCATGTTTTGTAAGGTTCATGATTGCTAATGTTAGCACTAGATGAGTAAATTTTACCGACGATTTTTAAGATTTTTAAAAATTCAGGTTGGTTTGGAATGCGATAACTTACACCATCTAAAATTAACGTTAATTTCCCTGGTCAAAATTTATTGGCTAACTTTAAAAATAATTCATCTTTAATTCCTGTTTGATATATGTCAGAACAAAAATAAATTAGTTTTTTATTTAAATCTCTTTTTTTTAATTCATAAATCTTATCTTTATTTTTACAAACCACACCATAAAGTGTATCTGTTGGGACAATTAATAATTTATCTGAATTAATAGCTTTAACAATTTCATCAAGGTCTTTTTTTATATCTAAGATTATCATTCAATAATAAAACCTCGCAATTTATCATTATCATCATTAAAGAATGATGCTTTATCACTTAAATTATATTCTTTTAATAATTGATTGATGCGATCATGAATGGGTTGAGCTAATTCCATTGCTAAAACTTTAATGTTGTGTTTTTTAGTTGTTAGATATTTAAACATTTCTTCATAAAAATAAGTTCCGTTGTTTTTGGCAAACAAAGCATTGAATGGTTCATAACTTATTTCTTTAATAAAGTTAGTTTTTAATTCTTCATCTAAGTATGGTGGGTTGATTATCACTGCATCAATTTCAACAGGTAATTGTTCAAAAATTTCTAAGTAATCTGCAACGTAAAATTTAACGCTTAATAAATTTTTTACAGCGTTAAAATTAGCTATTTTTACCGCAGATTTTGAAATATCTGAGCCATAAACATGGTATTTTGAATTATGCTTTTTAATACTTAATCCAATCAATCCTGAACCACAGCAAATATCTAAAACATTACTTACATCATTGCGTTTGTTAATGTGATCTAAAAACTTAAAAATTACTGGATTGGTATCATGTCTCGGAATCAAAACATTTTCATCAACATAAAGTTTTAAATCGTTAATTTCAACTTCTTTGATAATATATTCGACTGGGTATTGATCATGATAAATTCGATCACAATCTTTGATGAAGTCATCAAAATTAAAATCAATTACTTCATTCCTTAATGAGATTAGATCGGTTTTGTCATTAATTTTTTGAGAGTAATATTTGATTAATAAAAAAAATAATCAAGAATAGTTTTCTTGATATTTTTCGTAGTTTTTTGATAAATAATTAATTAATTCGTGAAAAGTCATGATTATTCATTCATGATTGATTTCATCTTTTCTTCTTGTTCTTTTGAACGTAAAGCATCAATCATTTCATCAATATCACCCATCATAAAACGATCAAGGTTATTAAGAGTCATATTAATACGGTGATCAGTTACACGGTTTTGTGGGTAGTTATATGTTCTGATTTTTTCAGCACGATCACCAGAACCTACTTGGTTTTTTCTTAATTCAGATAAAGCATCGTTTTGTTCTTTTTGAGCAGCTTCTCAAAGTTTTGAACGTAACATCTTCATGGCTGTTTCACGGTTAGCAATTTGTGACTTACCTTCTTGACAAGCAGCCACAATCCCTGTTGGAATGTGAGTAATACGCACAGCACTTTCAGTTCGATTAACGTGTTGACCACCAGCACCAGAAGCACGGTAGGTATCAATTCTTAGATCAGATGGGTTGATTTCAATTTCAACATCATCTTGTTGGGGTAATACAGCAACCGTAATTGTTGAAGTATGAACTCTTCCCTTAGCTTCTGTTGCTGGTACACGTTGTACACGGTGCACGCCTGATTCAAACTTCATTTTTGAATAAACATCTTCACCGTTGATTTCAAATGAAATAAAGCTATATCCAACTGATGTAGATAACATTTCAATAACATTGATCTTTCAACCTTGTTTTGAGCAATATTCTTTATATAAATCAAACATATTACCAACAAAGATTGAAGATTCATCACCACCAGCAGCAGGACGCATTTCAACGATAACTTCTTTATCATCGTTAGGGTCAGCTGGTAGTAATAAGATTTTTAGTTTATCTTCTAAATCTGGAATTTTGCTTTTAGCTTCATCTAGATCAATAATGGCTAATTCATGAAACTCTTTCATTGAGTTGTCATTAATTACTTTTTCAGCTTCTAGACCATTAATAACTAATTTATCGTAAATTTCAAAGGTTTCTAGCAATTGTTTTTTTTGTTTTAGTTCTTTATTAATTGCTTGAATTCTTTTAAAGTCATCAGATAAAGTTTCTAATTCTTTATTTAATTTATTAGCATTAGTTCGAATTGCTAATAAAGTTTCATACATCTGTTTATTGTATTCCATAGCTATATAGACAAAAATAAATAAAAAACAAACAATCCAAATTTAGCATTTGGCATTGTTTGTTTGATTAGTTATTAAGGTTTTATAAATCTTTAAGAGATTTAGATTTGTCGTTTGATTTTTTAACTGAAGCTTTTTTGTCAACTTCTGGTTTTTTAGTCATGTGAGTTTTACCTTGGTTGAATTTACCTGATAATTTTTCAGCACGACCTTTAACTACTTGTTGAGTAGTTTCACCAATATAGAAGCTGTGGCAGTGGCTGCATACATCCATTGGAACTTCTTTAGCTTTAATTACTGACAAAAGTTCGAACTTAGTATTACAAGAAGAACATAAAAAAGCCACTTTATTTAATGTTGGATGAATATCTTTTTTCATTTTTATATTTTAATAAACCTTAATATTATTCTGACTTTATATAAAAGTGTCCTTAATATTATATATTAAAAATTATTCATTATAAATAAAACCTTTATAACGAGTCACTGATAAAATCGTATCAGTAATACCTTGAACACCCACACCTGAGTCTTTAACCCCTAAGAATGGGAAGATGTCAGGACCTCTTGAAGAAGAACGGTTTCAGTTTATTGTTCCTGCTTCTAGTTTTGGTGCAATTTCTTCAAATTTAGATTTTGAAGTTGTAAAAATACTTGCTTGAAGACCGTACTGTGATTCGTTGTGTAATCTGATCATTTCTGCATCATCTTTAACACGAATGATTGGTAAGATTGGACCAAATGGTTCTTCTCATGCTACACGCATATCTGGTGTAACTTTATCTAATAAAATCGCATCAATTCAGTTATTTTCAAAAGTTCCGCCTAGGACAACTTCTGCTTTTTTAGATACTGCGTCTTCGTATAGTTCTTTAATAAAATCAGCAGCCGATTTATCAATTACTGGTACTAATGAAGGGTTATCAATTGGATTACCTAATTGTAATTTTTTGACTTCTTCTTTCATTAATTGGATAAATTCGTCAGCATCTTGTTCTTTAACAAAAACACGTTTGATTGCTGTACAACGTTGTCCAGAGTAACTAAAAGCACCCTTAACGATTTCTTTAGGAGTACTATTACGGTCATAATCGCTTAATACTAAAGCTCCGTCTTTACCACCTAATTCTAATGAAATGTTACCAACAGCAGATTGTTTTAATAATGCCAATCCTACAGGTGTACTACCTGTAAATGAAATGCTTTTAATGTGTTTGTTGGTATTTAATTTATCACCAATCTCACGACCTAAACCAACAACACATTGCACAACTCCTGGATCAAAACCAGCTTCTTTGAACACTTGTGCCATTCTAATTCCCACAATTGCAGCTTGAGTTGCTACTTTATAAACTACTGTATTACCAGCAATTAATGTTGGGATCATTTTTGATAATGGTGTATTTAGTGGGTAATTTCATGGAGAAATATTTAATGCTACACCTAATGGTTCTCTTGTGAATTTTCCAGTTTTGTTTTTAACTTTATGAACATCTTCGCCAATAACTAATGGGTTATTGATCATGTTTTCATAAACTTTAACTGTGTCATAAATATAAATAATTGAACGTTCAACTTCAGTTAAAGATTCTTTGTAAGCTTTTGCAATATTATCTGCTAATAAACAAGCAAATTCTTCTTTGTATTTTTCTAATAACTCTGCAAACTTCAGAATTTTGTTTTTACGATATTCGTATGGTTGTTTTGATCAAATTTTAAAAGCTTCATTTGCTTTTTCATAAGCATCATCAATTTCAGCACCAGTCATTCCGTAGAATGATCCGCTTACTTCATTATCAATTGGTGATTTAATTTCTACTAACTTACTAGAGCCAACAAACTCATTGTTGATCATACCTTTTAGGTTTTGGTATTTATCTTTGAAGTCAAAACCGCTGCCATCGCAGACATGTTTTTTAATACAGTTACTTCCACTCATAATTTTGTTTTTTAAATTGTTATTACTTATATTTAAAAATAAAAAAAATAAAGTGCAATTAATGCACTCTATTTTAAATTTTATTATGTGATCAATTAATTCTTTTTAATTAATTTGAATAAGATATCACCTACATTAACTTTATCACCAGGTTTTTTAACTAGTTGAATGTCATAGTTGGCTAGTGTTTCAGTTAAAGCTAAAACTGGGGTTGAAGTTTTTAGTTCTTTCTTCTTGATTAATTCTAAGTTAGCCTTAACAATTGGTGAGTTTTTGTATGTTACTTGATCACCTGATTTGGCAAACATTGCAAAACCAATTAAGTTGCTTGTATCAGAATTGTTTGAGTTTAGTGAAACTGTATCAATTCCGATGTGAATTAACACCTTAGCACCTTTTGATTCAAAGAAGTATGCGTGTCCTGTGTTGTAAGCTAATTCTAATTTACCACTTACAGGGGCATAGAACATTTCATCATCTGGTTCAATACTTACACCATCACCCATCATCTTACCAGCAAATGAAGGATCAGGTAATTTAGCTAAGTCACTTACCACACCTTTAACTGGGCTGTATACTTCAACAACTTCTGAGTCTTCCTTATCTACTTCTGGAGATGCTTTTGGCATTGAAGGGTCGATTTCTTTAGTTTTTTCGTCTTCAATAGGGAATACTGGATCTGGACCAATTCACTTATTAGGTGTTGGGGCAGGAGTAGGTTTTACAGTTACAGTTGGTGTATGAGTTGCAGTTGGTGTAGGAGTTGGAGCAGGTTTTTCAACTGGAGTTGGAGTAGGAGCAGGAGTTTGAGCTGGTTTTTCAGCTTTTGTTGGATTTAGTGCTGCTCTTGGTGTGTCATCGATGTATTCTGGATCAGTGTTTGGTTCTTGTTTAGTTGGTTTAGGTTCTTCAACTTTTGGTTCATCTGTTGATTTTATTACTGATTTGATTTCTGAATCATCATAACCATCAGATAACATCTTCAACATATTTGATTTAATTAAGTCAGCTTCACCACCATAAACAGCATGAACTAATGTATCACTGATTGCATAAGTTCCCACAGAACCTAATGCATTTACTCTATCAAAGTCAACTTCTTTCTTATCTTTAACAGATACTCTTAACTTAGTAGCACAAGCATTAACAGCTGTAATGTTATCAGCACCACCGAATGCTTCAATTAATTGGTAAGAAGTTAATTGAAGAGCAGTTACTTTACCAGTAGCTTTGTTTTGTTTAGATTCAAGTTTTTCTTTGTAATCAGCTTTTGTGTATAACTTATTACCACCACGTCCAGGTGTTTTCAGATCAAATTTCTTAATGAAGAAGTAGAAGGCAAAGAAGTAAATTGGAATGTAGAATAATCCAATCACAATTGGAATTCAGCTTCTTACGTCTTGTCCAGTTCCGTCTGGTAAGAAACCATAGATACCAAGGTCGATTAAACCACCAGAGAATGTTTGTCCGATGTTACCACCAGCTAGTGTTGTTAATCAGAATGAGATCGCACACATAATTGCGTGGAATCCTCAGAATAATCAAGGAGCTAAGAACAAGAATGTGAATTCGATTGGTTCTGTAATACCAGTTAGTAATGAAGTGAAACCAGCTGATAGCACCATTGATGCAGCGTATTTTCTTTGATCCTTAGGAGCAGCCATAACCATAGCTACAGCAGCAGCAGGAAGACCAAAGATCATGAATGCATATTTACCTTGTGAATATTGACCAGGGTTTACACCAGGGAAAGCAGCAACGAATGTATCAGTATTTTGAACTTTATATGGAAGACCAGTTGATTGAATTGCATCTCTCAACTGCATAGCATTCAATCCATCAACACCAGCAATAGCAGCAGGAATGTTTAAAGTTGATTGACCAAATGTTTTAAATGTAAGTTGGTAAGCTTGTTTTTGACCTGTTAAATAAACTCATTTACCCGCAAATAGTGAGTTAATTGAGAATCATATCTTTTGGTCACCCTCAAGAGCATCACTTGTTAATTTAGGGTCTGGGTTTAAAGCTCTAAGAACTTCATTTCAGTTAGCAAAATTTCTTAATTGATCAACGTTTGAAGCTAATTCTTTTTGACCAGCTTCAGCCTTAGAAATACCATTAATTAAATAAACATAAGTCTGACCAGTCTCTGGGTCCATTGCTTGAATTAACGGAATAACACCACTCTCACCAGTTGAAACAATATTAGAAATACTACCACCAGCAGATGAATATCATAAAGGAGCATAGAAAGCGTGGTGAAGACCAAACGGCACTAACGCTCTTTCAATATAACCAAAGATTAATGAGTTTGTATTACCCTTAGCAGCTAATAATCCTAATCCTTTTCCAATTTCATTAAGTCCAAGACCAATACCAGGTCAAACCATTAAGAATAGAATAGCGATAGGAGCCATTGCTAATGAAGTAACGATTGGAACAAAACGGTTACCGTTAAAGAAACCAATAATTTTAGGTAATTGGATTGTGTGGTATTTGTTGTAGAATCATGCAGATAATGCACCGATAATAATACCACCAAATACAGATGTGTTTAAAGATTTAATCCCAACGTTATCATTTAATACTTGAATTGGAATCTTATATCAGTATAAAGTATTGAAATATTGAGCAGTTTTTACGAAAACTTCTGGGTCACCATTGATCGTAATATCATGATTAGTAGAAGGAACAACAATTAATGCGTTTTGGAAACCATTAAATGTTAACCACGCAACAAACGCAGTAAACCCAGCAATCCCTGATTGATTAGAGAATGCTACGGCTATCGCAATTGCAAATAAAACTGGTAAATTACCAAAAATAAAGTTACCACCGTTTTTTAAGAATGCTGCAAACATCTTAACACCTTGGTCGGTAACGTTGTTATCGATAGCTGAACCAATACCCAGTAATAACCCAGCGATAGGTAATACAGCGATTGGAATCATCAACCCGCTTGATAACTTACCAATTACTTCTTTAGACTTAGCACGAAAATCTTTGAAGGTCATTCTTTTCTTTTTCGTACCTTGTCCTCGTAATTGAGAACTAGTTGAAGCCATTTTTATATTTTCCTAATTTTTTAATTTATTTATATTTATTATTCTGTTTTAGTTTATTTCATGCCTGCAATCTCAGTAAAGCCATAAACTGCAAACATAAAAAAAATTATACCCAGCACAAACATTAGATAACCACCATTCTTTTCTCACCACGTTAAATTAACGGTGTTTTTTGCTCCTGAAAAACCAATGGATGGTGCGTTGGACATTAATTTCTTTCTTTTTATAAACAGATATATTGATAATCCTCAAAGAATCAAACAAATAACGACACAAGCAATACTTGCTCCAAGATAAACTTGCATTTTTAAAGTTCATTCCATAACAGTTAAATTGTCCAATTCTTCACCATAATATTATAGTTTTTTATTTTTAGGTCAATGAGAAATTTGTAAATAGAAAAAATATTGTCTGCAAAATTTTAATCAAACTTGTATGTTTCTTATTGACAATATCGTTTTTTATGGTTAAATATGCGCTTAAAAATAAAAAACCTTGAAACAATTTTGTTTCAAGGAAGTGTAAAAAAATTGTTACGAATTGATATTAAAATCTTGTTAATATCTCTTCATTGAATAAAAAATCTTGAAGTAGCACTTCAAGATTCATATGATACAAATAAATATTAAAGGAGTATTGACCTAAGCGGTCGTTTTTTTAGCGGTACTTTGTATCACATACTAATCTTTAATAAGATTACCGCTAATGAAAGTCACACACTATGTGTTAATAATGGTGCACCCGAAGGGACTTGAACCCCCACGTCGTAAAGACACTAGATCCTAAGTCTAGCGCGTCTGCCAGTTCCGCCACGAGTGCAACATGGTGCTCCTTGAGGGGATCGAACCCACGACCCAGTGATTAAGAGTCACTTGCTCTACCGTCTGAGCTAAAGAAGCTTATGGTGCCGACTATAGGAATTGAACCTACAACCTACTGATTACAAGTCAGTTGCTCTGCCGATTGAGCTAAGTCGGCGCATGGTGGAGTGTGAGGGGATCGAACCCCCGACCCTATGCTTGTAAGGCATATGCTCTCCCACCTGAGCTAACACTCCATAATGCTAAGAAGGTTATCCTTAGCATGATTTACCTTATAAATAAAGCAAATCGGTTTTCTAAAAATTAATAAATTAATGGTGACGCGTACGGGATTCAAACCCGTGAATGCACGCGTGAAAGGCGTGTGTGTTAAGTCACTTCACCAACGCGCCATAAATGGCGGCCACAATAGGATTCGAACCTATGACCAACCGGTTAACAGCCGGTTGCTCTACCACTGAGCTATGTGGCCTTAATCTATGCCTTTAAAATTATATCACAATTTATTCGTTATTAGCAACCAATCATTGAATATCGTCATCATTTTCACATGAAGCGACGAATCTTTCGAATAATTCGTTTTGTTCAGATGATAAAGAAACGTAAGATAATGGCACTAATTTTAGTTCAGAGTGATGTAGTTTAAATCCAGCAGCTTCTAGTTTTTTCTTAACTTCATAATAAGAATTTGGTGCGGTAATAATTTCATAACCATCATCGTCTGAATTAATGTCAATTAATTCGTAATCAATTAATAAATCTAATAATGATTCTTCATGATAGTTATTCAAGTCAGTTAAAATAATCCCTTGTTGTTGGAAATTAATCTTTACACTATTAGGTTTAGCCAACGTCCCTTTTAGTTTTGAAATATAACCATTTAATGAAGAAATCACACGGTTAGGATTATCACTTAATGTTCTAACAATAATTCCTAAACCATTTGGTCCATAAATTTCATATTCTGCTTCAGTTAAATTTTCATCATCCTTATTAGAACCAAAGATATTGCGGTTAATTGATTCTTTAGATAAGTTGTAAGTTAAAGCTTTATCAATTGCAGCCTTAAGACGGTAGTTAGTTTCTGGATCAGTTCCACCAACCTTAACAGCGGCCTTGATTTCTTTAGCTAGTTTTTGTCATAACTTTGCATTAGATTGTTGTTTTTTATTAATTTGATTAGCAATTAAATGTTTTCGTGGCATCTTTATTTATTTCTTTGAATTATCAACGATTTGTTTTCAACGCTTTTTAGCTTGTCTAAACTTCTTATAATTATAAATAATAAAAATCAACATAAAAATGATGATCATTAATAAAATAACAACGATGCTAACAGTAAAGATCGGAACTTCGTTATCTTGTTCTTGTTCATCATTTAATATTTTGTTAATCATATTAAATCGTTGAATCGGATCATAATCTGTGTAGTTATTATTGCTAAAAAAACTCGAAGAATTTATTAAATTCTGATTATTAAATCCATTATCAATTGTTTGGTTAATTAACTCAATTCCAGCATTAACATAATTGATATTTCTTACGTTGTAATAATCATGCGGATTGTTACGATTTAATAGTTCAAAATCATCAATCAAGAATGTTGATGGCACAGGGTAATTATTAACATCTCTGATTGTTTCATTAATTGTGTCTTTGTTCGTATCAGTTTCAGTTGATAAGTAGTTATATATATCTAAAACATTTTCATCATTTAGATTAATACCACCAACATAGATTTTCTTATTGTTATCTATACCTCTTTTATAACGATTAAACAGTTCATAATATAAGAAATAAGCTGATACAGGTTTGGTGTAAATAATTGATAAATTATTTAAATCCAATAGGTTTTGGAACTCATCAAAGCGTTCTTTAAAACCATCAAACCCAGGGTTGGTGACATAGATGAAATTGTATTTATCATTGTTGGCTGAAAACTTCTTATAAAAAGTTTTAATTAATGCTTGGTATTCATCATACTTCCACTTATTAATCGTATTAGTTAATGAAATATCGCCCTTGGTTAATTTGGTTGTTGCAATTGGTTCGATGAATAAAAAAGTATCTTTATTATCGCTAAAAATTGATTTATTCTTATAAAAAAAGTCTTCTGGATTATATTGATCAGTTAATAAAAAGATATTAAGAAATTCCTTAATTAATTTTTTAATTTTTTCTGGATCATTAATAATTCTCTTAAAAAAACGATCATAGTTTTTTTCATAATAATGAACTTTTAGTTGTAAGTTTTCATCAATTTGTTGATTATCATTTCAACTATAAGCAAGACCATCATAAAAACTAAATTTTTCTTCGCGATAAACAAGTTCATATAAACTTGAACGATTAAATGTTTCTAGATCTTCTTTACTTCTAGGATCATCTAAAAAACCACCATTTTCATTTTTCTGTTCATCAAGTGGTTTAAATGATTCTGGAAAAATTGAATCATATGTCAATTCATAATCAGCCATCAATCTTTGGTTGCTTTTGGTTTTTAAATCATCCAAAATTGATTCTTGATAACTATCAAAAAAAGTTGATCTTAAATAGTTGGTATTACTAATCACATGAAACTTATGAACATAAGCCAAGAAGTTAAATAGTTCATTGTTTTGCGATTGCGTTTCTCAAATTGTGGTTAATAATTCTGGTGATAAAAATACATCAAATAATAGATGTTTACTTCATTTTTCACTGGTATTTTTTAAATATTTATCATGATAATAAACACGTAAAAAATCCAAGAATCTTAAAACATTAGATGTGGTGTAGCTAATGTTAGTTTCTTTATCAAACGGGTGACTATTATAAGAATTAATAATTGATTTATTATTAACCTGATCTGGGTAGTTTTGGCTAAATCAATTATCAAGTCTAGATGCTATATTAACACTAAATTCTTGATCATTAACTGTTTGTTGTTGGTATAAAAAAACAACTGGGCTATATTGATCATCTGCTCTTTCATCACTAATAAAATATTGAGCAATTATTAATGAAGATAAAATCGATTCGTAATTATCATTAGTTAAAAAAACTTTTATTGTTCTATTTTCTGCTGTTTGTTTAAGATCATCATAAAACGGTTTTGGGCTTTTATTAACTACAGTATCAGCTTTTAAGCTAATAAATTGATCAATATTATCTTTTATTGGCGAAGCAATATTTAGGTTAAATAAACCTAAAAAAGCAACTAAAATAATTGAAAAGAATTTAGTAATTTTGTTTTTGAGCATCTAGTTTATATCTTATGAACATCTAAATTTAAAGATGTATTTAATTATATTATCTGAAGGTTTTTCAGAAACCCTTGGGGCATGTAAATCACCAGGTAAAAAGACAACAAATGAATTTTTTGAAGGCACTAATCGATTGTTTGAAACCTTGTCACTAGTTGTGTCTGAAACATAAAAAGCAACATCCTTTTCTTCATTATATGGGATTTCAACTTTCATGTTTTTGCTATCTTCTTCGTGTTGTGAAAAATAAATTTCACCTGGTTCAAACACAATATGAACATCACCATATTTTTTATGTAATTCATATCGAACTTGGGTTTTTTCATAAACAACTGAATCCATAACATTAAGGTATAAATCTTTACCTTCAATCTCATGAATACCAATCTTTAGTTTTGATAAATCATAATTATGATCTTCTAAAAATTGTTGAATTTTTACGAAATATTTGCTGATGCTAAAGTATTTTTTAAAATTTTCTAATTTGTCATAAATCATAATTATGTCTCCGTAAATGTTATTAAGTTCTATTTAATATTATTGTAATTATTAAAAGCTAAAAAACATTAATTAGATGCTAATAAATCACGAATATAGTGTTCCACTGCAACCATTGATCGCACGTCGTTTTCACAATAAGTGGCTAAATCAACTTTAATTTCATCTCATTCTTGATCACTAACTAAACCTAAGAAACGTTTAGCTGTTAGTTTTTGAGCAATATCACCACGGCGAACATTTAAGGTTGCATAATCAACAGCTTTTGCTTGTTTACGGTTTTTATCTGTTGTTAATAATAAAACCTTTTTGATTGACGAAAAGCCGTTTAGCGATCTAACTACTAACAATTTGTTATGTAAATTGAAGAATATTGCTAAATCAAATAGGTTTTCATCAATCTCTCTTACTTTAGCAAAAAAGTCAGTATTTAAATCTTCTTTATTATTAAATGCATCTGGATAGTATTTTTTAAATCGTTCAATGTATGAAGCCATTTCATACAATCTTGATCGTTCAAAAGTTGCATTATAAACAACATAACTATAATCAGGTCCTTGATGTAAATCATTAATAATTTTAATGAACCAATTTACATCTAATTTTTGCGGATCAATTACATCGTTAAAACATACTAAATCAGTGCCATCATTTTTATCAATAATATACGAATTTTGCGTAACAATTTGCATATTTGGCAGCACATCATCCATTGGTGCAAAAAGGTGACAAATACTTTCAAAATCGAAATAAACTTTCTTATCTTTTAATTTAGCAAATTCCTGTCTTGCTTGATCATAAACATAAGTATCTCTTATTTCTGGTTTATAAACTTTTTTGTATGTTTCAAAATAATTTGTTGGTTTTAGTGTTTCATGGTTAGCTGAAACATAATTCATAAAGTCAGCAATTGAAAAAGGCTGATGTTTTTGGTTTTCTAACGGGAAGAATAAATGACTGTTTTTATCAAAAAACTTCGTATTATTAAAGACATTACCACTTAATAAAAATGGTTCGAAATATTTTTTACCTAGTGCATATTTAATCACTGTCGCATTCATATTATCAAAGAATGGACTTCAGTATTGATTAGATATTTCTAGTTTCATTGTGCTTGATTGTTCAATTGTTAACAATTCATCAAACACTGTATTAAAAGCATTTCTTACTTCTAATAAATCTTCTGTTTGAAACTTATAAATTTTCTTTTCTTCTTTGTTATTTTGATCAAATTCTACGGTAAATAAGTCTAATAAATCAACAAATGGTGGTTGTGCTGATGAATTTAATTCAGCATAATCTTTACTTAATTCATAATAACCACTTCGTTTAAATTTTGCCTTACCATCAATTAAATCTCGATCAAAATAATCCTTATTTTTAGGTAAAGCATCTTTTAGTGGTTTGGTAAGTGGCGCACCAGATTTGCTGAAGCAAATATAATTTGTTGTCGTAAAATGAACATCATTTCTTTTAGATAAACCGTATTTAACCAAAACAATGTTTCATTCAGAGATTTCATAACCTAATGTTGTAAGAATTTGAAAGTCATAATAATAACTAACAACATCTTTTCTTTTTGTTCCAGTTGAGTTTTTTAAAGTGTATAAATTGGCTCTAATTCTATTAGAATTACTAATTGCTTCAAACAATATTCCCTGAACTGATGTTTGTAAATAATAATTCGGTTTTTCATTAAGATAAACACCGTTAAGAATTAACAATTTTGACGAAGAATAATCGTGATTTTTGATAATTTCATGAAGTCTAGCACTTGAAACAATTGGTGTTTTAGCAAACTCACTAAAATCAATAATTCTAAGAATTGTTTGGTTTTCTTTTTTATCAAAAACATCAACACAAACTATATCTTCAATTTGCTTTTGTTGATACTCAATATTGTCATCAGACAAATTACCATAATCAGTTTCTTGAACTAAGATTTTTCTTTTAATATATTCATTAGCTTTTTCTCTTAGTTTGGTAATTTCAAAAATAAGCGGTTCGTCTGTTGTTTTTTCTTCTTGAGTTAAGAAGTCAATTTTATCAAAGTCAATTAATGTGGGTTGTTCATCCTCTAAAGTTTCTTGTAAATCATCATAATTATCATTACTTAAACCTAGTTCTGATTGAACTAATGAAATAATTTCTGTGTCATTAAATCTTCATAAAGATTTAGGACGAGTGAATGTATTTAAAAAATCAGTTTTTTTAAAGATTGTTTTTTGACTGCTCATAGTTTTATTCAAATTTGTGATTTAGTTTAAATAATAAGTTTCCATTAATTGATTGTTTGATGTCAGCTACTTTTTTAGATGGTAATAAGTATTTAGTAATAGCAATACTACCTTTTTTTAGATAAACATAAATTCCTGTTGCATCAATTTTATAAATCAAACCAACTAATTCATCATTGTTAATTGTTTGATTATCAATTATTTTTGCGTGTGCAATTTTTACTCGTTGATTGTCATAAATAAGATAACCACCAGGAGTAGATCACAATCCTTTTTGTCAGTTGACAAAACTGGCTGCATCTAGTGATAAATCTAAATGTTCTTCTTCTTTTTTAATGTTTAAACCTAATGTAAATTGATCATGATTTTGTTCAATTGGTTTTAGGTTTTTTTCAAAAATATTTTTAATTGTTGAAATTAAAAAATGTGGAGATTTTGCGATAATTTCTGCATTTAAATCATCATGGTTCCAATCAGGATTGATATCTAAATCTAGTTGTGCATACATTGGTCCGTGATCCATTTTTTCATCCAACTTCATGATTGAAATTGCTGTCTTATCAAAGCCATTAATAATCGCGTGGTGGATCGGTGCACCACCTCTTAATAAAGGTAATTTTGATGGATGAACATTCAAGATTCCATCAGGAAATAATTCTAAAACTTGCTTGGGAATAAATTGACCATAAGCAATGCATACCCCAAGATCTAAATTCATTTGTTTTAATTCTTCATAAAACATTGATAGTTTTTCTGGTTGATGCAGCACTAAATTTTGCTCCAAGCAAAATTGTTTAACTGGATTTAATTTATTCTTTTTATTTCTTAAATCAACACGATCTGGTGGTGCTATGATCGCTATAATATCAAAAGAATTATCACTTAGCAGTGCTTTTAAGCACGCTAGGGATAATTCTGTTGTTCCAAAAAAGGCAATTCGTTTTTTATCCATTTTTAGTCTTTAAATTTTATTTTTAAGCTTTGCTTCTTTTTTAGCCATTCTTGCTTCTTGACGAATTCGTTTCTTTTCTAGTTTTCTTAAACGTTCATCTTCGGCTTTCTTTAAGCGAGCATCTTCTTTATTTTTAAGTGGTTCAATTCAAGCAAACTCTTTTTTAAAATCTTGCAAACCATTAATCAAAATTTTACGTTCAGGAGCTTCACCACGTCTTTGAGCTGGAATTGATGTCACTTCAGCCTCAATAATCATCGGATCAAAAACATTTCTTGTTTTTGCATCTAGTGTTTGGAAATAAATACAATAACGTTCACGAGCCATTTCTTTATTTCGTTTTTTAATGTATTCCTTCTTTTCTTTTTTAGATAATTTGTGTTCAGCTAAATATTGCTTAGTTTCTTGTTTGAACTTTTTGTATATCTTACGATCATCATTAGCTGATGGTCTTTTGGCAACAAAAGAATACATGATTTCACGACCACGCATCTCATTATCTTGTAAAAAACGCTTTATTGTTTTCCAAACTTCATTGCGTCTTTCTTCTTTTGTTCTACCAACAAAATCACCACCGCCTTTTGCTTTTTTTCTTTTATAAAGAAAATAAGAAATCATACCTATTGGAATAATAACCAACAATATGATGAACACTCATTGCGAATTAATCATAATATACAACTAGATAAATCTTATATATTATCACTTATCTAAACGAAGTAATCATATATAATTTCAAATTTTAATTAATTCTATAATACTGTTTTTAATGTGCCTTAATTTTGTTTAATATTTATTAAACAAAGAACAAACTAAAAAGAATAAAATGAGCTAGGTCATTTTATTCTTTTGTTTAAACTTTATAAATTATTGAACTTGAATAAAATTAATTTTCTTAAAAGCACTAAAGCAAAGTAATGATTTAGATCTTTTGATATTAACTTTGTTCATTAAAGGAACTTTGAAATAAACAATAGTTCAAAGAATTGTAATTGATAATCAAACTAAGTTTCAACCAATTGGTTCAACTATACCAATTGGATCAGAAAGATCTTCTCGTAATGAATAAATTCATGAATCTGAAAAAATCTCTGGTTTAGATGCTTCTAGTTCGTTAGTTAGTATAACCCAAGGGTACATAAGAATTCCAAATATCGTGCGAAGTAATGTAATGATCAGAAACACACAGACAGTTATACCCAAGATTAACTGCGTAATTTCTAAACTACTAATTGTTCTAGTCAGTTTCTTTTTATCTTTAATGACATCAGATAAATCGAAATAATCACCTTTAGAAAAAATGACTGATGCAACAATGATTGTATGAATCATTAAAAGTCCAAAAGGGAATGCTCAATAAAAGTATAAATGTTGATCATGATATTGATTAAAGAATAAAACAGTCCCTGTTGTTGAGATTATTGCTAACAATAAATAAGAAACTAATATGATTAAAAATTTCTTGTCTTTAAATAATATTTTCATCATTTTTATCAAATTTAAGTAAATATTTCTATCTTGTCTGTATATAGTAAATTAAAATTCAGAAAATTTGTTAATTTGTAAAAAAAAAATCTCATTTTTGGTTATCCAAATTCGAATTTATCAAGATTTTTAAGAAATAAATTAACTTAGATAGATATATCTATCAAAATTTAAAGCAACTATATATTATAATTAATAAGTTATATTAAAAAAATCAAACGATAATGGCTAATATTAAAGCAAACGAAAAGAGCTATCGTCAAAACCAAAAAGCTAATTTATTAACTAAAGGTTTCAAAACAGCATTAAAAAACCAAATTAAGAAAACTAAGGTTTCTAAAGATAAAAAAGATGCTGATAAGATTTACTCATTAGCAGACAAATTAGCTAAAAACAGTCGTATTTCTAAAAACAAAGCTCGTCGTATTAAATCAAAAGCTGCTAGATGAACTAACGCACAAGCAGCTAGTAACTAATAAAACCTTGGATTTATTAAAGCTCCAAGGTTTTTTTTATGTGTCCAATGCTATTTTTAATTAGATCATAGTTTTGATCAAATTTTAAATAATAAATTCCCATTGGATCTCTTGCCACATCAACTTCTTGTTTATTATGGTCTAATAATGAAATAATTTTGATTTGTTCAAATTTAAAATTAGGGCCATAAATAATATATTCTTGATCTTTTTTAAAGTTGTTTTTACAAGTAACTTTGACATAACCATCATTTAAAACTTCATCAACAATGAAAGCAAATGATTGTGATATTTTGCGTTCTTCTTCGTGATAAAGCATCGCATCAATACCTGGTTGTCCATGAACAAAACCTTTTTTAGTTAAACGATTTTCGGCTGATTTTAATTCTTTTCTGGCCACATTTAACATTGCTTGTTCATTAGCATTATCATTATTAAATCCGTTGATTAAATAATAATCCATAGCATGACGATAAGCTTTGATTACGGTTGCTACATAGTTAATTGATTTCATTCTTCCTTCAACTTTGAATGAAGCAACGCCCAATTCCATTAGCTTTTTAATTTCATCAATTAATGCCATATCTTTTGGTGACATCGTAAATGAATCTGAATATTGTTCGTTGTTTTCATCTTTTAAATCATATTTTCAACGACAAGATTGAGCACAACCACCAACGTTTGCATCACGTAATGATCAGTTGTTTGACATCATACAACGACCGCTAAATGCAATACAAACAGCACCGTGAATGAAATATTCGATTTCTACTTGGTTATTAAGGTTTTTCATTAATAATTCAAGTTCATTCATGGTTACTTCTCTGGCTAAAACCACTCTGGTTAAACCATTATTTTTTCAAAATAATGCTGATTTAGAATTAGTTACACTTTGTTGAGTTGATAAGTGTAAATCTAAATTGGGAAAATGTTTTCTTGTGTGATGAATAATAAATGGATCAGCCACAATCAAACCATCAACACCCGTTTCTGCCAAACTTTTAATAAAGTTAGCATAACCCTTTACTAAAGGGTTATGACATACTACATTAACCGTAATATAGATCTTTTTATTACGTTCATGAGCATAATCAACAATTTCTTTGATGTCTTTAAAAAAGAAGTTACTAGCACTAGATCTTAATGAATAAGCCTTGGCACCTAAAAAAACAGCATCTGCGCCATAGTCAATGGCAAACATTGCTTTTTGGACATCTCCTGCTGGAGCTAACAATTCGTATTTCATTATTTTTCTTCCTTATCACCTTCTTCTTTAATTAAGTGTTTGATTTCTTTCATACCACCAAAGAACCCTGAAGCAATTTCAATTGGTTTACATAATTGTTGGATTTCTTCGTATTTTTCATCAATTAATTGATCTTGTATGATTTCATTATTTCTTAATTTGTTAATTATGTTTTGATAAATTAAAGTGATTTTTTCATGAACTGTTTCATCAATCATAATTGAATCGATTCTCACATAATCAATTTTATGTTCATGTAGTTCTTTAAGATGTTTGATTGCACACATAATATAACCAGTAAACATGTGTGTACCAAATTCATCTTCATAAATCGCATTCGGATATTTTCTTAATGCTTCTCTAATTCATAATTGTTTCTTAGATGAAAGGTTTTCTTGAATTCTAGCATACGCTTCAAAGTTTGATATCATCTTCCATCTTGAATGCATGAAGAAAGCATAACCTTGCACTTGCATTTCTAAACTTAAACTTTTTTTATGTTCATGCATTTGCTTAACTTCGTTCATGAATAGTTCTCTGGCAAGCACTAAATGATTGATTTTATTTTCAATAAAAAAATCAAATTGACCATACGAAGTTAGCATCGTTTCAGAATGATAAGCAACTTCTAAATTTAGCTGTTTTTCTCGAATAATTTGCACAATTGCATAATCTTGGAAATAAACTTTATCAACTTTTAATTCAGCTAATTTAACTAAGGCTTTTTCTAAATCTTCTAGCTGATTTTCAAAAATAAAACTATTAACTAAAACAAAGATTTTACTTAATGATTTTTGTTGATTTCTATAAGTAACTAGATCTTTTAATTGATCATAATTTAAAGTGTTTGTGCATCTTAAAGCAAAGTTTTCATAACCAACTAAGATACAATCAATCTTTTCATCAATAAATTTTTTAGCTTGGTTAAATGTTTGTGCTTGGCTTACTAAATACATAAACTACTCCATCACCTGATTGATCAATTTCTACATCATATTTATTTTTATCTAAATTATGAACATATTGTTGTCACAATATGTTCTTTTGATAAAGCTTATTATCAGGTTTAATGTTTTTTAAATAAAAATTATCAATAACAACTAATCCGTTCGGATTAAGGTAATTGATAAATTTATTAAACAAATCAATTTGTTTGCCTTTTGGTCCATCTAAGATAATTAGATCGTATTTTTTAGATGGTAAAAAATCATAACAGTCAGCATTAATACATTTAATGTTTTGGTATTGTTCTAAATGTTTTGATGCTAATTGATATCTAGCTAAATCTTTTTCAACAGTGTCAATTTCTAAATAATTTAAATGTTCAATTAAATACATCGAACTAAAACCAATACCTGTTCCAATTTCTAAAACAGTTTTAATAGACAAAGATGATAATTTATTAACCAAGTTAATTAAATTATCATCACGCATAATTGGAATCTTTAGTTCAAGATTTAATGTTTTAAATTTATTTAGCGTATCTTTCATCATCAAAAAAAGATTGCAATAAAACAAAAGCTGCAACCTTGTCGATTTTTTGTTTTCTTTTTTTGGATTTAATTTCACTATCCATCATTAGTTGATCAGCAATAATTGATGTATAGCGTTCATCATAGATTATAATTTCGTTATTAAAATTTGCTTTTAATAATTCAATAAATTCTTCAACCATTAATGTGGTTGAAGATTTAGTATTGTTGATATTTTTAGGCATACCAACAACAAATTTGAAGTTAATAAAAAAGCTTAGCTTTTCTTTTAATTTCTTAATACATTGATCAAAATCATGCTCGTTGTAGGTGATAACACAATATGGTGAAGCGATTTTAAACTCACCATCACCAGAAGCAATACCTAGTTTTTTAGAACCAACATCTAAAGCAATGTAGTGCATATATTAATAAATTCTTCTTTTAATTTATCAACAGGCATATCAGTGCTAAATCCACCTTGAGCAAAGCCTAATTTACCACCACCCTTAGCATTGAATGTTTTATTAATTTTTTCAATTAACACTTTAGCATTTAGATTATCGGTGGCATTTTTAATACCCATGATGTAGCTAACTTTATCTTGAATTTTATTAACAAAGAAGAATAAATGGTCTGGTTTTTCATTAACTAGTTCAGTTAATGAAATTGATAATGATTTTGCTTCATAATCTTCAAAGAATAATAAAACAATTTTATGAGTTAAATTGTCTAGAGCTAATTGTTTGATCTTATTAGCATTATCCTTAGTTTTCTTCTTATCAGCTTCTAATTTGACAGCTTTAAATTCTGATTTTAAAGCTTCAAATTCTTTTAATGATGTTCTTAGTTCTTTAATTGTTTTAGGTAATTCAAAACTATTTAATTTGTTTCTAATGTTGCTGAAAACATTAAGATCATAACCTAACATTTCATTAAAGAATTCTTCTCTTTGTTTAGCAATTAATGCTTTTTGTTTATTTAAATAATCTTGAATTGTTTCATGAGAACTGATGATTTCAATTCTTCATCTACCAGCACCTAATGAATAAAGATCTGTGATGTAACAATCTTCAATGTCACTGGTGTTATTTACATGGGTTCCACCACATAATTCAACGCTGTAATCACCCATTTTGATTACACGTAATAATTCGTGTTTTTTGTATTCTTCTTCAAAGTAAGCAATTGCGTTCATTTTTTGACTAGTTTCATAATCAACGTGATGAACTTCAACTTTAATTTTAGAAGCAATTACCTGACGAATTTTATCTTCAATTTTATTTAAATCTTCATCAGTTAATTTTAGTGGATAGTTAAAGTCTAGTGTTGCTTTTTCAGCAGATTTGAAAGCACCAGATTGTTTAATTGTTTCACTAATTGTATTTTTTAGTGTTGCATGTAAGATGTGTTCAAGTGAGTGATTTTTACGCACCAATCTTCTTCAGCGTTCATCGTGTAATGCTTCAACTTTTTCGCCAACAAAAAAGCTAGCTTTTTTAAAGTGGTGTAAATGTTGTTTGTGAGGTGCTTTGATAACGTTATCAAAATGAATAACTACTTCATCTTTTTTAATACAATACCCTTCATCAAATCTTTGACCACCAGATGTTGCATAAATTGGAGTATGTTCAAAAACGACATAACCTGAATTAGCTTCAATTTTATCTACTGGATTAAATTGATCATCAAATAAAGCAATAACTTTGGTTTTGATATTGTTTTTTTCATAATCAAATTTTGAAGCTAATTCGAACTTAATTAAGTTCTCATTTTGTTTTTTCATTCCAGTTTCATTACTATTTGTTTTTGAAACTGATTGGTGTTTTTTAAATAAAACATCAAAGCCTTCTAAATCTAATTTGATGTTTGCTTCATCTGCTAATTCTTTAATTAAGTCTAGTGGAAAACCGTAAGTTTCAACTAATTTAAAGATTGTTTCAGCCGTTAAATTATTAGTTGATTTTGCTTCATTAAAAATCTCAAAACCATAATCTAATGTTTTAGAAAAATTCTTTTCTTCATTGATGATTGCTTCGGTAATAATTTTTTTATTAATTTCTAAATGTTTGAAGAAATCACCGTAAATTTCAATAATTTTTGAAATTGTATCAGCTACATAATCAGATTTAATGTTTAATTTTTTAGCATAAACAAAAGCTCTTCTTAATAACTTTCTAATAATGTAATCACGATCTTTTGGACCAGGCAATACACCATCAGCAATCGCAAATACACCACACTTAAAGTGATCAGCAATAACTCTGAATGCTTTTTGAATTTCTTTACGTTTTTTATCTTTAGTAAAGTAATCTTCTACTACATATTTTTGATCAGTATATTTTTCAATCGTTCTGATGATTGGTAAAAATAAATCAGTGTCATAATTGGTTGGCACATCTTGTAACACACAAGCAAAACGTTCTAGGCTAGCACCAGTATCAATGTTTTTTCTTAATAGTTCGCTGTAATTATTTTTTCCATCATTATTAAATTGTGAAAACACAATGTTTCACACTTCAATATAACGATCGTTTTCAATATCTTCAAAAAATAATTTCTCACCTAATTTTTCAGGATCATATTTTTCACCACGATCATAATAAATTTCACTACATGGTCCGCAAGGTCCAGAACCTAAATCTCAGAAATTACGATCCTTGTCACACTTGATAATATGTGAAGCATCAATACCTTGTTGAATTCAGGTATCATAAGCATCATTATCTTCTTTATAAACAGTAATATATAGTCTGTTTTTATCTAAACCATATTGTTTGGTTAATAATTCATAAGCAAATTCAATGGCTTGCTTTTTAAAGTAATCACCAATTGAAAAGTTACCAAGCATCTCAAAGATTGTATGGTGTCTGCTGGTTAAACCAACGTTTTCAATATCATTAGCTCTTAGACATCTTTGTGAGTTAGTTAATCTTGGATTAGTTGGATTTAATTCACCTGAAAAATATTTTTTTAAAGTGGCAACTCCAGCACTAATTCATAACAAACTAGGATCATTGATTGGCACCAATGATTTAGATTCAACAACTTCGTGGTTTTTTGAATTAAAAAAATCTAATCAGATTTTTCTTACATTATTTCCTGAAAATTTATTTTGCATAATATGTAGTAAAGCTTCTATAATTTTATTATTTTTTTATTATCTTGCTAATTTGACCGCCACCAACAACTCACAAGTTTTCATCATAAATTACCCCATACTGACCTGTCGTAACACCAATTTGTTTTTCATACTTAATAACTAAGGTTTTATCATCATGTTTGATGATCTCACACTCATGTAATTTTTGACGATGTCTAAAGCGAACATATAGTTTTTTGGTCAATGCTTCTGGTTTAATTAACCAATTAAAATCAATTAATTCACAACAATCTGAACTTAGATAATCATTCTTAGTTGATTCATAACAAACATATAAGGTGTTAGTAGCTAAATCTTTGTCACAAACAAAGATTTTTTCTTTAGTTCCACCTACATGTAATTGTCGAGATTGACCTATTGTATAAAAATATAATCCGTCGTGTTGTCCGAGTTTTTTGTTTTCATTAATTAAAACAATATCACCTTTTTTAACTTCTAAATAATTACTTAAAAAATCCTTGAAATTACGTTCACCAATAAAACAAATGCCTGTTGAATCTTTTTTAGTTGCAACATATAGATTTGCTTGTTTAGCAATCTCACGAACTTGAGTTTTGGTTAAATCACTTAAAGGAAAAATAATATTTTTTAATTGATCTTTATTTAGTTTAGATAAGAAATAAGTTTGATCTTTGTTATGGTCATTTGTATGAACTAAATATGGCTCGTTGTTTTTGTGTTCTAATTTAGCATAATGCCCGAAGGCAATTTGAATATCATCACCAAATTGTTTTTTTAATGCATTGATAAACCAACCAAATTTACCAAACTGGTTACATAAAACATCAGGATTTGGCGTTAGTCCTTTTTTATAATCTTCAAGCATTTTTAAAAACACATCATTTCAATAATTCTGAACAAAATTAAAGTAATGTAATTCAATATTTAATTGTTCACATATCTTTTTAGCATCTTCAAAATCTTGTTTAGCATCACAACCTTGGATTGTGTCATTGGCATGATTTTTTAGGATTTCAAAATTAAGATCACTGTCTCAATTTTGCATAAATGCTGCACTAACATCATAACCTTGTTTTTTTAATAAATAAGCACAAACAGCTGAATCAACTCCGCCTGATAAAGCAACTATAACTTTCTTTTTATTGGTTAATTTATTAAAAAAATCTAAGGTTATTTTTTTATCATTATTGATTGCTCGTTTTAATTCATCTAATGAATTAAATTTGTGATTTTCACGAATAAATTTATATAATTCGACCTTAATTGTTTTGTGATAAATATCTTGATTGAAATCTAAAATATGCGTTTCACACTGACGGGTTTTTTGATCAAAACTTTTGGGTTTGCCAATAAAACTGATGCCAAGATAGGTTTTATCATCAATAATTACTTTACTAGCATAAGAACCTTCAACTAAATCAATAATCTGATCATCAACTAAAATGTTAGCAGTATTAAAACCAATGGTGCGACCAATTTGGTTATTAACAATCACTTCACCTTTTAGATAAAAAGGTTGGTTTAATAATTGATTAGCGCTACTAAGATCTTTAGCTAAAATTAATTCTTTAATTTTAGAAGTGCTGCATTCATTTTTATCAACAACAATTGTTTCAAACCCATTATCAATTAATAACTGATAAGTTTTTTGATCATTACCAAACTTAAAATCTGATCCAATAATTATTCGTTTCGGATTAATAACTTTAAGATATTGATCAATAAATTCTTGAGCTGATAAGTTGTTGTTTTTTACATCATAAACTAATAATTGGTTGATGTTTTCTAAACTAGCTAACTCTTCTAATGCATGTGTTCTTTGATAAAGAACTTTTTGTTTTTTAGGAACATGTTTAAAAGTTAATACATTAAATTTATTAGATAAATTAAATAACTTTAAATGTCCTTGATGAATGCCATCAAAATAACCAATTACTAAATCTAGATTTTTGTTAATAAGATCTAAATTCTTACTTATTAAATCTATACTCGATCACATCGTTTAAACTATACTTGCCAGATTTGGTTCTTATTAGTTCAACCATTGTTGCTGTGGTGTTGTAATATGATGCTAAATCAACAACAAAAGAACGAACATAAAACCCTTTTTTGACATCTAATAAAATTTCAGCATACTGATCATAATACGAAATTAATTTAGCATTATAGATCATTGTTAATCGTTTTTGAAGTTCAAAATCAATGTTGTTGCGGGCTAACTTGTAAGCTCGAACACCATTGATTTTTAATGCTGAAAATTTGGGTGGAGTTTGGTAAAACTCCTTATTAATAAATAACTCAAGATAAGCATTGATTTCATCTTGAGTCGGAATATAATCACTAGTTCTAATAACTGTGCCGCAGCTATCATAACTATCAGTGTGTTCGTTGAATTTTAAACGCACCAAATATTGTTTATTATCTTTATTTAAGAAATTTAATTCCTTAGTTTTTTTACCAGTGCCAACTACCAAAACACCAGATGCTAACGGATCTAATGTGCCATTATGGCCTGCTTTTTTGATCTTGAATTTTTTCTTAAATAAATTCAAGCAAAAAGCACTTGATATGTTTTTTGGTTTATCAATAACAACTATTTGGTTATTAAAATCCATCTTACATGAAGTTTCTTGCTAAATTGTAACTATCTAGATTACTGTATCCAACAATCAATAAGATACATGTAATAAACAACATTAATAATCCAATCATGATTGTTGATCAGATTACCATGTGTAATACAAAAGAACGGTATACTTGGTTAATTCCTGAGAAAAATGCAGCAATGAAATAAAGATAAGGAATAAAGAAAATGGCAAAGTAAATAATTGCCATAATACGCATTGCTTGGTTTAAATCATTGGCACTATTAACAGCTGGATATTGTGTTGGTGGTAATGAAATAAAGCGTTGCATGATTCCTAGAATAACACCAAAAAAGATCATTAAAATGGTTGTAATTACACCAATTCAAATTCACTTTCTTTTCATTAATTTGTCGTTGTTTAACGACATTTGATAACGTTTAAAAATGTTAGTTTTCTTTGACATAATATAACTTTATTTGTTCTTATCTTCGTTTTTAATTTCTTCTAAAATTTGATCAATTTTCATTCCATTAACAACACTATTATCTTGATAAAAGTGTAATTCTGGAACCTTACGAATTGTTAGTTTTTTACTTAGGATATGTCGAAACACACCCTTAATATCTTCATAAGCTTGCAATGTTTTAGCAATGTTCTTTTGAATAAAACAATCTACATAAATTTTAGCAGAACTTTTATCAGCTGATAGTTTAATTGATGTAATTGAACTTTCACGAACCAAACGGTTTTCAATTTCAGTAGCTATCGCATTATTTAAAATCTTATGAATTGTTGCTTCTAATCTTAATGTTTTAATGTTACTCATTATTGCACTCGTTTTTTAACAACTTCATAAACTTCAATGATGTCGTTTTCTTTAATGTCATTGTAATTTTCAATTACAATTCCACATTCTTTGTTGTTATCAACTTTATCTATAAAGTTTTCTTTAACTTTTAAAGAACCAATTTTAGATTTGTAAATAATTACACCATCACGAACAATTCTACACATTCCGTTTTTAACAACTTTACCTGATTGCACATAACTTCCAGCAATCGTTCCAATTTTTGAGTGTCTTCATAATGCACGAACAATTGCTTGACCTAATTCTTGTTCTTCATAAACAGGATCTAATTCACCCTTCATGATTGCTTCTAGATCTTCAACCATCTTATAGATAATTTCATAAGATAAGATCTCAATATTTGATGAGTTAGCTAGATCTCTAATTTGTTTGGGAACTGATAAATTAAACGAAATAACCGTAGAATTTGATGCTTGTGCTAGTTTAATATCAGTTTCTGAAATTGCACCAGTTGAAGCACGAATGATGTTAGTAGTGATCCCTTCAACATTAATGTTAGAAATTGCATATTTGATTGCTTCAAGACTACCTTGAACATCTGATTTAATAATTAAATCTAAGCACTTAATACCATCAGTATTGACACGAGTTTTTTTCTCATGACTTTCTTGCATGCTTAAATGCTTTTGTTTTTGTTGTTTGATCTTGTATGATTCTGATAATTCCTTAGCTTGTTTTTCAGTAGCTAATCCTAAGAATTTTTCACCAACTTCTGGAACCATATCTAACCCTGAAATCTTAACAGGAGTTGATGGCGTGGCTTCATTAATATTCTTACCATTTTCATCTTGCATCAAACGCACTTTACCAAACGCAGCACCAATACAGATATAGTCACCAACTTTTAAAGTTCCACGTTTGATGATTACAGTAGCTTGTGGTCCTAGTCCTGATACTAATTTAGATTCAACTACAATTCCGTATGGATCAGCATTAGGATTAGCTTTGTATTCATTAATTTCAGCTAACGTTAAGATTGAATCTAATAATTGATCTAAACCTTCTTGTTTTAAGGCTGAACCTTGAACAAAGATCGTATCACCACCGTATTCTTCTGGCATTAAATCATATTTAGATATTTGTTGCACCACACGATCAAAGTTGGCTGTTGGTTTATCCATTTTGTTTACGAAAACAATAATTGGCACACCAGCATTTTTAGCATGGTCAATTGCTTCTTCGGTTTGTGGTTTAATTCCATCATCACCAGCCACAACTAATACAACGATATCAGTAATATTAGCACCACGAGCACGCATTTCAGTAAACGCTTCATGCCCTGGGGTATCAATGAAAGTAATTAATTCTTCATCACGTTTAACTTGATAAGCACCAATGTGTTGGGTAATTCCACCAGCTTCACCAGACGTTACATTGGTCGATCTGATTGCATCTAATAATGAAGTTTTACCATGGTCAACGTGTCCCATTACAGTAACAATCGCTGGACGTTTTTTTAGATCTTCTTCTTTATCTTTGAATTCAATATTATCTAAAATGTTTTCATTGGTTACTTGTTTTTCAATTTTAAAATCAAGTCCAAATTCTAAACACAATTCACCAATTTGTTCTAAGGATAAAATTGTATTTAGATTAATCGTATTAATTCCTTTTGCAAAGAAATATTTAATAATTTTTGCTACTGGTTGGTTAATTTTTTTGGCAAACTGATCAATGCTTAACGGGTCGGTATAAATAAAAACACCATCCTTAACTCCAACTTTAACTTCTTTCAAATATGATTTAATATCAATCTTTGATCGTTTATCAAACTGTTTTTTATTTGCTGGTTTTTTCTTCATATTGACCTCGTTTATTTAATGCATTATTAAAAATCTCAAATTGTTCTTCTGAAATCTTAACCCTCAAATTTCTTTGAATTAATGCTTTGGTTTTTTTATCAATGATAAGTTTGCTTTCTTTATTGAAATAAACGCCTCTAGCCTTGATTGTTTGATCGTTGTCTAAAATTAATTGGTTGTTGTAATAAACCAAACGGTGTAGTTGGTTTTTAGACAATTGTTTTTTGGTTATTAAATCAAGTCGTAGATTGGTTTTTTTCATAAGCTAATAAGGTATTATAAGTCTTCAAAACTGTCCAAGCTTTGACGTTGATTTTTCTTCTTTTTCTTATCTTTGTCTTTATCTTTTTTATCATCAACTACAACAACTTTTTTAACTTCTTTTTTCTGAGTTTGAGTTGTATCTAGTTCACGGATTAATTGCGTAATTGAAGCATTATCATTTTGAACATTGTCATAGTCTGATTCGTCAACAGGAACGAATTCAACGGTTTCATCTTTAGCTTTTTTATCTTTTTTAGTTGCTTTTGTTGATTTATTAGCATCTAAATTTGGAGTGTTGTTGATGGCTAAATCATTAACATCAAGGTTAGCTAATTGGTTTGAAATATCTGATTCATCAATGTTAACTGAACTGATTTGTGGTTCAATTTCACTTGGTGTTTGTTCTGTTAATTCTTCATCAATTTGACTTGGGTTGAATTCTTCAAATTGTGCAATTTCTTCGTAAATTTCGTCATTTATTTCATCACTAATTGATTCTTGTGCTGTGTTTTTAGCTTGGTATTTAGTGATGTCAATTTTTTCATAACGTTGTTGTTCTGGTTCAGTGTAAATACTGTCAATATCAACCTTAATATCTGAATCAGATTCATTAGCTGTTGAGAATGCCACCAATGGAGTTTCAATCTTATCAACTTTCTTGAATGATTGTTTAGATGCAATTCTACTTCTACGGTTACTAAATTTAAATTGATCAACTAATACTGAATTGTTGATTGGTGAATAGTTTAAAGGAACAATGTTAATTCCTTCTTCAATAGCAATAGAATGACCTTTGAAATCAATTGATCAGCCAGTCATATAAGATAATAGTCTTACATTAATTCCAGCGCGACCAATTAAGAATGGTAAATATTGATCTTCAACGATAATATCAACACTCTTATCACGTTCTGAATCTTCTAAAACATCAATCCCGATAATATCAACTGGATAACATGCATTAGCAATTAATTTAAATGGATCATCATTTCAGTGGAATACATCAATAACTTCGTTACTAACTTTAACGCCCGCTGTGTGTTCAATTAAATCAGCAGCAATTGATTTAATGCGGTTACCACCATCTCCTAAGATAAGTGTTACTGGATCAATGTCTGGATTGTTTGATGAAACTGCAATTTTTGTTTTTTGTCCAGCCACTCTTTGGATTGCTTTAATTTCAACAATTCCTTCTTTAATTTCAGGAATGTTTTCAGTTAAAACGTGTTGCACATATCTAGCATCAGATCTTGATACTACTAATGGTCAACTCTTAGATTGTTCTTTGATTTGAGTTAATACGAAATCATATTCTTTATCAGGTTGTAATTCTTCGTTGATTACTCAATCTTTTTTGTAATAATATGCGTAAATTCCGCCTAAATTAACTAATAAAACGTTTTGGTTATTTTCATCAATTTCAACTGTTCCACGAACAATTTTATTTAGTTTAGGAGTTCATTCAGCAACAGCTTGTTTGTTAACTAATTCTGATAGTTTTTGACGGAAATATTGCGAAATATTTGTTGCAACTAATCTTGATAAATCACCAATATTTAATGACTTTAAGAAATCATCACCAACCTGAATTGTTGGATTAGTTTTAAGTGCATCTTTTAAATAAATTTCGTTAATTTCATCAAACTCTTCTTCTGGCACGTTATCTTCAACTACTTTATATAATTTAAAGATTTTCAACAATCCAGAATCAAAATTAATCATCACATCAATTCTTTGATCTGGATCTTCCTTAGCACATGCTCGAATAATCGCATCTTTTAAGATGACACTAATTTCTTGTTTAGAAATATTTTTAGATTGAGCGATTGTTTCAATCGCTTCTAAGAAACTTTTATTATCAACACTCATGAATTTAAAAAATAAACGACAACCCGCAGGTTGTCGCATCATAATAATTCTTATATTAATTATACTAGATAATTAAAAAGTTCAAGAATATTTAATTAAGATTAATTTAGTTTATTGTTAAATCAAACTTAACAAATTTTTGATTTTCATACATTGATTTTGTTAACAACCAAGGTAAGAAGATATATTTATAAACATCTTTGTTTTTTAGTTGAAACTTAGCAACAATCTGTTTTTTAAGTTTCCAATCAATTATCAACATTGTTAAATAAATTGTTATTAATAAAGCAATTAATAAAGAATTAAAATACAAAGGAATATCAGTTAACAATAACGGATCATCAACACCAAACAAATTACCAATAATCTTCGTGGTTTTGTTCACAAACAAGATCCAATTAATAATTGAAAAGATAAATAAACTAAAAATCCATTGGGTTAAATTAATCGATTGAATAAAATGATATTCAAAATCTTTTGCCCTTAGTTTATTTTGTTTATATTCATAAAAAAAGTTAAAGCATTTTTTAAAAATTAAGTAATCAACAACACTTCCAACAACAGGAAAAATTGAAACAATAATCAATCATCGATTTATCATTGTTATTTCGTAGATTTTATTAATTAATGAAATTTTGTTTATGTAAAAAATTAATACAAACCCAAAACTTATTGAATATATTAATGAGCTAATATAAATTAAAGATTCTTGAAAATTAACATTAAAAAGAAATAAGTTTTTTTCATGTTCTTCTAATTGATTAACATCTACATCTTTAATTAAAATATTCTTAAGATAAAAATTGCTAGCAATAAATATTATCAAGAATACTGTAAAAAGTGTATTAACAATAAAACTTTTATAGCTCAAAAAACCCAATATTTTTTTTCATAAATTTAATTTTGTTGTTCTTGAATATCTATATTGTTAAACACTTCAAGTTTATACATTGGGTGAGTTATTCTTCAAGAAGAAAAAAACAATTTACAAAGGTTTTTCTTCTTTAGTTTAAGATCTACATCAACTAGAATTTTAAGTTTTGCATATTCTGTGAAATGAATAACTAACAACACGACAAGGATTAATAAAATTAATATTGCTAATATTTGAAGACCAACAGGAATAATAGTTATTAAAGATAAAAAATCAAATGCTACTAAACCGTGGACTAAAAATGTTATTGTGTTTAAAAAAATAAAACATATTATTGCAAAAATTATTTGCACCAAGGTGAATGTTTTAAGAAATCATTTTGTTTCATAATTCTTACTTAAAACTCAATCACGGTAATTTAAAGAACTTCTTTTAAGAAGCAATAAATCTATTATGATTCCAATGATTGGTAAAAACGAAACAAGAACATAAGCAAAGCTTATGTTAGTAATTTCTTTAATTTGTTTTTTAAGCGCTATTTTGTTGAAATAACAAATAACCGACAACCCAAAACTTAAACTAAAAACTATAAACAAAAAATAGATAAGATAAAAATAGTAAATTTTACTGAAGAAAGAAATATTGCTTACTTCAAAAAATGACTTATCAAATGTCGGGAATTCTATTTTTCAATAAATAAATACAGCAAAAAATAGCAATAAAAATACTGATGCAATTATGTTGCAATATAAACTTTTATGACTTATGAAGCTTATTAATTTATTCACAAGATTTCCTCAAAATTAAATAAAGATAAACTATTCTTAATTAATAAATAACCTTTTAAAAAAATTAAATTATTGGTTCTTTTCGCTATTAATTTGTCTAATTCTTTTATCTAAAATATCTTTGATATCTAATAAAACTTTTTTCTTATCAAGTTTTCATTCAGTTGATCAAAGGTTATAGTGTTTTCAACCACGCTTAGTTAAGAAGATTTTCTTATAAACGTAGTTTTCATTAAAGTCAGCCATGCCATTAAAGTTTTTGATATCAAGATCAATCGCTAAGAATGGAATGTCATCATAATAGATTACGAAATCAAAATTATAAGACCCATTATCCACATTTTGTTTAATGGTAAAGTATTGTCCAAAGGCTTGTTCTAATGTCTTTTTAACATCACTAAAAATCTGTGGTTTTTGTTTTAATTTTTCTTCGATTTCTCTGGTTTGTTTATCAAATGTTGCAATATTTACATTCATTGCAGTTTTTTCACAATAATCTAAATATTCAACGAATAACCGTGAACCAGGAGAAGGCGAACCCCAACCATTATATTCACTAGCTTTTGATGATTTGAAAATTTCAATACGATCCTTAGATCGTGTGATTGCCACATTTAAACGGTTAATTCCATTATTAACACTACTAATTGGACCATAAGAAGTTACGGTCTTATCATAAGCAATTGAGAATAAAATGATGTCACGTTCATCACCCTGAACATTTTCAACTGATTTAACAAACAACCCAACATATTCACCGTTTTCGTTGTATCTTTCACGTCATTCATTAACTCTTGGATCGTTTAGTTTATCTAATAATAACTCAATTAATGTTGCTTGATTTTTGTTAAAAGCAACCACCCCAACCGTCTTTTTATAATCTTCGGTTAATGTTAATTTTTGAATCCGATTAACAACTTCTTGGGCTTCAGCAACATTCTTACGATCTTTTCATTTACCATTAACAACATCATGAACAATAAACGAATTAGATTGTTTGATCGCTTTATTCATGAAGATTAATTCACTGTCATAAATATGATCGTTGGTAAAAGCAATTAGATCACCAAAATTAGAACGATAGTGATACTTTAACATCACGTTAATACGGCTGCGTTCTTTTAAGAAATGAATTAAACTTACTGCGTTTAATGATTCTTCAACTTCAATTAAATCTTCATCAGCAATCTGGTCTAATGCAACTTCGTCATATTCAGATCTTGATGAGAAAAAACTTGTTGGTTTAAGTTGTTTGGTATCACCTGCAATAATGTATTTTTTAGCACGGTATAAGGTTGGTAATGCGCGTTCTAAAAATACTTGACTGGCTTCATCAATAATTACATAGTCATATAAATCTTTTTTGTTTTCTAACAAAACAGAAGCAGTTTCAAACGACATAATATGAATCTTGAATAGCTTCATAATAATGTCACGATTTAAGTTAAACCATCAATTAATATTCTTGAAATGTTTATTTCGTCCCTGACGACAGATTTCTAATAATGTCTTTTTATCTTCTTTGTATAAGGTATAAAAATTACGAATAATAATCGACTTTAAATTACGCTTACATGATTGAATATAAACATCAACATCTGAACTGTAATTTTCTTGTAAATGATCCAACGCATTTTGGGCATAATTCAATTTACCTAAATATGCACTTGAATGATTTTGAACAAACCAAGAATTAAAATACTCACGTTGGTATTTTTTTATATTGATCTCTTCGTTTTTTAGAATAATACGTTTATAAGTTTCTGACTTATATTTGTTTAGTTCTAAAAAACGGTTAATTTGATCAACCACCAATCGGCTTGATCGAATTAATTCATCGTATGGTTTGAAATAAAACGGAACGACATAATTTTCTTTAACAACATTCTTCTTAACATAAAGATGAATTGCATACATTAAAGTTTTAAGATCGTTTGGATCATTTTGATAAATCTTCAAGAATTTAGCAAATGTTTCAGCTTTTCATGTTGCATCAATTTCGTTATACAAAACGATGTATTCTTTATGTTTAACTAACCAAGATTCATCCGTAAATAATCTTACTCATTCATTAAATCTGGTGTAATCATCAATTTCAATATGATCAACATCTAATGGTTTAAAGTTTAAGATTAAATCCAAGAATGGATAGCTAAAATCACCAGAGCTAATTTGGTGGTTATATATTCTTTGAATCTGGAATGATAAATCTAAATATTGTTTTAAATATCCTGGTTCAAATTTAGCTTGTGGAGTGTTTAAAACATTGTTGTGATAGTTATCCGTAAAGAATTTTTCATAGCTAGAAAACTGCGAATAAAAACGGTTAGCTTCTTTATCTAATGCAGGAATATATAGTGCTAAATTTTTGTATTTACCCAGTCTGTTATACACCACTTCCATGGCTGTGGTTTTTTCAGTCACGAATAAAGCAGTCTTACCTTTAAGAGCAATATTAACCAAAATATTTAAGATCGTTTCAGACTTCCCAGTTCCTGGCGGACCTTCGATTACAACATTACCATCCAGCGCATGTTTAACGGCTAGTTGTTGGAAAAAATCTAGGTGTGAGGCTAAATAAATATCACTTAATGAATAGTTATTGGCAAACTCATCATGGTTAAATAATAAATCCCGTTTGTTGGTAAATAGATCATCAATTGCCACAGGATCGTTCATCATGATGTCAGAAAAATCTTGCAACAACTTATCACCTTTAACATCAAAGATTCCCAAAATAATGTTGTTGGCAATACTATTAACACCGCCGTTTTCAGCTCATTTAGCAGCAAAGTCTTTTTTGGTTATTTCAAAAAACGGAACAACTTCATTGGTAATTGGTTGTTTAAAACCAATATCAAGTGATCTGAATATTTCTAATGCTTGGTTAAGATTTAATTTAGTTTGATCGTATTTGTTTTCAAATAAAATACCACGCTTGTTAGTTTCAACAGCTAAAATTGTCGTATTAATTAAATACTCTTGACGATTGATTGATAAAACAATTTTTTGAAACTGATTGATTTGTTTTAATTCAACTTGAACATATAATAATGGTGCTTTGTAATAATCACCATATTGATTTCTTCCTTCAATTAATGGCAAACCAATAAATAAGGAATCATCACCCGTTTCACGAAGTTGTTTTTTCATTGATTTATACAACTTGTTAAATTGATCAACATAATGTTTGTATAAATCCTTAGCATCATCAAAACCAAAGCGGCGTTCTGCTTCTTCATCAGGAATTTCTCGTAGTTTTTTTAAATCTAATTCTAGATAATCATTACTATTTAAATACGAAATAATCCCTGGCATTGAATGATCAAAGATATTAGAAGTTACTTTTAATAACTCCCCCAAATCAATCATTGAGCTTGATAACGATGGTATTCAAAAGCTCTTTGATTTCGTTTTATCATTTATTAATCTATTCTTTAATCAAGTTCAATCAGAAGCCATATCTTAATTGTCTAATATATTTTAGTATAACCGAATTTTTTCATCTGCCTTCAAGTCGCCAAATACCTTATAGGTAACAAAATAATTTCAAACATTTTTATCCAGCTTACAGCGATCTTTTAAATCAGCTTGGGATTTAAAGCCGCCGTTTTCATCACGATTTTTAACAATCAGTTTTGCAATTTCATCACCCAGACCATCAATGCTATTAAACGGTGGATAAATTTTATTATTTTTTACTGTAAATTCTGCAGCTTCAGAATGTTGTAAACTTACTTGTTCTAATTTAATGCCTCGTTCAAGCATCTCGATGTATAGTTCATAGGTTGAAAATAAATCTTCATCCTTCTTTTTGAGTGCAACTTTTTCTTTAGAATTTTTTGCTTTTGTAATTAATGTTTTAATTTCTTTATAGCGTTTTGTGACAGCTTCAATGCCACCATTAATACAAGTTAAAACGTCATGTTCTTTGACCTTGTATGAATAAATTGCAGCATAAAACGCCATCGGGTGATGTAGTTTAAATCAAGCAATTTTTCATGCCATTAATACATAGGCTGTTGCGTGGGCTTTGGGGAACATGTATTTAATTTTATTACATGAATCAATGTAGTCATTTGATACTTCAAATTCACGCATAACTTTTTCATACTCAGGTTTTAATTTCTTGCCTTTTCTGACATCTTCCATGATGCTGAAAGCAGTCTTTTTTTCAATCCCAATACCACTTAAATAAGTCATGATATCATCACGACAAGCAATTACTTCATCAAGGCGATAATTCTTATAAAGAATTAAATCAGCAGCATTACCTGTTCATACATCAGTCCCGTGACTTAAACCAGATACACGAATTAAATCAGCCACTGATTGTGGTTTAGCTATCTTTAAAATTTCACGAGTTGTTTTGGTCCCAAATTCAGGAATCCCCAAAGCACCTGTGGCATTTCTTAAGATCTCATTTTTACCAAAATCTAAACCATGTTCTAAATTAAATAAAGATAATACATCTTTATCATTGTTAGGAATTTCTTCTGGTTTAACGCCTGTGATCTGATAAAGTTTTCTTAAAATTGTCGGGTCTTCTTGCGATAAAATATCAAGTTTTAACAATGTGTCATGAAGGTATTCAAATTTAAAGTGTGATGTTCTTCATTTTGATTTTTTATCATCAGCTGGATAGTTAACTGGACAGAAATCTTCGATTTCTTTATCTTTAGGGAAAACTAAAATCCCACCAGGGTGTTGTCCTGTGGTTCTTTTAATTTCACTAATTTCACTCGCATATCAACCAGATAATTTTTCAGCTTGTTCAATTGAGTTGGTTAGTTCTAAATAATCCCGCGCAATCTTATACGCAGTTTTATCTTGCATGGTTGATATCGTTCCACATCTAGTGGTGTGTGATTCACCAAACAACTCTTTTACGTAGTTATGTGCAGTTGCTTGGTATTGACTTGAAAAGTTCAAGTCAATATCTGGCGTTTTTTCACCATTGAATCCCATGAATGAAGCAAACGGAATGTTATGACCTTCACCATTCATTTCACCATCACATTTTTTATTAATACATGGCTTGTTGATAAGATCATGTCCATCATCAATATCGTCAATAAATTCTGTAGTTTTGCACAACTTACAATAGTAGTATGGTTGTAAGGGATTAACTTCAGAAATACCAGCCAACAATGCCACGATTGATGAACCAACCGATCCCCGTGAACCAACGATATAACCATCATCATTGGATTTTTTAACCAATAAGTGAGCTAATCAATAAACAATACCATAACCATTACCAACAATGGCTTTTAGTTCGTAATCAATTCGATCTTGAATGATCGGATCAATGTTGTCACCAAATAATTCATAAGCACGATTTTTTACCAATTCAGTTAATTTATCATCTGAGCCTTCAATCTTTGGTGGATGTAAATCTTTTGGATATGGTAATAATCCATCATCCTTAAACATTGATGAAATTTTAGCACCATTTTTATGAATTAAATTTGCTAAAATTTCAGGTTCTTTAATAAACGAAAAATCGTTATATACTTCTTGTTTTCTACGGATATGTAAATCAGGAATTTGCTGATTCGCTTTCATATCACGATCATAAAAATGGTGAATTTTTTTACCAGTAACTTCAGCACTGATTAAACATTCATAAAACTGTTTTTGTTCTTTTCTTAAATAGTGTGCAGCTGAGCTGAATGTGTATGGAATTTTTTCTTGTTCACAGATGTCAATAATTCTTTTGATTAGATCTTGAACATCTGATAACGAAATATCATTGCGACTAACTTGTTTTTTAAATAATGATGGTAATGGCACTAAAACAAAATCATGCTTCTTAATGATTTTTCTTAAATTATCATTCGTATCATACTTAGCAGCATGAATCACATGACCTAATAATGGGTGTGATGAAACTAATAGATCATCGCTGTATTTTTGAATATCAGATCAGAACAATTTTGGTGTTCCATAAAACTGATCAGTAGATGATAAACTAACTAATTTATAAAGCTTTTTTAAACCTGCTTTATTCTTAGCATAAACTAGTGCTTTTCTAGTTCTGATACGGTTGAATAAATTTTCATTCAACATATCTTTTTTATCATCACTTGAATTATTATTTTCTTCGATTTTTATCGAAGATTTTAATGGTTTTGTGAATTTTTCACCTTGGGCGTTTACAAGTTTTTGTTTATCATTTAAATCTAAAAATGAAGTTCATTCTTTAGCATTAACTTCACTTAACATTTTCATTAAACATTTACTTAAAACATCAGTATCGTAATTAGCGCGGTGGGCTGCTTCTTCGTCGTAATTGATTCCTAATTTTGTTGCTAATTTTTGCAATGTATAACTCTTAGATTGGTATAGTTGATATGCCAATCTTAAAGTGTCTAACATTGGGTTGTTAATTGTTTTTAATTGATATTGATCAATCTTGGTATTTAATCAAATAAAGTCGAAATCAATCCCGTTGTGAGCAACTAAAATATCATCTGGTTGAATGAAATCAATGAATTCATTTAAAACGGTTTTTTCATCTTTTGCGTCTTTCAAATCACTTTCTTTAATACCAGTTAAGCTCGTGGTAAATTCAGAAAGTGGTTTTTTGTTTTTAATGAATTTTTCAAACTCATCAAGTTTAGTAAATTCCAGTTTGTTATTAATTTTATTTAACTTAACTTGGATGCGAACAGCGCCGATTTCAATCATCTGTTCATAATAAGCATTCAGTCCTGTTGTTTCAATATCATAAACAACAAAAACAACATCATCAAAAGGTAATTTTTTATTGTTTTTAACAATAAAATCTTCATCATCAAAAACATCAACCTCAAGTCCGTAATGAACTTTAATATCAGGATTACCTTTTTCTTTTCAATTAGCCAATTCAGGGAATGCTTGGACCACTCCTGTATCAGTAATCGCAATATCTTTAATTTGATTTTGTTCGCAAAATGCTTTTAAATCATCAACATCATTAAGCCCATCATGAACACTCATTTTGGTATGAAAGAAAAACTCATGACGATCTGTAAAATCATCTGGAGATGGTTTTAATCATTCAGGAATATCAACATGTTGGATCTTTAAGATTTCTGTAAATTTACGTTGTTCTCGACCTGTTTTAATTCTTAATTGGATCTTAATTCAATCACCTTTTTTAAAACTACTTAAATAATCACTTGATAGGTGTTGGCTGCGTGAAACTCAACTAAAAATTGAAGTGGCACTATTCTTATCAGCAATCCCGATTCTTAATGTTCTATTAGCTCCATTAACTTTATAGTCATAACTATAAATCTTCCCTCACATTGTGGTTAGTGAAGTAACTTCTTCAGGATCAAATTCAGCTATCTCAGTTAGTTCTGCATTCTCAGAAATCTGATTTAATTCTTTACATTCTTCTAAACTTAATTCTGGTTCTTTTTCTTTAACTACATTGCTAGTTTTATTATTAAAAATTTTAGCGTTTTCTTCGCGTTCTTTGTTTAAATTACGACTAATAACATTGATGTCTAATGATGTTGTTAAAGTAATTTGAAAAAAACCAATTTTATCTAAACGTTCAATTAACCAATCTAATTGTTCATCGAATGCTTGCTTCATTTCAGCATTAGCAAACACTACTTCATAACTTCGTTCATTAATTTGATTAATTGCACTAACAAACGGGTTTTTAGTCTTATAAAACAAATAAAGATCAATGATTGCATCATTGATTATTTCTGTAGTTCAATATTTTTGATCAACCGTAAAGTTAAAGTTAAAATAAAGCTCTTTGTTTTCATTCTCAAAGGCTTTAATCGTTTCTAAATAATCTTGATAATACTCAGCTTTAATGCCATTATTTAGGACGAATTCAATGTTTAAAGTTTTACGGTTGTCACCAACATCCATATTGCATGATACCGTTGATTTTTTAAGAAAACTATTTAGATTAGCAGGAATATTTAAATAGTTATTCAAATTCGCAATAAACGTTTGAATATCGTCCTTAGTCATCGTTGCTATCCTATTTTAATTTGGTTAATAATACTTCCGATTGAAATTCATAATACAATCAAAACACCAATAATTGTTGTGATTGTTCATATTTTTTCATTAACTGGTTTTTTCGCAATACGTTCGTATGTGTATTGAAAAATCTTAGATCCATCTAATGGTGCAATTGGTAATAAGTTAAACACACCAGTAGCTGCATTAACTGAGGTAATTGATAGTAATAAATATTGTCAGTTCGCTTCTCTTGATGCAAAAGGTGCTACGTGACCACCACCAGAACCACCGCCTGGACTAACTGGTCTTCATAGTTCGTGAACTACAAAAGCATCACCAATATTAATAAAGATGTTTTTAAAGAAATTACCTAAATCTAAGGTTGAGTTTGAATCTTTAAAGATCCAACTATAAATTCCCAAAAAGACTAAAAAGCCTAAGAAGTTGAACAAAATGCCACCAAACATAATTAGCATTTGTTTTCAATATGCCACCTTTTCAAGGCTGTATGTGCCTTTTGGTTTTGGCATTATATAAAAGTTATAGTTCTTGGAGTTTGGATCATCCAAATATGCTTGTCTGAGTTTATCACTTTCAAGCATTACAAAAGCTCCTGCTAAAATTATGCGGAAGCTAAAAATCATATTCTTTTTATGACTATAAAAAGAAAATAATGTTGGTCCAATTCCGATTGAAAATTCTTTGACATGAACTTTTGCCATCTTGGCAAAAACAAAATGACCTAACTCATGAATTGACAAGGTCACAATCATTGCAAAGACTAAAATCAGAATTAACAATGCTAAATTTCCGTTGTTATGTTGCATCTTCTATTTCATTAAATGATTATATTTTTTGGAAATATCTTCTTTAATTTTAAATATTAAATCCTCAATCTTCCAGATGTCTTTGATTTTTTTATGTGGATAATTCCAATAATAATCAATAATAATCTCGCTCATTTTAGTGAAGTTAATCTTATTATTCCTAAATAAATCCAAGACAAACTCATTGATTGTGGTTAATACAACCCCTCTGGTTGTGTCGTGATTGTTTAATATATCATAAGCAATTTTAAATACTGGATATTGATTAAAATCAATTTTTTCAAACTTGATTGGTTTTTTGTAAATATCTAACTGGTGCACGACATTAGATTTGTTATTAAATCTTGTTAATGCCGATTGAATTGATCAACGCATGTCATTGATTGATGCGTGCAAATGAATGGAGTTGTCACTAAAAATAACACCAGCATGGATCGTTGATGTGCGTTCAACAACAGGGCTAATATTTTTGATATTAAATAAATAATATGCTTCAATAATTTCATAAACTTTATTAATAAAAGTTGCTGAATTTATCGATATTTCTTCACCCATTTTCCAATTTGGGTGGTTAATTGCATCTTTGTATGTAATCTTTTTTAATTCGGTTTTATTTAAACCAAAATACTTTGATCCAGAAGCAGTAATGATTAATTCTTTGACATGTTTTTTATTAACATTTTTTAATAATGCATATAAAGAACTATGTTCTGAATCAATGGGATAGATTTCAACTTTAGCATTCTTTTTAAGTTTATTAATTTGATTACCAGCAATAATTAACGATTCTTTATTGGCTAATAATAAATCCTTTTTCTTAACCAAAGTAGTTAATGAAGCACCAATACCAGCCGATCCATTAATCGCATTTATCACCATATCTGGTTTTGATTTTTCAATTAATTGAATTAGATCATTAATATTCTTATTATGCTTTGGATCTGAATGGCATAATACGTATTCTGGATTTAGCTGTTTGATGATGTTTTTTGCTTCATTATGGTTTTTGTTATAAGAAAAACCAACTAGTTCGTATTTTAATTGACAAATAACATCAATTGCTTGTTTACCAATTGATCCAGTAGCTCCTAGCACTAATACTTTCATAAATTAATTAAGGGTTGTTGTTAAAAATTAATTAGCAAAACTAATTGCAAATTGATAAATTAAAAAACCACCAAAAACAAAACTAAAGCCATCAAAGCGATCTAAGATACCACCATGACCTCTTAATACATTTGAATAGTCTTTTACTTGATATAGACGTTTAATGTATGAAAAATATAAATCACCTAGAATTGCAATAATTGAAAAAACAAAGATTGCTAAGGTTGCAAAGAACCATCAGAAGATGACCATATTAATATCTTGAGTATAAAAAGTTACTTGGAAGATATTTTTAATCAAATTATGTTGATCAGTTGATGTTTGAGAATTATTAACTAATCCTTGGATGATTGGAATTGAATATAGCAACGTAATGCCCAACATACAAACTAATGTTGATAATGATCCAAAGATTGCTCCACTTCAAGTTTTATTTGGGCTTAGGTGGGGAATCATTTTTAATTTACCATGGCGTTTACCAATAATATAAGCAAACGAATCAGTCATCACAACTAAGCATGAAAGATATAAGAAAGTGGTTCAACCTTTTGAGAATAATGTGAATGCAATTGCATACAATCCCATGTTAAAAAAGAACCATAATCCTAATAAACTTAAAATGTCTTTTTTGTTTATTTTTTTCGTAATTTTTAACAAAATAAAGTTAAGAATGATGTTAAAAACTACCATGATAATTGCTACTAAAAATACGATAGCAAAAATTGAAGCATTTGCTGTTTTATTAAATTTTTCACTAACATTGTTAGCAATCAACTCATAGTCTGGTTTGATTAAATGAAATTGCCCAATGCTAATGTAAGTGATGTTAATAATTAAATAAAAAACCAAATTACTTAGTATTAAAGTAACAATCGCTTTTTTATTGTCATTAAAAATAATGTTACCAATTTCTTTAAATCCCAAGATAAAAACAAAACACAAAATAATTAAAACAAAGGTGCTAAATATTGTTCTAATTGTTGCATTGTTTATTGTGTCAGTTAATCCTGTTGAAGTTTGAATTGGTTTGAAAACTGATCAATTGTTATAAGGATCTGCAAAAGCACTAAAAATGAATGTTAATACAAAAAAACAAACAATAACTAGAGTCATAAAGCCTCTAGAGTTCTTGTTTGTTGTTCAATTTTTAAAGTTTTGGTATCCTAGTTTCATCGCCTAAAGGCTAAGTAAGTCTTTTTCTTTTTTAGCTAAAATCGAATCTACTTGATCAATGTATTTTTTACTAATCTTATCGATTTCAGTTTCAAAATATTTGTTAAGATCTTTGTCAGCAATTTTGTCAGCTTTAACTTTGTTTAAAGTATCACGGCGCACAAATCGAATTTCTTGTTTAGCTTTTTCACCAACTGCTTTAGCTTTCTTAACGTTTTCTTTACGGTTTTCTTCAGTTAATTGTGGTAATTTAATACGGATTTTATCACCATCAACAACAGGAGTTAAGTTTAAATTAGCCTTTAATAAAGCTGATTGAATTGGGTTTACTTGAGCTTTTTCATAAGGCTTGATTAAAATTTCTCTAGGTTCTGGAATTGATAGTTGTGCCATTTCAATTAATGGTGTCATTTCGCCGTAGTATTCAGCACGAACATCATCTAAAATGCTTAAATTAGCTCTACCTGAACGAATTTTAGAAAGTTCAGATTCTAATCATGAAATTTTGCTATCAGCTTCTTTTGTAAAGAAATCAGAATAAACTTTAAGTTCCATAAAATCGATTAATTAATTTGTGATTGTTGTATGTTTGTTGTTTTTCTTAATTGTATTAATTAAGGCGTTGTCAGCTTCAATGTTAAAGATTAATAACTTCAAGTTATGATCCATAGCCAAAGAAAAAGCTGTTAAATCCATAATTCGAAGTTCTTTTGACAATGCTTCTTTATAAGTAATTTTTTCGATAAATTTAGCTTTCTTATCAACTTTGGGATCAGCTGTATAAACCCCATCAACACCATCTTTACCAATCAATACCATTGCAGCATTAATTTGAATGGCTCTTAAAACTGTAGCTGTGTCAGTTGTAAAGTGTGAATTACCAGTGCCACCAGCAAAGAATGCCACTTGACAGTCATTAAAGATTTCTGACAAACTCTTTGGATTAATGTCAGTAGTCAATCCCTTAACTTCTAGCGCTGATAACACTTTGGTTTTTAATCCAATTGATTGTAATTTTGACTCTAATAAAGATGAATTAATTACAGTAGCCAACATACCAATATAATCAGCTTTATTGATTTCAACACCGAAATCTTGAGCTAATTTACCACGGAAAATGTTACCACCACCAACAATTAATCCAATGTTGTATTTTGATGATAAGGTTTTTATTTGATTTGCCAAACTATTAATCTTTTCATAAGAATAACAATCGTTATTATTTTTATCTTGAAGTGAAGCTCCACTAATTTTGATAATGATGTTTGGCTTGTTCATTGTCTTTAAAACCCGATCTCTTATTTCATTTGAGCTTTAACTTCATCAGCGAAGTTGCTAGTTACTTTTTCAATACCTTCACCAACTTCGAATCTAATAAAGCTTAAAACTTCAATGTTTTTATCCTTAGCAGCTTGCTTAACTGTTTGTTCTTGATTTACTAAGAATTTTTGATTTACTAAACAAACTTCTTCAAAAATCTTGTTAACACGACCTTCTACAATCTTATCAATAAAGTTTGCTGGTTTACCTTCAGATAAAGCTTGTGCTTTTGCAATTTCTTTTTCTTTTTCAATGAAATCAGTTGATACATCTTTTTCTGAAACAAACTTCGGATTAGATGCAGCAATGTGCATTGCTAAGTGTTTTAAGAATTCTTTGTCTTCAGTTTTTGAAGTTTTTACAATAACACCAATTCTGTTGTTTGAGTGTAAGTAAGTTCCAACTGAAGTGTTAGCTTCTTCTTGAACAGATTGCGCTCTTCTTACTGAAATCTTTTCACCAATAATTGCTGTTAAGTGAATTTGAGTTTCAGCAACAGTTGAACCACTTGCTAATTTTAATGCTTCAATTTGAGCAACATCTGTTGTTTGAGTTTTGTGCACTAAATCAATTAATTCGTTAGAAAATGCGATAAATTGATCATTTTTAGTAACAAAGTCTGTTTGTGAGTTAATTTCAACAACAGTTGCAACTTGGTCTGCTAATTTTAATTTAATGATACCTTCAGCAGCAACATTATCAACTTTTTTAGCTGCTTTAGCAATCCCGTTTTCTCTTAATCATTTGATTGCTGCATCGATATCATTGTTTGTAGCTTCTAAAGCTTTCTTACAATCCATGAAACCAGCTTGTGTGCTAGCTCTTAATTGTTTAATTAATTCTGTAATTGACGCCATAATTTTCGTTATTCTATTATAACATTTTAGCAATTACAAACATTTATGGATTGCAAATGAAATTGTTTATATATAAGAAATTTGCTATTTAATGATAATTTTGTTGACAATCTAGGTTTAAAAACATGTTTTTAAACTATTTGTCCTTCATCACTTTAGCTAAATATTTAGCCGTATATGAACTGTCAGTATATTTATCAACTAACTCTTGTGGGCTGCCTGCACAAACCACATAACCACCTTCATCACCACCATTAGGACCAAGATCAATAATGTGATCAGCAACTTTTATCAAATCAAGATTATGTTCAATAACAATCACAGAATCACCATTTTCAACTAAACGATTTAATACGGATAATAATTTCTTAATATCATGAGAATGTAATCCTGTTGTTGGTTCATCTAAAACATAAATTGTTTTACCAGTAGCTTTTCTTTGAAGATATTTTGCCAACTTAATTCTTTGGGCTTCACCACCTGAAAGTGCAGTTGCGCTTGTTGATAGTTTTAAATAATCCAACCCTACATCACACATTAATTGAAGTTTTCTGTTGATTGCTGGAATTGATTTAAAGAATTCTAGTGCTTCTTCACATGACATTTCTAAAACATCATAAATTGACTTATTTTTGTATTTAATTTCAAGGGTTGCTTCGTTGAATTTTTTACCATTACAACTAGAACATTTAACATATACATTTGGTAAAAAATGCATCTCAATACACTTAACACCATCACCTTGACAATCATCGCATCGACCACCAGGTACATTGAATGAAAAACGTGATTTAGTATACCCTCTAGTTTTTGCTTCAATAACGTTAGCAAACACATCACGAATATCATCAAAAACTTTAACATATGTTGCTGGATTTGATCGTGGCGTTCTACCAATTGGATCTTGTGAAACTTTAACGATTTTATCGATATTATTGATACCAATTAAAGATTTATATTTACCAACTTCAACGAATTTATTGAAGATAATTTTTTCAATCGCATTAACTAAAGTATGGTTTACTAATGTTGATTTTCCACTACCTGAAACACCAGTAACAACAACAAATTTGTTTAGGGGAAATTCAACGTTAATATTCTTTAAATTGTTAGCACTAGCACCTTTAAGAATAATTTTTTGACCATTACCTGGATGTAGTTTTTTAGGAACATCAATCTTTTGTTGTTTTGATAAATATTGACCAGTTAATGAGTTCTTGTTTTTCATCACTTCATCAACAGTTCCAGCAGCAACAACTTTACCACCATAAATCCCAGCACCTGGTCCGATGTCGATTAAATAATCAGCTGCCATCATGGTGTCTTCGTCATGTTCAACGATGATTAAACTGTTACCTAAATCTTTCATTGATTTAAGCGTGCTGATTAACTTATCATTATCTTTTTGGTGTAACCCGATTGATGGTTCATCTAAAACATATAAAACGCCTGATAATCGCGAACCAATTTGGGTGGCCAATCGAATGCGTTGTGATTCTCCACCTGATAGGGTTGATGCATTTCTTGATAATGTTAAATATTCTAATCCAACATTGATTAAGAAGTATAAACGATCTAAGATTTCTTTTAAAACGAATTTAGCAATCTTGGTTTTTTCTTCACTAAATTTTAGGTTTAAAATGAAATCTAATTCTTTGTTGATATTAAGTGAAGTAAATTCAACAATGTCTAATCCACCAATTTTTACGCTTAATGCAGCTGGTGATAATTTCTTACCATCACATGTTTTACATTTTTGTTGTGAAGTGTATTTTGAATAATAATCACGAGCCATTGAACTGTTAGTTTCTAAATGACGACGTTGAATTAATTTGGCAATTCCTTCAACATAATCAAGACGTGAACTAACACCGTTTTTATTCTTGGATTCAATGATTATTTCAATTGGTTCATCTGAACCTTCTAATAAGTAATTAACTTCTTTTTTAGATAGATCTTTAATTGGTGTATTAACATCAATTTTATAGTGCTTAATGATTGATGAAAAACGTTGTCAATCATTTGATGAAGTGTTGATGGTATTTTTAAAATAATCAATCGCACCTTCGTTGATTGTTAAATTTTTATCAGGAATAATTTTATCAACATCAGGTTCAAAGGTAAAACCTAAACCCTTACAATAATCACACGCACCAATCGGACTGTTGAATGAAAATAATCGTGGTTCTAATTCAGGAATACTAAACCCACATTGATCACATGAGTGGTTTAAAGAAAATTCGTATTTTTCTTGATCAGTAATAATATGAACTAAACCATTGGTAATACTTAAAACTGTTTCAATGGCATCAGTAATTCTTAATTTAGTTTGGTTATCTTTATGTAAAACAATACGATCAACAATGATGCTAATATCGTGTCTTTGGTTTTTTTCTAACTCGATATTATCATCCAAACTATAAGTTGTGCCATCAACTAAAACCCGAACAAATCCTTGTTTACGATATTTCTCGAATTCGTTTTTAAATGTTCCTTTTTGTAACTTAATAACAGGAGCTAAAATTTGCAACCGACTATCATCAGGTAATTCTAAAACTTGATCAATGATTTGTTTGATTGTTGTTGTTTTAATTTTCCCATGACCATTAGCACAATAAGCATCACCCACTCTTGCTCATAATAGCCGTAAAAAATCATAAATTTCAGTAACCGTGCCAACGGTTGATCTGGGGTTATGTGATGTTGATTTTTGATCAATCGAAATTGAAGGTGATAACCCTTCAATTGAATCAACATCTGGTTTTTCATTATTACCCAAAAATTGACGTGCATAAGGTGATAATGATTCTAGATATCTTCTTTGTCCTTCAGCATAGATGGTTTCAAAAGCTAAAGAAGATTTACCACTTCCTGATAAACCTGTGATAACTACCAATTTATTTTTGGGAATATCTAAGCTGATGTTTTTTAAATTATTTTGGCGCGCACCAACAATACTAATAAAATTCGAAGTATCTTTTTTTTGATTTTTCATTACAACTCTTTTGTCCCTAGATCATTCATTAATTGAATATCAGAATCATTTAAAACAATAGCAGCTTCTGATTGGTTTTGGTATTTCAACAATAATCCTTTGAATACGTTGTATTCATGCTTGGTATTAAGTTTGAAATCTTCAATAAATAATAGTCGTGGTAATTTTACAAATTTTGACAATAAATAAACTGTTATTGCGTCAGAATTTGATAAGAAGTTTAGATAACTATAATTGATGTCTTCACTAATACCAACATCTTTATATGAACGGTATAAATACAGTTCAGTTAAGATCTTATTAAGTTTTTTAGAACGATATTTAAACAAACTTCAATCACTAAATAAACTGTATAAATATTGTCAGCGATTAATGATGGCTAGATAATAATTCAAGATTAAATTGATCTGTTTAATATCTATTGCATTTTTAGTTTTTAATAGTTTTTTCTTATATAAAACTCTATTAACCAATTCGAGATTTTTATATAAAGTTTTAATCGTATTTTTAAGTTTGTTAAAACGATCAAAATACGATTTATTTTGATCAATTAAGTTCTTAGATAAATATTCTTGTTTGTATTGTTCTTGTCGTAATTTATCAACTTTAATTAGTTCTTTAGTGGCATTAATTTTATGTTCAACATCTTGTTTGTAAGTTTCATAATTTACTTTAATGTGGGTATTAGATTTAATTTGAGTTTTTAGATCTAAAACATGTTGAACAATATAGTTTTCATAACGATGAGCAATCTTAGAATGAATCTTATGATTTTTAGCTAAATAATCCTTGTATTTGGCTTTGAATTCTTCTTTTAATGTTTTCGCATAATTCTTAATATCAAAGTTAATTTTAGGAAAATCAGTTAAGCTATCAGTTTGTAATTCAATCTCATCAATAAAATACTTAATTTGGTTTCAAATTAAACGCGTAGCTCATCGGATATTAATTAAATTGCTATAAAAACTAATTGAAGGATTCATCTTATATGAATTCAAGAAGTCTAAGGTTAATTTGAAACCAAAAGCATTGATATAAAAGATTGTTGCTTGAATATCATTTCTTGAGGTGTTTGATAAATTTAAGTAGTAATGATACAGTTTTTGATAACTATAAATTGACAACTTATAAATCTTATTTAAGACGGTTTTTTTAAACCGTCTTCTTAAAGCGTTTGAATAATAATCTGGATTATATTCTTTATTAAATAAAGTATAAAGATCAGGTTTTTTGGTTTGATTTCTATAAATCTTAATACTTTCTTTTAATTGATCTTTTAGACGTGATAAATAGATATTTTTTTGAAAAATATCATTTAGGTGTCTACCGTAATTTAGTTTGTTTTCTTCGACTAAATTAACAATTAATTCATTCAGATTTTGATTGCTTTTGTGTAAAGAAATTTTTGCTAATTTCTTAAATTTATATCTTAAGTCTGAGTATAAATTTGCTAACTGTTTTGCTTGGGTTTGTTTGATTAATTGATCAAAATCATCGATGTTATCAGCAGTTTGATTAATGATCTTTTTCGTATTTTCAATGAAGTTATTAACACCTGTAATATTTAAGTGTTTTATTCATTTAATTTTCTTAACAATCTTGATTAGTTCGTTTGCTTTAAATCATTCAGTTAAATAATAAATTTTATCTGAATAATCAGATTCAATAAACATTCTTGATTGGTTAAATGTTCGTTGTTTTTTTAAACCCTTAATGTAATTCTTAAGAATTTTTTTAATATCTTTTTCTTGGACTTTTTTATTTTTGATTAGTTGTTTGATCTGGGTTTCAACACGCTTAATTTCATCATGTTGTTGAACTCAATAAGGTCCGTATTTTTTGTTATTTTTAAGGTTTTCAATACGTTTTTTTAGATTGCTGATTTGATCTTCTAAGTAGTAAATTTGCGAGATTTTTTCTGATGGATTTTTGGCAGCAATGATGTCAAAATTATTTTCATTGATTGTTTTAAAATCAACATCATAAGCACTTAGATGATCGATCAGTTCTTTGTAGTTTCTTTTTAATAAATTAAAGTGACTAAGATTGATGTCCTTAGCATTATAAAACTGATCATTGTATAGCTTAATTGTTTTTTGTAATTCAGTTAGTTTATGTGCGTATTGATCAAACTGATTAGCCAAACGATCAGCAATTACTTTTTTATGAAAAATAAAACGGTTTTTCCAAACGTTTAAAAACTTTTCTTTGTTTTCTTTAATCAATAATCCTTTGTAGAAATTCGAAAACAAAGTGCTGATAATATTTTTGTTACTAGTCAAGATTTCTTGATAGTCTTTTTGCTTAATATTAACGACTAAAAGTTTTGCTCGTTTTTTGGAAAAAACCGAACTATTTGATAAATATTTAAGTTTATCTAAATAAACTTCACCAACAACAGCTTTGTTGGTTTTATTTAAGATGCTAAATAACTGGTATCACGAATTAGCATGAGCTGGTTTAATTTGGATCTTGTCATACTTTCTGAACCTAATCTTGTTAGTTTCTTGTAGACGTTTTAGCCCATCCTTAGTTCATGTGTAATAAAAAAGATAATGGATTTCAAAGAAAACCGGTTCACGTTCTAAATTGAAAAATCCATTAATTAAATCCATTTAATTACCTAAATGTGTTTGTCTAATTCTGCGTTTAATTTGTCTTCTGAAATGAAGTTTACATGTTCAAACACTTTTTTACCATCTTTGAACACCATATAAACTGGCACAACCTTGATTGCTCATTTGTGGTTGGGATCATCTTCTGCTCACATTTGTTCTTTATCAACATCAATGTGGTAGCAATCATATTGTTCTTGTCTTTCTTTTGCCACTTTTTCAATGATCGGTTCGTTCATTTTACAAACACCACATTGTTCTCATGTAAATTTAACAAAAAGTGGTTTTTTATTTGTTTCGATTAATGTTTCTAATTCTTTTAAGCTAATGTTTTTCATAGTTAATTGTGTAATGTGTAATCACGCTATCTAATAGTTGGTTATCAATAAAACATGACAACCCACGAGTAATGATTTCTCTAGATAGCGGATCAATAATGTATAAGTCTCCGTTTTTATATAGTTTATACAAACTATTTTTATTAATCAACATTTTTGACTCTTCTTCAGTGTCAACTTTTAGATTAATAATCTTACCATAACACTTAATTAATTCATCATCAATCATGTTGTTAGCAATCTTGTTGGTTACTAAAATTAAGTAAATATTAAGCTTATTGGCAACCTTGTGAATGTGAGAAATAAACTTAAACATGTATGAGAAATCATAATCTAAATAATCATTTAAATCATTGATGTAAATGACCATATCTTTGATACGGTTATCCATGTTGTTCTTATTGAATTGATCAATCGAATCAACATTATGATCTCTTAGTATTCTGGTTCGATATTTAACTTCGTTGATGATTGTTTCAAATAAGTTATTGCCACCTTCAACACTATTGATTGGTTCATTTACTAAGTGTGGTAAATCTTTTAATTTTGATAACTTAGAATTTGGTGAATCAATAATACATAGTTGTAAATCGTTCGGAGAACGATTGATTACTAATGATGTCAGCGCTGAGATTGCACACATCATTTTACCCGATCCTAGACCACCAACAAATAATAAGCATTTTTCTTTTTTCAGATCGTAATTAATTGGGTGGAAGTTTTCATCAATACCAATGGCACAATTTAATTCGTTACGATAAATTCCATCATCCCTTGGCATCACATCAGTTAGAGCAATCTTACTTTGGTTAAATACGCTGGTTGATAATTCAACAATATCACCTTTTTGTGAAACATTAACAACACTGGTTTCAAAGATATCAATGAATTGTTGTTTTAAGTTTTTAATCTCTTTAATTTGGTTGCGATCAGCAAATTCAAAGATTAATTTAACTTCAGTTGGTCCACATTTTTTCTCAATTAGTTTTGCTCTGATTTTGGCTTTTCTAAATAGTTTTTCTAATTTAGTGGCAATGTTTTCTAAGAATGATTCGTTGTTTTTTTGTTCATTAATTGAAACTTGTTTTAATTCTAGTGGACGTAATTGTTTATAAACCGTTTTATGGATTTGTGAAAATGATAATTCTTTGGTTTGTAAATTACCAGTTTCATGATAAACATCATCAACTTGTTTTGGTTCAACGAAGGTTTTTTCTTGTGGTTTATCTTGATTATCTTTTTGATACAAACGATCGTATAAAGGAATGAAATCCTTATTGATCACACCACCCATTACTTTAATTAGTTTGTTCTTAAATTTAATGAAGCCTTTGATGTTGAAATAAACACCAACAAAGATGATGATGACTGCTAAGAATAGTAATGCTAATTCAACGGCAATCAACGCTGGGAATTGGGCATTAATTGCAATGAATAAACTATTAATCATCCCACCAGAAACTAACGTTCCTTTTAGTTGTCATAATCATTCACCATTAACGCCTGAATATTTTTTTCAATTCTCAAAAAAGGTTTGGACATAACTATTTAAATTAATGTCAGGAACACTTTTTCAATAAATGAAATAATGAGCAACACCAAATAATAATAAGATGAAAATATCAACGAATAAGATGAACCACCAAACTAATTTAGATCGATAAAACCGTAAGATTATCGGGTTAGGTAGCATCAATATTATCAGAACAGTAAATAAGATAAAATAAGCAATATATTTTGCTGTTCCAAAGAATAATAAATCAAAAATTACTCCATCAATAACTTCACCAAAATATGGAGCTCTAAAGAACGACAGAAACAATAACACCATTAAAAATGCTGAAACCATCACCCTAATGACATGATTCTTTTTTGTTAATGGAATTTTAAAGTTGGTAACTCTTTCTTTGATGTTTTCCATATTTTATCTAATCTTAGTATTAATATTATTCTAATTCAACAATACTTGTAATGACAGCTGAACTTTTAAATAGAGTTTTTTCAAAGATTTTTACAATAACTTTACGAATTGTCTTCTTGAAATCATTGTAATCATTAAGCGTAATTCTACGCTTCATGTTCTTTTGAATCTTTTCTTTAATATCAGTTATAAATGTTGTTTTAACTGTTTTGATTTGTTCTTTGGCTTTGTTAATCGCTTCATTTAGTTTATCAACTTCATCACTAACGCCGTAAGTTTCAATATCAATTGGATCTAAGAATTCCATCTTTTTGTTTGAAAAATATAGCGATAAAGTCACTACCCCATTCGTTCCCATTTGGAAACGTTCAGATAGAATTGAAGACTTAACATCTTGAACACCAGCAGTATCAATACATTTTGAATTTAAATGCAATTCTTCGTATTTGTTAGTTAATCGACCGTTGTTAAAGTTTAAGATTTCACCGTTATATAACAAGATTGGTTTTTGGTATTCTTTGAAATTACCAGTTTGGTTAACTACTTCTAGATATTTAACAAATTCTTTATACAATCCTTGGATTGGAACTGCATATTGTGGTCTTAATAAGTTAATTAAGAACTTGTGATCTTCGTTTGAAGCTTTGATTGGTAATACTTCTGAACTTAAGCGTTTGTAAATCACATCACATCTAGCAATTTCATCTAGAATGCGTGCTTCATAACTTTCAAATCCTGCAATCTTGGGTGTTAATAAGATAAAACGATCTTCTTTTTCAAGTTTTAAGCGTTTGTCTTCACCTGTGGCAACCTTGGCTAATTGGTTATATAAACTGTGGGGCGTGCCACTCATCACAATGATTGCGTTTTTTTCATTGTTCATTTCACTGATTGGTAATGTTTGCAAATCACGAGTGCTAAACATATTCTTTTTAATAATCGTGTTGAACAAGTTAATTGATGCTTGGCTATAAACAATGAAAGGTTTTTGGCGTTTTCTAGCAATTGTTGCTGCTGTGAAAATCGCATAAACATTATCATCATAACAAGCAATGATCGTTCGACCTTTGTTGTCATTAATAAATTTCTCAATTGCTTGTTTTGAACGGTGGTTTGGACTAGTGTTGCTAATATTTTTACCAACCTGACCAGCACCAACGATTAATAATAACACCTTCTTATTATTAATCATCATCTTTAAGTCCATTAAATCAGAACTAAAGGTTTTATTCTTATCATTAACAAGAATAAAGTCATCAATATAAACGATTAAACCGTCTTGGGTATTGATACAAAATCCATAACTGTGAGGAATTGATGAAAATACTCTAAACGGAATCACACTAACTGATTCGCTTAGTTTAAATTCTTTTAATGGATTTAAAACAACGATATTGATTGCTTTTTTATAAGGTTCAAAATCACGGTTTTTGTCCATAATACTTTCAATAATCGTTTTACCAACAATTGAAGTATATACAGTTAAAACTTGTGGTTTGATTGATCTTAATAAATAAAGCAATGAACCTAAGTTTGATTGTGAAGGGTATCCAATAAATAAACCCTTAACTTTCTTTTTATGATTAGCTATATATGAATAATCAGGTATTAATTGTTCTACTCCTAACAAACTGTTAATTGGAACTAAACTACCTGTATTAAATAAATAGATATCATCATTAACTTCAAGCACTGAACAATTCTTTCCTTGTTCGTCTTGTCCACCTAGTGTGAAAAAATTAATTTTAGCCATATCTTTTATAAAAATATATCAGTAAAAATAAAAAAGGCACACATATTTGTGTGCTTCATTTACTTTTAGTTAGATTAAGAATGTCTTAATTCTAGTTCTGAAATCAAGTTTCTGTAAGCATTCAAATCGTTTTCTTTTAAATAGTTTAATAAATTCTTACGCTTCGAAACTTTTGTATAAAGACCGCGTTTTGAGATGTAGTCTTTCTTGTTTTTTAACAAGTGATCTGTTAATAACTTAATTTCTTCAGTTAAAACAGCAACTTGAACAAAAACACTGCCAACATCTTTTTCATTTTTTTGGAACTTTTTGATGATTTCAGTCTTTTTAGCGCTTGATAATGCCATTTATTTCTCCGAAAAAATTAGTATGATATTGAAAACAACACTAAAATTATATCACAAATTAGCTTTAAACAAAAAATAGCAGTTAGTTTTTTTAGGACCAACTGCTATATTTGTTAATCAAATAATCTTAAGTGATTATAAGTTCCCGGAAATCTATCATCAATTAAGATAATCTAGCACAAACAACTAATAAACAAGATTAATCTTATGAAGGTTTTTATTATTTATTAGTGGCTCATAAGCAGTATCAATCATATAGTTTTGCTTCAAATACTGTTTTTAGTAAATTTAAAACTCGGCTAAATAATTAAATATTGTTTATTTACTAACTAATAATTTTATTACCAATCAAGCAATTAAGCCTGGACATCAATCGTCAATAATAGATCAATTTATATTCTAATGCTTTGAATTAATAATTGAGATTCATCTTTATTAAATCATTATTAATGATTTCATTTTTAAATTTATGAATCACATAACTAACCTTATGTTTTTGTAAATTTAGTTCTTTAACAATCTCATGGATCTTGCTACCATCTAAAAAATTAAGAATAATCCTGCGATCTTTTGGGCGGTATTTCTTTAGGATTTTTCTAATCTCATCTCGCACTTCTTGTAGCTTAATAAAATGCTCAGGTGATTTTCAACAAACATCAGTTACATTTTCTTTTTGACAGTTAAAATTTAATATCTTTCTTTTATTGGTAGTTTCTTTTTTAAAAATCCCAATAATATACAAAGAGATATATCTACGCAAATATGCGTCAAAATTATTGTTCTTGTTTGGATCAAAACGCTTAGTGCCATCCATGATTGCTAGTGCAGATATCTGGTGCAAGTCGGATGATTCATAAGGTAAAGATGAGTAGTAGTTATAAAAAATCTTACTAGCTACTTTGAATGCATATCAATAATATTGATCTAAAGTTTGATTGATATCAATAGCGTTGTTAATAATAATTACCTGCCTTTTTGTGAAGCTAAGATAATTATTTAACAACTAATTAACTTTTGTTTTCGTTTTTTTGTTTAATTTTTTCTAGAAGATTTCTAAATTATTTTTCTTTAAAAATGTCTTAACTTTTTCAATAACTTCTTCTTGATTTTTCAGGTTTATTACCTCGTTAACTAACAATTTACAATCAGAATATTTTAAGTTATTTATCAATTCTTTAGCTTTTAGCATTGAAGAAGCTGACATTGAAAATTCCTTTAGACCCATACCTAATAAGATTGGAATGGCTAATGGTTCTCCTGCCATTTCACCACACATACCAGTTCAGATGTTAGCTGATAATCCACCATCAATTGTCATCTTAACAATTCTTAATAATGCTGGGTTTAGTGGTTGGTATAAATAAGTTACATTTTTTGACATTCGGTCAACTGCAAATGAATATTGGATCATGTCATTAGTTCCGATTGAGAAGAAATCAACATGTTTAGCCAACACATCACTCATAATTGCAGCTGATGGAATTTCCACCATGATACCAACTAGTGGTTTGCCATATTCAACTTTATTAGCATCTAATTCTTTCTTAGATTCTTCTAAAATTTCTTTAGCTTTTAGCAATTCATCTAAGTTAGCAATCATCGGGAACATAATGCCAGCACTTCCATATTTAGAAGCTCTTAGAATTGCTTTTAATTGTGATTTAAAAATATCAGGGTTATCGTTGGTAAAACGAATTGCACGGTATCCCAAGAATGGGTTCATTTCTTCTGGGAATTTGTAATAATTTAAATTCTTATCACCACCAATATCTAAGGTTCTGATAATTACAGTTTCACCCTTAGCATATTCGATTGCTTCTTTATATGCTTTGAATTGAGTTTCTTCATCTGGTCAGTTAGCTGAATCCATGTATAAGAATTCTGATCTAAATAATCCAACACCCTTAGCACCATACTCATTACCCTTAAGCACATCGCTAGGTTTTCCAATATTAACAGCCACCACTACTTCATGGCCATCTAATGTTACTGCTTTTGGTGGCAAGTATTTCTTTAATCGTTCTTTAGTTTCTTGGTATTTTTGTTTTTGTTGATTAAAGTCATTGATGTCTTTATCACTAAGTTCGCTATAAACATTACCATTGTTACCATCAATACAAATTAATTCATTGTGCTTGATAGTTTCAGTAATTGTTTTTAAACCTAATACTGCAGGAATTTCTAGCGTTCTTGCCATAATTGCTGAGTGTGAAGTTCTTCCACCAATATTAGTAGCAAATCCTTTAATATATTGTTTATTTAATAATGAAGTTTCTGATGGTGTTAAATCTTCAGCAATCAAAATTACTTCATGATTGATTGATAATAAATCTGGTAATTCAACATTTAACAAGTTTGATAAAATTCGTTTTTTAACATCAGCAATATCACTAGCTCTTTCTTTCATATAAGCATCATCAATTGCTTCAAACATTGCTTTTGTTTGATCATAAATTTTTGACAACGCAGTTGGCGCATTGCTTAAATTGGTTCTAATTTCTGTTGAAATTTGATCAAACAACATTGGGTCATTAACAATATTAATATGACCATCAAAAACAGCAGCAATTTCTTCACCGATATTCTTTTTAGCAATTGCTTTAATTTCACTTAATTGAGACGAGCTTTTTTCAAAAGCTTGTTTAATTGAATTAATTGCTGCATCAACTTGTGAAGCATCAATTTTATTATTATCAAAATCGAATACTGGATTTTTTAATACGTATGCTTGTGCAATCGCAATTCCGTTAGATGCACTGATACCATCGAATTTCTTCATAGCAAAAATTTAAATTTAATTAGCTAAATTAATTATATTTATTATTATATATCTTTAGTTATTTTAACTAGTATCAACACCTTGAATTAATGGAACTTACTTTTGTTTTATATTTAAGAAATTGTGGTAACAATTTACAAGCAACATTAGATTTATTAAAAGATCAAAAGATCTTAATTTTATTGGATGAATCTGTTGATTTAACCAATAAAATTCTTGAAACTAATAAGATCAATACAGCAATTATCCATAAGCAAAAATTTAATAATTTGGCTAATGCTTTAAATTATTTATTTATTAATAATTTAATTCAAACTGATTTTTATCAAATTATAGATGTAAGGAATCAATTAGATTTATCAATCCTTAATGCTGAAAATTTCTTAAATAAAAAAACCCTCTATTTTGGCAATTTAGTTCGTTATTCAAAAACTTATAAGCCGTTGTTTTTTACGCAACTAAAATATGAAAATCTTGATTTTATTAATACCATTTTTTACACGAAACAAATGCAAAAATTAAGTGGTATTAATAACAATGAAATTACGTATTTTGAGCTGTTAAATCAATACTTAAAAGATGGTTGAAAACCAGAATATATTAAGCCATTAATTTGTTACAACGACCCTGAATTGTTTGATATGAATTTACGAAGATATCAACCAAAACATGAAGATCAAATTATTGAGTTTTTAAACGAAATGATCGCAAATAATCATCAAGAATACGTTATTCATTATTTAGAAAACAATCTTGAATTTTTAAAAAATATTTTAAAAAGAGGTGTTGTTTTTAACGTTAAAAGAAGAATGCATTTCTTTAAAGTTAATAACAAAAATTATCTGCAAAGATTCTTATTAATTAAGAAGTATAAGTCGTTGTTTAAAATCACGCGTTAGTATCTGATCATTAAAAATAACTTGGACTTGGTTGGCTAGTGTGTTGGTTGGATTTCCGTGCGTGTGTTGGTGGAATGATAAGATGAAAATTCCCACAACCAAACCAAGTGCAAATGAAATTAATACTTTATATCAAGCAGCAGTTTTTAATTGTTTGTTGTGAATAAATTCAGGCACTAATTCAATGATTGCCATGAAAGTAATAATTACACCACCACTAGCATTTACCAATGGAATTAATCAACCAATCGATCGCAATCATTGATTAACATAAGCACCAATAAACATAATTGGCACAATTAAAATTGTTGTATAAAAGTTATGTAATGCTGCTTTGTATTTACGTTCACCAAATTGAATTTGACGGTAATGAATAATAATAACTTCAATCAAGATGTGAATGTTAAATGAAACAATAAAACCAACGTTAATTTTAGATGGATCTAAGGTTAGTAATGATACTGTTCCACCTAAAACAAATCCGTCAATTGTTCTATGAGATAACAATAAAATAATTACCAATCAAGCAGCTTTAACATTTGGTTTGTGCTGCTTGATTTTATGTTCATAATCTTCATGTTCATTCATGATGTGCAATGAATGATCGTGTGAATGATTACAATGGTCTTGCTTGGTAAAATGAATGTATAAAAATCTAAAACCAATAACAATTGTTAATCCAATTATTGATCCACCAACCAATATTCCGATTTTAATTAAGCTCTTATAAGCTGGATCAACATTTAAAATTTCAGGGGTTTCAATATAAAGATTTGCCCCTTCAATCGATTCAAACAACAAACCAATTGTTCCAATACAAATTAATAATGCTGATGAAAAAGCATATAGGTATAACTGTTGAGTTGGGTTTAATTTTGGCTTAATGAAATTTAAGGCAAAAATTAAAACTGTAGGCACAGCTAATAGGATTAGAACATAAATAAGTAAATTAACAAAAATTGCCAAATTGGTGTTTCCACCAAAGCTACTTGGCATGAAAAAAATACTATTATTCATTTATTAATAGATGTATTAATCTAGTTAATAAAGATTATACTATGTTTTGTTCTTATTTATAAAGTTTTTAAATAAAAAAGAATGCGTTAATCACGCATTCTGTGTTCTTCTTCCATCTTAATTGGCACTAATTTATGATCAATTACATCATAAGCTTTACCAAAACCAAATTTTGCTCTTCCGTGTTTTAGATTAATCTTGAATAATACAAAATCATTGAATTTTTTAAGCATATTTGCTATTTTTGCTTCAATTGGATTGGTTGCTAAAATATCAAGTAATTCATAAGCTAATTCTTGGTTGTTAATTTCTTCAAAATCAGCCACAAACTGAACAGCATTTCTTAAGAATTCAGTTTTGTTATCATCAGAGTTTTCAATAAATAAAACGCCTAAGTTTTTATGATTATGTTTAATATTTTGATAGTGCTGTGCAACTTTGGAAATATAAACATAATGTTGTTTATCTTTTTTTAATAAAATTGTTGAACTACATAACAATTCGTTATTTTTATTTTGGGTTGATAAATAAACACTACGATGATTTTGGTCCATGAATTGATCGTATTCAACTTGCACCTTTTCCATATTTAATAAGTATTGTGCATTTTGATACATTTCAATAATCACATACTTAACTTCTTTAAGATCATTAACTGGTCTTATGTAATTAATTGAATGATTTTGATTGTTGATTTCAACGATCATTTTTTCTAAATCCAAATCAATTAATTTAATTGAATTTACTTCTTCGTTTTTGATGTAATGACGATAAATTGCAACGATAGCATCTAAGTGATCTTCGTTTACGTGGTTGATGATGTCTTTTTTGTCCATAATTAAAAAATGTTTAGTTTGGCTAGGATTACGATAATGATAACGATTAAGATTACAGCAATTAAAATCCCGATGATTGATGATGTTAATACTGGGTGTTCGTTTTTAAATCGCGTAATAAAGCTTTCTTTTTTATGAATTCCTGCTTTAGCTTTATTTGTAGCTTGACGAGCAGCTTCTTTTGCTGCTTCAATTCTGCTTACGTATTTTTCCAGGGCATCTTTATCATGATGTGGATTTAAATCGACATTTAGTTGACTAATGTCGATTTCTGGTTCTGGTTCTTTAAATTGAGCAGTATTTTGGAACTGTTGAGTTGGTTGTTGAAAAACCGTAGTTCTTGTAAAGTTATTGATTGGTTGACGTTTGAACTCTTCTTTAGCTTGATGAACTCTACGATTGTTAGCTGGTTGATTTGAACTAGTTGTTTTTTTAGAAGCTTGTTTTTGTAATTCTTCTAAGTGATGTGCTCTTGAAAATACTCCACCAAAATGGATGACATTTTCAAAAGTAAACATCTTTAATTGGTTATATTTAGTTTTAGCAGCGTGGTCAGTTAAAATCGTGTAAGCACACTTAATTTCTTTGGCTGCTCAAGCAATTGCAGGGTTTGGTGAATTCTCTGGATATCTTGCTTTTAATTGGTTATAAATTTTCTCAATTTCTTGATCGCTAGTTCTTTTAGTAACACCTAAAATTTCATATAAATCTCTTGGTTTATATGGATCTGTTTTAACAGTTCTTTGTGCTTCTTTTTTAACTTCTTGAGTTGAAGCTTGCGATGTTGTTCTGGCTGGTCCAGCTTCTTGTTTTGGTGGTGTTTGTGCAGCTGAACTTTGAGAACTTTTGGTTCTTTGTTGTGTCTTAATCTTGCTAAGGATATCCTTAGTAAGTGATAAATCGTCAGTATCTAAGTCATCTTCATCGTCATCATAAAGATCTAGTTCATACTCATCATAATCTCTACGTAAATTTTCATCACGAAGAACTTCGTAGGCTTCATTGATTTTTTGGAATCTTTCAATTGACTTAGGATCACTGTTTACGTCAGGGTGATATTTTTTGGCAAGTTTTCTAAACGCTTTTTTAATCTCATCTGAGCTAGCGCGAGTGCTTACACCTAATATCTCGTAATAATTTTGTTCTTCCACCAATGACCTCAATGTTGTGTCGGTTAAATGATTATAATATTATTTAAAAATTAATTTATTCCTCTCGGAGATGCGGGAAGATTAAAATATCACGGATTGAAGCTGTTCCAGTTAGCATCATAACTAAACGGTCAATTCCAATTCCTAAACCACCAGTTGGAGGTAATCCATTTTCTAGTGCTTCTAAGAAGTCTTCGTCCATTTCTGAAGCTTCATCATTACCTTTTTGCTTTTCTTCTAATTGTTTTTCAAATCTTTGACGTTGATCAATTGGGTCGTTTAATTCACTAAATGCATTAGCTAATTCACGACCAAACACGAATAATTCAAAACGTTCAGTATATCTAGTATCTGAATAATCTAATTTAGATAATGGTGAAATTTCAACTGGGTGATGTGTTACGAAGGTTGGTTCAATCAATTTCTTTTCACAGAATTCTTCAAAGAATAAGCTAGTAATATGACCAATTGTTTTTTCATGTTCTTTAACATGAACTTTATGTTCATTAGCTAATTTTAATGCTTCATCAAGAGTTTTTACTTGCGTAAAATCAATGCCTGTATGTTTTTTAATCAGATCGGTCATCTTGATTCTGTGGAATGGTTTAGTTCAATCAACAGTTTGATCATTAAATGTTGTTGATGAAACATCAACTGCTTTTGCTACATATTTAATAATTGATTCTGTTAATTCCATCATATAAACATAATCAGCATAAGCTACGTATGTTTCCATGCTGGTAAATTCAGGGTTGTGGGTTGAATCCATCCCTTCATTTCTGAAACATTTACCAATTTCAAAGATCTTATCAAAACCACCAACAATAACTTTCTTTAATGGTAATTCTGGAGCAATTCTTAAATAATAATCACGATCTAATGCGTTGTAGTGCGTAATAAATGGTTTAGCAGCAGCACCACCTACTTGAGCGTGTAAGAATGGCGTTTCAACTTCTAAGAATCCTTTTTCATTAAAGAATTGACGCATTGCTGTAATAATTCTTGAACGATATACAAAACGTTTTCTTGATTCTTCATTATGAATTAAATCTAAATAACGTTTTCTTGAACGAATTTCTTCATCAGCAATCCCATGGAATTTTTCTGGTGGAATTCTTAATGATTTTGAAATAATTTTCAATGAATCAATATCCAATGATAATTCATTGGTATTAGTTTTCATTGGTCTACCTGTGGCTGTAACAATATCACCTAAATCTAAATATTCTTGGAAATACTTAAATACATCAGGTTGGTTGTTCTTATTAATATATAGTTGGAATTCCGAATAAAAATCTTGAATCAAGATAAATGTTCTTCTTATCCCCATTACTCTACCACTTACAGTAATAGGTTGCTTCAACTTCAAGCTAGACAATTCTTCTTTAGAATACTTTTCAAATTCTTCTTTGAATGTTTTGCTATTGTGAGTGTTATCAACTTTAGTTACTTCGTAAGGGTTTTGATTCGATTCAATTAATCGATTCAATTTATCTAAACGAACTAACTCCTGATCATTTAGTTTTCTTGACATATTTTTAATTACTTAATATTGTGTTTAGTTTAATAATTATAAAAAATAATAATACATATTTTAACGCTTTTGAACATTTTATACATATCTTGTTATGAAATGAAAAAGTTATATTTATTAATTAATGGATTATCGGTTTTTAGTTTAAGTTTTATAAACAGACCAATCCCATCAACACATAGAGCTGATCTTAATCAATTTCAATTAATTAACCACGATAAGATTAGTTTTAAAGAAAAGAATAATTACACCAGTTCTAAGTCGTTTGATTTGGAAAAAGATCCTTCGAAAAACTCAATTAGTTCAATTAGGAAAAAGGTTCTAGAAGAGACTAATAGTGCAATAAGTGATTTGGTTAGTGAAGTTAAAAGCACTATAGAAAGTTTTAATAATAAGTTCTATAAGATTTATGAAGTTAAAGCAATTTCTCCAACTCGGCTAGATACTGAAAAAAAGGTTAATCTTAAAAATGCTTTAATTGATTACAAAAAATATGGAAATAATTATATAGATGGTGATAAAAAAGGCTCTCTCGTATGACCAGATTTGACAGGTAGTTCATACACATGGAAACCTTTAGGTCATTCACCCCTAGGAAAATATCCACCAATAACAGATTTTGGAACGTATGATGAACCTAAAAATAAAACCTATGAATTCCAAGGAAAGAAAAATGGTTTTACTGAATCATATGAAACAAAGGTTATTGGTGCATATCCAACATTAGTTAAAGTTCAACATCCAACTTATGAAAAAATTATATTAGATCTATCACCAAAAGATTTTAGTGACAAGCTATATAAATATATCGATGATTCATTATTAGAAAAAGATAAAACTGAAAAGAGAGGATTTGTATCATCTATTTTAAGAAAATCAGAAGATGATGCGGCAAAACCTAATGATTTCATTGCGTTTACTAATATTGATTTGTCAGACAAAGTATATTCAGTACCAGAATTAAACGTACCCTGAAGGGGAGGTCTGGATTTAAATAAATTTAATGGAAATGGTTCAACTATTGATTATTATCGGGTATTGAAATGAAGCTTAGAAGAAACGCAAGCATATAGTTGAGATGGTTTTAGTTTTATTCCGAATACTGACTATATAAATAACACTGAATCCAAGATTCGTTATTATCTAATAAGAAGTTCTGATGAAGATTTTTATTTTACAGATGGAAGAGGTTTATATAACAAGATTTATGGTTATTTAAACGATAAAAAATACACATATTATCGTGATAATAACGATTTTATTAAGAATTTATATAAAACAACAACCCAGGAAGATACAAATACTTTATCAATTCATTCTAGTTCAACATTAATTAGTCCAAAATACAATTTGTTCAAGGATTACTTTAAATTAGGTGAAACATTTGATTACAAGGCTTTAACATTTTCATTTGATAGAACTTTAATCAATAATGGTTATCGAAATCTATTAAATGTATTCAAAGATAATATTGAAATTTATTCACCTGATTTTGTTATCAAAAGCAATTATGTTTTTTCTAAAAATGATGAAAATTTATCTTTTCATTTAGGTTATAAAAAAGAGTTTTTAAAAATCATAGATCATATTAAAGAAACTAAAAAATATGCGGAAAAAATGACATGAAATAAGTCTAAAGCTTTATCATGAGATTATTCTGATTTTGAAAAACTTAAACAAGAAAAAGAACAAAATTCTGAGTCTTATAATGAAGAAAGTTCTATCAATAATTTAATGAGTTCAAAAGCTGATAATTACGTAAGTGATTTTCAAAAAGAAGTATTTAAATTATTAGGAATTGAAACAAAAGAAATTGATGATGATCAGTATGAATTCATCATGAATTTACCTAAATATTACGAAGAATTTAATTCATCAACTAAATTAGTAGGTGATTTATATGTTTCAGACAATAAAATTGTTGATAGAGATTTTATTGTTAATGGTGAATCTAAATCTATTGATTTAAAAAGTAGTGAAATAATTGATAAAATTCCATCAAAAGATTTGAGTAGAAATTTAGCACAAATTAAGATTGATAATTTACGGTTTGAAAGTTCAGAAATCGAAAAAAACAACGGTAAAATTAACAATTTTTTAAATATAAAAAGTGAAAATAAAGCATTTAAAATTGATGAAACTTCAATTGTTTTAGTTATCAAATATCGCTATGATTATTTAGGTATTAAATTTAGAAATAAAATAGCTGATATTAAAGATTTTACTGTTAAAAGTTTCGATCCTTTATTTGCTTCAGATTTTAATCAAAAAATAGGGATTGATCGTTCAGAAGATATTAGCGATCTTGTTATCGATTCATTTAAAACTGTTTATGAAAATTCAAATAGTTTAATAATAAACAAAAATGATGTTTATTCACTTGATCATAATCTAACAAAACCAGAAGATGTAAAAATTAAAAATAAATTAAAAGATGAGTATAAGCTTAATTTAAATTCTAATGATACTGATGGATACTTTTGAATGGTTGTAAGGGTTCTGAATGCTCATGATCTTGAAACTCACGGAAATGAAAGAAATCCTGAAATTATTCCTCAAAAAATGTATTTCTTTAAAAATGATGAGGATGTAAAGTCTAAATTCTATTTAGTTAAATTTAAAACATTTAACAAATTAATCGATTTAAATAAAACTGCGATTAGCTTTGATTGGTCTAAAGATCCTAAGTTTAAACTTAAATATCTAAACAAGAATTTTGAAATTAATCTTCAAACTGACTATGAAAATAAATTAGCTTCTGAGCAAGTAATTAATTTGAAAATTAATGATGAATACATGATTAGTAAAAAAGATGTAAAAGTCTTGATGTCTAAATTAATAAGTATTCTTGATAAGCAAAAGTTATATATATTCAACGATTCAATAAAAACAAATGAACAATCTAATCAAATAAACTATAGTTTATATAGTTTAGACAAAATTAAAAATACTGGTTTTGATCCTATTAAAGATTTTTCTATTAAATTAGAAACTGTCCAACCTAATATTTATAGAATTTACGGTAAATTTGATAAAAATGAGATCTTTGAAATTAATTACAAAATCAATTTATCTAATGAAAAAATGACGATTGAATTATTAAATCCTGAGGTTGCTAAAATCACTCCAATTAATAATAATAAAACTAAGATTTCAGATTTACTGAAAACTGAAATTAATAAACTAAATAAGATTGTAAGAAACTGGAGTGATTTTGACATCACAAAGCCGATTAATAACTTAGATCTTGTAACACAAGCAGGTTTTGATGAAAATAAGAATGATAATGAACTAACTAATGATGATCAAAACTCAACGCCACAAGAGCAAGAATTAGGTCAAAAAGATAGTACTTCTGGTTTTGATTTTAAAGATCCAAAGAATATCGCTATTGTTGCTGTTTCAGCTTCATTAATTGGTTTAGCCATCATAATCTTATCTGTTTATGGTTTTGTTAAACTAGCAAAGAAAAAGAAGGCTAATAAGTAAAATGTAACAATTAATGAAAAAGTTATTTAGATAATAAAAAAACATCACCTTTTAACGGGTGATGTTTTTAATTAGCGTGATATTTTCCTATTCTCACCTAAGCTACCTTCGGCTCCATGATGCTTAACTTCTGGGTTCGGAATGGGTCCAGGTGTTTCCATCACGATATGGATATCACACTTACATTGCTCTTTGAAAAACTAAATACAACAAATCATATATGATTTCATAACTAATGTTATTTGATCAAACCTAAGTCCTCGAATTATTAGTACTAATCAGCTAAATACCTCACGGCACTTACACATTTAGCCTATCAACGTCGTAGTCTACAACGATTCTTACCCCATTGCTGGGAGGGAAGATTATTCTTAAAGTCGGTTTCACACTTAGATGCTTTCAGCGTTTATCCGTTCGACACGTTGCTACCCAGCGGTGCAGTTGGCACTACAACTGGAGCACAAGAGGTGTCTTCACTCCGGTCCTCTCGTACTAAGAGTAAATCTTTTCAATCTTCCTGCGGGCACAATAGATAGGGACCAACCTGTCTCGCGACGGTTTGAACCCAACTCACGTATCTCTTTAATCGGCGAACAGCCGAACCCTTCGAACCTGCTTCAGCTCGAGGATGAGATGAGTCGACATCGAGGTGCCAAACACTGCCGTCGATGTGAACTCTTGGGCAGTATCAGCCTGTTATCCCCAGAGTAGCTTTTATCCGTTGAGCGATGGCCATTCCATACTGAACCACCGGATCACTATGACCTAATTTCTTACCTGTTCGACTTGTAAGTCTCACAGTCAAGCACCCTTATACCATTACACTCTTAACACGATTTCCAACCGTGCTGAGGGTACCTTTGCACGCCTCCGTTACCTTTTAGGAGGCGACCGCCCCAGTCAAACTGCCCGCCTAACACTGTCCTGTTGCTGGATAACAGCAACCAGTTAGAGAAGAATGTAAACAAAGGTGGTATTCCACTGGTGACTCCACAACTCCTAGCGAAGTTGCTTCAAAGTCTCCCACCTATTCTCTATATGTCTAAACTCTGCCCAATATTAAGTTACAGTAAAGCTTCATGGGGTCTTTCCGTCCCGTTGCGCCTAACGGGTGTCTTCACCCGTACCTGGATTTCACCGAGTCTATAGCCGAGACAGTCAAGAGATGGTTACACCATTCAAGCGGGACGGAATTTACCCGACAAGGAATTTCGCTACCTTAGGACCGTTATAGTTACGGCCGCCGTTCACTGGGGCTTCAGTCGGGAGCTTCGATTGCTCTAACACCCTTCTTTAACCTTCCAGCACTGGGCAGGTGTCACCCCATATACATCATCTTGCGATTTAGCATAGAGCTGTGTTTTAGTTAAACAGTCCCCCCTTGTTCTTCACTGCGGCTCAACTTTTACATTGAGCATCCCTTCTTGCGAACTTACGGGATGAATTTGCAGAGTTCCTTAGCTATAGTTCACTCGCTAACCTTAGGATCTTCTCCTTGACCACGTGTGTTCGTTCTCGGTACTGGAAACAAAATAATTAACCCTAGAAGCTTTTCTTGGAAGCGTGATGTATGCATCTTCGCTACTTGCAGAGCGTTCGCTCGTATTCATAAGTTGTCCTTAAAAGAAGCGGATTTACCAACTCCTAAGACTTCTTATTTAACCCCAAATCCAATAATGGGGATGCATTAACCTTCTCCGTCACTCCATCAGTTATTTTGTTTGTACAGGAATATTAACCTGTTCTTCCATCGACTACGCATTTCTGCCTCGCCTTAGGTCCAGACTAACCCTGGAAGGACGACCCTCGTCCAGGAAACCTTAGTCAATCGGTTTGAGAGATTCTCACTCTCAAGCGTTACTTACACCGGCATTCTCACTTGTATACAGTCCACCAATCCTCACGGTTTGACTTCAGCCCGTATACAACGCTCGTCTACCACTATCTAGACAATCTAGATAATCCATAAATTCGGTAATATGCTTAGCCCCGTTACATCTTCGGCGCAAAAACACTCGACAAGTGAGCTGTTACGCACTCTTTAAACGATGGCTGCTTCTAAGCCAACATCCTTGCTGTTTAAGTATTTTAACAACCTTTTCCACTTAGCATATTTTAGGGACCTTATTTAATGATCTGGGCTCTTCCCCTTGTGACAATGAAGCTTATCCCCCACTGTCTGACTGCAAGAGTAAATTAATTGGCATTCGGAGTTTAATTGTATTCAGTACACCAAGGCGGCGCCATCATACATTCAGTAGCTCTACCTCCAACTAATCATGATCTTACGCTAGTCTTAAAACTATTTCGACGAGAACCAGCTATCACGGATTTCGATTGGAATTTCACCCCTAGTCACAGGTCATCCGCTATCGTTTCAACGAGAGTCGGTTCGGTCCTCCATTAGATGTTACTCTAACTTCAACCTGCCCATGACTAGCTCAACCCGTTTCGGGTCTATAATAACAAACATTTAAACGCTCTATTCAAACTCGCTTTCGCTTTGGCTACCCTTCTATCGGTTAACCTGCTTGCTATCATAACTCGCCGGCTCATACTTCAAAACGCACGCCATCACACATTAATGTGCTCTGACACGTTGTAGGCATATGGTTTCAGAATCTATTTCACTCCCATCCCTGGGTTCTTTTCACCTTTCCCTCACGGTACTATACGCTATCGGTCACTAGTTAGTATTTAGGCTTGCCCAATGGTCTGGGCGAATTCAATCAAGATAACGTTTCTCGATCTACTCAGGATACTGCTAGGTATCAAACCAATTTAAGATACGGGGCTATAACCCTGTGTCGCATAGCTTTTCAACTATTTCTCCTATCAGTTCAAAGTCCACATTGCAGTCCTATAACCCCAAGATAAATCTTGGTTTGGCCTGTTCCGCTTTCGCTCGCCACTACACACGGAATCTCTTTCGATTTCTTTTCCTGTTGCTACTGAGATGTTTCACTTCACAACGTATTGCTTTTAGACCCTATGAATTCAGATCTAAATAATTAATATCGCTATTAATCAGGTTCCCCCATTCGGACATCTACGGATTATCGCTTCCAACCAGCTCCCCGTAGCTTTTCGCAGGTTTGCACGTCCTTCGTCGCCTTCTAGTGCCAAGGCATCCACCATAAGCCCTTAGTAACTTATGTATTTGATCCATTAGCTATTTGAATCTATTTTTTGTTGATGAAATTTGATTGATACTTTAATCAAATTTCGGACTAGAAAGATTTGTTGTATTCAGTTTTCAAAGAACAATGTTGTCGCAATCACGACTTTATAATTTTATCAAACAATTCCAAAAAAATCCAGTTATATTTTATTTTTTTATCTAGTTTATTTTGTTTTACAAAATAACTTTGTATTTTTTTAATTTCAAATATGAGGGTAATTATTAAAAATATCATTAAAAATCCTATAAAATCGATAAAAATAAAAATAAATACGCAGCAAAACACTGCGTATTCATTAATATTAGGATAGACGGATATTAGAGTTATAAATATTTGAAAGGCTTCTTAAATGAATTGGTTAAATAATATTATTTAATACCAACAATAGCTAGTGCTTCTTCAGTTACTTTCTTGATGTTTAAAGCGCTCTTATCAAAGGCTTCTTGTTCTTCTTTTGTTAGTTTTAGTTTAGAGTGAAGTTTTCAACCACATTCACCAACGATCGCTGGAACGGTGAAGTAAATACCTGGAGCAAGGTATTCTTTATCTAGTTGAACACCAACACCTAAAATAATGTTCATGTCATAAATGTAAGCTCTTGTAATTAATGACATTGATTCAGCAATACCGTAGTAAGTTGCTTTTTTGTATTTAATAATTTCAAAAGCTTCTTTAACAACTTTAGGGAAGATTTCTTTAACGTCTTTTTCTGAAAGTTTCTTTTCTTCAATTAATTGGCTAACTGGAACATTACCAACTCTGAAAATTGATCAAGGAACAACAGCACCTGAACCATGTTCACCAATAACAAATCCTTCAACTGATTCAGTGTTTACACCTAGTAATTCAGCTGTCATTTTTCTAGTACGAGCTGTTTCTAATAAACAACCTGTTGAAATGATTTTGTGTGGATCAAATCCTGTAATTTTTTGGTAAGCACCAGCCATTACGTCACATGGGTTAGTTGGAATAATGCTTAATCCTTTGAAACCAACTTTCTTTAATTCTGTTCCGATTTCATAAAGAATTTTGATATTAGAAGTCATTAATTGTAAACGGTCAGTAAACATTTGACCATCTGCTGTTGGAACAGTTGGAATTGAAGCTGTAATTGCCACTACATCTGCATCTTTAAGTTCTTCGTATGATCCATATGTAAATGTAGAACCATTGTAAGTTTTTAAAGCTTTGCAGTCACGTAAGTCTTTAACGTGTCCTTCTGCTAATGACGCATTTTTATCAACTAAAACAAATTCAGCTTGAACTCCTTCTTCTAGTAATGCGTGAATGTATGTAGATCCGACGAACCCACATCCAATTACACCAATTTTTTTCATATTTTATTTTCTCCTGTCTATAGGTATTAATATATTAAGTATATGAAATAAAAAAATCCAAGCATAGATACTTGGATATTATTTTGATGAGTTTTGATTAATTAGATTTTGCACAAAATTAAAAATAATTATTCAAATATTATTTATTTAAGTTATATAGTAAGAATTTGTGCGCCATCTTCTGTGATTAAAACCATGTGTTCTCAGTGACAAACAAATTGGTTTTTATTTATTGGTTTAACTGATCATTGATCGGCTGGATCGATGTAGTATTGATTGTTTTTTTCAAAAAACATTGGTTCAATACAAATGATCATTCCTGGTTTTAATTTTGTACCTTTGTTTGGTGTACCAAAATTTAATACTAATGGATCTTCGTGAATTTTTATCCCACAACCATGACCACCAAAATCACGAATTACTTGATAATTAAATTTCTTGGCATACTGTTCAGTTCAATAACCAATATCACCAGTGGTTGTTTGGTTAGGAACAATTTTTTTAACAACTTCAAAGATACAGTTTAATGTTGCTTCTGACAACATTTTTTGTCTTTGATTTACTTCTGGACCAAGGATGGTAAAAGCTGAATCACAATAATAGTTATCTAATTCAATTCCAATATCAATTGATAATTTATCTTTTGCACCAAAAATTTCATCAGTGGCTATTCCATGAATAATTGTTTGGTTTAAAGATAAACAATGATAACCCTTAAAACCTAAATAACCATGATAACAGTTGTTGGCATTTTTTGATTCAACAAAATCTTTTAGCATTAAATCAATTGTTTTAAGTGATTTATTAGCAATTTTTTCATAAGTAAATTCTTGAACAATTTGCTTATAAATTTCGCATGCTTTTTTGATTTTATCTATTTCTTCTTGGTTTTTTAAGTAAATCATTAGTGATTAGTTTTATTTACTAACAATATCTAAAACTGCTTGATAAAGTTCTTCAAAATCCTTATTAGCATCAATTGTATGTAATAGGTTTTTATTCTTATAATAATCAATTACAGCTTTGGTTTCGGCATTATAAACTTCAATACGTTTTTTAATAACGCCAGCTTCATCATCCTTACGGTGTAATAATTCAATATGACAAACATCGCATTGATTATCAACCTTTGGTTTGAAGTTTTCAGAACTAATATTATAAATACGCTTGCAGTTTGGACATGATCGTCTTGAACTTAAACGGTTAATAATATAATCCCAATTTGATGGTTCTAATAAGATAACGTGCGTGATACCAACAACATCTTCTAAATAATGACATTGGTTTAATGTTCTTGGGTATCCATCAAAAATAATCTTTTCTTGATTTTGATTATTTTGATAAAAATCTTGCACCAATTTATTAGTTAGTTCATCTGGAACATATAAACCATTGTTGATATAACTTTTAATTTCTTCACCTAATTGTGAACCATTGGTTGTATAAAATCTGAACAAGTCTCCACTTGAGATGTGAAAGAATTGATAATTTTCTTTTAGGTGTGAAGAGATTGTTCCCTTTCCTGTTCCTGGTGCTCCTAGAAATATTAATCTTATCAAAGTTGGCTAACCTCTAATGAATCATCTTTTTCTTTCTTTTGTGCATTAGTTTTATCTTCTTGCATATTTAAACCATACTGATCATGTTGTTGATTTGGCTTGTTGGCATAATCATTCAATGATAGTTCAGTTTCAATTCTGTTGGCAATATCTTTGCGTAATCTTTGGTATGAAGTGGTTGTTGCTGCTGAACGCAATGAACGGTATAACTCCATACTTGCTGATACCATAATGATAATTCCTGTTCCACCCAATGACAGTGTTGTTGGCACGTGGAGTAATAATGAAATAATATAAGGAATTACAGCAATAATTGCTAAGAATGGTGCACCAATAAAGTTAATGCGCATTAAAACTTTAGTAATGTGTTTTTCAGTATCAATTCCTGGACGAACCCCTGGAATGAATTTGTGTGACTTATTAAAGTTTTGAGCAATTTGTTCAGGGTTGATTTGAATATAACTATAAAAGAATGTGAAGATAATAATTAATAAAACATAAATACTAATTCCCACAGGTGTTCTTAATGATAAATAATCTTCAACAAATCAACGACCTTCTGATTGTGGTTGGAACTCTGCGATTGTGATCGGAATTGACATAATCGAAGAGGCAAAAATTACCGGAATAACCCCAGCTGCATTGAGCTTAATTGGCAAGAATGGCAGTTTTTCAGAATCTAAGATCATTCCTTCACCAGTTTGTTGGATTGGAATTTTTCTTGTTGATGAATTGACAAAAGTAACTGCTAATAACAATACCAAGAACGCAATGAAGTATAAGCTGAAGTTAATTGCTGCTGTTAGCATTGGTGTTGAAGTGATAATCACCCCACCTAGCACACGATACATTACGATAAAACCATCTGGTAATCTTGCTAAGATCCCTGACAGAATTAATAATGTAATCCCGTTACCAACACCTTTTTTAGAAATAATATCCCCAATGAAAATTGAGATATATGTTCCTGCGGTCATGGTAATGATATAAAACGCTTGGTGTAAAGCATCATTATTATCAAACTTAATTTGACCATTTTGTTGGTTATTGATTAAAGCAATAATTGCAAAAGCTTGAATCACTGCAAACGGAAGAGTTACAAAACGCGTAATTAACTCGATGCGTCTTCTTCCTAGCTCACCTGTTTTTGCTAATTTACTAAGCGGAGGGATTAAATCAGTTGATAACAACTGCATGATAATTTGTGCTGAAATATATGGTGATATCCCAACTGCAAATAGTGAAAGTTGACTTAATCCACCACCACCTAATAAGTTAAATAGATCAAAAAAGTCACTTACTCCTGCGTTAGCATTATCGTGTTGTTGGATGGTAATTCCAGGTAGTGGAATTACACTGATCACTCTGAACAACAAAATCAAGAATAATGTGACAAAAACAGAGATTACAAAATCCCTGTTTTTGCATAACTTAATAATTTTTTGACCTAAAAGATTTTTTGAATTAGTTTTTGCCATCTTTTTAGATTAAATTAGTTCAACGCTGCCACCAGCTGCTTGAATTGCTTTTTTGGCACCTTCTGAAATTTTATTGATTTTAACATCAATTTTTTTATCAATCTTATTTCCGATGATTTTTACTGGTTCATTAGTTTTTGAACTAATGATGCCATATTTTACTAAAACTTCACGGTTGATTGATGTTTCTTTTAATCTTTCAAGAACGTCTAGTGAAACTGATAAAGTTTGTTTTCTAAAACCTACAGTTTTAAAACCAAATTTTGGTAAACGTCTGTATAAAGGAGTTTGACCACCTTCAAATCCAGGGCGAGTGTGACCTGATTTACGTGCCTTTTGCCCTTTTTGACCACGACCTGAAGTTTTACCTAAACCAGAACCATGACCACGTCCTACAACTTTAGCTTTGTGGTTTCTTGATTTGGGAGTACTTTTTAATTCATGTAATTTCATTAATTAACTCCTATTATAGATCTTTTAGAGATTTGCCTCGTAATTTGGCAATTTGTTTAGGTGTGTATTGTGATGTAATTCCATCCATAGTTGCGCGCACCATGTTGATTGGTGTGTTTTTACCCATGTTTTTAGTATATACATCACTAAAACCAGCAAGTTCAACCACAGCACGGATTGGACCACCAGCAATAATTCCAGTACCTGAAGGAGCTGGTTTAATTAATACTTTAGCAGCACCTGAACGACCTAATACATCATGGAATAATGTACCGTGTTTGTTGATCGCGATTTTTTGAACGTTGTTTTCTGCCATTTTTAACGCTTTTTTAATGGCGTTAGGAACTTCGAGTGCTTTGGCAATTCCAAAACCAACTCTTCCCTTACGGTCACCCACAACAACTAAGGCACTGAAACGCATTGTACGACCACCTTTAGTGGTTTTTGAAATTCTTGAAATCTTTACGATTTTTTCTTCGAATTCGTTTTTAGTTCTCTTATCGTTTCTGCGTTTGTTACGTTCGTCAGAATTTTTTGAATTATTCTTACGATTGTTTTGGTTGTTACGGTTATTAGAACGATTGTTTGCTTGATTAGCGCTAGGTTTTTTAGCTTCAGCACTATTATTGTTAGCGTTTGGTTTTTTATTTTGTTTGATATCTTCCATAAGTAATTATCCTAGAATTTTAAACCAGCTTTTCTTGCAGCATCAGCTAATGATGCAATTCTTCCGTGATATTTAGAACCACCGTGGTCAAAAGTGATTTCTTCAATCTTTTTATCAAGCAATTTCTTAGCAATATCTGCACCAACTTTTGCTGCGTTTTCTTTATTACCATTTGCTAAATCTAAGCTAACAGAAGAGCTTGAAGCAATGATTTTGTTAGTAGTGAAGTCTCATACTTGTGCTGAAATATGAGCGTTTGATTTCACAACAATCATCACTGGGCGATTATTATCAATTTTACGAACCTTTTTAATCACTCGTTTATGACGCATTTTACGTCTTTGGCTTCGGTTCATATTAACTTGTTTCATAAGTTATTATTTCTTCCCTTCTGCGGTCTTACCAGCTTTACGAATAATTTGTTCGTTAAGGTACAATACACCTTTACCTTTATAAGGTTCTGGCATTCTTCATTTACGAATTTGGATGGCAAATTCACCAACTTTTTGTTTATCAATTCCACTTACTGTAATTTCAGTGTTCTTTTGAACATCGACTTTTAAGTCTTTTGGAATTTCTAAATCGATTGGGTGTGAATATCCTAATTGTAAGTTTAAGATATTACCCTTTAATGCTGCACGATAACCTACACCAACTAGACGTAATTCTTTTTTAAATCCAGAAGTCACGCCGATGATTGCATTTTTAATTAATGCATTGTATGTACCGTGTAACATTTTTGTTTGTTTTAATTCGTTAGCACGACTTAATTTAATGGTATTGTCTTTTAATTCAACACTAATACCACAGTTAGCAGCTAACTTCAGGTCGTATTGACCTAATGGTCCTTTGAATGTTAATAGTTCTTTAGTTTGGTTAATATTAACATTGCTTGGCACTGTAATTAAGCGATTACCAATTCTTGACATAGCTTTTTATTAACCTTTCCTATCAAACATAAGCAAGAACTTCACCACCAATTTTCTTGGCTCTTGCTAATTTATCAGTCATTAAACCTTCGTTAGTTGAAACAATGGCAATTCCTAAACCGTTTAATACTCTTGGTAGTTTATCAGCTGAAACATAAATTCTTAAACCAGGTTTAGAAATTTGTTTAATTCCATTTAGTGAGCTGATGCGGTTTTCATCAAATTTTAATTTAATCTTTAAAATTGATTTTGTTTTTTCTTTATTATCGTAGATTTCATAACCACGAATATAACCTTCATTCAATAGAATGTTTAAGATTGCAACTTTTAATTTTGAAGCTTCTGTTTGAAGTTCTACAATCTTTGCTCGGTTAGCATTATTAATTTTAGTTATGATGTCTGCTACTGGATCAAAATGCATAATTTCTTGTTAACCCCTATCTACCATGATGCTTTCTTAACGCCTGGTAAGCTTCCGTTGTAAGCTAGGTGTCTGAAGCATAAACGACAAATACCGAACTTTCTAAATACAGCGTGTGGTCGGCCACAACGTTTACATCTAGTGTATGCTCTTACCTTAAATTTGGCATGACGTGCTTGTTTAACTTTTAGTGATGTTTTAGCCATTTGTTTATTCCTTAGCCTTAATTAAAGGCATCCCTAATTCTAATAATAATCTGTAGTTTTGTTTGATATCGTTAGATGAAATTACCAATGTTACATCAAAACCACGAATCTTTTTAACATTATCATAGATAATTTCAGGGAAGATAATTTGTTCTTTAATCCCTAATGTGTAATTACCTTGACTATCAAAAGCTTTGTTAGATAGACCTCTGAAGTCTCTTACACGAGGTAGTGCAATGTTAATTAGTTTTTCTAAGAAGTTTCACATTTTTTCACCTCTTAGAGTTACTTTACAACCAATTGCTTGACCTTGACGGATTTTGAATGAAGCGTTAGATGAGTGAGCTTTGGTAATTACTGGTTTTTGACCACTAATTGCTTGTAATTCAGCTTGTGCTAGTTCTAAAAGTTTTGCATCTTTTGTCGCATCACCAACACCCATGTTGATTACGATTTTTTCGATCTTAGGAACTTGCATTACTGATGAAAGTGCAAATTCTTTTTGTAATAATGGAACGATCTGATTCTTATATTTAGTTTTTAAATTCATTATTGACCACCTACAAGATTATTTGTTTTACGAGATAATCGAACTTTTCTATTTGTTTTTGGATCGATTCCATACTTAACTTTAGTTGCTTTAACTTCTTTAGCTTTAAGGTCTAATAAAGCCAAGTTAGATAAGTGGATTGGTGCTTCTTTTTCAATAATTCCACCTTTTTGGTTTTGAGCATCTTGTTTAGCATGGCGTTTTACCATGTTGATACCTTCAACAATTGCACGTTGTTCTTTAATAAATACTTGTAAGACAATTCCTGATTTTTGTTTGTGCTTACCAGCAATTACAACAACCTTATCACCTTTTTTGATTCTTTGCATCTTTAACTCCTATAAAACTTCACTCGCTAAAGAAACGATACGGTTGAAACCTTTTTCACGTAATTCACGTGCTACTGGACCAAAAATCCGAGTTCCTCTTGGGGTGAAATCCTCACGGTTTTTGATGATCACACAAGCATTATCATCAAATGAAAGGTGAGTTCCGTCTTTTCTTTGAGCACCTTTTTTAGTTCTAACAATTACAGCAAATAAAACTTGACCTTTTTTTACTGTACCTGATGGAATTGCGTCTTTAACTGAAACTACTACAATGTCGCCAACAGAAGCGTATCTTCTTTTAGAACCATTTAAAACTTTAATTACTCCAACTTCGCGTGCACCGGTATTATCAGCCACGTTTAGTCTTGTCATAAATTGAATCATAAGTTGAATTCTCCTGTTAAACTATTTAGCACGTTCTAGAATTTTTGAAATTCTTCAACGTTTTGTTGCTGATAAAGGACGAGTTTCCATAATTAAAACTTTATCACCAACTTTGGCTACATTTTCACCATCGTTATGAACGTGGTATTTTTTGTGTGAAATCACTAACTTGTGATAAAGTGGGTGTTGATTTTTTGATTCAACCTTTACTGTTGCAGTTTTTTGCATTTTATCACTTACAACTACACCCATTAAGACTTTTCTTGAATTACGCATATTCTATCCTTTTTTCTTTGATTTAGCTTTAATTTGTTTTTTATCTTTTGGTGTGTTTTTAGTTACTGCTTCAGCTTTTTTAGTTGCTCTTACTTTCTTAGCTTTTGGTTCTGGTTTTGGAGCAGCTTTAACTTTTTCAGCATTAGCTAAACGTTTTTCTTTGTTTTGCTTAGCTTTTTGGGTTTTTAGTTCTTTAAGTTTCTTTAATGATTCTTTGATTTCATTTTGTTTGTTTTTTTCTTTAACAAAACTTGAAACCATCGCATTAATATTAACTTTAACATCACGCTCAGTTAAGATTGTTAGCACACGTGCTAATGTTTGTCTTGTTTCTTTAATGATGTGAGTTTTATCTAATTCACCTTGAGCTAATTTAAAGCGGTACTCTAATAAACGACCTTTAAGTTGAGTTACTAATTGAATTAGTTCTTCGTTGGTTTTTGCTCTAAGTTCTTTGTTCATTATTGAACCCCTTCTCTAGCAACAATTTTTCATGTAACACCTAATTTATGACCAGCTCTTGTTAAAGCTTCTTTCATTTGTGCTACTGGTAGGTTAGCTACTTCAAACATAACAGTTCCTTGTTTGACAACAGCCACTCAGAATTCTGGGTTACCTTTCCCTGAACCCATTCTCACCTCTAATGGTTTTTTGGTTTTAGACATGTGTGGGAAGATTCTAATTCACATCTTACCAGTTTTACCAAGGTGTTTTGAAATCGCGATACGAGCACTTTCAATTTGACGTGAATCAATTCAAGCACCACTAGTCGCCATGATTCCGTATTCACCAAAAGCAACATAAGAATTACCTTTAGCTTTTCCTTCATAACTTACATTATGAGGCTTTCTGTATTTAGTACGTTTCGGTTGTAACATGTCACTTACTCCTTAGCGGGTTGGTTTTGTTGAGGTTTTTGTTGTTTGTGTTTTTGATCTCTTGATTTGTTAAAGTGTCTTCTCTTGTGATCAAAATCACTACCTTTTGGTTTAATGATGTGGATTTGTTTTTTGTAGAAATCTTTTCCAAAGATTTCACCACGGTTAATTCACACCTTAACACCGATTACACCATAAGACATGTGAGCTTCTTCTAGTGCGTAGTCAATATCACTTCTTAAAGTAGATAGTGGCATGTTTCCTTCGATGTACATTTTGTCACGAGCAATTTCAACCCCGTTTAATCGCCCTGAAACTAATACTTTAATTCCTTTACCACCAGATTTAAGAACACGTTTAAGTGCTTGACGCATTGCAGTTCTTAATGGTGTTCTGTTTTGGATAGCATCAGCTAGTTCTCTAGCTACTACTTTCGCACTTAATGCTGGGTTACCAACTTCAAGCACATCAACATCAACTTTAATCTTACGACCAACAATTTTATTAATTGCTAATACGATGGTTTTGATGTTAGCAGCTTCTTTACCTAAAACAATACCTGGTTGAGAAGCATAGATGAATACACGAATTGAAGTTTGTGTTCTTTCAATTTCAATGTTAGAAATGTAAGCATTGTGGTATTTTTGGAATAAGTAATTTCTTACTTTTTCATCTTGAACAATTCAATCACCTGTTTGTTGGTTTGTTTTAGCTACTCAACGAGATTGTCAGTTCTTATTAATCCCAAATCTAAGACCGTTTGAGTTTACTTTTTGACCCATATTTATTTTTTGTCTCCGCTAACTGATTGCTTGTGTTTGTTTTGTCCAGCAACACGTTTTTTAAGTCTGTTTTTAATTGCTTCTACTTCTAATTTACGTTCATTTTTATCATCTGATAGTTTGATTACGAAATTAGTTGATCGTTTTCTGATCATATCAGCTGAACCCTTAGCTCTTGGTAAAGTTCTTTTAAGGGTTGGACCTTGGTTTGCTACTACTTCATAAACATAAAGTTTATCAGCTAACATTGCGTGGTTGTTTGTAGCATTAGCAATTACTGAGTTAAGTAATTTTAAGATGATACGAGCACCTTTTTTATCAGTATTAACTAAGATGTTTTGCGCTTCAATAATTGATTTATTCTTAATCAATTGACAAACTAAGCGTGCTTTTTGGGGTGAGATACGAACCCTGTTTTGTCTTGCAATAGCGATCATTTTTAATTATGCTCCTATCTGTTAGAACTGTGTCCTTTAAATGTTCTTGTTGGAGAGAATTCACCTAACTTATGACCTACCATATCTTCAGTTACATAAACATTGATGAATTTTTTACCATTATGAACTGCAAAAGTATGACCGACAAAATCAGGGAAAATCGTACTTCTTCTAGATCAAGTTTTAATAATTTTCTTTTTTTGTTGTGCGTTCATTTCAGTTACTTTTTTTAGTAAGCTAGCTTCAACATACGCACCCTTTTTAGAACTACGTGACATTAATTAATTAAGCCTTTCATTTGTCTATTTTGAGTTTCTTCTACGAATAATTAAATTTGTAGATGATTTCTTATTGTTTCTGGTCTTAACACCCATGTGTCTTTTACCTCATGGAGTTCTTGGAGCATCACGACCAACTGGGCTACGACCTTCACCACCACCGTGAGGGTGATCGTTAGGGTTCATGGCAGAACCACGAACTGTCGGTCTAATCCCTTTGTGTCTGCTAGTACCTGCTTTACCTAGTAATACAAGGTTGTGATCTTGGTTTGAAACGATACCAACAACAGCACGACAATTCTTTAAGAATTTTCTAGTTTCACCAGATGATAATTTAAGAATGATGTATTTACCAGTTTCATCATTACCTAAGATTTGTGCGTAAGTTCCAGCACTTCTAGCAATTTGACCACCTTTTTTAGGTGTCATTTCGATGTTGTGAACCATTGAACCTTCAGGAATGAATTCAAGAGGCATACAGTTACCAATCTTGATATCAACAGCTTCTGAAGATGAAACGATCTTATCACCAACTTTAATACCATCAGGAGCTAGGATATAAGATTTATATCCGTTTTCGTATGCTACTAATGAAATGAAAGCACTTCTGTTTGGATCGTATTCAATTGATTTAATTGTTCCGATTTTGTTATCGTGTAGGTTTCTCTTAAAATCAATAATTCTGTATTTTCTTTTAGAACCACCACCTCGGTGTCTTACAGTAATTTTACCTTGGTTGTTTCTTCCTGAATTTTTCTTTTTCTTAGCGATTAAAGATTTTAGAGGAGAATCAGTAGTTAAGACTTTTTTATAGTCAATTGCGATCTTGTGGTGAATCCCACTGTTTGATCTGTTTGTTATTTTTTTAATCGGCATAACTGCTTATTTATTTCCTTCTGCTTTGCGCCTGATAATTATTTTTTAGCTTCTTCTTTGGTTTCTTGTTTCTCACCAGTGATTGCCACTTCAACTCCAAATGGAACTGTGATGATAGCAATTTTTTCTAAACGTGAATAACCTGGTTTTTGTGTTCCTGTGCGAATTCTTGCTGGTTTTTTAGTTTTTGTATTAACAGCAGTTGGAGTTACTCCATAGATCGCTTGAAAAGCTTGTTTAATGTAATGTTTGTTAGCTTTTGGATTTACTAGAAAAGTGTATTTCTTAGGTTCTGACATTAAGTCATTGTAAGTCTTTTCAGTAAGCACTGGTTTAATAAGTACGTCTGTAATTTGCATGATTAGTTCAGCCTTTCAACTCAATTGTTAATTGCGCTTTTCTGTGCTAATACGCAATTTGCGTTAATTAAATCTCTTACTGATACTTGGTTTCATAATTTGTATGAAACATTTGGTAAGTTAGCACTTGATTTTTCAAGGTTTTCGTTCTTTTCAAAAGCAACGATTAATACTTTTTTGTTAAGGTTTAATTTCTTTAATAAAGCTGAAATTGCTTTTGTACTTGGTTTGTCTTGCTTGATAGCATCAACTAGACCTAATAATTCTTGGTTATTAACTTTTGAAGTAATAGCTGATTTGAAAGCTAATGAACTTACTTTTTTATTAACTTTGATTTTGTAGTTTCTAGTTGGTTTAGGACCAAACGCAATACCACCACCTACATAGTGAGGGTTACGAATCGAACCTTGTCTAGCACGACCAGTGTGTTTTTGTTGGTAAGGTTTTTTACCACCCCCACTTACTTCACCTTTTTTAAGAGTTGAGTGGGTTCCTTGGATTTGTGATAAGTTTTCAGCTAAGATTGCATCAAAGATTGCTTGCTTGTGCACTTCGCTGACAAGAAGTTTTTGATTTAGATCGATTTCTTCTTGTACATTACCAGATAAATCGAATAATTTTATTTTAGACATCTTATTGTACTTTCCTTAAATTGAAATTATTCTTGTGTTTGTTCTGCAGCTGGTTTGCTAGCAGCTTTGTTCATTAATAATTTGTAAGAAATAACTTTGTTTGGGTTTTTCTTTGAAGTTGAGATTCTTACTTTTGCATTGTTTGGACCTGGGATTGCTCCTGAGATCATTACTGAATTTACTTCTGGTAAGAAACCAACGATTGATAAGTTTTGAATTGTAACAAGTTCATGACCGTAGTGCCCTGACATCTTTTTACCTTTCATAACTCTTTGTGCTTGTGACCCCCCACGACCAGCTTGAACTGAACCTTGGAATCTGTGTGGGTATCCAGCACCGTGTCCCTTAGAACCGATCTTGAAGTTTCAACGCTTAATAGCACCAGTAAATCCACGACCTTTAGTTTTTGCTTGAACATCAACTACTTGACCTTGTTGGAATAAGTCTTCAACTTTTAGTAAGTCTCCAACATTGTGTCCAACCATGCCGCGAATTTCTTCTAGGTATTTGTAATTATTTGTGTTGGCTTTTTTGAATTGACCTAATTGTGGTTTGTTTAGGTTCTTTTCGTGAGTTTCATTAAATCCAAGTTGGATTGCGTCATATCCATCTTTTTCTTTTGTTTTAACGCTAATTACTTGGTTAGGTTCAACCTTTACTACAGTAACAGGAATCAGACGTCCATTTTCTTCGAACACCTGAGTCATTCCAACTTTAGTTCCGAATATTCCTTTCATTATTGATTATTCTCCTCTTTATAAATAAATACGTAGTTCAACACCAGAAGGAATTACAAAACGTTTTAGTTTTTGAATTGTCTCGTCCTTAAGATCTTTAATGATGATTAAACGCTTGTGAGTTCTTCTTTCGAATTGTTCTCTTGAAGCTTTATCAACGTGTGGAGAACGAATAATTGTAAATACTTCTTTTTTAGTTGGTAATGGGATTGGACCAGAAAGTTTTGATCCTGTTTCTTTTACGATTTCAAAAATCTTTTTAGCTGATTGGTCTAACAATCTGCTGTCATAAGATTTTAGTTTAATTCTTATTTCTTTCATTTGTTGCCTTATATTTTAATTTATATAACGCTCAAGAAAAGTTACCTGATACTGGACAACAGTTTATGGTGTATCAGCAATCTTTCCAGAAGCTTAACTCGTATATTATAACAGATAAATTTATTTTAGTCTTTTACTTTTAATTTAAAAATAAATGGCTATAATAACATAGTTTAAATATAGAGATTTTATTTGTCTATAAATCCTTAAATATAAAATAAGGATAATAATTAATATTAAAAATAGTCAAAATGCAACTAGGTACCATTTTGATGATCGTTACAAGCCTTTGGTTTATAGCAGTCATCGCATCTTCAGCTTACTTTAAGCGACTTGAAAATAAATTTTGATTTTGATTTGTCGTTGGAGCAGCAATGTTCTTTTACATGTTTTTTGCAAGACAAATTCAATTCGTTATTCCTGGATTTAACGACTCATGAGAAAATAGCCCGACAGGAGTTTCATTAAGACATTCACGTTTATTGTTATTAGATATCTGCCCGTTCTTCTCTATTTTTGGTGGATTAGCTTTAATGAGTATTAAAGATAAAAAACTTGTTAGAGCAGCCGCTCCAATTGCTACTTTTGGCGGATTAATTACTTTATACGGTGAATTATTCAGATTAGCAAATCAATATAATACAGATGCAGCAACAGCATGAAAATGAATCTTCCTAGGTGATGGAAATGACCAAATTTACTTCATGTTGCACGTTATGACAACATCAGTTGGTTTAATGTTGATTTGTTGAACAACAAACTGAAGTTGAAAAGACTTAGGTCACCAATGAATGTTTGTAAGTTCTTATTCAGTTTATGTATTAGTTTGCATTAATTTAGACCTTAAGATTTTAGGAAACTCAACAGGATTACTCCCAACTGACTGAGCTCCTGGCGGCGAATATCAATCAGTTGCTAAGATTTTAGGATTTAAAGGTGATCGTTATTGAGATGTTGTTCCAGTTGGTATCACATTATCAATGGTGGCAATCAATTTACTTTGAGGAATTCGTTACGGATTACAACAAATCTATCGCAACAAAATTCAACCTCGAATGAAAAACGAAAACAAAAATAAAATCAATTTTAAAGATTGATACAAACAAATTAAATATTCAGTTTTAACTATAAGAAGCGGGAAACAAAAAAGTGTTGATTAGTTCAACACTTTTTTTATTGTTTTTCTCGTAAATTTTAAAGTTTTTTATCAAAAAAGAATGATGATTCTTTAATATAAACAAAGTATTCAATAATATTAACTAAATGATCGTTAATTCTTTCAATGTTTTTGATTGTTAAGATCATGTCAATTAATAGGTTTAATTGCAATTCATCATCTGAATTTAAATCATATTGTCTAAATTGTTTTAAATATCTTTTGTATTTAGATTCAAACTCTTGTTGTCTGATGTCAGCAAACTTATAAGTGTCTTCTGCTTCGTTTTCTTTAAGATGATTAACTACATCAATGTAGTTTTGCAATGCACTTTGTTGTAAATCAATAATAACTTCTAGTTTTTTATCAGATATATTCTTATTTTTCATTAAGAATTTAGCCACATTATTAGCATAATCACAAATACGTTCTATGTCATTTGATGATGAAATGATTGCAATGATAAATCTTAGGTGTGATGCTTGTGGTTGTTCTTTTGAAATTATTCAAGTTGAATCATCTAATAAGTCAGCTTGTTTAATGTTTGAAATCTTTTCCATTTCAAAGATTTCATTCAAAATATCTTCGTAATTTTCTTTTTTTAAATACTTATTTAAAGCTAATAATAAATGCTCATGGATTTTAATTCCATGATCAATATATTCGTAAAATTTATTAATTAATTCTTGTTCTGAATACTTTAATGATTTATAGTTTCTTGACATCTTATTACCCGATTCTACCGTTGATATAATCTTTTGTTTTTTCGTTTTTTGGTTGTGTAAAGATCTGTTTTGTTGTGCCTTGTTCTAATACTTTTCCTTCATAGAAAAAGATTGTTTCATCACTAACTCTTTGTGCTTGCGCCATTGAGTGGGTAACAATTACAATTGAGTATGTTTTTTTAAGTTTATGAATTAAGATTTCGATTTTATTTGTAGCAATTGGATCTAATGCAGAAGTTGGTTCGTCCATTAATAAAACATCAGGTTTTAAAGCAATTGCTCTAGCAATTGATAAACGTTGTTGTTGACCACCTGATAATCCGTGAGCTGATTGATATAAAATGTCTTTTACATCATCCCATAAAGCAGCTCCTTCTAAGGATTCTTTAACAATTTGATCAATTTCTGCTTTATTTTTCATTCCATGAGATTTTAAAGCAAAGGCAATATTTTCATAAATTGATAAAGAAAAAGGCGTTGGTTTTTGGAATACCATTCCAACCTTAGATCTTAATTCTAATTCAGGTAATGTCTTAGAATAAATGTTTTTAGATAAGAAAAAGATACTTCCTTTTTTAATTATTCCATCAGTTAAATCGTGCATTCGGTTTAAAGAACGAATGAATGTTGATTTACCACAACCAGACGGTCCAATTAGTGCTGTAACTTTATTTTTCTTAATATTGACATTAAGATCTTTTAAAGCGTGTTTAGAGCCATTGTTGTATCAAAGATTAAAATTATCTACTTCAAAAATATTGTCAAAATTATAGTCTTCTTTAAAGTGAATTAAATTAGGATCTTTATTGTTATATAAAATCTTATAACGTTTAATTTTTGCGGTAATTTCGACTAATTTTGCTTCATCATTTAATTTAATTACTTCTTTTTTTTGAGCAATTAAATTCTTAATTTTTTCTTTGTATTCAGCTTTCTTTTTTAAATACAATTCTTTTGTTTTTGGATCTATTTTATTTTTCATAATTAGCACTAATTTTGTTCTTTCTTTTCTTTAATTTATCCATCCACATGGATATCTTATATTTGTTTTTAAAGATATAAGGAATAAACAGATTGCTTATCAATATAAAGAAGAATATCAACATAATTGACATAAAGGCGGCTTCAAACATAACATTTTGAGCATTAGCTGATGTTGAGAATAATTGAGCATATATTCTTACGGTTAATGTTTGTCCTCATAGTCCTAAACTGAAATGGTTAGAAGAAGATAGCCCAGCAGTAATATAAAGTGGTGCAGTTTCAGCTAAAATACGTGAAATTGTTAAGATAATGCTGCTTAAAATCTCTTCTGTTACTTGGGGCAAGATGATTTTTAAAATTGTTTCTGATCTTGATATTCCCAATGCATACGATGCTTCTCTAATTGAGTTTGGCACTGATGATAATGCTTGTTGTAACATTCTAATAAATGAAGGGATAATAACTAATGAAATTGTTAAAATTCCAGCAATCATTGAGTTAGATGAAGCACCACCAATAGCTAATCCTAATGTTTGAATAAAGAAGGTTAATCCAAAAATCCCAAATAAGATTGATGGCGTTGATCCCAATGCGTCTATTAAGAATAAAATTATTGTTTTTAACCGTTTATTTCGTGCATATTCATTAATATAGATTGCAACTAATAATGATATTGGGAATGATATTAAGATACCAAAAAAGATGATTACTAATGTGTTAACTGTTGCTCTTCCAGTTGAATCTGCTGCAAAAGAAGTTATTGTTTGATCTGGACTGAAAATAGCTATCACGCCATAATAGAATGTGTATAAAAGAATTCATAATATGAATCCTAAGCACAATCCAACGCATAAAAACTCAATAAACAGGCGATAAAAATCGTAGATTTTTGTTCTTATTGTGTTTTTATGAGTTTTAAAAAAATTAGATGATCTTTTGTTTAAGTTAATTAAGTAAGCAAATGATGCATAAATTTTATTGGGAACAAATAAAATTATGTTCGCAATAAATGTTTCAACTTTGATTACTCATGGGTATTTCTTTTTAGTAGAACTTCTGTTGATAAATAAAACAAAAACGTTAATTAATATCGTAAAAATGAATAAAATTAAGCCAAATAAATATAAAACACTTCTTAAATTTTCTGATCCATTTTCAGCAAAAAAGTTATAAGAAATAATTGCCCCGATTGTCTTTAATCCTGATTGAATAAATTCAGCAAAATCACTATTACTTATTAGGTTGTAATTTTGTGATGTCAGAATAAAGTTTAATGCCATCGATTCACTAATAGCACGAGATAATCCAATTAATAAAGAAACATAAATTCCGTTTTTAGCTTCTTTTTTAAAGATTTTATAGATTGATTTAGTTTTTGTAGTCCCCAGAGCAATAGAAGCAGACAATAAATCAATACTTACACTTTCTAACGAATTGTAGCTCATTGCCACTATTGTCGGAATAATCATGAAAGTAAGCATTATTATTGCTGTAATCAAATTTCATGATGTTTTGGTATTAAAGATTAATTGAATTACATTTCCTAACGAACTAGCAGCAAATAATCCAAAAACAACGGAAGGAATACCAGCAAGAATATTAATTACTATCCTAAATACTCTTGCAAGCTTCTTTTTAAGCCTAAATTTGATAAATATCGCAGTATTTACACCAATTGGTGCAGCAATCAATAACGATATAAAAGTAACAAATAATGTAACTGCTAACGGACTTCAAACACCAGCTTTTTGTTCAACTAAATTGAATTCTAATCTAAAAATGCTTTCACCATAACTTTGTCATCCAGGAATTGATTGATAAACAATAAAACCAAAAACTCCTATGAAGCTTAAAGCAAACAATCAAGCAACAACAAAAGATAAGGTTTTAAAGCTTGTGCTTTTTATTTTTTTTATCTTACCAATATCTAACATTAAAACTCAACTCCAAATCTAACTGGTTTAAATGAATAGTCACTAACTCAAAACTTATTTTCATTATTAGTTATTAAATCATTTACTGATTGATTTTGTGTATCTTCATCTAATAAAAACATTTGCTTTAATTCATCATCATTCAATTGAATTAATCCTTGTTTTTTGTATGCTTGTTTTATTTCTTCTGATTGCTCAAAATTTGAAGAAAAAACGGCAAATTTGATAAATTCTTTAATTGAATTTAGTTTATTAACATCGTTTTTATTTAATGAAAAAACTATGTTGTAAGGTCTAACTCATTGATAATCATTTGAAGCAACAGTTTCTAATGTTGGAACAACTACATCGTCCTTTTTATAATTCATGATTTCAAAGCCATCATCATGAATTGTTTTGATATTGTTCATAATATAACCTAATGATAAATAAGTTATTGATCCATCTAATTTAGCATTAGCTTGGAAGTTTTTATATGCTTCAACATTAGATTCACCTGTTGTTATCGTGTTATATCCATAATCAATTGAACCTTGCAACGTTTTTAGAGTTTTATTATCTAAATCATGCTCATCAATTAAATTTGAGTTTTCTAAGAATGCTTCTGCAGTTCCTGATACAGAAGCTCCACCGCTTCTAGCAAACGGCGTTAAATTAACATCACCTAATGATGCATCACCAAAATAAAAGTCAGATAATGAAACTGCTTCATGACCAGCGAAAGCATCATAAAGTTTGGAAATATTATGACTATCTATATAAAAGTCTTTATTATCTAAATCTTTGGGTTTTTTATAAATTAATGCAATAGCGTCTTTTGCTAATGTTACAGTTTTAATTCCGTCTTCTTCTCATTGCTTAGAAAACGATTCATTAGCTGTAATTTGACCTCTTGGACTTCGAGATACATTCCCAATATTTGTAGTGCCATCAAGCACGCCAGTAATACCAGAAGAGCTCCCACCAGCCTGAACTGAGATCTCTACTGCATGTTTTTTTGCATATATTGAAGATAAATCATTTAAAAAGGGCTGCACTGATGATGACCCTTTTGTGTTAATAACAACTATATCTAATGAACAAGAACTCATTAAAGAAGTTAGTGAAACTACTGAAAAAAATAATGCTATTTTCTTCCTAATATGATGTTTCATTTTTTATATCTTCTATCAGTAAAATTTTAACAAAAAACAATATTAATATTGTTATTTCTGGTTTTTAGATAATTGGTTGGTTTCTAGTTCAATAATTAGATCTCTTAAACTTGCTGCTTCTTCATAATTTTGGTTCTTAGCAGCTTCAAGCATTTCTTTTCTTAAATCTTCGATTAATTTAACAAATTTATCACCTTTAGCCTTAGATTTACGGATGGTTTCTTCAATTTGTTTATGAGCGGCTTTATTTCTTAAATCATCGTGAATTGGCTTAATAATTGATTTAGGTGTAATGTTGTGTTTTTTATTAAATTCTTGTTGAACAGTTCTTCTACGGTTAGTTTCATCAATAGCAGTTTGCATTGCTTTTGTCATCTCATCAGCATACATGATAACTCGACCGTTTTGATTTCTGGCAGCACGACCAATAGTTTGAATTAAAGCTTTATCACTTCTAAAATACCCAGGCTTGTCTGCATCAAAAATACATACCAATGAAACTTCTGGAATATCTAGACCTTCTCTTAACAGATTGATACCGATCACACAATCATATTTACCTCTTCTTAGATCATTAAGAATTAATGATCGTTCTAAGGTTTTTAATTCATTATGAATATAGGCACATTTGATATTTTTTTCTTTAAGAAATTCAGTTAAATCTTCAGCCATCTTAATAGTTAAAACTGTTATAAATGTGCGTTCATTTTTATCTTTTTGAATTTTTAATTCATTTAATAAATCTAAAATTTGATCAGTTCTTGGACGGACTTCAATAATCGGATCTAGCAATCCTGTTGGACGAACAATTTGTTCAACAATAACATTATTTGATAATTCAATTTCTTCTTCATTTGGTGTAGCTGAAATGAAAATGACTTGATCTGATTTTTTATTAAATTCATCGTAATTTAATGGTCTATTTTCTAGTGCTGATGGCAGTCTGAAACCATATTCAACCAATGTAGTTTTTCTTGATTTATCAGTATTATACATCCCCTTAACTTGTGGCACTGTCATATGAGATTCATCAATTACCATCAATCAATCTTTACCAAAGAAATCAAATAATGTTCATGGTGTTGAACCTTTATCGCGTAATTCTAAATGAAAAGCATAGTTTTCAATACCATTACAAAAACCAAATTCTTTAATTGAATCAATGTCATAGTTAGTTCTTTGTTCTAATCTTTGAGCTTCTAATAATTTTTGATTATTTTTTAATTCAGCCACACGGAACATTAATTCTTCTTGGATTCTTTGGATGGCAGTATCTCTTCTTTCAAAATTAAGAATATATTCATTAGCTGGACCTAATACATAAGAAGTATAACGCTCCATCACCGTAGAATTTAAAGGATCGATTTTTGCAATTTCTTCTAATTCATCGCCAAAAAAACTTAAACGAATAATATGATCGTTTACATACCCTGGACAGATTTCAACAACATCACCCTTAACCCTAAATGTTCCTGGCTCTTGTGATACGGGATTATTTACGTAATTTAATCTAACTAAATTGTTTTTTAAATCACTTAGTCGTAAAGTGTTATTAACTTTTAAAATAATTCGGTATAAATCAAAATCAGCTGGATTAGCTGCTGGATAAATACAAGCAACAGAAGCTACAACAATAACATCATTTCTTGTGGTTAGTGAATTAAGAGTTGCTAATCGCAACATTTCGATTTCATCATTAGTTACCGAACTTTTTTCAATATACATATCAGTTCTTGGAATGTATGCTTCTGGTTGATAAAAATCAAAGTATGAAACAAAATATTCAACGGCATTGTTTGGAAATAATTCTTTAAATTCCAAATATAGTTGTGCTGCTAGTGTTTTATTGTGGGCTAATACTAATGTCTTTTTTTGGGTTTTTTCAATCACATTAGCAATTGTAAAAGTCTTACCAGTCCCTGTTGCTCCTAATAGGGTTTGGTATTTTTTATTGTTCTTAATTCCATCTACTAATTTCTTAATAGCTTCTGGTTGGTGCCCTGCTGGTTTATTTTTAGAAACCAGTTGTAATTTCTTATTTGACATTCTTATTAAGATTAATTTTTTATCAAAAATTTTTTTCTATTTATTTATTACTTTATTTTTTAAAAAAAATGGTTTTTGATTTTTTAAATGTGGATTGCTTCAAAAACTATTTAAAAAATTCTAAATAATAAAAATGTTTAAAACTCAAAACTTCTATATCTTTTTTTAATTTATTTAATTATTTCATTTGTTAGTTCATTTACTCTGTTTAATCTAACAGGTAATTTTTTAGCTTTTAAAATAATCAATCTGTTTGTCTTGATTTGTTATTTTTATTGTTTCTTTTTTGCTATTTATTTCTTATGGTTTTTATTATATAAAGATAAAAAATCGTGCGTTTTTAACGATAAATTATTAAAAAATAACAAAAAATAAAATTAACAATGATAACAATTGAAATCATTCAATTTGTTTGATTATTATTTGATGCTTGAACTTTTGGAAATTCTGATCAGCAATCAGCTATTGAACTAGAATATAGTTCTAATAAAAGTCAATATAATCCAACAGATTCTAAATTTAGTTAATTAAGAGTTAATAACTTAATCGAATTCAATTAAGTTATTCAAGTTCGATTAAACAATTATATTTTGGAGTTCGATTTGATTTAGCATTACATTATATTGATTTACAACATATTTAAAATTTAACTTTATAAAGAAAAGAAAACAAAAAGCGTGTTAGCATTTTCTAGTATTAAGTTTTTAAAAACTTAAATCAATAGTTTAAGTCTAATTCCAAAATAAAAGGTCCAGTTAAAAATACTGAACCTTTTTTATTAATTGCCTTCTTTGTTTTATTAATTCTTTAAATATTCTTTGATTTGGTCAGAGCAATCAGATACAACATTAGCAATATTATCAAAGCCTTCAATGATTGCTCCAGAAGCCATTTCATGACCTCCACCACCTCATTTAACAGCCACTGTGCGAACTGATGGGCCATTTGATCTAAATTCAATTCTTCATTTATTGTCATCTTCTTCAATGAAGAATAATCAAATTCTGAATTGTTCAATGTTAGCTAGCATATTAACCCTAGCACATTCTCTTGAATTACGATTTAATTTTTCTTGAACTGCTTTAGAACATACAAAATAAATTACATCATCTTTGGTTTGATAGTTGGCATAAACATATTGTTGGAACGCCATATCTTTAAGAGTTACTTTGGTTAATTCTTGGTTAATTCTGAAAGTTTCAGCCCCACTTGATACTAAAAAGCTTGCCAATTGGTATGTTCTGGCTGATGTGTTTTTAAATAAAAATCTACCAGAGTCAGTATAGATACCTAAATATAAGTAATTAGCCGCATTAGTATTAACTTTTCATTTTGCTTGATAAGCAATGTCAGCAATTTGTTCAGCGGCTGCAATGTAACTTGAATCAACAAAGAAAGCCTTAGCATCTAGATCATCTTCATTTGGGTGGTGATCAATTCTTAATACTGCATCAAATAAATTTTCATCTAAGAAATGTCTTGATTCAATTCTGTCTTTAAAGTTAGCATCAACAACGATTGCCAATACTTTTTTATCTTTAAATCATTCATGATCAAGTTGATCATGGTTCATTTCTAAAAAAGGAAAACTTTCTTTTTTATCACCCACAACTTTAACTGTTTTTTGTGGATAATTTAGTTTAATTAATTCACTTAAACCAAATTGAGATCCTAAGCAATCTCCATCAGGTCTAATATGGTGAAAAATTACGATATTATCGTAATTTTCAATGATTTTTACTGCTTCTTTAATACTTCCTTTAATCATGCAAAATCTCCTTTATCCTCTAGGTCAAAACGTTCCTTTATTTAATAATTCGGAAATAATGGAAACCGCTGCATAAACACATAAACCAACAAACAATAATCCAATTATGATTGATAAAATAATTAAAAATAATTTAAATTTAGAAAATAAATATTTGAAAAAATTAATAATTTTACGAAGCATAATAATTAACCTTTAATTGTATTGTTTCCACGTTTACCAACAGCGTTGATAATTTGCCGTCTGAAGATGAAATAAACAATGAACATTGGTATGATTGCTAAAATAGCGGCAATCATTCTTAAGTTAGCTAAACTACTTTGTGCAGCAGAATTTTTATCTGATAACTGGTCAAATCCTTGATTTAGCACTCAAAGGTTAATGACGCTGAATAATCCTGGTTTGTCGCCTAACAACAATCGTGGTCATAAGAATGAGTTTCAAGCTGCAAACGAAGTCAGAATTGTAACTGTTCAAATAGTTGGTTTGACTAAAGGAATTGCTACTTTAAAGAAGAATTTAAAACCACTACATCCATCAATTAATGCTGATTCTTTAATTCTATCTGGAATTGCTTCAAAAGCATTTTTAAACATATATCCAGAAAATATTGATGCAACATATGGTGTTACCAATGAAATAAGGGTCTTTACATCATCAGATTTATTTCACTGAAGTATAGTAACAACTCTATATTGTCCAAGTAATAAGGCTGATTCTGGAAGAATTAAGATTGATAAATAAAATGCTCAGATCAAACGTTTAAATCTTCATTTTCTTAATGAAAAAGCATAACCAAAAGTCATTGTAAAGAATAACTTTAAAATTACAGATAACGCTGTAATGAAAGCGGATGATAATAAAGCAATTCAATATTCACCGTCAGCTAACACTCGTGAAAAGTTATTAAAGTTTCATGAATCTGGTCATAAAATAGGAGATCTTGGATCTCTTACTAAATCATCTGATGATAATCCAACCACAATCATTAGATAAAACGGAAAAATAATAATCATTCCGAAAAATAACAATATTAAGGATTTAATGATAAATCCTAAGATTGTTTTTTTTCAACTACGATCCTTGACTTCAAAAGCTACTCGTTCGTAGTTTTTCTTAATTTTGAATTTAAATAATCAATTTCTAAATTTTAGCTTTAAACCGAACATATTTGATTTTCACCCTTAAAATAAGTGCATCAATAAAATTGATTGATTGTCTTAAGAAGGTTCCGTATAAAACACCTAATACGAATAAAATTACAGTGGCCGCAGCAGCAAGAGCTGTATCACTTTCTAATGCTTTAAAAATATAAATTAAAATTGTTGATCCACCGTTTGCGATAGCTTGATCTGGGTTGTTTTCGAAGAGTGCTAACGGGAATACTTGCAACCCACCTAAGATTCCTACTGTCAATAAGAAATTGATTGTTTTTTTAATTGAAGGTAATGTGATTTTAAAGAATTGTGTAACTGGATTAGCACCATCGATTGATGCTGCTTTGTATAATGTTTTATCAATCGATAACATTGCTGTTGACAAGATTAAAACATTGAACGCCAAATTACGTCATACCCCGTAAATTAAAATACTACCAAGAGCATTAAAGTTATCAGTTTGCTTTTTATTTAATCATTCAATGTTTACTCCTAAGATTTTATTTAAGATTCCTGTTGATGAATCTAAGATATAAATGAAGGCAACAGAAACAGCAACTGATGAAGTTACATAAGGTAAGAAAAAGATTGTTTGTCAAAATCCGCGAGCAATTTTGTTATAAACAAAAACTATTGCTGTTGAAATAATCAGTGAAATAAGTAAACTTAGTGGTAATGATATTATTGAATATAAAAACGAATTTCTTAATCCGATAATAAACGGTTGGGTATTGAAAAGTTTTTCAAATTCACTAAACCCAAAATAAGTTCCAGAAAATATGTCTTTTTTATCTTCTAAAGGGAAAAACGCTTTTTCAGTTACCATGAAGAATGGAAAGATTGTAAATAATAAGATAGCAATAAAACTAGGGAATAATAACAATAAAGGAATTCAAAGTGAAACTTTTTTGTCTAGAACACCTAGTTCGGTTTTTTTAGTTTTTTGCCGTCTTTTAACTAATCATTTAAAAAACATATCTAAATTCTATTCGTAGTTTTTACATCAAAATAATGAAGTTTATTTTTATCGATATCAAAACTAACTTTATCTCCTAATTGGTAATGTTCATGATCCAGTTTCATATTGATTAATTCGTCTTTGAAACGACATTTAGCAATAATTACTTTACCTAGATTTTCAATATGTTCAATAGTTGCTGTGTTAATACCACCATCTTTAATGATGATATTATCATCTCTGAATCCAACACGGATTGCTTCATAATCTTTATCAATATCAGTAGAACAAATTTCTTTATCTTTGAAGTAAATTTTTTTGTCCTTAATTGAACATGTAAAGATGTTCATTTCAGGTAGACCTAAGAATTTAGCAACAAACTCATTTTTAGGTTCATTAAACAATTCATTTGGTGTTCCGATTTGTTGGATTAACCCATTAGACATACATACAATTTCATCTGAAATTGACATTGCTTCTTCTTGGTCGTGAGTTACAAAAATTGTTGTTATTTTCAACTCAGTTTGGATAGAACGAATTCATTGTCTTGTTTGAACCCGAAGTTTAGCATCTAGGTTTGAAAGTGGTTCGTCCATTAATAAGATTTTCGGATGACGCACAATACTTCGAGCAATCGCTACACGTTGTTGTTGACCACCTGATAATTTAGTTGGTAATTTTGCTAAATTTTTCGTAATTTCTACGCGATTTGCCACTTCTAGAACTGCTTGGTTGATCGCTTCTCTTAATGAAACATTTTGTTTCATATAGTTATCATATTCAACCTTTTGTTCTGGAGTAACTTTATCAAAATTAAGAGTATATTTTTGAACTAAATTTGATCTAAGATTTTTGAAGTGAGTAATCAATTCACGATTAACTCGTTTAAGGTTTGATTTAATCTTTTTAACTTCTAGATACTCAGGTAAAGTTTTAATTCTTTGTTTTTCTTTATTGATCTCTGCTTTATTGTTTTTAATTAGATCTTTATAACGAGCTTTAACTTCAGAAACAGCCTTGTTGTAATCTTCTCTAATCTTAGTTATTTCTGTACTTGATTTAGTTTTAGATAACTTTAATTCCTCTTCAACTCTTTTTGAAAGTTTTGAAATTTCAATTTGTTTTTTAATCGGAAGTAAATTACGATTACTCATCAACTCTTTCAATCTCTTGTGAAGTGCAACTTGTTTGTTATCTAAATCAATCTGCATTTGAATTGGAATGTAATAACAATTCTCAGCAGCTTTAATTAAAGCGTTCATTTCATCATCAGTAGCACCGTTAGCTTTGAAAATAACAATTTGAGCTCTGGTTAAACCCATTTGTGATTTAAACATTACTTTTCTTTTTCAAGCTTGGTCATTATAAAGTGGAAAAGCAATGTTTTCATACACAGTTAAATGCGGATATAATGCGTAGTTTTGAAACACCAATCCTAATTTACGGTCTTTAGGTCCTTTTTCTGTTACATCAATTCCTGAGAATAAAATTTCACCACTTGTTGGCGTTAATAAACCAGCAATCGCATTTAAGGTTGTGGTTTTACCGCAACCTGAAGGCCCTAAAAAGGTAACTAATTTACCTTTTTTGATTTCAAATGAAATGTTATCTAAAGCTAAAGTTTCACCGAAATCAACCACTAAATTTTTAATAATAATTGCTGGGGTTTCGTATTTTTGTTTTGAATATTCTTCAAACTTGCTTTGATAATTGTCAATCTGCAGTTCTAATGTAGATTTTGGTTCCATCGTTTATTTCTATTTATTTATTAGCTTCTTCTTTTTTATAAAATTCCCAAACACTTCTTTGGAAGCGGCCAGCATATTTTTGTCACAGTGATGAGTCTGGATCTAAGTAATTAATTCAATTTGGGCTAGCACCACGTATTTTGTATACTTTGGTTATTGAAACGCTAAGATTCTCATCTTCTGATCAGATATTTCTTTTAGCAAGAACCGCTATATTAGTAGCTATCGCAATTGGTTTAGTTGATATTAACAAACCATTACTTTTATTAGATAAATCAGCAACATTATCAATTAGCGGAATGGCTAAGCCTTTTTCAACCATATAAGCAGAGAAGTTTTTTGCGGTTTTTTCTTTTGGATTAAAGTCGTAATAAATCGTACCAACTAAACGATCATAACTTTTACCACCAGTTGATCTAAACCAAACATCTGTTCCTTTTGGCAACAAACTTTCAGCTTCTTGCGACGCTAACTCAGCATACTTAAGCTCTGGTTGATCAGCCGGCACTCTTTTTTTAATATCCTTATTATCTACTCTGGTTTTTTCTGGGGTATCAATCCCTTGAATTCTTACTGCAAGAGCAGCACCAGATAAATTCCCTTTTTCGTTATAAAGAATGATTTCTGGAGTATCCCCATCCCGTCAATATGAAATCTGAGCTTTTTGTAAATTCTCTATTTCATAATCTGGTAAATGAACTAATAATTGATTTTTTTGGTCTTCTCAATACTCTAATTTATTAACTTCAGCATTTGTTGTTTTGTGAGAGCTATTTCCGCATGAGCTAATAATTGGAGATAAGACACCAATTAAACCAGTGAATAACATTATTTTTTTAAATTTCATTTCAAAATAAACACTAAATAATTAACATTAAAAAAACAAAATAATTGAAAAATTATTTTGTTTTTCGTTTAGTTATTCTTTTAATATTGGGTCAATATTTTTAATTAATTCTTTTATAAATTTTTCAAAATTATAAGCTTCTTCATTAGCGGCAACAAAATATGTGTCGAGATTGCCTCTGAAAGTAGCGCTTCTATATTCTGCAGGATCACTGTAAGCTACATAATTTTCTGGGTCATCAATAATGCTCTTGATTGCTTTAATTGCCACTTTTTCATAAGAGGTTTTTTGAGTTTGATCAACATTATTAAGATAATCTTTAGAAGGTAATAGATAAGAAGCTCTTCTAATAATGTAATCTAGAGGAATTCCATCAAATTTTACAATTTTTTTATTTTCTTCAAAATCTATTTTTACATTACCTTCATTAATTAATCAGTTAACGAATTTCTTAGTCTCTCTGTCTTCGTTTTCGTTAGCATGAATACCAATTAAGTTAGCACCTTGAGTGGTAATAATGTGTTTAGTATTAGATTCATCAAATTTAGTTGGAGCTAATCTGATGTCTGCTTCATCTTCTTGAAGTGTTTCTTCACTAGAAACCGCCACTTTATCAGCATCATTAGCTAACACGAAAGCAGCTTCACGTTTTGGATCATAGAATTTACCACCAGAATAAATTTTTTCTTGAACTTTTTTATCAAATGAAGATAATACAAAATTTGTACCAATTCAACCAATTAATTTATCTTTTTCATTAACATCAGTTTTAAACTTTACATTAGTTAAAGCAGTTTTTAACGCAGCTTCTGATTTTGAAACATTACCTGTAGCAGGTTCTGAATCTACAAAAGAAATGTTAGTTTCAATTTTCTTTAATTCTTCTGTTAATTTTTCTTTTTCATAAATAACATAGCGTTTACTACTTCATTTGAACGCAGCTAAAGCGCCAGCGTCGTGTTCATCTTTTGTTGGAGCGTATAAGTCTGAAGTGTAGTTAGGGAATTGATAAGTATTATTATTCGCATTAATATCACCACTTGTTTTGAATACCAATCGATATGATGAATTTTCCTTCGCAGGAGCAAAACTTTGTCAATAACCAGAGGTTGAACCTAAGAAGAATACTAATTGATGGAATTTTTCTCAGTTTGATGAATATTGCCCACCCTTGTTTAAATATAAACCGTTGCTATCAATTAATGGTTTAACATTATTGTATGATTCTTCCAACTCTCTTTGTCTATTATCGTCATTATTAATCAACCCAGGGAAGTCGTAATATTTAGAGTCATTTGATTTTCTGATAATAAATTTATTTCAATCACCATTAACTTGTGATAATGAGCTTGTATATAAATAGTTTGAACCAGAGTCAATACCTAAAACACCGTTAGGTCCTGTTGGAACCCTTTTTTTAGGTGTAGGTAAATTATCGGGGTAAGATTTAGCAATTCTAGTAGCAAATTCGAATAATGCTTTGTGAGTTTCAAACACCTTAGTTAAATCAAGAGTATAACCCTTCAAACCACCATCTACTGATTTATAATTTCCTCAAAGCTTAGAAATTTTTTCAGATGTAATCTTTTGATCACTCGCTTTACCTAGATTTTTCTTAGCTTTATTTTCTCATTCAGTTCAAGTATTAGTTGTTTCTGTGTTTTCAGCAAGCGTTAAATCACCTTTATTTTTAGCTTCAGAAAGCAATTGATAAAGAACTGGAATGTTAGTTACTAAAACTTCTGTAGATTTAGTAAATGGCAATGAATAAATGCTTTGATCTGTGTTACCAGCAATTTGATAGTTTAAATCTAAGAATTCCTTAGCAAATTTGCTAGTATCAACTTTATTTTCACCTTTATCAAAGGCTAGCCCCATATTGTATCGCAATAAATTGGCTACTATATTGTCATAGTTGAAGATTAGATTATAAAAATTACTTGTATCAGAAGTTTCTAATTTAATACTGGTTTGTTTGCTACCATCTGGGTATCCGCTACCAATCGGACGTAACACAACTTCGTAATCACTATCAGATTTTTGCTTGTTATATTCTTTAATAACATCTTCTATTGCTTTGTATACAGTGCTTGAAGTTGAGAAAGTGTTAGCAACAACAATCTTTCCATCATCTATTTGATCAAAAGCTGGTTTTCCTGTATTATTAGCCCTGTGACCACAGCTTGCTGCAATCAGTGCACTTGCTGATGCTAAGCTCATCAGCCCTACCATTTTTTTAAAAACTTTTCTCTTCATACTCTTGATTTTTTAATTAACTTATATGGAACATTATATTGATAAATGCCCTAATCGCAATAAGCAAATTTTATATTAATGAGCATGGTTGATAAAAGGGAATAATTTTTTAAAACTTTTTTAAAAATAGACTAATTTTTATGATATTTATAATAAAAAACTTTTATAAGTTTTTTAAATAAGGTTAGTTAATATTAATCAATTAGAACAACAAAATTACCTAGTCAATTAAGACTAGGTAATTTTTTATCTTTTATCTTCTTGTTGAAAAATTTTTAAAATCAATTAATTGTTTTGCTGATCTTGGTTGTTATTGTTTTCTTCTAGTTTAACATCAGCTAGTTCTACAAGGTTTTGCACGTTGATTTCTTTTTCAACAACGTTACCATCTTGATCAGGGAAGGCTAATTTGATTTTGTGTTCAGCATCATTAGCTTGTGATTGCATTGCTTCGATCTTCTTGATCTCTTCTAGGCGTTTTAATGCTTCTAGTCTGCGGTGTTCTTGTTCGGTGTTGATTTCAACGTTCTCAGAAGGGTTTACGATTGAAGCAACGGCTAAAATTACACCATCAGCAATCTTATTTAACATGCTGTCAAATAACTTCTTACCTTCTTCAACATAAATGTTCAATGGGCTAGTTTGTTCTAATGATCTTAATGAAACCCCTTCACGCAGTTTGTGCATTTGATCTAGGTGGTTAATCCAAGCATCATCAATTTGACGCACAATGATGTCTTTAAAGACGTTATTAGCAATCATTGGTGTCATGGTTGTAATTTTTTTATCTAGCGCTTGTTTTAATAGCTTCAATAAGGTTTCTTTGGCAGCAGTTAGTGTTTGGTTATAGAATACTGATGCTGATACTTCTTCGTCTTTAAGTAGTTGTTTTTGGGTTGCTAGGGCTAATTCAACTGGGTTTACCATCGTTTGGTTAGCTTGGTCTTTAAAGGTTTCAACAAATCCTTCAACAAAGTTAGCAGCCATTTTTTGAATAACTTCTGTTAAATCATTGGCTAATAAGATCTTGTCACGTTGCTTGTATACCAATTCACGTTGGTTGGCTAATACGTGGTCATAGTCAATCAAGTTCTTACGCATATCAAAGTTAACTGATTCAACTTTCTTTTGCGTCATTGATAAGAATCTTGAGAAGAACTTCGAGTCAAAATAATCTGAAGCTAGTTTTTGTTGAGCTTTTAAGATACGATCTTGGGCAAAGCGTTTGAATAATGGATCAGCAAAACTAATGAAGAAACGGCTAGCACCAATATCTCCCTGACGACCACTACGACCACGTAATTGGTTATCAATTCTTCGTGATTCATGACGTTCTGTTCCAATTACATATAATCCACCAAGTTCTTTGGCACCTTGACCTAATTTGATGTCAGTTCCACGACCTGCCATATTGGTTGAAATTGTTACTGAACCAACTTCACCAGCCTTAGCCACGATTTGCGCTTCACGAGCGTGGTTTTTGGCATTCAATACTTCATGGATAATGTTTTTTTCTAATAACATTTCATGAAGTAATTCAGAATCTTCAACACTACCTGTCCCAACTAAGATTGGTTGGCCAGTTTTGTGAATCTTTTCAATTTCAGCAACAACTGCTTCTCATTTGGTTTTTAAGTTACCAAAAATATAGTCTGGATAGTCCTTACGAATAATCGGACGGTTGGTCGGAACTGGCACAACGACCATGTTGTAAATCTTCAAGAACTCTTCAGCTTCTGTTAAGGCAGTCCCTGATACGGCTGCTAGTTTTTTATAAAGTCTGAAGAATGATTGGTAAGTAACAGTAGCAACAATAATGTTTTCTGGTTCAATTGGAACACGTTCTTTAGCTTGAACTGCTTGGTGTAACCCACCATTATAACTACGACCTTCTAAGATCCGACCAGTGAAGTGGTCAACGATTAAAATCTTATCATCTCTGACAATGTATTCTTTACCATTTTCAAAGACTTTTTTAGCCATCAAAGCATTACCAATCTTATGGTAAAGATCAGAGTTTTGTAAATCAAATAAGTTCTTGATCTTAAAGAACTTCTCAGCCTTATCAATACCCTTTTCAGTTAATGAAGGACTTCTAGCTTCTAGATCAACTTTATAATCATCATCAGTTAATGAATCAACAAACTTATCAGCTTCAAAGTAAAGTTTAAAGTCTTTTTTAGGTTGACCTGAAATAATTAATGGTGTTCTAGCTTCATCAATCAAAATTGAATCACCTTCATCGACAATGGCAAAGTGCAAGCCACGGATCTTTTTATCCTTGTAGTTATGCACCATGTTATCACGAAGATAATCAAAACCTAATTCTGAGTTAGTTGTATAAGTTAAATCACAATCAAATGCTTCTTTTTTAAGGTGAGGAGCTAAGTTTGATTTGTTACAACCAACAGTCATATTTAAACGAGCAAAGATCTTTCTTGCTTGTTCAGCATCACGTTCAGCTAAGTATTCATTTACCGTAACAATATGAACACCCTTTTTTTCAAGCATATTTAAATATGCTGCTAACACAAGGGTTAAGGTTTTTCCTTCCCCTGTCATCATTTCACTAAAATCACCTTGATGCACTACATAAGCACCAATTAATTGCACTAAGTAAGCAAAATTTCCTGTTTCACGATAAACCGCTTCACGAATTACAGCAAATGCTTCAACCAGGATGTCATCCGTGGTTTTGTTATTATTTTGTAATTCATTAATAAAATAGTCAGTTTTATTAAAAAGTTGTTCATCGCTTAAAGCACGCATTTCATCTTTTAAAAGATCAACTTGTTTAGCTGCAATTGTTGCCCGTTTTAAGATACGGTTTTTAGGCGAAATTAATTTAAATCAGTTAATTAGCATTTTTAATTAGTTCTTCAACCTTTTGTTGTGTGTAGTTTTTATTAAGAATAGTTGCAATTGATTTTACTAGTGATTCTAGATCCATGCTGAAATATGTGGCAACTTCATCAGGGTTTCCTGAGATTCCAAAGTCATTAGCACCAATTACTAGATTTACAAATTCAAATCAGATATTACTTACACCTGATTCAATCACGATATTTTTGTGTTTCTTGAATTCTTTCAGTGCTTCAATATCACTTAGTTTTTCTTTTAATCTTTCAAATGAAGGAACTGAAATAACATCAATATCAACATTATCTTTTTTAAAGATTCTGGCTAATTTAAGTGCTGTGCCAGTATCAGATCCTGTTGCTAGCAATCTTACTTTTGGATTTTTAGTTTTATGTAAGAAATAATAACCTTCATCAAAAGTTTTATTATCAACTTTGTTTAGTTCAAATTCACTACGTGAAGTTGAAATAATTACTGGTTTAGTATTCTTAGGATCAAATGCTGTTTTTAGTGCATTGTATAGTTCATAAAAATTCGCTGGACGATAAACTAATACATCAGGAATTAATCTTAATGATGATAGTTGTTCGATTGGTTGGTGAGTTGGACCATCTTCACCAACACTGAATGAGTCGTGAGAATAAACATACAATGAACCTAATGCATTGATTGCACCAAGTCTGATTGCGGCTTTGTTGTAATCACTAAAAGCCATGAATGTTGATGATACAGCTTTTAAACCTTTATGAGCAACAATCCCATTAACGATACAACCAGCTAAGAATTCTCTTACCCCAACATTAATCATTTGTTTGTCATAATTATCAACATCAAATTTATTGTTGTTGGCTGTAACAACTTTAGTTGATCCAGATAGATCGCAATTAACTACTAAAATGTTGTCGTTTGCTTCGGTTAATTTCTTAAAGAATTTACCAAATAAATTACGCATTGAATCAACTTGATCAACATTGAATTCTTGAATTAATTTTTTATCAATAATAATCTTTTGATCTTCAACTTGATTAATGAATTTTTCACGTAATTCTGGTTTAGCTTTACTTAAACGATCAATGAATGCTTCAGAATCTTTTTTACCCCTAGCTATTGGTTCATTAAAGTGTTCTTTAACTTCTTTTGATACTGTGAATGGTTTGTTATTATATTCAAATTTAGCCTTAATTTTTTTGATTTCTTCTTCACTAAAAGGAGAACCATGAGCTTTTGGACTATCTTCTACTGAGCTACCATAACCTAATTTGGTTTTTACTTCAATGAAAGTTGGTTTGTCTGATTTTTTAGCAGCAGATATTGCTTCTGAAATTGCTTGATAATCATTACCATCTTTAATAAGAATGTAGTTTCATCTATAAGCTTTAACTAGTGCTTCAACATCAAAATTAGTTGAATCACTAACACGACCATCTAGTTGCACATCGTTAGAATCATACAATCAAATTAGTTTGTTTAATTGATATCTTCCCGCTACTGCTAATGCTTCGTGACAAACCCCTTCTTGTAAGTCACCATCACCAATTAAACAATATGTATAGTGATCAATAATTTTATTAAATCTCGCATTTAAGTTGGCTTCGGCCATCGCAAAACCAACAGATGTTGCAGCACCCTGACCTAATGGACCTGTTCCAAAATCAACACCATCAAGCATTGTTGTTTCTGGATGTCCTGCTGTTTTAGATGAGAACTTTCTAAAATTCTTTAAATCTTTTAAATTTAACGACTTATACCCAGCAACATACATTGTTGCATACAACAAAGCACTACCATGTCCAGCACTTAAAATAAAACGGTCACGGTTAATATAATTTAAATCATTAACATCATAATTTAAGTGATCATGGAATAAAGCATACATCATGGGAGCAGCCGACATCACAATGCCTGGGTGTCCTGATTTAGCACTATTGATCATCTCGATTCCCAACATGCGAATCGTATTAATGGTTTGTTCTTGAATTTTCATAATAAAACAGATTGATTTTTTTAAATCAATCTAAATGTCTAATACATTAATAATTAATAAAAAAAGATTAATCTAAAACTAGATTAATTTATTTTCTTCTAGAACTTTTCTTAGTTCGTTGATTGCTTCTTCTTCGTCTTCTCCTTGAGCAGACAATTCAACTTCAGTGTTTTGTTTAATTGCTAATGACATTAAGTTAATAATTGATTTAACATCAGCAGTAGCACCATCAATAACTTTTAAAGTTACTTTTGATTTATATTTAGCCATCTTAGATGATAATACAGAGGCTGGTCTTACGTGTAATCCTAATGGATCAATAATAGTTGCTTTAAAGCTTTTCATAGTCTTTTTGATATATCCTTTAGTATAGACTTAGTATTAATTATAAGTAATTATTATTTATTTTTCTAGATAGTTGAAACATTCTCGAAGAGAATAAAATAAATCAATAATATTTTTAATATTCTCAATTCTTTGAATTGTCAGATCATGATATTTTTTTTCATCAAAATAATCAGATCCATAATAAAGATTAAAGATATTAAAACTCATTCTTACTAATAAGAATGTTTTATTGTTTTTATTAATTAAATTGATATTAGTTTTATCATTCTTGAACAATAAATCATCCAAGATTTCAGACTTAATAACACTACGCACATCAAAGTTATTATCCTTGGTATAAGTAGTAAATTTAGCATCAGGTTTTTTAATTAAATTTTTAATTAAAAAACCATTAAATGTCGGATTAATACTTTCTTTATTATTTAATAAAACAAATTCTTGATCGTTGATGTTATCTAGTTCAATTCAATAATAACAATCATAATTATGTGGGTAGTTGATTAAGTATTTTTTCTTGCAGAATTCTAAGCAAGCAATTCTTAATTGCTTGTTGTTCATATCTACTTGATATTCTTGATAAAAATTAGATTCATTAAAACGTTTATCTAGGTTTTGTAATTCACTGTGAGATTTGTGAATTATTGTTTTAATTTCTTGTTTGTATAAAAAATTATCTTGAATACGAACTAAATCAATTTCTTTGGATTTTTTTAAACCTTCGCTGATTTCAGATAGCTGGTATTTTTCATTAAGTTGTTTAACAGATTTGATATGTAAGAAAAAATGAATTACATAAAGTAATATTGCAGCCAACCACAATACAACATATAAACCAATTAAGATATATGTTTTGATTGAGTTAGTATCTGATATTAAAAAATAGGTGCTAAGTAGTGGAATGATTAATAAGATCCAAGTTGTATAAACTACAATTCTTTTAACTTTTGGATTTAAAATTTTAGGCACCATAAATTTTAATAATTCCTTCCAATACTAAAAATACAAAAACGCTACCAGGATCATACATATTAACTGATCGTTTACCATGATAAGCAGCACGACCAACTTTGGATTTTAATAATAATGACTTATTAAAACTTGATTCTGAAATCAATTTGATTTCATACATTAATTGTTGTGTGGTTTTATCTTGGTTTAAGTATAAGTATTTTAAACATGGATATAGGATGTCAAAAAAAGTTTTGTCACCAATCTTCATTTTGTATTTATTTTGACAATCCAATAATGCCCGATAAAATGCTTCAATAACGTATTCGCGATTGATTTCTTTATCTTTAAGATAGAATGCAGTTTGATAAATTAAATCATACAAAATATCACCTAACGTTGTTTTGATCGTTTCTTTAATATAAGTTGATATTTCTACTAGTGAATGATAAAAATCAAGATCATTATCAGGGTTGTTGGCAAACAATGAAATCTTATTAATAAATGGATTTAATGAATATCCAAAATTCCCATTTGACCCTTTTTTATCAATCAAATTCAAGAATTGTTCAGAATAAGTAAAGTTATCAATGATTCTTATCAGAACACTAATAAATTCAGCGCGATATGTATTCATCTTATTAATACAAAAAACAGATTAGTAGAACTAATCTGTTAATTTAATTATTTATTAAGCATTTGAAGCTTGTTGTTCAGTTGCTTCTTGGTTTGGTTGCTCAGCTGATTGTTGAGTTGGTTGTTCAGCTGTTTTTTGTTCTTTTTCTTGTTTCTTTTGTTCTTGTTCTGCTTTTAGTTTAAGCATTGATTCAGGAAGCTTTTTGTGCTCATGAATGTAGTCGATTTCGTTCTTAACGATTGTTTCTTGTAATAGCAACGCTTCAACAATTAATTTTAATTCTGCTTCGTTGTTTTTAATGATTTCATAAGCAACTTTATATTGACGTTCAAGCATTTCAGCAATTGCTTGATCAATTCTTTCAGCTGTTTTTTCTGAATAGTATTTAGCGTTTGGATTAATACCACCTTCTGATGGTAAGAATTGTGTGATTCCTAATTCAGACATCCCTAGTTGAGTAACCATTGCTTTAGCAATATTGGTTGCTTTATAGAAGTCATTAGATGCACCTGTTGAAATTGCGTCTTTACCAAAGAAGTATTCTTCAGAAGCTCTTCCACCAAGAGCACCAGCAATCATATTTAATAGGTCTGATTTTTTCTTTAATTGAAGTTCAGATTTCTTAGGTGTTGATAAAGTATAACCACCAGCTTGACCACGAGGAATAATCGTAATTTTTTGAACTTCTTCAGCACCTTCTAGGTGTAATCCAACTAATGCGTGACCAGCTTCATGGTGAGCTACTTGGTTCTTTTCAAATTCACTAATCACACGTGATTTTTTAGCAGGACCAGCAATTACACGGTCAATCGCTTCATCAATATCTTCAATTGTAATACTTGTGCGATCAGCTCTTACTGCTAATAAAGTTGCTTCATTTAGAACGTTTTCAAGTTGAGCACCACTAAATCCAGGCGTTCTTCTTGCAACGTCTGTTAAATTAACTTTAGAAGAAATATTCTTGTTTTTTGAGTGAATCTTTAAGATTGATTCACGTTCTTTAATGTCTGGTAAGTTTACTTGAATGTGTCTATCAAATCTTCCAGGACGTAATAATGCTTCATCTAATACATCTAAACGGTTAGTTGCAGCCATTACGATGATTCCTGTGCGAGCACTAAATCCATCCATTTCAGCCAACAATTGGTTTAATGTTTGATCAGTCACTGAACCTGCTGAAATTTCATACTTACCACGCTTAGAACCAACTGAGTCAATTTCATCAATAAATATAATACAAGGAGCAGCTTTTTTAGCTTTAGCAAATAGGTTTCTTACCCGTTTAGCACCAACCCCAACTAACATATCTTCAAAAGCTGAACCTGTTACTTGGAAGAATGGAACACCAGCTTCACCAGCTACTGCTTTGGCTAGTAATGTTTTACCAGTTCCAGGAGGACCATATAAGATTACCCCTCTTGGAGTTCTTGCACCCATTTGAACATATTTACCTGGGCGTTTTAAGTAATCAACTAATTCAATTAGTTCATTTTTCTCTTCTTCAATACCAGCAACATCGCTGAATTTAAAAGTAGATTTAGCAAGTTTAGCTTGTGATTTACCAATTGTAAAGACATTTTCGCCGTCTTCACCAACAGCACCACCACCCATGCCTTTAGCCATTCTTCTAAAGATAATCACATAGATAATGATTAATAGAATAAATGGTAATAAACCAATGATAATTTGAGTTACAACAGCAGATGAATTATCAGCAGGTGGAACATTACCAATCGTTAATAAACGATCAATTCCAGGGATTGCACCAGCGGTTGCAATTCCTACATTATTAGTTGTAGATGATCCGAAATTAAAGTCGGCTGGAAGTGTTGTTGCACTACCTGATGCAAAGAAAGTATTTGTTGCTGTAAAGATTACTTCTGGTTTACCAGTTTTATCAACAATACTTGCCACACCTCTGGTTGTATTAATAACTAAGTTAGAGATATTAAATACAGTTTCGTTTTGTGAAGTAGTTAATGGTTTTGTAACAGCCACAAAGGTGTTATTACCATTAATATTCATATTAACCGATAAACTATAAAAGGTTGTGTATGTTGAAGCAAAAGAAGATTTTGGTAAATCAACCAGATATTCTCTGCCATTTCCTTGAACAATTGCTGTTAAGGCGTTATTGGTTTGATTGTATTTAAAAGTTACGATATTTGTCGTTATATTTCTTGGCAAGACAAAATATAAGATAAGTCCAATAACCGCTCCTAATAGAAGCAGAATAATAATCACTTTTCAAACAATCGATCGAACGTTAGCTGGTTGTTTAGCATTATCCGTCATTCGATCGTTGATATTAGATGTGTTTTTAGCCATATAGTTAAATAATTATATATTAATGCTTAATCCTTTTGGTCAATATGTGCTACAAACGGTAAGTTTCTTAATTTGTCTTTGTAATCTAAGCCAAAACCAACTAAGAAACCATGAGGCACAGTAAAGCATGTATAATCTGGTTTGATATCAACTTTTCTACCTGTTGGTTTATCTAAGAAAGTTAATAATCTAACTGATTTAGCACCACGTGATTTTAATAGGTCTAAAACGATTTTAATTGTATGACCGCTATCAACAATATCTTCAACTAATAAGACATTTTTATCTTTAATGTCATAAGCTAAGTCCATAACAATCTTGGGAATCCCTTGTGATTTAGTTTCACCCTTAAATGAACTTAAAGTCATAAAGTCTAAGATTGTTTCGCATTCAATTTTATCAATAATCTTACCAATGAACGGAATACAACCTTTTAAGATTCCGACTAAAACGATTTCATCGTCTTTGTATGTTTCATTAATTCAAGCAGCAGCTTTAACTGATGCTTCATTAATTTCTTCGTTTGTAATTAAAATTTTCTTAATTGTGTAATTTAGTTTAGACATTTTTATTTATTGTTACCACACATTAAAACAACGCAAGAACAAGCAATTTCGTTGCTTGGTTCTTCATAACTCTTTGCTTTAACGTTTACATATTTACATCCCGTAAGTTTCATCAAAGAACTTTTAATTTCTAAACGAATAGGATCAATTCTAACATCCTGAGCAAAGATTGTTAAATCAATATTGAAAAATTCTAGCTTTAACTTTTTAATTAACTTTAGACAATAACTCAAAATTGTTTTTGAACTAACATCTTTGTGAGCTGGATCTTTTTCATCAAAATACATTCCAATATCACCAAAAGCACCGCATCCTAAGATGGCATCACTTAGTGCGTGAAGCACAACATCACCATCTGAATGAGCAATTACTTGTTGGTCTGATTTAACAGGAACGCCACCTAAAAAAATCTGGCTATTTTTTTTGTTTTTAAGCTTGTGGCTGTCAAAACCTTGACCGATTCTTATATCCATAATTAATAGTAATAATTATAAATTGTTTTATTTTTAATATGACTATTAGCCCCAGTTTATTTCACGAACTGATTTTGGATTTTCATTTTTGATTACTGATTTAATTGTTCCATCACCTACTCTGATTACCATGGTAGCAATATCTGCAATCAATGGGTTGTGGGTTACCACGATTAAAGTTGTTTTATTTTTTTTGTTAATGTTTACAAACTCTTCTAAAACAACTTGGGTCATTTCTTCATCAAGCGCCCCTGTTGGTTCATCGCCAAAAATAATGGTTGGGTTTTTGGCAATTGCTCTGGCAATTGACACCCGTTGTTGTTGACCACCTGATAATTCAGTTGGTAACTTATTGCGTTGTTCATACATGCCAATGCTTTTTAATAATTCATCAATATCAGCACGCTTAGAAGCATCACGTTGTAAATAAGAACCAATTTCAATATTTTCACGCACATTTAGGTTTGGTAACAAACCATATTGTTGAAAAATATAACCAATATTTTCTTTACGAAATTTTGTTAATTGCGTATCTGAATAATTAATTAAGTTTTTATTTGCTACAAAAGTAGTTCCACTACTTGCACGGTCCATTCCTGAAATAATATTTAATAAAGTTGTTTTACCACTTCCAGATGGACCTAGGATAACAACAAACTCTCCTCAAGGGATTTGTAAATTTACATTTTTTAAAACCTTGGTGGTTGTTACATCATTTGAATAATATTTGGTTACATTCTTTAAATCAATAACATAATCATTGTTAGATGGAATGTTATGTTTTGACTTATGAGGTTTGTTTAAAATTGCAACTTTATTTACTTCTAAATCTCAGAATGCAGTTTCAAGATTTTGCTTAAATTTATCGATCTTTTTGTAAATATTTGCTAATTTAACCTTGTTGAATTTTTTAATAAATAAGATCTTAAAAAAATCTTTGATTTTTTGTTCTCGTTGCTTGATTGATACTTCAGTTTTTTTCAATCAGCTTTTTCCTAAATATGCTTCATCAGCAATATTATTTTCAAGCTTTTTGAAATAATTAATCATCATTGCTGATTCATCATTTAATATGTTTTCATACTCAGTTTGATTCTTAATAACTTCTTTACGATCAGCTACACGTTCTTTTTGTTTGATCTCATAAATGATTTCATTGATATAAAAAATCAATGAGTTTACTTGTTCATTTACATAATCAACAAAGTTTTTTACCAAATATTGTTTTTTATGTGTTTGTGGATCGTATGCTATGAACATCTTTCCATAACTTTGGTCAAGGTTTTGTTTTAAATAAAGTAAGTTATTAACCAACTTATTAACACTTAACTTAAGGTTAGGACGCAATAAACAAGCATCCTTAGTGCGGGCTTTAATGTAGTGATTAACAATGCCAATATATGAGTTGTAAATGTTGTTAAATTCACCAAAGTTATTAACAACAAAAACTACTGGTTGTTCCCAGTCAATCTTTAAATAATGTAAATCATTACTGATTTTAGCTTCATTAATATACTTCGTAATTTCTAAATTTGACATAGCACACTAATAGTTTTTAATTTCCTGAGCAATCTTCATTTTTCTTAGGTTTCATCAGTTGGCAAAGAATGAAATTGAAAAGATTCCCATTACTCCAAATAAAGCACCAACAACATGACCAAAATTAATCGTGGTGAATAAGGCAATTGAAGCAGATTTAAGAATGATTAAATTATAAATATTTACCAAAATAATCGAAATCGGCGCACTTACTAACAATCCAAAAATAAAGACAGGAATATAGATTGATAAGAATGAAAGAATAATAGCACGATCTGAAAAACCTAATGCTTTCATTCTGATGGCAATCTTCTTTAATTCATCAATCAACATGTTTGAAATCAAGATTACGATCAATGTAACAATTGGCACAATCATGGCAATCAAGACATTTTGAATTGTTAATGAAGTTTGCGAAATATTATCAAAAATCGTTTTATTTGAACTACTGTTATACAGATAATTAATCATCGTATTATACGGTAATCCACCATAAACTCTAACTAAAGTTTCAATATATTGATTGATCTTATCATCAGTGTTTTCTAGTTTAGTTCAAGTGTGATATTCTTTATCAATATTTTTGATTTCACCAAGAGATATTAATAAAGTTTTGTAATCATCAATTCAAGCCTGGCGAATTGGTGAAATCGAACTTTCATTATCTGATGTTAATGCTTTATCAAAGTTATTAATACTTGCTTGAATAATATTTTTTAATTGTTGGTTATCGGTTGAAAAATTTGATGTTGAAGGGAATAATCCCGATTCTGAAAATAATGGTGTTGATTTTTCAAAAGCTGAAAGATCATTAGCAAAATAACCATTGAAAGGTAATTGATTTTGAATTTCAAAATCACTATAACCTAATAGTTTGTTAGCAAGATCATAAGAAGTATATAGTTCATTATCTCTGGCTGAACTAGATATGCCAATAATTTTAAATCTTACCTTTTGATTTTCTAAATACTTATTATGATCAGTAATACCTAATTTATCAGAAATACGATCAACACGATTGGTTATTTTAAATTCAACTTCATCACCAACATTTCAGTCATTTGATTTGGCAACAAAAGCATTAATAATTAACGGATTAAAATTATGTTTTTCAAATAATGCTTCGTTAATAACTTTATTCTCATCATTAACTAAAATTGGACCTAAATAGTCTTCATCAATTTTTTGATTTTTAATCCAATTCTTAATACCTTTTATTTGAAATTTTGCGTCATTATCTGCTGTTACATCAATTCTGCTGTATGAATATTTAGGTGATTGTTTTTTATCTAAATTACCGATTGTTTGCTTATCTAAACCAATCACATTATATGTGATTTTATAGTCTACTAAACCATATGTGCCATTAGAAATATTTTCAAACTGACGAAGTAAGAATTTAATAAATTCGGGTTTTAAAATACCACCATTAATTGCGGCTTTTTCATTAATCTTATATACTAAATGATTAAGGTTAGAATCTCATTCTAATTTAATGTAATAAGTATCTTTTTCTGGTTTATTATTTTGAGTTAATTCTTTTAATTTTGGATATTCATGATCAGCAATTGTTTTTAAGAAAATCTGGTTAGATTGTTCAGATGCTGCTGCTTGGTTTGATGGCATTAATGAACTTGACAAGTTCCAAGCATTAGCACTTAATAAATCAACACCAATAACATAATCTAGTCCAATCTTTGATTGAACATAGTTTTTTAGATAACTTATTCTTTGGTTTTGTTGGGTTAGATCATCTAAACCAACAATATGTAGGTTGGCTCAACCATCTTGTTGGGTATTAGTTCTTGAGTTAGCCAAGAAATAATCTTTGTTATACCCTTGAATTTCAGGATCAGTTTTACCCAGATCTTTAAATTCTTGGTATTTAATTAAACCAGATTGCTCAGTTGGTGTGGCTAGATCTACATAGTATTGATAATTGTTAGCACCAAAAGTGTTTTTTCTCGCGTCATCATAAACATTGGTTGTTGATAATGAAAAAATCAAAACTACCATGGTGGCTGTTGATAATAAACACAAGATGATTAGTTTTCATAATGAGTTAAATGCAATCGAGATTCTGAAGCGATGCATTACGGATAATTTTGCTATTGGTTTTTTAATATAAACTGATAATTTACTTACCTTGTATTCACTGTCATTTTTTAAAGAATCTACGACATTTTTACGCATTAATCATGCAGACACCAATGCACTGGTAATACCAAAAATGATTAATGGTAATAAGAACGAAACAAACAGCGAAGCACTGCTAAATTCTTGTAAATTTACTGGTATAAATCAGAACGATTTAAATGCATTAATTGCAACTTGTTGCAATATGAATCCCAATAAGTATCCAACAATCCCACCAATCAATGATGGAATTAAACTAAAGATACTCATAGAAAGATTAATCTTTCTTTTACTAAATCCGTTAGCTAATAAGATCCCTAATGTTTGACGGTTTTTTTCAATATAGTTTTTAACAATTAAAATCCCAACCAATAATGCTAATAAAATAATTATCCCTGTAATCATTAACGATGTTTTAGTTATCGTTTGTAATAACGAAGGAATAAATGTTACCCGTCCAGCTGATAGGTTTAAAATGTTTGATGTATCAGTTGTAAAGTAGGCTGATTTCAAGCTTGGTGGTCAAGCCATATTAACTGCTGCTCACTGATTGATTTCATCCAAGATTTTTTGTTGTTGATCAACTGATAAACTGCGATCATTAAATCTGGCAACAATATTAGTTTCAATCGGATTGGTAATAAATGCTTGGCGTAATCTTGAATAACCAAAACTATTTACATAATACAACCTTTGGGTTTTAGGATTGGGAATCAAGTTGGTAAAACTATAAATTGGATAAATTAAATCTGGAGTAATACCAACACCTAAAATTAAGTATTTAGTTTGATCAATTTGGATCTTATAGACATCATCAATTTTTTCAAACTCATTGATAAATGCATCACCATTAAGTTTTAATAACCGATTGATTTTTTCTTGATCATCAAAGATCTTTTTTTCATCCTTTTCAAAATTTCAGTTACCAGGAGCAACAATACCAAAATAACTAGTTGGATTAATTAATCTAACTGTTGATTTAATAATTCCATCAAAGCTTCATTGAAAAATTAAACTCCAATTATTATTAATTGGATTCTCGTTGGTATCAATGAATTTGCTAATCCTTAAATAATCATTATCATCTAATGTTTGGCTAGTTATAACTTTATTAGCACTGGTTTTAAATTGCTTTAATTGTTCGTTTGTTGTTTGATCATCAATTCCAGTTATCACATAAGATAAGATGTCTTTTAAATCTTTATCCTTGTCAATAATCGCATTTTGTTCTTCAATATGATTACTTTTAATAAAAGCTTCTTTGATCTTTAAGAACTTATCATTCAACTTATCAAAGTCATATTTAAAATCACTAATCCTTTGTCCTTGATAAAGAACTAAACGATTAACTTGATAATCATTGTTATTACGGATAATCTTCTTTTGAAAATCACCTTCACTCACATCTAATGATTCATACCGTTCAAAACTAATATTCTTTTCATTTAAAACGGTATCAATCTTGGCTTTTGGATCGTTTTCTAAAGTGTTTTTTAATTTATTAGATGCAGCTAGTATTTCATTTTGAACTTGGGTTTTTTTATCTTCAACACTTGAGCTTGGATTTAAACTAAATGTGTAGTCTGTAATACTTTGATAGTTTTTATTCTTCTCAATAATATTACTTAAATATGGCGTCTTTGATGATTCTGGTAAGAAAATCTTAACGCTTTTTGTATCCTTAGAAACCGAAGTAACAACAGGATCTGAATCAAATTGTAAAGACCCAAAGTCGTATTTTTCATTAATTACTAAATCTCCAGATAACCCTTCGTTATTCACTTGGTTATATGAAGTTTCTAAGTTTCTATTCGTGCTATCAAGTAAAGAATAAGTTAACGATGATAAAAATATCAAAAAAGTTAAGCTAACTAATGCTACCTTAGCTTTCTTGAAAGAACGAATAACACTCTTAATTAAATTAAACACTTAAATAAAAGGAAATTAACTATTTAATAATTATACCAAATAAGTATGTATAGATAATTTTATGCCAATCCTAATATAAAACAATTTATATTAAGAAAATAACAATTAAAATATCAATCTAATTTTTTTGACTATTAAGAATTAAAATATCATATAATTGAATTACTTCTATCAAAATAGAGCCTATAAGTATTAGATTTACTTATCTTTATTTATTAATAAAAACACATATATTTAAATAACAATGATCAAGGATTTTTTAGATATCAATCCTAATAAAAAACCAACTAAAATTTTTGCATTTGGTGGTTTGGAAGAAGTAGGAAAAAATATGTATGGTATCGAGTATGACGATGAATTATTAATCGTTGACTGTGGTATCAAATTTTCATCAGTTGAATTGTTAGGAATTGATGGAATTGTGGCAAATTTTGCTTACGCAAAAGCCAATGAACATAAGATTAAGGGATTAATTATCACCCACGGTCACGAAGATCACATTGGTGGGATTCCTTATTTATTAAAAGAAGTAAGTATTCCAGCAATCTATGCGCCATTAATGGCAACTAAATTGATTGAAAAGAAATTGCATGAACATCACAATCTTAATAAATATAAGATTGTTACTTATGATGATCATTCTGAGTTTTCAACCAAACACTTTAAATTCGATTTTTATCGTGTGTGTCACTCGATTCCTGATGCATTTGGTGTATGTATTCAAACGCCTAATGGTAATGTTGTAGAGAGTGGTGACTACCGTTTTGACTTTAATGCTGGAAATGAAGAATTAGACATCCATAAAGTTGTTGAAATTAGCAAGCGTGGTATTGATGTTTTTATGACTGAAACTACCAATGCTGAAGTGCCTGGTTTTTCTAGTTCAGAAAAAGAAATCTACGATAATATTCGTAATATTATTAAAAATGCTCATGGTCGGGTGATCTTATCAACATTTGCTTCAAACGTTACCAGAATTAGTGAAGTAATTGAAATTGCCATCCAACATGGTCGTAAGATTTGCTTACTAGGTAAATCAATGGATAATAACGTATCAATATCAAGAGATGTTGGTTATATTAATTTAAACGATGATGATATTGTTGAATCACGTTATGTTGAAAAATATCCTGATAATGAAATTATGATTTTCTGCACAGGATCACAAGGTGAAGAATTAGCTGCTTTAAATATGCTAGCTAGCGGCAGACATCCATGAATTCAGTTGAAAAAAACCGATTCAATTATCATGTCTTCTAACCCAATTCCAGGGAACTATGCTGCTGTTGAACGTTTATTAAACGAACTATCAAAAGAAGAAGGAATTTCAATTTATGAAAACTCTCCTTCATTAAAACTACACGCATCAGGTCACGCAACAATGCAAGAGATCCAATTAATGCTTTCATTGTTAAGACCTAAATATTTATTCCCTATCCATGGTGAATATAAGATGTTTGCTTCATTAAGAAGATTAGCATCTAAATGTGGTTTTGATCCTGAAAATGTTGCTTTACACAAAAACGGTCAAGTTGTTTATTTAATTGATCGTGAGTTGTATTATACAAATGAAACAATCGATGCTGAACCAGCTTATATTGAAGGCAAATCAGTTTCACCAAACGTTAAGCGCATCATGAATACCAGACAAGTATTGTCTGAAGAAGGTATTTTTGCCATCACTGTGGTTATTGACAAAGCTACTAAGCAAATTAAAACTCAACCAACATTAAAATCAAGTGGTTGTTTTTATCTAAAAGACAGTCATGGATTGATGACAAAAATTGCTTATGAAATTAAAACCAAAAGCAATGAATATTTATTAAAAAATAAAAACTATTCAGAAGCTGAATTAAAGAAAATTATTCATGAAAGTTGTCGCTTCTACATCTGACGCAACAAACACAGAAACCCACTAATTGTTTCGCAGATTCGTGAAATTTAGATCTTAATAAAGATCTTATTAACATTAGGTAAAAGACCAGTAATTTGGTCTTTTATTTTTTTAATATTTACTTCTGATAATAATTCTTTAGTTTCAATATAAAGATTGAAACGATCTTTGATGCTAATATCATCACGGATCTTGATTTCAAAAGTATCTTCGGCCTTTTCACCTAAGATTTTGCAAATTAAATAATATGCCTTTTTCAGAACCAAGATTTTTTCTTCACGAACTTCATCTTCAACCATTAAACCAAATCCAGATAGTGGGAAGATTTTTTCATTCAAGAATTCAGGTTCAATACTTAATAAATTACCAATATCAATTACTTGTTGTAAAGATAATTGTTTTAATGGTTCAAAAATAACCACATTTTTATCAAGAGCTTTAGCAATATTTAAACCTTGGTTGACATCATCAAACGATGTCCCCATTAATGCAAAATCAATTTTTTGATTAATATCAATAATTGTTTGTTTGGCTACTTCTAAAAATGTTTCATTAATTACTTCTTGTTTTTTATCATAATCATAAACATCTTTAAGATTGTTTAAAAACAACTCTTTAGCATCAATGTGTCAAACTTCTAAATCTAATTTTTCACGAAAAAAGTTGATTTTATTAGCCGCTTCATTATGACGCATCATCCCGTTGTCAATATAAAAACAAGTAAGGTTATGACCGATGGCTAATTTTGTAATTTTTGCTAATACAAAAGCAAATACTCCACCATTTAAAGGAATAATTGCTTTTTTATTTTTTATTGTGTCTCGTAGCAGAGTCGTAGAACTTATCAGGAATTCTTGTAATTTTCTATTTTGCATTAAAACAACCGTTATTAATTAAATTTTAAAATATTAAGCTTTAATTTTTATTGTTTCATATAAAATCGATAATTTATAATTAATTAATATGTTTATTATTTAGCTTAAGGTATGATGAATGAACAATAATGTCTGAAAATTATTAAACAATCAATATAATAAAGAATTAGCTACAGCTGCTTTGATGTTCGAATATTCAGCTAGAATTGATGAATACGGAATGGATCATTTCTCTGAATTATTATACGAATGAGGAAAAGAAGAATTCGAACACGCTCAAACAATTGAAAAATATTTAAGAGATCGTCAAAGTTGAATTCGCACTAATGAATTAATGGTTCCTAAAATCATTGATTCATCAGAACCATTACCAATCTTAGAAGCAATCTCAGAATACCAAAAAGGTGTTAGTGCTGCTTTTAATGAAATTGCAGAAGTAGCTTTCATGAACAAGGATTTTGCTACTTATAACTTTATTGAATACTTCATTAAAGATCAAATTGCTGAAGAAAAGAAATGTGGTGATTTAATCAACGCATTCAAGATGTCAGAAGATCTTTTAGTAATCGATAAGAAAATTAAACAAATCAAAGAAGAACATTATCCTGAAAGCAAATAACATTCTTTCATCTTTGACTTAAATAAGTAAAGATTATTAAGCATATTGATCAAACAAATATGCTTTTCTTTTATAGCAATAACAATAAAAATATTGAGGTATGAGCCTCAATATTTTTTATGTTTTGAATACAAAATTAGGAAAAAGAAAATGGATTTAGCTTAACTTAATTAAGCTTAATAATTTAATATTGCACATCTAATAAGATTGGTGCGTGGTCACTAACTTTACTTACTAGTTGTAAGTTTGTCGGTTTACCTTTATTTGGATCTGTTTTGTGAAAAGATGAGATGGCTGCTTGTTTATCTCAATAACCTTTTTGATATGCTTGTAAAACATCAAACTTATAAGGAATATTGCTTTGTTGAGCCAAAACATTTAATTGTCCATAATCATAAATGAATCATTTATCATATGAACTGTTTTTAGCATAAGCATAATGCTTAGTGCTTAATGATGTTAAGTAATCTTCTTTGTTCGTATCAAAATCAACATAATTAAGCTTATATTCATCTGATGCAAACGCGTTGTTATTACTTAATCCTTTAATGTTGGTATCACCACCACCAATAATATCAACATTAGGATATTTCTTTTTAAGATCTTTAAATACCCGATCAAGCGTTAGTGCTTCATTTCATTCTCATTCACCTTGACCATAAGATTTTGGCACGGTTTTTTCACCACTGCTTCTTTTAGCTCCAGGACTGTTGAAATGTGCAAATAAAGTTAAAAACTTATATTTATTATCCGTTGTTAAGAACTCTGTTGCTCATAATGGCCTACGATAAACATTATCAACATTTATGGATTCTGAAACTATTGGTTTGACTTTGGTTTTGTTGTAAATAATACCAACAGATTCTTTTTCAGCATCAACAACATTATTATTGGCATTCTCACCGCTAAATGTATAGCTTCAAGATTCTCCTAATGCGTTAATAACGTTTTTAATTGCCTGTTAGTCTTTCCAATTAATTTCAACTAAGCCAACAATATCTGCACCTAGTATCTTAATTGTTTGAACAATGTTTTTAAACTTGGATGAATCAACATTATTATTTATCGATTTACTTCCGAAGTTCTTAACATTTCAACTAAGTAATCTTAAATTACCATTCCTTTTATATTCTTGTGGAACTAAGGAATAATAATCATCTTTTTGAATGGTTGTTTTATCTTCTTGGTTGTTATTAATATTAGTAGTTAATCGCTCTTTATTGATGCTTTCTTCCCCTTGATCAATTTGTTCTGAGCTTTGATTAACTTGTAATTGATTTTGAGAAGGTGGTTTATTATCACCTTCGACAACTTGAGATTTGTTATTAGGTTTACCTGAATTTAATGAATTATTTACATCATTTTTATCAGCTTCATCAAAAGATTTATTAATTTTTAATGAACTAGAAGTTGCACCTTCATGATTCTTATTAATTGAATTGTTTGATGATGTTGATTCATTACCATCAGGTTTGTTTGTTATGGTCCTATCATTATTATTTAATGATGGACTAATTGAGTTCCTGGAGACTTTATGATTGAAGTCGTTCTTATTGACAACCACATTGTTAGCATGATTGTTTGAAGTTGATGATCTTATTTGTTTGAGGTAACTATAAGTAAAATAGCCACCTACACCAACAATACCACCAACTGCGAGTGTACCTACACAGATTGATAATATCTTTATATTTTTAGTCATTTTATTGCCCCTTGTTTGACTAATCAAATTAGCGATTTGCTAACTTGACGTTTTGATTTTAACAAGATTTAAGGATAATGTTTTTAAGGTTTTTAAATGATTTAAGTTGGATAGGTTCATAAATAAGCTTAAATGATTTTAATTTCGTTGATTTATAAGATAAAAAAGCCATTTTTAAAATATTTATTTTTTTATTAATAGACTTATTTTTTTGTATCTAAAATCAAGCTATTTTAAGCATAAAACCCTTTAAAATAAAGGAAATTAATATGTCTTTTTATAAAAATTACAAAATAGAGTTAGTTTTTATTTAAATGTTTGTGATCATAAAAAAATATCTAACTAGCTGCTAGATATTTAAGTCTTTATTTTAGTTAAATAATCATTGTTTTATAAGCATTAAATCAATTAATTATCAACAGTGTTTTGGGTCTTATAATTGATATCTAAAATTATTGGTGCGTGGTCTGAAACATTTCGAATAATTTGAAAATCTGTTGGTAGTTTTGTTGCGTTTGGATGGCTAGCTTTTCAACCATTTAAGCTTTGTTCTCTGTCTCAAATTTTATCTCTAAAAGCATTGATAATATCAATCTTATATGGAATTTCGCTTTTTCTTAGAATATTACTATTCTTAGCATCATAAACAAATCATTTGTCATATGTGTTTGAATAATTATTCTTAGTTCCTAATGAAGTTTTATATTTCTCTTTATTATCATTAAAATCAATGTAATTTAATTGATATTCAGACGAATCAAATAAGTTATTATTTTCTTCTTTGATATTAGTATCAGCATAACCAACTATATCAGTTTCTGGATATTTTTCTTTTAATTCTTTAAATATAGTTGATACAGTTTTTGCTTCTAAAATTTCTTGACTTCCTTGATTGTTAGGACCTTTGGTTTCATCATTATTTTTATTAGCACCAGGAGCATCAAAGTGACCAAACATTGATATAAACTCATAATTATCTTGTTTGGTCTTAAACTTTGTATATCAAAGCGGTCTAGTGTAGATGTTATTTGGATTAATAGAACCTGTTTGTAGTGGTTCAACTATGTCTTTTTTATAAAGAATAGCAACCGATTCTTTTGAATTAGGAAACTTGCTATTATAATTTTCACCACTGAATGTGTAACTTCATGATGAGCCTAAACTATTAGTTAAATTCTCAACTATTTGTTGATCATTGTAATTAATTTCCACCAAACCAACAACATCAGCATTACTTAATTTAATGGTTTTTGAGATGTTAATAAACTTATTGCTATCAAGCGAAGCTTTGTGACCAAAATTAAGAACATTTCAAGCTAAAATTCTTAAATCACCAACTTTTTTATAAGTATTTTGATTAACAACTGGTTGATTATTTTGGTTGGGATCATTTGGATCTATAAGATCTAAATGATTATGTGAAGGATCTGTTTGTGTTTTGTTTTTAGCAAAATATCTCGTATAAACGAAATATCCGCCAATTCCAATAACAATAATTAATACCAATAAAATAATTGCTAATACTAACTTTTTGTTGTTCTTTTGTGTTGTTTGTTTAGGCCTGCTCATTAGCTAATTACATTTGTTCTGGGGCATTAATACCAAATAATCTTAATAAATATTTAATCTGTATTTGTATTGCTTTAGCAAGTGCTAGTCTTGTATTCTTAGTTTTTTCATCTTGATTTAAAACTTCATGTGAATTGTATCAGCTGTGGAAGTCTTTTGATAAAACATAAACAAATGTTAATAATTTGTTTATTTCATATGTTGATGAAACATTGTGGATGTAGTGTTTAAAGCTTGCTAAATGGTTAATGATGCTTCTTTCAACTTCTGAATTAAGTAAATTTACATCAACTTTTGAATAATCAATTGAACCAGATTTACTTAATAACTTATGAATTCTTGCGTGAGCATATTGAACATAATATACAGGGTTAGAACTATCTTTTTTATTAGTAATTTCAACATCAATATTAATGCCGCTAGTTGCAGATTGATTAAGAATAAATCATCTTGCAGCATCTACTGATAAGAATTCAAGCATATCTGGAATACTAATTGCATTACCTAGACGTTTTGAGAATTTAATTTCCTTACCATCTTTCAATAATTTAACCATTTCAATTAATACAACAATGAAGTTGCCTTCTTTAACACCTGTTAATTCAGCGGCACATGTTGTTCTTGCAATATGTCCAAAGTGATCAGCACCCCAAACATTAATTAATTTATTAAAGCCACGGTCAAATTTTAAATAGTGGTTGGCAATATCGGTTCCAAAATATGTTGGATCACCATTTTCTTTAAAGATAACACGGTCTTTATCATCACCACGATCTGTTGTTCTTAATCATAAAGCACCATCTTTTGTGTATGTGTGTTTCTTTAATTGGTTATCTAATAATTTAGTTAAAGTTCCCGAACCATAAACAGTTTTTTCACTAGTTCAAACTTCCATATGCACACCAATTAAAGCTAGATCGTGCTTAATGAAATCTAGCATTTTTTGCGTACAATATGTGATTAATTCTTTACGAAGTTTTTCATCAGCAATCTTGTTGTTAGCAATTTCAATATCTTTATATTTATCGCCAAATTCTTTAATTAATTCATCAGCTACAAAGAACGGTTCTTTACCGTGGTATGAATCTTCTGGCATCTTATATTTATCAACACCAAGTTTTTCTAAATAACGAATAATTACTGATAACGCAAATAACGAAACTTGGTTCCCTAAGTCATTAATCCAATATTCTTTAACAACTTTATGACCCACTGCACGCATGATGTTACCCAAAACATCACCAGTAAACGCATTACGAACATGTCCTAAGTGTAAGAATCCTGTTGGGTTAGCTGAAACAAATTCAATGTTAATTGAATCGCGATCTTTTTCAGGTAATTTTTCTACTTGATAATTTGGATCTTGTAGTTGTTCAATTACTTTATATTTATCTTCATTGCTTAAAAAGAAGTTAATAAATCCAGGTTTAGAAAAAGTAATTTTATCGAAGGCTTTTTGATCAATTTTTTCAATAATTAAATTAGCAATTTCTTCTGGTGATTTCTTAACATCTTTTGTTAAAACCATCGCAATATTCGTACTAAAATCACCAAATTTAATGTTTTTTGTTTGTTGAATTAAATAATCATTTTGTGTACTAAAACCAAGTTGAGTTAATGCTTGATTAATACTTTCTTTTATCTTTTTAAATATCATAGAAGACCTGTCTATTACTTATGCTTATTATATTTAGTTTATTTTTTGTTTAATTTAATTTTTCAAAGATTACAAAACTGCTACCTGCTCCTGAAAGCAATACATGGTTGTTAGGTTTTTTTAATTTAATAAAAGATTCGTATAATTCTGGAAATAATTTAAAAAACGGTTTTTCTAAATCATTAATGTCATTAACATTTATTTTTGTGTGGTCTAATAATCTAAAAATTTCTTTGGTGCTTGGTTTTTGTTTGTTAAAAACAAAAGAAGCAAATTTGTATCCTGAAATATCTGAAGCAATTATTTGATCACCAAAGTTTTTGATAATGGCGCAATCATATCCAGATAAGAAAAATGGAATGTCACTACCTAATTCAGTAGCAATTTCGTAATATGAAATTTGGTTGTTAATTTTGTATTCTTGATAAATTCATTTAATCAGAATAGCTGCATTGCTAGATCCAGAACCTAAGCCAGCAAGTGTTGGAATTCTTTTAATAACCTTTGCATTAAAATTAAATTCTTGGTTCAATTTGGATTCTAAAAAATGCTTAGTTCTTAATAAGATGTCGTCCTGAAAATTAAGAATTTCTTGATTGGCGTTTTCATATTTAATTTGGGTTGTATTAGCTTTTGTTAAATAAATATCATCATAATATTGATCAATCAAAACTAATTTAGAAGTTAATTTATGCTTTTTTATCTGTTCGCTATAATCGTTAATCTTTAAATAAAAATTAGCTTTGGCATAACTACGATAATGCTTCATATAACCTAAATAGTTGTTGATCACTTAACTCTTGAGCTCTAGCTGATTCTTGTAAATTAAGTTGCTTTAAACTTTGTTTGATTTGTTCAAGATTATAATGAGTTTTTAAGTTGTTAGTAATGGTCTTCCTGCGTTGTAAGAATATTAGTTTTAAAAACTTTTCATATCCTTCATTAAAAGATATGTCTTTTTTTTCTAAAAGTAATAAAGTTGATTTAATTTTTGGTTTTGGAATAAATGAATTTTCATTAATTTCAAATGCTTTATTAACATTTAAATAGTATTGGCAAAACACGCTGAATGATGAATAGTCTTTGGCATTAATTTTAGCCAACAATCTATTAGCCATCTCTTTTTGCACCATAATAACTGCGTATTTATAGTTTGATAAAATGAATTTTTTAATCAACTTAGATGAGATGTTATAAGGTAAATTACCAACCATTACTGGGTTGTTGCCTAAATCATCAAACAATTGATTCCATTCGATTTCTAATGCATCAGCATGAACAATTTGATCTTTTAAAATTGATTCATTTAAATAATGAAATAGCTTTTTATCTAGTTCAATTGCTTGATAATTATCTTTATATTCTTTAATTAATAAGTCGCTTATTGCACCTAATCCTGGTCCGATTTCTAAAACTTTTGAAGGGTTAGTCTTATTAACAGTTTCAACAATTTTGTTAATAACATTACTATCTATTAAAAAGTTTTGACCCCGTTCTTTGGAAGGAGCAAATTCATTATTTTTTAAAAAGTGATTAACCTTATTAATCAAGTGCACGGTTAAGAATTTGATCTAGTTTTGAAATTGTTTTTACCCGTTGTCTACGCTTCATGATGATCACGTGAGTTAGGTAAGATTGCATAATTGTAAATATTGAGTTTAAAAACCAGTATAAACCAACAGCAGAAGGAGTAAGAACTGGGAAGATTGAGAATACAATGATCATAATTCATTGGAATCTTCTTGTTTTCTTTAATTGTTCTAAACCTTTTTGTGATGTGGTTTTAGCATTTCTATTACGTTTAGATGCTCATCTTTGTGGTAATCATTGCGAAATAATTTGCATTGGAATTACCAATAAAATGAAGATTAAATAAACTCAGTTTTGAGTAAATCCAGAAATCAATTGTGTTCCTGGTGTTAATGATAGGTCCCAAATTGTGAATAAGATTGTTGCCTTAACTGGTCTTGTTAAAGTTACCATCTTATAAACAATTAAGAAGATCGGCATTGTTACAAATGCTTGCACGAATAACGCAGTTGGTTTAATCTTGTGTTTTTTATACAACTGCATCATTTCTATTTGCTTCATTTTTTTAGACTGCGGATCATTTGCATTCTTATACTTAGCATTGATTTCAGCAATCTTACCTTGAACTTCACCCATCCGCTCGGTATTTAAACTTGAGTTTAAAGTAATCCCGATTGTTAATAAACGAATAATGAATAATAAAGTAACAATTCCTAAAATAGTGTTAAATCCTAAATCTACACCTTGTCCTAATGGAACTCTTGTTCCATAAAGAATTGGTAAAACAATTTGGGTAGCTGGTCACACTAATCAAGCTAAGAACGGTCCATAACTTAATGAATATTCACTAAAGTTAAAGTATGCTCCGTTATTACTTGACGCTAAATCATAACGATAATCCCCAGTAGTTCCGTAGTTGTAACCAATTTCTAAACCAACACCAATCTTTGGATTAGATACAGTTCATGGTTCTGCATAAAATTGTGTACAACCCCATAAACCAATAACAAGTATGAATAAAAATGCACAAATCTTAAAAACCTTTCAGATGAACTGAAAACCTTTTTTAACATTTGGATTAATCCTTGATCGTTCTTTTACTGTCGCAGCACTCCAGAAAGGATTAAACGACTGACTAATAATTTCTGAACGCAATTTACTCATTACATTAAATTAGTTTTAAATTTATGGGTTAACCTTTTGTAAGAATCAAAAAATTCTTGCTTATTGGTTTGATAATTATTCGTTAAAAAATTTGTATTATTAATTTTAACTAATAAATTTAAACCTTTGTTAAAGTCTTTAAAGTCGTCAAAAAAGGTTCTGACTTGACGTTTAATTTTGTTGCGAACAACAGCTTTAGCAAAGAGTTTTTTAGGCACAACAATCCCTACTTTCATTAAGGATTCGTTGTTTTTATTAGCATATATTATGTAGTTTTTCGAATAATATTTACTTTTAGTTTTGACGATTTCTAGAAAAGAAGTAACCTTTTTTAAACTATGTTTTCTTTTCATTAAAAAATGTAGATAATACTATCTAGCTTCGTCAGAAACAGTTAAAACGTGTCTACCTTTTCTTTTTCTAGCAGCTAATACAGCTCTACCACTAGCAGTAGACATTCTTGCTCTAAAACCGTGTGTTTTAGCTCGTTTTCTTTTATTTGGTTGGTATGTTCTTTTCATAGCTATTTACAAATATACGATATTAAAAATACCAAGCAACGCTTGATATTGATTTATATAATTATACAAAATTTTAGCTTTCTTAATCCATTTCTTCGTTAAATGAAGAATGATAGAATGATTCATATAATCCTTTTTTGGCAATTAATTCTTCGTGATTACCACGTTCAACAATCTGACCTTCTTGGATAACTAAAATTTTATTTGAATTCTTAATTGTTGATAATCGGTGTGCGATAGCAAATGTTGTTCGATTTTCCATCAATTTATCCATTGATTTTTTAATAATCTTTTCTGTGCGGCTATCAATATTAGATGTTGCTTCATCTAACACCATGATTGATGGATTCATTAAACTAACTCTGGCAATTGCTAGCAATTGTTTTTGACCTTGAGATAACCCTTCACCGTTGTTGGTAATATAAGTGTCATACTCTTGGGGTAAGCTCATAATAAAATCGTGAGCGTTAGCTAATTTTGCAGCTTCAATAATGTCATCTAAACTTGCTTCTTTATTTCCATAAGCAATATTTTCACGGATCGTGCCACTGAATAAATCGGTTGATTGTAAAACAATACCAACAGTTTTACGAATCGAATTAATATCAACTTTGGTTATCGGATAACCATCAAATAAGATCTCACCTTCACTAACATCATAAAAACGATTAATCAAATTAGCAATCGTAGTTTTACCTGAACCTGTTTTACCAATCAACGCAATTTTTTCACCAGGTAAAGCATCAATATTAATATCTTTTAATACCTGTTTTTTACCATCATATGAAAAACCAACATTCTTAAATTCAACCTTTCCTTGGAATGGTTGGATTTGGTTGTTATCTAAAATTCAACCAAGTTGTTTTGTTCATTTATCTGAACGAACTCATTCGCCTTTTTCGTTCTTTTTAATGTAATCAAGAATAATCTTACCTTCATTGATTTCAACAGGTTGTTTAAGCATTGAATAAATGCGTTCAGCACCAGCACGAGATTGAGCAAAAAAGTTAATATTTTGCGAAATATTTGCCAAAGGACCGATAAAAGCGCGCACCAATGAAATGAATGCAACAATACTACCTGGAGTTAGTTCTTGATTTAATATTGTTCTTGTTGATGGGTTGTTATATAGAACTACACTGACAATGGCTACGATGATATAAATCACGTTTGAATAGTTCAACATAACAGGGAAAACCACAGAAGCTAATACGTTAGCTTTTTGCATAATAGCAGCTTGCTTATTATTTGATTTTTCAAAATTCTTAATTACGTTTGGTGTGTAATTAAATAAGTTTGATACTGTTTGGTTTTCGATGTATTCTTGAATTACCCCGTTTAAGATTGCGATTTCTTTTTGATTGGCAATAAAATTAATTCTTGTTTTTTTACCAAAGAAAATGAAGAACACCACCATCGGAATTAATAGTGCAAAAGTAACTAAAGTTAAGATCAAACTGATTTCAATCATGAACACTAATATTGCTACAATTTGCACTAATGCTTGTAGTGTTTGGGGAATAATTTGAACAATTAAATTTCTTATCGTATCTACATCGTTCGTATAATAACTCATGATGTCACCATGCTTGGTTGTATCAAAATATTTAATTGGCAACCTTTGCATATGCACATACATATTGTTTCTTAATTTAAACAATGTAATGTGGGTAACTCTGGCCATTATTTGACCATAAATGATTGTTGATAATGTTCCCAATAAAAAGATCCCAGCCACTAAACTTAAATACTTAATTAGCCCTGTGTAATCTAATGGTTTATTTTGCAATTTATCAGATAATAATGGCACAACATAAAGATCAACTAGGTCTTTAATAAAGTTACTAACAAATACTAGTGCAACTGCTGCAATCACAATAAAACAGAATGAAATCATCATGCTTCATTTGTTATTTTTTCAGATGAAAGCAAATAGTTCTTTAAAGTATTTTTGTTTTAATTTTTTATCTTTCATAACCAACTATTGCTCCATTTGTGATTGATTAATTTCACGATAAAGTTCAGACTCACGGATTAATTGTTCGTGTGTTCCTGAGTTGACAATTTGTCCATTATTAAAGACATAAATCCAATCAGCATTCTGAATTGTTGAAATTCTTTGCGAAATTAAAATCTTGCTTGCATCTTTAAAATCATTATTAAAACTTTGTTGGATCAACGCATCAGTTCTGGTATCAAGTGCTGATGTTGAATCGTCAAAAATTAAAATTTTTGGTTTTTTAATCATGGCTCTGGCAATGCAGATTCTTTGTCTTTGACCACCAGAAAAATTCGCACCATTTTGTTCAACAATTGATTCAATATTGTTAGGTAATTTATTAATAAATTCACTAGCTTGTGCTTGGTTGATCGCTTTATTAATATCATCTTGCGTATAGTTTTCATTACCCATAATGATGTTCTCTTTAATCGAACCAGAATACAAGATATTTTTTTGCGGAACCACACCAATGGTGTTTCTTAATGTTTTTAGTGCGTATTGATTAACGGGTTTATTACCAATCAAAACTTCACCAATATTTGGTTCATATAATCTTAATAAAAGATTAACAATACTCGTCTTACCTGAACCAGTTGGACCGATGATTCCGATTGTTTGACCCTTCTTAATTTTGATATTAATGTTTTCTAGATTGTAATGTGGATTGTCATCAATGTATTTAAATGAAACATTCTTGAATTCAACATCATAATCATCTAAAACATTGATTGCATCTTCATGATCTTTAATATCAATCTTTTCAGTTAATAACTCAATAACACGGTCTTTTGATGGTTTTGCTGTAATGATCGTTACATAAACAAAAGTTAATAACATCAAATTAATTAACATTTGAAAAGCATAAGCTAATACTGATGTTAAATCACCAATGTTTAATGAACCAGCTAAAATATCTTGGGTGCCAAATCAAGCAATGGCAATTGATAACATGTAAATACATAATTGCACAATTGGTTGAATTAATGAGCTAATTCTTTCGATTTTATAGAAGTTCTTAAAGATATAATTAGCGACTTTATTAAACTTCTCAATTTCATTATTTTGTTGGTTATAAGATTTAACCACTCGCATACCTGAAATTGATTCTTTGGTTAATTTATTTAGTTCATCATATTGTTTAAAAATTCTTTTGTAATCAGGAATTACCAAACGATAAACAATCATGATTCCTAATAAAATGATCGGAATAACAACCAAACTAGCCAACCCTAATTTTCAGCTAGTTGTAAACATTAAAATGAATGAAAATAAGAATACTGAAATTCCTCTTATTGCCATTCTAAATGCCGTAATTGCCACCTGAATATAGTTAATATCAGTTGTAATTCTGGTTAAAATACTTGATTTATCAAATTTATCTGTATTTTTTAATGAGAATTGTTGGTATCTTTCAAATATGTTGCTTCTTAACTGTTTAGCAAACTCAACTGAAGCAATGGTAATCGATCTTCCACCAATATATCCAGATATAAATCCGACGATGGCGATTGCTAATAAAATTAATGAATATTTAAGTAATGCTTCTGAATCGTTTTTTAAAACTCCATAGTTAATCAAATCCGAAATGAAGAACGGCACTAATACCGTCGTTAAACTTTCGATTAATAAAAAAAATGGAACTATTGATATATGGAACTTGAACGACTTGGTAGCTTTATGTAATAAAATTTTCAACATAATATGTTGCTATCTTTATAAAGTTCTTATATATTTAGTTATTTTAGTATTTTTCTTGCCTTTTTTGTTATTTTATTTTCTAAAGTTTTCAATAAAGTCCTTTAGAACTGGATCAGTCTGCATTTCTTCGTGGATTTTTTCTATCCCGTGTTTAACTGTTGTGTGATCTTTTTTAAGCAACTTACCAATCTGACTTAGATTTTTGTTATAAACATTTTTCAGCACATACATGCAAATGTGTCTAGCTTGAACTATATCGTTTTTTCTTTTAGATGATTTTATTGTTTCTTCATCAATACCAAAATGATGTTTGATCTTTTCAAACACATATTTTGGATCTTTAGAAAGAATTAAGTTTTTATTATTTGTTTCGTTTTCTAAAAATTCTTTAAGGATTTCTTCTTTGGTTTTAGAACTTCCATTGTATGAAATTCTAAATTTTAATTTTGATACTGAACCTTCAATTTTACGAATATCACCTTCACTTAATTCTGATATTTCTTCAATAATATGATCTTCGATATAGTGTTCTAATGAATTCTCTTTTAGTTTTTGTTTTAAGATTTGAATTCGATCTTGTTTATTAGGCGATTCAATAAATACTTCTAGACCTTTTTGAAATCTAGAAATCATTCTGGCATCAAACTTTTCTTGAAGCTGTTGAATTTTACGATCAGATGTTAGAACTACTGTTTTCTTTTGATCTACGATTGAGTTGAAAATGTTGAAAAATACTTCATTTGTTTTAGTTCTAGAAGCTAACATTTGAGCATCATCAATCAT